>JAHEGC010000034.1 GCA_024639965.1 Micrococcales bacterium
GCGATGACCGAGAGCCCGAACACCACTGCGGCGATGACGTAGGCGGCGGATTTGACTCCGGGAATGAAGTAGGCGCCCCAACCGGCGAGAGTGAGCCCAACGCCCCAGAGGATCGCGCCGGTCGCGTTGGAGGTGAGGAATCGGTAGTAGTTCATTCGGCCGATACCCGCAACCCACGGCACGAACACGCGAGCCCACGGCACGAATCGGGCAACGACGACCGACCACCAGCCGTAACGCTGGTACATCGTGTCAACGCCGGCGATGATTTTCTTCATGCGCGGGCCGGTGCGGGCGTCAAGGTAAGGGCGGCCGAGGTTGCGGCCCATCACGAACCCGAGTTGATCGCCGAGGAATGCGGCGATTCCCGTGCCAATCGCGAGCACAACGATGTCGACGCCGGCAATCTCGGCGGCGAGCAGGCCCGACGCGAAAAGAAGGGTGTCACCGGTGATGAAGGGGATGAACGCACCGACGAAAAGTCCCGTTCCCGCGAACACGAGACCCCACACGAGCAGGTACAGAGCGACGATTCCCGCGGTCGCAATGGTGTCGGTGAACCAGGGCACCAGGTCGGCGGCGGCGGCCACAATCATGACTCCACCGTACCCTGTGCCGCGGCCGCCACGAGCGGACGACTAGTTGTCGCCGAAGAGGTCGCGCGTGTACACCTTCGTCGCGTGGGGCGCGAGTTCCGTACTCATCCGATTGGCGACGATGATTGATGCTCGGGCGGTGAACGCCTCGAAGTCCTCGACGAGCTCGACACCAGCGAACGCATCACCCTCGAGGTTGGGTTCGTAGACGATGACGTCGGTTCCCGCCGCGCGCACGCGGTCGATGATGCCGATGATGCTCGACTCGCGGAAGTTGTCGCTTCCCGCCTTCATGATGAGGCGGTAGATGCCGACGGTCGATGGTTCGCTTCGGAGAATGTCGCTCGCGATGAAGTCTTTGCGTAGTTCGTTCGCCTCGACGGCCGCGCGAATCGTGCTCTGGGGCACGTCGCGATAGTTGGCGAGCAGTTGCTTCGTGTCTTTGGGAAGGCAGTATCCGCCGTATCCGAACGATGGGTTGTTGTAGCCGTCGCCGATGCGCGGGTCGAGCGAGACGCCGTCGATGACCGCGCGGGCGTCGAGCCCGAGCACCGCAGAGAAAGTGTCGAGCTCGTTGAAGTAGGCGACACGGAGAGCGAGATAGGTGTTGGCGAAGAGTTTGATCGCCTCCGCTTCGGTCGCGTCGGTGAGCAGAATCGGCGTGTTCGTTTCTTCCGAGGAAGCGGCGAGAAGTTCCGCGAACGCTTGCGCGCGGTCGGACTTCTCGCCGACGATGATGCGCGACGGGTGGAGGTTGTCGAAGAGTGCTCGCCCCTCGCGGAGGAACTCGGGCGAGAAGACGATGTTGTCGCTGCCGAATTGGACGCGAACGCGGGCAGTGAAACCGACGGGAACCGTCGACTTGACGACGATGAGGGCGTTCGGGTTGTGCTCGAGGACGAGAGCGATGACCGACTCCACGCTCGACGTGTCGAACGTGTCGGCATCGGAGTCGTAGTTGGTCGGGGTGGCGACGATGACGATGTCGGCGTCGGCGAGCGCCGGAACCGCGTCCGTCGTCGCTACCAGATTGAGGGGCTTCTCGGTGAGGAACTGCGAGATGTCGGAATCCTCAATCGGGGATTCTTTGCGATTCACCTTGTCGACGCGCGACGCGTCGAGGTCGACCGCAACGACGGTGTTCTTTTGCGCGAGAAGCACCGCGAGGGAGAGCCCCACGTAGCCGATCCCGGCCACGACGATTCGCTTGCCAACCATTCGTCAAGCCTACCAACCGCGGTGCTAGCGAGAGAGGGCGGCGAACGGATAGGTTAGGCGAGGTTCACTAGAAAGAAGGCACCATGCTCGATCCGAGCTTACCGGGCGACGCGACGCTGCGTTCGACGGCCGAAGAACTCGACGCCCACGATCCGCTCGCCGTATTTCGCGACCGATTCGTCATCACCGACGACACGGTGTGTTACCTCGACGGCAACTCGCTGGGCCGCGTGCCGAAGCAGACGCTCTCGGCCGTTGACTCGTTCATGTACGAGGAGTGGGCCACCAAGGTGGTCGATGGTTGGTCGGATTGGGTGGACGAGGCGCAGTCGACGGGGGACGTGCTCGCGCGAGCTGCCCTCGGCACCGGCCCAGGGCAAACCCTCGTGTGCGACACCACGAGCGTCAACCTCTATCAACTTCTTGGCGCGGCGATTCGACACAACTCGACCCGGAAGACAATCGTGGTCGACGCGGCGAACTTCCCCACCGACCGCTACATCGTGCAGGGCCTTGCCGACACCCACGGCCTCGCCGTCGTCACGCTCAACAACGACGGAACGGGCGGGCCTGGGGCGGCCGCGGTCGAATCGACCGACGAACTCATCACGCCCGAGGCGCTCGAACCGTTCCTCACCGACGACGTCGCTGTGCTGACGATGCAGGCGATCCACTATCGAAGCGGTGCTCGCCCCGACATCAAGGGCATCACCGACCTCGCCCGTTCGCGCGGAATTCTCGTCGTCTGGGATTGCGCCCACGCGGTGGGGTCGATCGACTTGGACTTCGACGGCAACGGCGTTGACCTCGCCGTCGGCTGCACCTACAAGTACGGCAACTCGGGCCCCGGCGCGCCCGCCTGGCTGTTCGTGCGCACAGAACTCCAGTCGGTGCTTCGACCGCCGATTCAGGGGTGGTTTGCGCAGGAGGACCAGTTCGGCATGGGGCCGGTGTTTGAGCCGACCGACTCCATTCGTCGGTTCCAGATCGCCTCGCCCTCCATCGCGGGACTGCGCATGGTCAAAACCGCCTTCGAGATGATCGGCGAGGCGGGCATCGCCGCGATCGAGGCGAAGGCGTCGATGGGAACCGAGTTGATGATTCAGTTGTTTGACGCATGGCTCGCGCCGCTCGGCTTCCGACTCGGCACCCCGCGTGAAGCGAAGCGGCGCGGCGGCCACATCACCATTCATCACCCCGATGCGAAGCAGATCGCCCTCGCGATGCGCAAGGTGTCGAACGTGGTGCCCGACTTCCGAATGCCCGACGGCATCCGCATCGCGATGTCGCCCCTGCCCACCTCGTACGTCGAGTTGTGGGACGGGCTCGCTCGCACCCGCGACCTCGTCGCACGCGGCGACTACAAGACCATCACCGACGAAGGGAACCGTGTCACATGAGCAACGAAGCGTTGACGTACACGCAGTACCTCAAGATCGACGAGCTGCTCTCGCTCAGTCATCCGCAGTCGGAGGAGCACGACGAACCGCTCTTCATCGCAATTCACCAAGTGTACGAACTGTGGTTCAAGCAAGTTCTCCATGAGTTCCGGGCGGCGCAACGCACCCTCGAAACGGGCGACACCTTCGCTTCGCTCGCCACTCTGGGCCGCATCCGTACCATTTTCAAGACGTGCGTGAGCCAACTCGACATCCTCGAGACGATGACGCCGTTGCAATACAACTCGTTCCGCGACCGCCTCACCTCGGGCTCGGGGTTCCAGTCGGCTCAGTTCCGCGAACTCGAGGCGGTACTCGGACGCCGCGATCACGCGGGTGCCGGAGCCGAGAAGGGCAGCGGAATGGGCATGAGTGAACACCTCGTCGCCGGGTCGCCCGCGCGCAAGGCGGTCGAAGACGCGATGGCGCGAGCATCGGTGTGGGATTCGACGCTTCGCTATCTCTCCGGTCGTGGCCACGCGATTCCCGCCGACCTGCTCGACCGCGACGTGACGGCGCCGTACCCCGGTGATGATCGCGTTCAGGAGACACTGCTCGACGTCCTCCGCACCGACCCCGAGGCGGGCCTGCTGTGCGAGTCGCTCGTGGACATCGATGAAGGGCTCCAGGAGTGGCGCTACCGTCACGTCAAGATGGTCGAACGCACCATCGGCAACAAGTCGGGAACGGGTGGATCCAGCGGCGTGGGCTACCTGCGCTCAACGCTCTTCCACTCCGTTTTTCCGGACCTGTGGGCGATTCGAACGCGGTTCTAACTAACGCTTTTTGCTGGCAGCGCCCGCCGGGTAATTGTGGGCTACGTACAGTGCGACCTCAGCGCCGACGCGCGCGTGCTTGCCCATCAGCAAAAGCAAGAAACCGAACTGGAT
>JAHEGC010000030.1 GCA_024639965.1 Micrococcales bacterium
ACCTCCCCGCCATTCAGTTTGTTTAACCTCGCAGAGACGGGGAAGTCGGGCTGCTACGGGTTGTGCCGTGGTGAGCGGTGGCTCGTTCGGTACTCCCCCATGGTACCAAACCCCTTCGAAGGCCAGCAAAACGAGCGAGTCGGCGAGTCTTAGAATTGTGGAATGAGCGATTTTCGACTGCCCGAATCACTTCGTCCGAGCGACGGCCGGTTCGGCTGCGGACCTTCGAAAATCCGCCAGGAGCAGCTCGATCACCTCTACAGGCACGCACATCTTCTCGGCACCTCCCATCGCCAGAAGCCGGTCCGCGACCTCGTCGGTCGAGTGCGCGAAGGCCTCTCCGATTTGTATCGCCTGCCCGCCGGATACGAGGTGATTCTGGGGAACGGGGGCTCGACCGCTTTTTGGGACGCCGCCGCCTTCTCGCTCATCGAGACGCGGAGCGCTCACCTCGCGTTTGGTGAATTCGGCCAGAAATTCGTCAAGGCCGCTGGGGCACCGTGGCTCCAATCCCCGATCGTCGTCTCGGGTGAACCTGGAACGGTTTCGGCGTTCTCGGGTGACGAGGTCGCCGACATCTTTGCTTATCCACACAACGAAACCTCGACGGGTGCGATGGCGCCCGTTACTCGAATCGGAACCGGCGATGCCCTCACGGTGGTCGATGCGACCAGCGCGGCGGGCGGAGTCGATGTCGACATCGCGAACACCGATGTTTATTACTTCGCGCCGCAGAAGAACTTTGCCAGCGACGGCGGGCTGTGGTTCGCGCTTGTCTCGCCGGCGGCCATCGAACGGATAAATCGAATCGCCGCGTCCGAGCGATATATCCCCGAGATTCTGTCGCTCGAAATCGCCCTGGACAATTCGCGACTCGACCAAACGCTCAACACGCCAGCAATTGCGACCCTGCTTTTGCTCGACGCCCAAATCGCGTGGATGCGTGAGAACGGTGGCCTCGCCTGGGCCGACGCACGTACTAAGGATTCGTCGGGGCGAATCTACGCGTGGGCAGACGCCCACCCCAACGCCACGCCATTCGTCGGAGTAACGGCGCACCGCTCGCAGGTTGTTGCGACGATCGACTTCGACGCCACCATCGATGCCAGCGCAGTATCGGCGATGCTGCGCGCCAACGGAATCGTGGACATCGACCCGTACCGCAAGCTCGGGCGCAATCAGTTGCGCATCGCCACGTTCACTGCGATCGAGCCAGATGACGTGACGAAGTTGCTCGGCGCTATTGACGCCGCAGTCATGGCGCTTTAACTTTTCGGATCGTCCTCGACCACGACATACTCGTCGCCTTCAGCGTCGTCTTCGCTGCCCGCATCCTCGACGCCATCGAATACGTCGGTGTCGTCGAAACGAGACTCGACGATGTCAGTGAGGTCGATCGAATCGACGTCGTCGCTGAAGTCATCGTCATCATCGTCATCGTCGTCATCATCGTCGTCATCAGCGTCATCATCATCATCGTCGTCGTCGTCATCGTCGTCATCGAACTCATCGACCGCGTCGTCGTCCACGACGATCACCTCGGTCTCCTCGATTCCAGCCGCGAGCGATGCCTCGTATTCCTTGAGACGCTCGGCCCACGGAACCCAATCGGGGGCGACAATCGCTCCCTCTCCGGCGAGAAGTTCGGTCTCGAGAATTGTGGTGGCGTCGCCCTCCACCGCGAGAGAAACCACCCAGTCCCACCCGAGGTAACCGGGCAGTTTCGACGAAAAGCGAAGTGTCGCGATTCCGTCGGTGAGTTCCGACGTCAGGACGTCACCGATTGTGCCGGCGGTCGTCATGGTGGTGAGCGCGTCACGCGCCGCTCGCTCCAAATTCTCAGGAGTCAAAGTTCTCGGCCACCTTTCGAAGCACCGCGGCAATCTTGCGCGAATGTGCGCTGGTCGGATAGTGACCGCGTCGCAAATCGGCGCTGGCCGAGTCGAGTAGTTTCACGAGGTCTTCCAGGATGACGACCATGTCGTCGGCGGGCAGGCGGCGATTGCGCGCAATCGTTTGAGGCTCCTCGAGCACGGTCACCCCGTGAGCTTGCATGCCCCGCTTGCCGTCGACGACTCCGTATTCGATGCGAGCGCCCGCCTGAATCGACTCACCCGCGGGGAGCGCGGAGACGTGCAAGAACACCTCGCTGCCGTCATCTCCTTGGATGAAGCCGAAGCCCTTGTCGTCGTCGAAAAACTTGACTCGTCCCGTTGGCATTCCGCCCCCTCTGCTTACGCACTCTTACCGAGGATACCCGCCGAGGCGATAAACTATTCGGATGCCCTCTGCTCATGACGTTGCGACTCGATTGGGTTCACTGAGTCGCGACGAATTGGAGAGGCTCCTCGTCGCTCGTCCGTGGCACATCGGACGCCAACACGATCTTCACGATCTTGCCGACAGCCTTCTCGCTTTGGACTCCGTTGCTCCGACTCTGCGCACGCTTTCCCGATCGACGTTGGCTCGACTCGCAGCGGGCAAAGATGACGAGATCGCTCGTGAGTTGATGCTCGCCGATGAGACCGGAACGCCGTATCCGGAGGTTGCCGCGGAAATGCCCGCGATTCTCGACCAACCCGTTCCCGATTTCTCCGTCGAATCAATGGGCGACGCGACCGTTGCGATGCACTCCGTCGTCGCCGTGCGCGATCTCATCGACTGGGCGCTCTTCGAGCCCGTCACGATGGGCGCCACGGGAACGGTACTCAAAGCGGAGGAGCGGTTGCTCGCGCACGGGCTCGTCGTGGCCGACGCCGAGGTGGCGACGCTCGTCCACCTCGCCGAGGTCGCGGGGTTGGTTCGGGTTATCGACCGTCACCTCGTGGCAACGACCCGAGGTGTGGCATTTCGTGACGACCTCGACGCGATTCGAACGGAACTTCTCGCCGCTGCTCGGCGCGAGATTAGTCCGTCACTGCGCGCGGCCGTCGATGAGGCGGGCCGCTACGACCAGCAATATGTGATGTGGGCACTTCCGCTTCGAAGCGACACCGAGACGGCCCACCTCGCACGATTCGTCGAGGAGATGCGACTGCTCGCTCCCGGCGTCGACGTTGACATGCCCGCGCTCGAATCCCGGGTCTATGTTCTCGATGACCTCAGCATCATTGCGCCCGGTCCCCTGACCGCGTCAACGACCGATTTCCTCGACACGCTGGCGACTCCCGAGACGCGAGGCCTGGCGTCACGTCGCCGTCTCGACCCGGCGCTCGTTTTGCGTACCGTCTCGTCGGGAACGCCCGTGGCGGAACTGACCGAGGCACTGGGGGCTGTGTCAATCACCCCGTTGTCACAGGCGGTCACGTCGACCATCGCCGACATCGCAACCAACGGCCGATTCGTCACACTCAACGGCACGGGCACCGACACCGCGGCGAAGGCGTCCCACGCCGAACTCGGCGCCATGCTCCTCACCGACCCGCGGTTACAGCGGCTCGCCCCCGTCAAGGTCGACGAACTATCGGTTCTTTATGGTGCCTCGAGAATGCGCGTCGAAACCGCGCTGGTGGACTGCCGATACACCGTCGTCTCCCCGGCACCGGAACGAGTCGTCGTTGAGCCCGCCCCGCCGCACAAGTTGGTCGACGTCGTCGATCGACTCTTCGACACGGGTCTCGGTTCGACGCACTTGGAGAGGGCGCTCCTCACCGCCGGCAAGGCCCGAAGCCGCGTCACCCTTCTTGTCGAGACGAGCACCGGCAACAAGACCATCACCTTCGAGCCGCGCCACGTCGCGAACGGCCGGGTGCGCGGGCTCGACACAGTCGCCGATGTCGAGCGCACGCTGCCCATCTCGGCGATCATCGAACTTCTCGCGGTTGGGGATTAACGTGGACGGACCCCTCATCGTTCAGAGCGACCGCACCGTCTTGCTCGAGGTCGGCCATCCTCTCGCCACCGAGGCGCGTCACGCGCTCGCGGTGTTTGCGGAACTGGAGCGCGCGCCCGAACACATACACAC
>JAHEGC010000033.1 GCA_024639965.1 Micrococcales bacterium
GCGCACGGCATTCCGCGCCTGGCTATCGTCATCGACGAAGCCCACGAATTCCTGAGGAGCCACCCCGCAGCGCACGATGTGCTCGCCGACATCGCGCGACGCGGGCGCTCTCTGGGGGTCCACCTCGTTGTCGCGGTTCAACAGATTTCCGTGATGAGGGATTCGCTTCTCGCGAACATCCCGGTTCGCATCGCGCTGGCGGCGAACACCCCGTTCGACGTGGCGCAGGTCGTCGGTCGGCCCGTTTCGGCGATACCGGAACGCGGGCGATCGTTGGTTTCGCTCGGTGACGGAGTGGTTCGTGAGGTGGAGTTGAGAGTTGTGCAGGATGCCGACGTTGAGGCTGTCCCAGCGGGAACGCGGGCGTCGCCACCGTGGCGCCAGCCTCTGATTTCGCCGCTTGAGCGTTCGGGGCGAACCGGGTTTGGCATGCTCGATGACACAGAGCGTGCGACGCAGCGCCCCGCGGTGTGGACGCCAACCGATGGGGATGTGCTGATCGTGGGCGATCGCGGATCGGGCAAGTCGACTGCGCTCCGTCACTTCGTTGACGGCCTCGACGTCACGTGGGTGCGAACAATGGCCGACCTCGATGGGTGCAGCGACGGCGTGATCGTTGTCGACGACGTCGACCATATGCTCGCTGAGTTATCGCCCGCCGAGACCCTTGAGGCGCTGGAGAGGCTCAGCCGCGTACGGACCGCCACACCAAGGCCCGCGATTCTCTATTCGGCCGCCGCGCCCGCGCCACGAATCACCGGGCCGATTGCGAACGTTCTTACTCTTCGACTGGCAACGCCCGACGAGCACCGCGCAACGGGAGCGAGCGCATCAACGTGGTCGAGGAACGCGCTCCCCGGAATGGGGGTGTGGGACGGTGTTCGAGTTGTGGTCTACGCGAGCACGGACTCGATGGTCACCGAGTCGATCCCGTGAGCCACGCCGACGGCTTCGTTAGTGAGCTTTCCATCGTGCGTCGAAAGTCCGAGCGCGAGTGAACCGTCCGCGCGGCAGGCATCCTGCCAGCCCTTCGCCGCGAGAGCGCGCACGTAGGGCGCGGTCGCGTTGGTGAGGGCGTGAGTGGACGTCTGCGGTGCTGCTCCCGGCATGTTCGCCACGCAATAGAAGATGGTGTCGTGCACGGCGAAGGTGGGGTCGCTGTGAGTCGTCGCATGCGAGTCCTCGAAGCATCCTCCCTGGTCGATCGCGATGTCGACGAGAACCGCGCCGGGCTTCATCTTCTTGACGATCGCATTGGTGATGAGCTTGGGGGCTTTCGCGCCGGGGATGAGCACCGAACCGATGACCATGTCAGCCGCGATCGCCGCCTTCTCGATCTCGTAGGCGTTGGAAGCAAGGGTCTGCACGCGTCCCGCGTAGAGCGCGTCGAGTTCGCGCAGGCGCTGAATATTGGTGTCGAGAACCGTGACGGTCGCGCCGAGTCCGACGGCCATCGCGACAGCGTTGGTTCCCGCGACGCCTCCTCCGAGCACGACGATGTTCGCGGGGTGGGTTCCGGGAACGCCGGGGACGAGGAGGCCAGGGCCGCCGTTGGGGCGGAGCATCGCGTTCGCGCCGACGATGACGGAAAGGCGACCGGCAACCTCACTCATGGGGGCGAGGAGGGGGAGAGCGCGCGTCGGCAACTGGACCGTCTCGTACGCGATGGAGGTGACCTTCTTCTCGAGCAACGCTTTGGTGAGGTGTTCCTCGGCGGCGAGGTGGAGGTACGTGAAGAGCAACATGCCCTCACGGAAGTACTGGTATTCGCTCTCGATGGGTTCCTTGACCTTGAGGATCATGTCCCCAGCAGCCCACACCTTTGCGGCGTCCTTCTCGATTTCGGCACCCTGCGCCTTGTACGCGTCGTCGGTGATGTTGCTTCCAACACCCGCTCCCGACTGGATGAGAACGCTGTGGCCAGCGGAGACGAGGTCTTTGACGCCCGCCGGAGTGATGGCCACTCGGTACTCGTTGTTTTTGATTTCGGCGGGAACGGCAATCCGCATGATGTGTCTCCTGTGACAAGTCGATAAGGGGGAATCCCTCTGTAATTATGTCGATTGACAAACGATTCCGCAACGAATTCGCGCGATTTCCGCGAAATTCGTGGCGAAACTAAACCGACACGGTAAGGCGCCCGACAATCTGAGCACCGCCGGTGATCTTCTCGGCGAGTTCCTCGGTGAGGTCCTCGGCAACCGACGTCTCGATGACGCCGTGACGAGCGAGCAAGGTGAGGGCGGCGGCGGTGTTCGCGCGCTGCGATCCGTCGAGACACTTGAGCGCGACGGCGATGCCGTCTCGGGCGATGATGAGCACGCCTTCGGCGCCGATTTTGGCAATGCACCCCGTCGCTTCGATGACGCGGGTGTTGTCTCGGCCGAATCCGTCGAGCGCCCACGGGTTTTCGCGAATGGCGTCGACCAGTTTCGTCGCGTCCGCGTCGTGTCCGTCGGTGACGCGGGCGATTCCCGTGCCGAGCGCGCGAAGGCTCATGCCGTAGAGGGGCGCGCCACAACCGTCGATTGCCGGCCACAGTTCGGACGTGCCGGTGAATTCCTCGACGACCTCTCGGATGAGAATCTGGAGCGGGTGGTGTGGCTCGAGGTAAGTGTCGGCCGCCCACCCGTTCACGACACACGCACGAAGGAACGCTGCGTGTTTGCCCGAACAGTTCATGGTGACGCGCTGTTCGCCTTGACCCTCGGCGATACGCTCCGCCTTCTCCGAATAGCCGAGCGGCCACGCGGGAGGGCACCCCAAATCGTTCACGGTGAGGTGGTCGTGCCCGAGCATCGACTCGACCGCGTCGGTGTGCTTGTGCGAACCGCAATGGCTCGCGCTCGACAACACGAGGTCAACGCCATCGAGCTCGGCACCGGCGCGTAACGCCGCAATCGCCTGGAGCGGCTTGAGCGTCGATCGCGGGAATATCGTCGCGTCGATGTCGCCACCCGATTCGATGACCGAGCCTTCGCGGTCGATCACCACGAACGCACCGATGTGACGCGATTCGATGAGGCCGTTTCGGTCGAGGGTTGCGAGTTCGACGCACCCCTCGGCCGACAACGGATGCATTAGCGAGCCGAAAGTGCTTCGTCGATGATCGAAACGGCGTCGAGGATGAGTTCGTCGCTCGTGACAACCGCGGGGAGGAAGCGAAGCACGTTCCCGTAGGTTCCCGCTGCGAGAAGAAGGAGGCCCTTCTTCATCGCGTAGGCCGTGACGTGAGGAACGACCTCGGGCATGGGCTTGTCGGTTCCCGGGTGAGCGAATTCGATGGCCTGCATCGCTCCGTAACCGCGCACGTCACCGATGATGTCGTGCTTCTTCTGGAGCTCGAGGAGAGCGGTACGAAGAGTCTTGCCGACGCGCTCGGCCTCGCCGAGCAGGTCACGCTTCTCGACCTCTTCGAACACCTGAACCGCAGCGGCCGCGGACATCGGGTTTCCGCCGAAAGTTCCGCCGAGGCCACCGACGTGGCTCGCGTCCATGATGTCGGCACGACCGGTGACGGCCGAGATGACGAATCCGCCCGCAACACCCTTCGCCGTGCAGACGAGGTCGGGAACGAGGCCGAAGTGCTCCGAGGCGTAGTACTTGCCCGTACGGATCATTCCCGACTGAACCTCGTCGGAAACATAGACGATTCCATTCTCGTTACACCACTTCTGGAGTGCGGGGAGGTAACCGTCGGCGGGGACGACGAAACCGCCCTCACCCTGAATGGGTTCGACGACGAGACATGCGAGGCTCGATGC
>JAHEGC010000006.1:0-2564 GCA_024639965.1 Micrococcales bacterium
AGTTTGCGGGGCAGGTCGAGGTTGTGGTCGGTCTTGAGCAGGTAGGCAACGCCACCCTTGCCCGATTGGGAGTTGACGCGAATGACCGCTTCGTACGAGCGGCCCACATCACGAGGGTCGATAGGCAGGTAGGGCACGCCCCACTCGATGTCGTCGACGGTCGTGCCGGCGGCCTTCGCCCGTTCCTCCATCGACTCGAAGCCCTTCTTGATGGCGTCCTGGTGCGAACCGGAGAAGGCGGTGTACACGAGATCGCCCGCCCAGGGGCTGCGCTCGTGCACCGACAACTGGTTGCAGTATTCGGCAGTGCGCTTGACCTCGTCGAGGTTGGAGAAGTCGATCTGAGGGTCGATTCCCTGGCTGAAAAGATTGAGACCCAGCGCGACGAGGTCGACGTTGCCGGTGCGCTCGCCGTTTCCGAAGAGGCAACCCTCAATACGGTCGGCACCCGCCATGTACCCCAGCTCGGCGGCGGCGATGGCCGTGCCGCGGTCGTTGTGCGGGTGCAACGAGATGATGACGTTCTGGCGGTGGTTGATGTGACGGCACATCCACTCGATCGAGTCGGCATAAATGTTGGGGCTCGCCATCTCGATGGTGGCGGGGAGGTTGATGATCACCTTGCGATCGGGGGTCGGCTCGAGCACATCGAGCACCGCGTTACAAATCTCGACGGCGAATTCAAGTTCCGTTCCGGTATACGACTCGGGCGAATATTCGTAGAAGACGTTGGTGCCGGCCACCTCGCTCTCGAGCGAACGGCAGAGGCGTGCACCTTCGAGAGCGATGTCGATGATGCCCTGGCGGTCGGTCTTGAACACGACCTCGCGCTGCAGAATGCTCGTCGAGTTGTAGAGGTGAACGATCGCGTTCTTCGCACCCTTGATCGATTCGTAGGTGCGGCGAATGAGGTGTTCGCGGGACTGCGTCAGTACCTGAATCGTCACATCGTCGGGGATGAGCCCCTCGTCGATGATGGTGCGCACGAAGTCGAAGTCGGTCTGCGACGCCGAGGGGAACCCGACCTCGATTTCCTTGTAACCCATGCCGACGAGCGTTTCGAACATGACGCGTTTGCGTTCGGGGCTCATCGGGTCGATGAGCGCCTGGTTGCCGTCACGCAGGTCCACCGCACACCAGCGCGGCGCCTCGGTGATGTGTTTCGTCGGCCAGGTTCGATCGGGCAAATCGACGGCGAACGTCTCGTGATATGGGCGATAGCGATGGATCGGCATCGCCGAGGGCTTCTGGTTGTTCTTCACGGGGTCTCCTAAGTCAAAGTTTCTGCGGTCACGAGGAGTCTCCGCGACGAGGGTGACCAGTGATTAGTACCCGTCGCGGCCGCTAAGAAGGAGACCGTGGAACACGTTGTCAGGGTAACACGGCACGTGCCGCGGGTGAAATGTCAGAACCCGAGCTTGCCGAGCGCCTTGGGGTCGCGTTGCCAATCCTTCGCGATGGTCACGTGGAGGTCGAGGTAGACCGACCGGCCGAGCAACGCCTCGATCGTGGGACGGCTGCGCTCGCCGATGAGCCGCAGCATCGACCCGCGCTTTCCGATGATGATGCCTTTTTGACTGTCGCGTTCGACGATGAGCGACACGAACACCTTCGTTCGCCCACCCTCGGTGACGATGTCGGTCAGGGTGGCGGCGAGCGAATGAGGGAGTTCGTCGTTCAATTCCTCGAGCACGGCCTCGCGCACGATCTCGGGGATGCGCGCCTCAACCGACTCGTCGGAGACCGATTCATCGGGATAAAGGTGCGGTGATTCGGGCATGAAGGGTGCGAGTGCGGCGATGAACTCGTCGATTCCGTCGGCCGTGGTGGCCGAGACGGGCACGATGGTCGCCCAGTTGCGCAATTCCCCCACCTCGGCGAGTTTAGCCAGCACTTTAGTCGGACCGACGCGATCCGTTTTGGTCACGATCGCCGCAACCCGCGCGTGGGGGTAGCGTGCGAGTTGTTCGAGGATGAACTTGTCACCCTTGCCCACGGGCTCGTCGGCGGGAAAACACATGCCGATGACGTCGACGTCACCGAGTGTCGTCTCAACGAGCGCGTTGAGGCGCTCCCCCAGAAGGGTTCGCGGCCGGTGAAGCCCCGGAGTGTCCACGATGATGATTTGATCGTCGCCCCGCGTCACGATTCCGCGAATCGTTTTGCGAGTCGTCTGCGGCTTCGACGAGGTGATGGCCACCTTCTCGCCGATGAGCGCGTTCATGAGTGTTGACTTGCCCACGTTGGGGCGGCCGACAAACGAAAGGAATCCGCTGCGGGTCGTCACGAGTCGGCCAGCCTTCGAACGATGACCGTGATGAGTCGCTTGCGACGGCGTTCGACGCGTTCGGCGATGAACCGGACCCCCTGCACCTCGACCGCGTCGCCCGCGACGGGGAACCGCCCGAATTCCTTGACGAACAGCCCACCCACGGTGTCGACATCGTCCTCATCGAAGTCAATCTCGAACAGTTCGGCGAGGTCGTCGATGCTCGCTGCGGCACTCACCCGGGTCGAGCCGTCGCCGAGGTCAACGAATTCGTTGTCGTCGTCATCGTGCTCGT
>JAHEGC010000006.1:2664-6695 GCA_024639965.1 Micrococcales bacterium
TCGTCCTCATCGAAGTCAATCTCGAACAGTTCGGCGAGGTCGTCGATGCTCGCTGCGGCACTCACCCGGGTCGAGCCGTCGCCGAGGTCAACGAATTCGTTGTCGTCGTCATCGTGCTCGTCGGCGATCTCGCCCACGACCTCTTCGATGAGGTCTTCCATTGTCACGAGTCCCGCGATTCCGCCGTATTCGTCCACAACGAGTGCCATGTGATTCGCCTCGGCCTGAAGCTGGCGCAGCGCTTCATCCGCAGCCTTGACCTCGGGCAGGAACAGCGCGGGGCGGGCAATCGCCGTGACGGGCGTGGAGAGGGCGAGTTCGGGCTTCGATCGCGCAAATCGGGCGGCGTCCTTGATGTGGGCGATGCCCTTGACGTCGTCGTTGTCGACACCGACGACGGGCATGCGCGAGAAACCCTCGGCGAGGAACTGCCCGAGCGCCTCGTCCACTGTGGCGGTGGCGTCGAGCGCAACCATTTCGGTGCGCGCGATCATCACCTCACGAAGAATGGTGTCACCGAAGTCGAAGATCGAGCGAATGAGTTCGCGATCTTCCTCCTCGATCGCGTCGGACTCGGTCGCCTCATCGACCATGCTCAACAGCTGGCGCTCCGTGTTCACCTGCGAGCCCGATCGACTCGGCGTGACGAGGTTGCCGATTCCCACGAGTGCAACGGTGATGGGTCCGAGAATGAGGCGCACAGAACGCACGAACCACCCCGTCCAGCGAACGACGGCGACGGGGTTGGCGCGGCCAATGCTGCGCGGGCTCGACCCAACGAGCACGAACGTGACGACCACCATCGCAACGGCCGACCAGATGAGCGCGCCGTAGAGGTCGAGCCCCGCTCCGACGAACGCGAGGGCCACCAGAATGGCGGCGAACAACTCACACAACACGCGCACGAAATTCACGGCGTTGACGTGGTTCGGAATATCCGCCGCGATGCGATCGAACGTCTTCTCGAGCCGGCCTTCGGCCAAATCCTGAATGTCTCCGCGCGACAGCGACTGGTACGCCGCGTCGATGGCGGCGCTGAGCCCGCCCACGAGGATGAGCACCAGCGCGAGTCCCGCGAAGAGTCCCGACATCAACGCTCTGTTTCGGCGAAGGTGTCGACCAGTTGACGCTGGAGGGCGAACATCGCGCGCTCCTCCTCCGGTTCGGCGTGATCGAAGCCGAGCAGGTGGAGCACTCCGTGAGCGAGCAACCAGCGAATCTCGGCGTCGGTACTGTGCCCAGCCGTCTTCGCCTGACTCTCAGCGACCGTCGGGCAAATGACGATATCGCCAAGAAGCCCGGGGTCGGAGGGGCGTTCGTCACTTCCGGGCCGCAATTCGTCCATGGGGAACGACAGCACGTCGGTTGGGCCGGGCTCCTCCATCCACTCGATGTGCAACTTCTCCATCGCAACCTCGTCGACGAAAATGACCGCAAGTTCCGCATCGGGATGAACCTTCATCGCCGCCATGCAGTGTTCGGCGAGCGCACGCACGGTGTCCAGATCAATCGTCGCCGTGGTTTCGTTGACTACCTCAACCGTCATGACTTTCGCCCCCTCGTGGCAGTGCGCGCCTGTTCGGTCTGTTCGTGCTTCGTGTACGCGTCAACGATCTTGCCGACGAGGGTGTGGCGCACCACGTCGGCACTCGTGAGGGTCGACACGAACACGTCGTCCATGCCCTTGAGGATCTGGGTCGCGAGCGCGAGCCCCGAGACGGATGTCGGAAGGTCCACCTGGGTGGTGTCGCCGGTGATGATCATCTTCGAGCCGAAACCGAGCCTCGTGAGGAACATCTTCATCTGTTGCGGGGTCGTGTTCTGCGCCTCGTCGAGGATGATGTACGACTCGTTGAGCGTGCGACCGCGCATGTAGGCGAGCGGGGCGACCTCGACCACGCCGGTCGCGAGCAGTTTGGGCACGAGTTCGGGGTCCATCATGTCGTTGAGCGCGTCGTAGAGCGGTCGCAGATACGGGTCGATCTTCTCGGTGAGCGTGCCGGGGAGAAACCCGAGCCTTTCGCCCGCTTCCACGGCCGGGCGGGTCAGGATGATGCGCGTTACCTCTTTGCGCTGCAGTGCCTGTACCGCCTTCGCCATGGCGAGGTAGGTCTTTCCCGTTCCCGCGGGTCCGATCCCGAATGTGATGGTGTTGTGCTCAATCGCATCGATGTAGAGCTTCTGGCCGGCCGTCTTGGGGCGAATCGTCTTGCCGCGCACCGAGAGAATCGCTTCGCCGAGAACGTCGGCGACCTTGCCGCCCTTACGCGTGATGGTCTCGCCCTCGATGACGTCGCTGTCAGTGAGTTCGACACCGTTCGCGATCATGTCCATGAGTTCGCGGATGTGCCCCTCGACGCGGTGCACCTCGTCGGATTCGCCGTCGATGGAGATGACGTTTCCACGGGAGTTGATCGTGACGCTCGGGTAACGCTGTTCGAGGGTCGAGAGGAACCGATCCTGGGGGCCGAGCAGGCGCACCATGGCAATTCCATCGACCTCGAGGTCGACGCGCGTGACGCTACTCTCGGCCAAGGGTGCCTTCCGCGAGCCCGCCCGCGAGCACGTGCGCGTGTACATGGAAGACGGTCTGACCGGCGTTTTCACCGGAGTTGAAGATGAGACGGAAGTCGCCATCCGAGTGCTCAACGGCGAGGTCGCGCGCCACGGCCACCATCTCGGCGAGAAGCGCGGGGTCGCCCGCCGCGAGTTCGACGACGTTCGCGTACTCCTCGGTCTTGGGCACGACGAGCAGGTGAACAGGAGCTTTGGGCGCAATGTCGCGGAACGCGATAATCCGATCCGACTCGAAAACGATGTCAGCGGGAATCTCGCGAGCGACGATACGGGAGAAGATGCTCATTTCGGCCATTCTACCGACGGTCACCATCCCCGCAGCAGTGTTCCCAGCACCGCGAACGCGGTGGGGCCCGCCGTGGAGGTGCGGAGAACGTGGGGAGCGATGCGCACGGGTGTCGCGCCGGCTGCAACGAGCGTCTCAATCTCCGCGCCCGTGACACCGCCCTCGGGGCCGACGATGACGCCGATTGATGTCACCGCGGAGGCGTTGGCGCACCACTCGTGGAGAGTGCGCTCCGCTCGCGGGTCGAGCACGAGCCACGTTACGTCGTCGAGCGATTGAGGGATCTGGGCGGTAGTGACGGGTTCGAGAACCAAGGGAAGAATTGACCGCATCGATTGCTTCGCTGCTTCCGTCACGATTGATCGCCACCGGGATACGCCCTTGTTCACCTTGTCGCCGGTCCACCGCGAGACGCTTCGTTCCGCTTGCCACGGGATTACGACGTCGACACCGAGTTCTGTCGCGGTCTGGATTGCCAGCTCGTCGCGATCTCCCTTGGCGAGCGCTTGAACCAGAACGAACGACGGCCGGGGTGATTTCTCTTCGATGTAGTCGGTGACGGCAAGGCGCACCGAGGCCTTGTCGACGGTGAGAACGGTGCCGGTCGCACGCGCACCGCGACCGTCGGAGACCTGAACCGTCTCGCCCACGCGAAGCCGCGCCACCTGGGCCGCGTGACGGGCTTCGCCGTCGGTGAGCGACACCTCGGTGGTGCCGCCGGTTAACGGGGATTCGGTGAAATAGAGGTTCGCCATTATCCGAAAAGGCGGTCGCGCAGATTCGCGAACAATCCGCGCTTGTGTTCGGCGAGGTGCGGCGCGTTCGCCGGGCGTAGCTCGGCGAACGACTCGATGAGTTTCGTTTCCTTGGCGTTGAGTTTGGTCGGTGTCATCACCTGCACCCCGAACTTGAGGTCGCCTCGGTCGCCACCTCGGTGGTGCCCGATGCCTCGTCGCTTCACGGTGACGACATCGCCCGTCTGGGCTCCCGGCTTGATGTCGACCGTGACCTCGCCGTCGAGTGCCTCCAGGGTGACGCTCGTTCCGCGAATCGCATCGACCATGTCGATTTGAACCGTCGCGATGAGGTCCTGGCCTTGGCGTGCCCAGATTTCGCTCGGCGTGATCTGGAATTCCACATAGACATCACCGGCGGGTCCACCGGCTTC
>JAHEGC010000006.1:6795-76585 GCA_024639965.1 Micrococcales bacterium
CCCATGTCGTAGTTTCGACGTTGTTCCGGGTCGCCGAGTACGTCGAACGCGTGCGTGACGGCCTTGAAGCGTTCCGACGCCTCCGGCTCGGCGTTGACGTCGGGGTGCAGTTCGCGGGCGAGCTTACGGTACGCCTTCTTGATGTCGTCTTGGCTGGCGTCGCGTGCAACACCGAGCACTTCGTAGTGGTCCACTTAGGCCTCGTCCCCCAGCACCTGCGAGAGGTACCGTGCCACGGCTTCGACCGCGGCCATGTTGAGCGGATAGTTCATGCGCGTGGGTCCCAGAATCGCCACGCGCGCGGAATCTCCCCCCGTTGCCGAATAGGTGCGGGAGACGATCGCAGTGTCGGACAAATCGTCGACCATCTCGCGACCGATTCGAACACCCGAGTCGGCGTCGTCGGCACGCATCTCGGTGAAGAGCCGAAGCAACGTGACCTGTTCCTCAATGGCATCAAGAACGGGGGCGGCAGAGCGAATGTCCGAGTCGGCGCGAACCAGCGATGGGGTGCCGGCCACGACCAGTCGGTCACGGCGGTGGGCATCGACCTGGAGGGCAAGTGCAACGCGAAGCGATACGACGGGAACACGGATTGCCGTATCGATGGATTCGGCCAGCGCGGCCATACGCGCATCGACCTCGCCGAGTGTGGCGTTCGCAAGATGCGCATTGAGAGTGATCTGGAGATCGGCGACGGTTGTTTCGTCGAGCTCGACTCCCCACTCCACGATTCCTCGGTCGACCGCTCCACCCGTCGTCACGAGTACGACGTAGGCCTTGGTCGGCGAAGCGGGCACGAGCACGAGCTGCGAAATTCGGTCGACGCCGAGCGTGGGGTACTGCACCAGCGCAACCTGATTGGTGAGATCGGATAACAACTTGACGGTGCGCGCGAAGAAGTCGTCGAGGTCGAGGGATTCGTCGAGGAACCGCTGGATTGCGCTCACCTGTCGGTCAGAGAGCGGCCGAATCGCGCCGAGATTGTCCACGAATCGGCGGTAACCGAGGTCGGTGGGAACGCGGCCCGCCGACGTGTGCGGCGCATGAATGAGGTTCGCCTCTTCGAGCGCCGCCATGTCGTTTCGAATCGTGGCCGCTGAGACTCCGAATGCGTGGCGTTCCACGATCGACTTCGACCCGACGGGTTCGCGCGAATCGACGTAGTCCTCCACGATGACGCGAAGAACCTCAAGGGCTCGACCGGAAATCACGGGAACCTCCTCGCTAGCACTCTCACCTGTCGATTGCCAATTTACCGTATACGAGCGTGCGTCAGTCGTCGGTGAGAGTTCGAACGACGAGGTCGGCGAGAAGGCGTCCGCGCAGAGTGAGCACGATTCGACCCCGAACCGCTTCGGCTCCGTCGACGAGTCCGTCGGCAATCAACTCCGCAACACGGAGTCGCGCGGGAGGAGTGAGCGAATCGACCGCGATACCCTCGCGGATGCGCACCCCGAGCATGACCGCTTCGAGCGCGCGATTTTCGGTGTCGAGCACTTCCCGCTCGAGCGCGGGAGAAGTGCCCGTGGTGAGTCGTTCGGCGTAGGCAGCCGGGTGTTTGACGTTCCACCACCGCGTTCCGTTGACGTGACTGTGTGCGCCGGGACCGAACCCCCACCAATCGCTCCCCCGCCAATAGGCGAGGTTGTGGCGCGAGCGGGAGGATGGGGTTGTCGACCAGTTCGAGACCTCGTACCACTCGAAACCAGCTTCGCCGAGAAGACGATCGGCAAGTTCATAGGCGTCAGCGTGCAGGTCGGGGTCGACCTCAGGGAGTTCGCCTCGGCGAATTCGCCGTTCAAGGGCCGTGCCCTCCTCAACGATGAGCGAATAAGCAGAGAGGTGATCTGTTCCGAGTTCGATGGCGGTGCGCAACGAGATCTCCCAATCGGCGAGAGTCTCGGTGGGGGTTCCGTAAATGAGGTCGACCGAAACCTGTAACCCGGCCCCGCGGGCGAGCGACACCGCGACCTCGACGTTGTCGGGGTTGTGTGTGCGGTCGAGAATTCCGAGAACTCGGGGAACCGCCGACTGCATTCCGATCGACAGCCGAGTGACGCCCGCTACCGCGAGTGCGTCGATCGATTCGGCGGTGACGGTGTCGGGGTTCGCCTCGACCGTGACCTCGGCGTCGGTGGCGATTCCGAAGCGTTGGCGCAACGCCTCGAGCATTCGAGCGAGATCTCCCGCGGGCAACAGCGTTGGCGTTCCGCCGCCGACGAACACGGTGTCGAATTCTCGAGCGGGTGTTCCCGACCTCTCGAGAACGTCACCGGCAAACGCGATTTCGGCGAGCAGGTCGTCGACAAACGATTGCCGTGTCACTCCACGAAGTTCGCTCGCGGTGTAGGTGTTGAAGTCGCAATAGCCGCAGCGCACCGTGCAGAACGGAACGTGCAGGTAGGCCGAGAACGGTACGCCACCGACTCCCGGCGCGGGCAGCGCCCCGTCGGCGGGCGCGAGCTCACCGCGCGGAAGTGCCGCCATCAGCCGAACCAGATCGTGTTCATGCGCACGATCATCACGGAAATGGCAAGACCGACAACGCCAAGCGCGACGGTTCCGAATCGAGTCCGGTCGGCGATCGACCAGACGATAACGATCGGGGGCATGAGCAGGGCTGTGCCCAGATACATCCAAAATTCGAGCAAATCCCCCGTCGGCGGATTACCGAAGAGTGGCGCGGCGATCGCGACACCACCGAGCGCGATGAGGAACAACTCGATGAGCGCGAGCCCGCCCACCGTGATGTCGCTCGGGGTTCGACCGCGGACACCGGCCACGAGAGCGACGACGCCAGCCAGGAGGGCGACGGCAACGCTCGTCCAGGTCAGTCCGTCAATCATGGGGAAATCCTGTCACGACCCGGGCGGTTCCCGAGGTGACGGCGACGATGGCGACGAGTCGATCACCGTGGATCGCCGCGACGAGAGGTGCGTCGGCGGCGTCCGTGGCGACCCGCTTACCATGACCCAGGTCGATCGCTTCGGCGTCAGTCAATTCCCACGCCGGCATCAGCGCTCGGGCCACATCGGCGGCGGACATCAACCGTTCGCGCGTGATGGATTCTGGGTCACACGAATCGACGACGTCGAAACCGCCGACCCGCGTTCGACGCAGAGCGGTGAGGTGGCCGCCCACCCCGAGCGCGTTGCCGAGATCGCGTGCGAGGGCACGGATGTAGGTGCCCGACGAACAATCGACGATCACATCGAGGTCGATGACCGCGTTGGTGCGGCGCATCGTCGTCACCGCGAATCGGGAGACCGTGACCTCACGGGCGGCGAGTACGACCTCCTCACCGGCGCGTACGCGGTCGTAGGCTCGTTCGCCGTCGACCTTGATCGCCGAGACCGCGGAGGGTCGCTGGTTGATGACACCGGTGAGTTTCGCAATTTCCGCGGCGATTTCGTCGTCCGCGACCTCGGCAATCGCCGACGTCGACGCCGTGGTGAGGGTCTCCCCTTCGGCATCGTCCGTCACGGTTGACGACCCGAGTCGGATAGTCGCGGTGTACGTTTTGTCGGCACCGACCAGGTACGTCAGCAACCGTGTCGAGGTTCCGACCCCGAGAACGAGCAACCCGGTTGCCATCGGATCGAGTGTTCCCGCGTGCCCCACTTTGCGTGTGCCGAGTAGACGCCGGGCGATCGCAACAACCGTGTGGCTCGACGGCCCGTGCGGTTTGTCGACGAGGAGAACGCCGTGGGGCGAATCGGTCACGCGAGGGACTTCGTGTGCCACACCGTCTTCGCTTCGACGAATCGTGCGATTCGATCGAAGGATTTTTCGGTGGCGCCGAACGTGCGAGGGCGAATGACGCGCATGAGGGTCTCGGCGGCCGAGCGTTCCGCCTCGACGGCGACCTCGCCCTCGACACCCGTGAGGTCGAGTGAATTGACGTCGGCGTGTGACGCGAGCCACGGCAGAATCTCGGCAACGTTCCCCGTGAGGATGTTCACCACACCCCCGGGTACATCGCTTGTCGCGAGCACCTCGGCGAAGGACATCGCCACGCACGGTGCCGACTCACTCGCCAGAACCACGACGCTGTTGCCCATCGTGAGGATCGGAGCGATTGATGCGACCAGTCCGAGCAACGAGGACCCCTCGGCGTTCGGCGCGACGGCGACCGCCACCCCGACCGAATCCGGGACCGTGAGGTTGAAGAACGGACCGGCGACGGGGTTCGCCCCACCGAAGACTTGCGCGAATTTGTCGGTCCACCCCGCGTACCACACGAGAGTGTCGATGGCCGCGCGAACTTCGGCCTTCGCCGCCGCGGGTGTTGCGCCGGTCGAATCGATGATTTCCTGGGCGAACTGAGCGCCGCGCCCCTCGAGCATCTCGGCGACGCGATAGAGAACCTGCCCTCGGTTGTACGCGGTGGCACCGGCCCAGCTGGACCAAGCGGAACGCGCGGCGACGACCGCATCCCGCGCGTCCTTACGGCTCGCGGTCGCGACGTTGGCGAGGAACCCGCCGTCGGGTCGATTGACGGCGTGGGTGCGACCCGATTCCGAGCGGGGGAATTTACCGCCGACGAAGAGCTTGTAGGTCTTGGGGATTGTCATGTCGCTCATCGCGCGCCTCCCGCCGCGAGATACGCGGTCACTCCGTGTCGGCCGCCCTCGCGACCGAATCCCGATTCCTTGTAGCCGCCGAACGGACTCGTCGGATCGAACTGGTTGAACGTGTTCGACCAGACGACACCGGCACGAAGTCCGTCCGCCATCGTCAACATGCGACTCGCCGTTTGAGTCCAGACACCCGCGCTGAGACCGTACGGCGAGTTGTTTGCCTTGTCGAGCGCCTCCTGCGGGGTGCGGAAGGTCAGGACCGAGAGCACCGGCCCGAAAATCTCTTCGCGGGCGATCGTGTTACTCGTCGAGACGCCCGTGAAAATGGTGGGGCGGAACCAGAAACCCGCCTTCGGGACCGCACACTCGAGAGTCCACCGGCTCGCCCCTTCCGGCTCGCCCGTCGCTGAGATCGCTTCGATGCGATCGAGCTGTTCGCGCGAATTGATCGCACCCACATCGGTGTTTTTATCGAGCGGATCGCCCACGCGGAGCGTCGAGACGCGCCGCTTCAACTTCTCGACAAACTCGTCGTGGACGTTCTCTTGCACGAGAAGGCGCGAACCAGCGCAACAGACGTGACCTTGGTTGAAGAAGATGCCGTTGACCGTTCCTTCGACCGCTTCGTCGATCGCGGCGTCGTCGAAGACGATGTTGGCGCCCTTGCCGCCGAGTTCGAGAGTGAGGGCGACATCCGTGCCAGCGAGTTCCCGCGCGATGTGGCGACCAACCGAGGTCGACCCCGTGAAGGCGATCTTGTTGACCCCGGGGTGAGTGACGAGCGCTTGACCGGCGACCTCACCGAGTCCCGGAACGATGTTGACGACACCGGCGGGCAAACCCGCCTGTTCGCAGATGTCGACGAACATGAGCGCCGTGAGCGGGGTCGTTTCGGCGGGTTTGAGCACCACGGTGTTCCCTGCAGCCAGTGCCGGGGCGACCTTCCACGCGAGCATGAGCAACGGAAAGTTCCACGGGATGATCTGGCCAGCGACGCCGAGCGCCCTCGGATTGGTGCCGAGGCCAGCGAAGTCCAGTTTGTCGGCCCAGCCGGCGTAGTGGAAAAACCACGCGGCCACGAGCGGGATGTCGATATCTCGGGTTTCGCGAATCGGCTTGCCGTTGTCGACCGTCTCGGCGACGGCGAACTCACGGGCGCGCTCCTGGAGAAGCCGCGCGATACGGAACAGGTACTTGCCGCGCTCACTTCCGCTCATGCGCGACCACACCGTGTCGTACGCTTTCCGCGCGGCCTTCACTGCGAGGTCGATGTCGCCCGCGTTGGCGAGACCGATCTCGGCGATGGGCTTTTCGGTTGCGGGGGAAATCGTCGCCATCGAGCCGCCGTGGGCGTCGACCCATCGACCGTCGATATAAAGGCCGTAGGAATCGCGAAGGTTGAGAATCGCAGTTGATTCGGGTGCTGGGGCGAGTTCGCGCAAATTCATCGTCGTTCCTTTAGTCGATCGTCACGTAGTCGGCGCCGCTGTAATGACCGCTCGTCATGCGCTGGCGTTGGAGGAGAACGTCGTTGAGCAAGCTCGACGCCCCGAAGCGGAAGAGGTAGGGGTGGAGCCATTCATCGCCCGCGATCTCGGAGACTGCGACGAGGTAGCGGATGGCGTCTTTGGATTGGCGGATTCCGCCGGCCGGCTTGACCCCGATTCGCTCGCCCGTGAGAGCGAACCAATCGCGCACCACTTCGAGCATGAGCACGGTCGTGGGGAGCGTCGCCGCGGGTTGTACCTTTCCGGTCGACGTTTTGATGAAGTCGGCACCGGCGAGGATGGCGAGCCACGACGCGCGTTTGATGTTGTCGTAGGTGCGCAGTTCGCCCGTCTCCAGGATGACCTTGAGGTGGGCGTGTGTTCCGTCGGGGCGTTCACACGCTCGCCGAACGGCGGCAATCTCTCGGAACACCAGGTCGAGGTCACCGGCGAGGAACGCTCCGCGATCGATGACCATGTCGATTTCGGTCGCCCCTTTCGACACCGCGTAGCGCGTATCGGCGAGTTTGACCTCGAGAATCGACCGGCCACTCGGGAACGCGGTCGCGACGGATGCGACTCCTATACCCGTGAGGCCATCTCCCGCGCGATCCCCGAGGGCCGCGACCGCGTGTTCCACCATGTCGGGATAGACGCACACCGCAGCGACACGGGGAGCCGTCGGGTCGGCGGGGTCCGGGACGACCGCTTTCTGCACGAGTGACCGCACCTTGCCCGGAGTGTCAGCGCCCTCGAGAGTGGTCAGGTCGATGAGCCGAATGATGGTGTCGAGCGCCTCGCGCTTCGATTCGTTCTTGACGGATCGTGTCGCGATTCGTGCAGCACGCCCCTCCAGTCCGATCGCATCGACGCCCGGAAGGGCAGTCACGAAGGCGCGCAACGAGGCTGAGTCCACGACGCCGTGGGCGCGCGAACGCGCGGTCGGGATGATTCCCGACGACGGGGCGGCTGCGGGCGAAGCCGCGTCGTTCGCAATGGTGATGGAAACGAGCCCCGACTCGCGCGCGAGAGCGAGCAGTCGACCCGCCTTCCACCGCGTGATGGAGAGAATCTCCCCGATCTCGTCCTGGGTCTTGCCCTCGTCGTAATACAGACGCGCCGCGCGGAGCGCGAGAGCGGAATCGCTGTTCTCGGTCACGCGTTCATGTTACGCGCAAATGAGCAGAACGCCAACATCTGCGCAACTGGCGCAACAGCAGTGGCGCTACTCGAGTTCCATGCCGCGAATAACCGCGATGTCCTCATGGATGGCAACGATGAGCTCCTCGACGGAACCGAACGCAACGATGTCGCGAACACGCGCATCGAACGCAATCTCCGCGACCTGACCGTACGCATCGAATTCCGCGTCGAGCGCATGGGCTTCGACCTGATCCCGTGTCACATCGGTGAACGTGGGGTTCTTGCCCACGGAGATTCCGGCGACGAATTCGTTGCCCACCACCGCCAGGTGCCCCGCATAGACCCCGGCGCGGGGCACGAACCCTTCGCAGTTCTCTTCGAGATTGACCGTGGGGTATCCGAGGTTGCGCCCGCGTTGGTGGCCGTGCACAACAAGTCCGCGAACACGGTGCGCCCGGCCCAACAACCGAGCGGCCCGCTCAACGTCTCCGGCGAGCAACGCGTCACGGATGGCCGAGGAGGAAACTTTCTCTGCACCGTCCAGACACACGTCATCGGCGATCACCACGGTGAACCCGGAGGCCTCCCCCGCAGCGGTCAAGGTCGACACATCCCCCGCCCCACCGTTTCCGTATCGAAAATCCTTGCCCACCAACACCAGCGAGGTCGTGAGTCCGGCGACGAGGACGTCTCGAACGAACTCGTCGGGAGATTGAGCCGCGAACTGCTCGGTGAAGGGCATCACCACGACGAGATCGGCGCCGGCGGCTTCCAGCGCCTCGACCTTCTGCGCAACCGAAAGAAGGGGCTTCGGCGCACGCTCGGGGTCGAAGAGTTCGAGGGGGTGCCGATCAAACGTCACCGCGACCACTCGGCGCCCCTCTGCTCGTTCGCGCAACTCGGCGACGACACGATGGTGACCGATGTGTACGCCGTCGAACTTGCCGACGGTGACAACGGAGTCGACTCCGTCGCGCGGGAGTGGCCAGGTCGTCATCGCGGCTGCCTCGTCCACCAAAGCCCGACCAAAGGAAGAAGGACGGGGATGTAGCCGTACCCTTGCCCGAATCGCGACCACACGGTGTCGGCGGGGAACATCGACGCGTCAATGAGGGTGAGCATCCCGACGGAAAGCACGCCGATCAATTCGAACACCATCGCGACCGTCGCAACGGTGTGCCAGCGTGCGGCGAGCGCAATCACGACGAGGAGGTAAACCGCGGCAGCGAGCGCGGAGAGCGAGTACGGAATGGGGGCGGTGTCGAACTTGGTCGCGATTTGATAGACACTGCGTCCGATCGCCGCAAGAGCGAGAACACCGTAGAGAACGATGAGCACTCGGGAGAAACCGCTCGACTTCACTTCTTGTCCTTGTCCTTCTTCTCCACGTCGCCCGAGAGTGCGGCGATGAACGCTTCCTGGGGAACTTCCACGCGTCCGACCATCTTCATGCGCTTCTTTCCCGCCTTCTGCTTCTCGAGAAGCTTGCGCTTGCGGCTGATGTCACCGCCGTAGCATTTCGCGAGAACGTCCTTGCGCATCGCGCGGATGCTCTCGCGGGCGATGATGCGCGCACCGATTGCGGCCTGAATTGGAACTTCGAACTGTTGACGAGGGATGAGTTCGCGAAGTCGACCCGTCATCATCACCCCGTAGGCGTAGGCCTTGTCGCGGTGGACAATCGCCGAGAACGCGTCGACCTGCTCCCCCTGCAACAGGATGTCGACCTTGACCAGGTCGGCCTCTTCCTCGCCGGCGGGCTCGTAATCGAGCGAGGCGTACCCCGCCGTGCGTGACTTGAGGTTGTCGAAGAAGTCGAAGACGATTTCGCCGAGCGGGATCGTGTACTTGATTTCGACTCGGTCCTCCCCGAGGTAATCCATGCCGATGAGCGTTCCGCGACGCGATTGGCAGAGTTCCATGATCGTGCCGACGTAATCCTTGGGCGCCAGCACGGCGGCGCGAACGATGGGCTCACGAACGGACGAGATTCGTCCGACCGGGTATTCCGACGGGTTCGTCACAACCACGAGCTTGCCGTCATCCGTTGTGACGTTGTAAATGACGCTCGGTGCCGTTGCGATGAGGTCCAACCCGAATTCGCGCTCGAGACGCTCGGTGATGATCTCGAGGTGCAGCAAGCCGAGGAAGCCGCAGCGGAAACCGAAACCGAGTGCAACCGAGGTTTCGGGTTCGTACACGAGCGACGCGTCGGACAGCTTGAGCTTGTCGAGCGCCTCGCGAAGTTCGGGGAAGTCGCTGCCGTCGATCGGATAGAGACCGGAGAACACCATCGGTTTGGGGTCGGTGTACCCCGGGAGCGCGGCTTTCGCCGGCTTGCCGTGGTTCGTGACCGTGTCGCCCACCTTCGATTGGCGCACGTCCTTCACGCCCGTGATGAGGTAACCGACCTCGCCCACGCCGAGACCCGCGCTGGGAGTGGGCTCGGGCGAGGACACCCCGATTTCGAGAAGTTCGTGTGTCGCGCGCGTCGACATCATCTGGATGCGTTCGCGGGGACTCAGCGACCCGTCGATGACACGGACGTAGGTCACGACCCCGCGATAGGCGTCGTAAACGGAGTCGAAGATCATCGCACGAGCGGGAGCGTCGGCATCGCCCACGGGCGAGGGAATCTTCTCCACCACGCGGTCGAGGAGCGCTTCGACTCCGACGCCGGTCTTGCCCGACACGCGCATCACATCGTCGGGATCTCCACCGATGAGCGATGCGAGTTCCTTCGCGTACTTCTCCGGGTCGGCCGCGGGCAGGTCAATCTTGTTGAGCACGGGGATGATTTCGAGGTCGTTTTCCAGCGCGAGATAGAGGTTCGCGAGAGTCTGAGCCTCGATTCCCTGTGCCGCATCGACGAGCAGGATTGCTCCCTCACACGCGGCGAGCGACCGTGACACCTCGTAGGTGAAGTCGACGTGGCCGGGAGTGTCGATCATGTTGAGGGCGTAGTCGACGCCGTCAACTTCCCACGGCATGCGCACCGCCTGGCTCTTGATCGTGATTCCACGCTCGCGTTCAATGTCCATGCGATCGAGGTACTGGGCGCGCATCTCGCGGTCGCCAACGATTCCGGTGATGCCGAGCATTCGGTCGGCGAGTGTCGATTTGCCGTGATCGATGTGGGCGATGATGCAGAAATTGCGGATGACCGACGGGTCCGTGCGGGACGGAACGGGGGGCTTCACGGAACGGGACATCGGGTTCTATTGTTTCACGAACGACGGCCGCCGAAATGCGCGGCGGTGAGTGGGTGTGCGCGCCCGAACCGCTCGTTTCTGGTAGCGTGGACTTTTGGCTTACGCACTCACGCCCTCTCTCGTGATTGCGGAACGACATCGGGATTCGCTTACCCCATCCCGATTCGACAACCACTCATCACATAAGGAATCCATTCGTGGCAAACATCAAGTCGCAGATCAAGCGAATCAAGACCAACCTCAAGGCTCAGGAGCGCAACAAGGCGGTCAAGAGCGAACTCAAGACCGTCATTCGTGCCGCCAAGAAGGCGATCGAATCCGGAGACAAGACCGCGGCCGTCAACGCCGTTGCAGTGGCGACTCGTCGACTCGACAAAGCCGTCTCCAAGGGCGTCATTCACAAGAACCAGGCAGCCAACCGCAAGTCGGCAATCGCGGGTCAAGCCGCGGCGCTGTCGGGCGACGCGAAGGTAACGAAGTCGGCGCCCAAGGCCGCCGCAAAGACCGCCACCAAGGCACCCGCGAAGGCGGCTGCGAAGCCCGCCGCTAAGGCTCCGGCCAAGGCCGCTGCCGCTAAGCCGGCAACCAAGGTCGCCGCTGCAAAGCCGGCAACCAAGGCCGCACCGAAGAAGTCGGCCGAGTAGGTCAACTCACACATCGTTCGATGGCTCCCGGCTCGCCGGGGGCCATTGTCGTTTAACTGCGAGACGCGATTCGGTCGACCATGCGTTCAACCGCGAATTCGGCGTCACGCCCAGCACCCTTGACCATCGAATCTGCTTCGGCGACGGCGAGAATCGCGCGGCCGAGCGTTGGGCCTGTCCAGTTCCGCAACGACCGACGCGCCTTGTCCACCATCCACGGCGGCATTCCCAAATCCTTAGCGGCATTACCCGCCGAGCCCGTGTAACCACCGACGCGCGCGAGCTGGCGGAGCTTCGCAGCGAACGCCGCGATGAGCGGAACCGGATCGACCCCCGACTCAATCGCGTGGCGCAGCAGGCGTAACGCTTCACTCCGATCGCCGTCGATGGCGGCGTCGGCGACGGCGAACGAGGTGACCTCTTCGTGGCCACCGTAATAGCGATCCACGAAATCCTTCGAGACGGGCTGTCCCTGTGCGTCACTGGCGATCTGGTCGCAGGCGGCGGCGAGTTCGGAGAGGTTTCCCGCGAACGCCCCCACGAGTGCGGCCACGGCGGCTCGGTCCGCCTTGGCGCCGAGACGCGCCAACTCGCCAGCGACAAACTGCTCGCGGTCGGCGTCCTTCTTAATCTCGGCACACTCGACCTCGAGTACTCGGTCGTTGCCGCGGAGCGCATCGAGCATGCGTTTACCGCGATTTCCACCAGAGTGCCGAATCATGACGATGACGTCGTCGGCGATGGAGTCCAGATAGGCGATGGCATCGTCGAGAAACTCGTCGCTCGCCGATTCGCCGTTGATGATGCGGATCATGCGGGGTTCACCGAAGAGCGACGGGCTCGCGTAATCGAACAACGACTTCGACGCGTAGGCGGCCGCGTCGAGATCGGTGACCTCGAGCTCCGGACTTGCGATGCGGACGCGGTCGCGCAGTTCGCGAAACACTCGTTCGGCAAGATACGTCTCGGGGCCACTGACGAGTACGACGGGAGATTCACGAACTCCGTGCCACGGCACGACCGAATTTTTCGCCACGACCCCTCCTCGACTGCCAGTGTACGGCGAGCCTCTCACGACCTTTCCCGCCACACCCGAAGCTCACCGGCGCGGTCACGCGAAATGAGGACAATACCGTTGTGGTCGCTCCGAAGGGCAAGCGTTCCGGTCGACGCGAGCATGTCGAGCGCCTCATCGGTGGGGTGTCCGTAGTCGTTGTCGGCACCAACACCGATAAGCCCCACGCTGGAGTGCAGGAGTCGGTAGAGGTTCGGGTCCTGGTCGCGCGACCCGTGGTGACTCACTTTGACAACCGTGGCGGTGGCGAGCGCGCCCAACCGCAGAAGGCGGGTCTGTTCCGCGGCGGGAAGGTCACCGAGATCGACTCCGTCCACACAGAAGGCATCACACCCCGATCCCGCATCGAATCGCACCACGACGCTCGCGGGGTTGCCCGGTTCCACCGGCACCCCGTCGGCGGGCCAGAGAACACTCCAATTCAGGTGACCCAATGCGCCAGCGATCCCTCGGTGAGCGTCGACGAGTCGCGCACCCGACTCCGTGAGCAGGCGCAGAATGACCTCGTCGGCAATACCGTCAGTCGGCCCGTGCACGACGACGTCGACCTTGCCGTACAACGCGCCGATGGCACCGACGTGGTCGATATCGAAGTGCGTCAAGACAAGAAGATCGACGTGATCGACTCCCAGTCGCCCCAGGCACTCGCGAATCGCCGGCTCATCGCGGCCCACATCGATGAGGGCGACGAGGCCCGAATCGCGAACGAGCACAGCGTCGCCCTGCCCAACATCGCACTGAGCCCACGTCCAGTCTCGGGGCGCGGTCGACCACGCGAGAACGTTCCCTCCCGCCGTGAGCGACAGCGCGAGCGCCGTGGCTGTTGTGGGAACCCACAACACACGGTTTGGTGCACGACCGAGAATCCACAGCGCGAGCCCGATGGAGATGACCGCCCCAAGCACAAAGCCCGCCACACCTGCTGGCCACGGGATTCTCGCGACGGGAAGCGCGGCGGTGACGCGCGCGATTGCCGCAACAACCGAAGCGAACAGCCAACCGACCCCGGCGAAACCCGTCGACAACCACGGCAGCGGTGCCGTGATGAGGGCGAGCAACCCGGCGATCGTCGCAACGGGCACAAGAGGGTCGGCGAGTGCGTTGGCGATGACGCCGTAGGTCGGCACGTAAGGCGCGAGCAGGAACACGATGGGCTGACAGGCGATGCTCGCTGACAGGGGAACCGCCAACACCGTCGCGAGCCACCGAGGGAGACGAGCGGCGAGACGCTCGCTGAGCGGACGGGCCAGCACGAGAAGACCGAGAGTTGCGGCGACAGAGAGTGCGAAGCCCACCGAATGTGACAACGCGGGGTCGAGCGCGAGACACCCGAGAACGGCGAGGCAGAGGAGTGTGACTCCCGCGATCGAGGTGCCGATGGCGAGCGTCGCGAGTGCGATGAGAGCCATGGCGCTTGCGCGCAGGACACTCGGCTCACCACCAACCAAAACTACGAACCCCACGAGCGAGGCCGCGGCGAGACCGATGCGCCACCACAGGCCAAGACCGACGAGCGCCGCCAGACCAAACACGAGTCCGGTGACGACCGCGCAATTCGATCCGCTCACTGCCATGAGGTGCGTGAGCGAGCTGACGCGCATCGCGTCGGCGAGTGATTCGGAAACGGCCGAGGTGTCCCCCACAACCAGTCCGGGCAATAACGCTCCGCCGTCGCCGCCGAATCGGGCGGCGCTGGACGCGAACGACGTTCGAATCGACGCGACCCACGGGCTCGCCGCGTCCATTGAAGGGCGATATTCCGACTCGCCCGTTACAAACCAGGCGGCGACCCAGGCCATCGCCGTCGCCCCCGTGAGGACGGGCCAACGGCTCACAGGGTGAGGTGGTCGCGCATACCGTCAAGGGTGAGTTGGCCGATGCCCGGAACATCGAGAAGCGCGTCGACGGAGGGAAACGGACCGTTGTCGTCCCGGTAAGCGACGATGCGTTCGGCGAGGGCGGGGCCTATTCGCGGTAGCCCCTCGAGGTCGGCCGTCGTCGCGCGGTTGATGTTGATGCGATTGTTCGTCGATGCCGGGGACGTGCCGCCCGCTCTACCCATTTCGCCGACGAGAATCTGCTCGCCGTCGTCGACGATCCGAGCGAGGTTGAGGGAGGCGGGGTCGGCCGAGTCGCTCAACCCGCCGGCGAGATCGATTGCGTCGAGCACCCGTGAACCGCTCGGCAGTTCGTAGACACCGGGCGCGGCTACCGCCCCCACCACCTGCACGATGAGTGTGGCGGCGGGCGCCGCGGTGGGAACGATCGCGTTGGCGTCGACTGCGATGTCACCCGCACCGCTCGTTGCATTCGACCACACGGCGCCCGTCAGGGCGATGAGAACGACGCCCCCCGCAGCGGCGAACGCCAACTTCTTTCGAGACGGCTTTTCCGTCGACGCGATTGCGGTGTACCACTCGGCCATTCCGCCACGTTAGGCGAGTGGCCGAAGCCACGGAGCAACCGCGGAAAAGTTGTGGAGAACTAGTCGGAGACGACGATGTTGACGAGTTTCGGGGGACGCACGATCGTCTGGCGAATCGTCTTCCCCGCAAGTGAACTCTCGACCGCCGCGAGAGCGAGCGCGGAGAGTTCCTCCTCGGTGATCGACGTCGCCACCTCGAGCCGTTCCTTGACCTTGCCGTTGATTTGCACGATCGCGGTGACCGAATCCTCGACGAGGAACGCCGGGTCGGCCTCGGGGAACTTCTGGAGACCCACGAATCGTTCGTGACCGAGCATCGACCACATGTCCTCGGCGACATGAGGAGCGAACATCGACAACGCCAACGCGACGACTTCGGCCGCCTCGCGAACCGCACCGTCGGCAGCACCCGCTCCGGTGTCGATTTCCTTGCGAAGGTGATTCACCACATCCATGAGTCGCGCGACGACGACGTTGAACTTGTAAGCCTCGATCAGTGGCGCGATGTCGGCGAGGAACCGGTGGGTCACACGGCGAAGAGCAGGGGAACCGGTCGCGGCGTCTGCACCGACCGAACTCGTCACGTCGTGTGCGACGCGCCACGCGCGGGCGAGGAACTTGTGTGAACCGGTGACGGACACGTCGGCCCAGTCGATGTCGTCCTCGGGAGGTCCGGCGAACGCCATGGTGAGTCGAACGGCGTCGACGCCGAACTTGTCAAGCTCTTCACCGAAGAAGACGATGTTGCCCTTGGACTTCGACATCTTCGACCCGTCGAGAATGACCATCCCCTGGTTGAGGAGTGCGGAGAAGGGCTCGTCGAAGTTGATGTGTCCGAGATCGAAGAGGACTTTGGTGATAAAGCGCGCGTACAGCAGGTGGAGGATCGCGTGTTCGACGCCACCGACGTATTGGTCGACAGGCGCCCACGCCTTGACCTGCTCGGGATCAAACGCACGCGTTGTATCTCTGGGCGACAGGAAGCGAAGGAAATACCACGACGAATCAACAAACGTGTCCATCGTGTCGGCGTCGCGGGTGGCTGCGCTGCCGTCACGCGGGTCGGGAACGTTGACCCACTCCTCGGCCGCGCCGAGCGGCGAGGAACCCTTGGGACGCAAATCGAGCCCCTCGGTCGGCGGCAACTCGACGGGAAGGTCGGCGAGGTCCACGGGGATCTCGGCTCCGTCGGCTCCGTGAATGATCGGGATGGGCGTTCCCCAATAGCGCTGACGTGAGATGAGCCAGTCGCGAAGGCGATAGGTAATCGCACCTTTACCCGCACCAATCGATTCAAGTCGCTCGATCGCCGCGGCGATCGCGTCGGCCTTGTTGAGCCCGTCGAGGAAGTCGGAGTTGATGTGGGGGCCGTCGCCCGTCGTCGCGACGCCGGACTGCGCGGGGTCGTTGGGCTCATCCGACGCAACATCGACGACGACGCGCACGGGAAGGTCGTACTTTCTGGCGAAATCGAGGTCGCGCTGGTCGTGCGCGGGGACCGCCATGATCGCGCCAGAGCCGTAATCTGCGAGCACGTAATCGGCGACCCACACCGGCACCGACTCGCCGTTGAGGGGGTTAATGGCGTTCACCCCGAGCGAGACGCCCGTCTTGGTGCGCGTGGCATCCTGACGCTCGATTTCCGTTTTCTTCTGCACCTCGGTGAGGTATTCGGCGAATTGCTGGCGAACGATCGGATCGGCTCCGGCTGCGAGTTCGCTCGCGAGATCCGAGTCGGGTGCAACGACCATGAAGGTTGCCCCGAACAACGTGTCGGGTCTCGTTGTGAACACGGGGATGGCGCGGCCGGTGCCCTCCACCGTGAAGGTGACTTCGGCGCCGCGCGACTTTCCGATCCAGTTGCGTTGCATCGTGAGGACCTTGGCGGGCCAGGTGTTTTCGAGTCGATCGAGATCGGCGAGGAGTCTCTCCGCGTAATCGGTGATGCGGAAGTACCACTGGGTTAGCTTCTTCTTGACGACGACGGCGCCGCTTCGATCACTCGTTCCGTCGGGCAGGACTTGCTCGTTCGCAAGCACGGTCTGATCGACCGGGTCCCAGTTGACCCAGGAATCCTTGCGGTACGCAAGCCCCTTCGAATAGAGCTCGAGGAACAGCCATTGGTTCCACTTGTAATACTCGGGGTCCGACGTGTGAAGTACACGGCTCCAATCGAACGACGCCGCGTACCGCTTCATCGAGGCGCGCTGCTGAGCGATGTTGTCGTAAGTCCAGTCGCGGGGGTTCACACCGCGTTTGATCGCCGCGTTTTCCGCGGGGAGACCGAATGAGTCCCACCCGATCGGGTGGAGCACGCGATAGCCGCGCAGACGCCAGTATCGCGCGAGAACGTCACCGAGCGCGTAGACCTCGGCGTGCCCCATGTGAAGGTCACCCGACGGGTACGGAAACATGTCGAGAATGTACTTGTGTGGCCGCGAATCGACGGTGTCAGGCACGTCGAACGGTCGCTCGGCCTCCCAGACCGGCGCCCACTTCGCCTCGATTCGGCGAAAGTCGTACTCGTTCTCGTCCACGAATCCCCTCACACACTCGCGCACAGACGCGCGAATTCAGTCTATTCCGTGTAGAGGTAGGGATTCGGCGATGCGCCGAGCACGCGGAGCAGAGCTGCCGCCTTCACCCCGACCTCGGTGATTTCGGCATCGGGGATTGAATCGGCAGTGATGCCACCACCCACCCCGATGTGGGCGCCCTCGTCATCGACAACGATGGTTCGAATTGTCATCGCGAGCGTGAGGTCGCCCGCTCCCCCGTAACCGAATACGCCCGCGTAGATTCCGCGTTCCCCCGTTTCGAGTCGCCCGAGAATTTCCACCGCTCGCAGTTTGGGTGCACCCGTCATCGAGCCGGCGGGGAAAAGCGCTCGGGCCGCATCGGCGGCGGAACTTCCTTCCGCGAGTTGCCCGGTGACCGTTGAGACGAGCTGGTGCACGGTCGAATAGGTCTCGATCTCGTGAAGCGCACTCACCGCGACCGTTCCATCGGCACACACCTTGGAGAGGTCGTTTCGGCACAGGTCGACGATCATGAGATTTTCGGCGCGCTCCTTGTCCGATTCCTGCAGCTCCCGTCGAAGCACGAAGTCTTCGGCGGGGTCGGTGGATCGAGGTCTCGTGCCTTTGATCGGGCTCGTGCTGGCCCTATCCCCTCGGACGGTGAGGAACGACTCGGGCGACGCGGAGAGGAGCACCACTCCGCTCGCACGAAGGTACGCACCGTAACGGGTGGGCGCCACGTCGCGCAGGGCGAGGTACGTGTCGATCGGATCGATTTCACCCGACACGTCAACGCGCGTGGTGAGACACAGTTGGTACGCGTCACCGTCACGAATGTGGGTGAGGCACGCGTCGATGAAACCTGAGTATCGCGCGGGAGAGTCACGCCAAATTGCCTCGCGTGGCGGCGGATCGCGCCGTGGTTCGACGACGACGCCCTCGAGTGCCGTGACCATCGCGATGAGTGCGCGGAATTCGGCGTCGTCCTCCCGGGCGATGACGGAGACTTCGTTGTCACGGTGATCGATCTCGATCGCGTGGGTGACATCGAGCACCGCCACGCGGGGGTCGCGACTCAGTCCGACAGCGACACCGAGCGTGCGCTCACGCTCCCCGTAGGAAGCCCATCCGACTCGGGAGACGGGAAAGGGCACTTCCGATGCGAGCTCGCTGAAACCGTCGGTGGTAGGGATGGGCTTACCGACGCCGAGGTAGGAAATCGTCGAACCGAGAGAATCGTCGAGCCAGAACCCTCCGTCGTGCCCGGCGACAATCTCCCGAAAGAGCAACGCCGGGTCAAATTTGCCTCCGACGACGTGCCGCGCGTACTCGCCTGCCATAGCCTTTACTCTATGGGCGATTCGCGTGTGTTCCGGTGGTCGGCGGGCGCTCTCGCCGAGGAAGATTGGTGCGACCCGCACGCGGGGAGGGTGCGCGTTGCGGATTCGTTTCTCGCGGTCGACGGAGCGGTCGTTGCCCTCGACGACCACCTCCAGCGTTTTGGGCGGTCGCTGGGCCGAGTCGCTCCCGAGTTGGATGCCGAGAAATTTGCGCGTGACGCCCTCGCACTTCTTCCGCGCGCCGGTCGCTGGTTTCCCCGCCTCGAAGCGATCGATTACGGCGATGGCACGCTCCTCCGTTTCCATCTTCGACCCGCCCCGGAACCGCTCACCGAGGTGACCCTCGCCACATCGAGCCACGACCCGAGAACCGACCCGGGGACAAAAGGTCCGGACCTTCTCGCACTCGGTGCGCTTCGCCGCGAGTTCGATTGCGGTGAGGCGATTCTGCTCGACAACGGCAACATCGCCGAAGGCGCCTGGTCGAGCATTCTGTGGTGGGTAGACGACAGAATTCACGTTGTCGCAGGGGACATCCCGCGCCTCGACAGCGTCACCGAACGCGCGCTCCGCAGACACGCAGCATTCATTGGGGCACCCGTGTTCGAAACTCGGGCGACCCCCGATGACCTCGATGGCGCCGAAGTGTGGATTCTTTCCGCGTTGCACGGAATTCGTGTGGCGACGGAGTGGCGCAACGGACCGTCGCTTCACGCTGAACCGGGTCGCGTCGAATATTGGCGCCAACAGTACGTCAATCAGCGAACGGTACTCTCGACACCATGAACACTTTTCTTGATTGGTTCCTCAGCGGAGTGGGTGCGGTCGATCCGATCCTCCGCATTGGGCTGGCTGGGCTCGCCATCCTTCTCGAGACGAGCGTGCTCATCGGTCTTGTCATCCCCGGCGACACCGTCGTACTCGTCGCCGCAACGGGAACTCAATCGACCGGTGAATATATCGGGTTGATTGCGACGATCGTTGTTGGCGCACTCATCGGGGAATCGATTGGATTTGCCCTCGGTCACTGGTTCGGGCCAGCAATTCAACATTCCCGGCTCGGAAAATGGATTGGCCACAAAAACTGGACCGCGGCCGAGCGGTTCCTCGAGCATCGTGGCGGCTGGGCAATCTTCCTCTCGCGCTTCTTGCCCGTTTTACACAGCATCGTTCCGCTCACGGCCGGCATCACGGGCATGCACTATCGCCGATTCATCGCGTGGACCGCGCCGGCGTGCCTCATCTGGTCGGCGGTGTACGTAACCGTCGGACGATCGGCTGCTCTCACCTACGAGCAACTCAATCAGAGCCTGCACTTCGCCGGCTACCTGTTCGTCGGAATCATCCTGCTGTTCATCGTCATCATGGCCTTCGTCAAGAAAGCACTGGGGCGCTACACCCCGAACGACGACTAGCGGAAGTCGTTCGCGACGTATTCGGCGACGGCGCGAGCCGATGTGATGAACGCGGGGTCACCCTTCTCGTCTGCCCAGAATGCGCGGGCGAGAAGTGCGTCTACCAGAACGAAACCCTGTTCGAGCTTGGTTTCCGTAGCGTCATCCTGCGAGCATCCGTACTTGTCGTGCAACATGCTGAGCACGGTGCGCGACGCCTGACGCGACCACGGTGAGTTGGCGTGCGGTCGGATGTCGAGTACGTCCCCGAGTCGGAGTGAGCGATAGCCCTTTTCGGTTCGGAACAATTCGAGATACATGTCGAACAATCCGACGATAGCGTCGCGCGCAGTGGCGTGGTTTGATTCGATCGCGATGCGAAGGTGAGCGTCGGTTCGTTCAAAGTTTCGGACGGCAAGCGATTCCAACACGGCAACCCGGTCTTTGAAGTAGCGATAGACGGTACCGATCGAGGCTCCCGCCTCTTTCGCCACATCAGCGGTGGTGAGGTTTTCGTAGCCCTGACGGTGAACGACGCGCGCTGCGGCATCGAGCAGCGCGGCGACGCGCTGGTTGCTGCGCGCCTGCTTCGGCTTGTTGATGAGCAACGGCGATTCGTAGAGCCGTTCACTCGCGGGGGTGTGGGCAATTGCCACGGTTCGCTCTTCTCATGTTGTGGTGTTATCGCGTGTTTTATCAAAACAATTTAGTAATGCTAAAACCTCTGATGCTGATGGTATCCCCAAAGTGTAAGAACGCTCTATGAGTTAGACAACTTTGTGAATAACCATCGAATTCCCCTGAACGATAGTCTGGACGCGATGTCCACCCCATCGGCCCCCTCCGCCACGCTGCACATCGCCGCGCGCATCGAAGATGCATACACCGCGATGCGAGCCCGGGCCGCTCGAGCGTCGGGCAAGGTTCCGACCGTCGTCGTGTTTCGCGGATACGGGTCCGAGAAGTCGGTGCGGGTGCTCGCCCGCGTTCTCTACGTCGATCCCGACCCGTCGACCCAGAAGAATCGCAAGTACGTTCGCGGCTGGCGGGCCTTCATCGGGGTTCCGGTCGCACACACGAATGTGACGGTCAAGCTCGGCAACCAGAAGTTCACGGTGGAGAGCGATCGGGGTGGAGTTGTGGACGCGACCCTCGATGTCGCTCTTGCGCCGGGAATTCACACCGTGTTGATGCGCGTCGGCAAGGGAACAGGCTGGGCGTCGAACGACATTTTCGTCGTCGGCTCGAAAACCACGGTCGGCATCGTCAGTGACATCGATGACACCGTCATGGTCACAGCGCTCCCCCGCCTGATGCTCGCCGCGTGGAACACGTTCGTTCTCGACGAACATGCCCGTCGCCCGGTCCCCGGGATGGCGGTGTTCATCAACAAACTCGGAGCGCACTACACGGACGCCCCCGCGATGTACCTCTCGACCGGCCCGTGGAACGTCGCGCCCACACTCGAACGCTTCCTCACGCGACACATGTATCCGCGCGGGCCACTCCTTCTCACCGATTGGGGCGCGACACCCGATCGCGTGTTCCGCAGCGGCCGTGAACACAAGAATTCCTCCCTCGACCTCCTCGTCGAGATGTTCCCCACGGTCAAGTGGATACTCATCGGAGACGACGGACAACACGACGAGACGACCTACGGCAACTTCGCTCGCCGACACCCGAACAACGTTCTCGCGGTCGCGATCCGACGTCTCTCACGTCCCGAGGCCGTCTTGGCGGGGGCGCCCATCGTGCACCCCGAGCCCGTCGCGGGCGTTCCGTGGATGTACGGCCACGATGGCGCCGAACTCGCCGAAAAATTCTTTGATGCCGGCCTTCTCGGCGGCACCCTCCGCCACCGCTAAGAGTCGAAGACGACAGTTCGCATCCCGTTGGGGAACACACGATCTTCGGCATGAAGTCGAACCGCGCGGGCGAGAACTCGACGTTCGACGTCACGCCCGATGGAGACGAGTTGATCGGCGCTGTGGTGGTGCCCGACGCGAACGACATCCTGTTCGATGATCGGCCCCTCGTCGAGGTCGGCCGTCACGTAATGCGCCGTGGCGCCGATGAGTTTGACTCCGCGGTCGTAGGCCTGGTGATAGGGCTTCGCGCCCTTGAATCCAGGCAGGAACGAGTGATGGATGTTGATGATGCGACCGGGGTGGCGAGCACAAAACTCATCCGACAGTACCTGCATGTATCGCGCGAGAACGAGGAAGTCGGCGTCGGTCTCGGTTACGATTTCGTCGAGTCGCGCCTCGGCCAGAGGCTTGCTATTGGGAGCGACGGGCACGTGAAAAAACGGGACATCGAATTGCTCGGCAATGGGTTGAAGGACCCCGTGGTTGGAAACGATTCCGGCGATGTCCGCGCTCAACTCGCCCGCCTGAGCGAGATAGAGCAATTCGCGAAGGCAGTGGTCGGCCGTCGTGGCGAGAATCAGGGCGCGTCGAAGCCGTGCGATGGGGCGAACCGAGATGTTCGGCGAAAACTCCGCGAGATTCGCGATGAGTGAGGATTCCAAGGTGGCAATGGAACCTTCGTCGACTTGGATTTCCATTCGGAGAGAGAACGAATCACTCGGTCGATCCCAAAACTGCGCGGAGTCAACGATGTTGCCGTGCACCTCGAACACCGTGTCGGCAACGGTTTTCACGATGCCGCGCTGGTCGGTGCAGCGAAGAGTAACGACGACGGTCGGGGTCATCCCGCCAGAATATCGCGAACAAGCGGGGCCACACGTGTGCCGTAGAGCTCGATGGACCGAGCGAGAAGGGAGTGCGGCATCGGTCCGTTCGCAAATTTGAGGTCGAAGCGGTCCGCGCCGACCGCGGTGACTGCTCGCGCGATCTTCGCGGCGACCGTTTCGGGGGAACCCGCATAGATCGAACCGAACTCGACCTCGTTGAGGAAGTGCTCCTTCGTGATGGGGCCCCAGCCCCGCTCGCGGCCGATTCGACCGAATCCCGTGAGGTAGTGCGGCCACAATTCTTCGCGCGCCTGCTCATCTGTCTCGGCGATGTGGCCCGGCGAGTGGATGGCGACGGGTAGTTCGGTGCTTCCGAATTCCGTGAGCTGATCACGATACAACTTCGCGAACGGTGCGAATCGTGCGGCGTCCCCGCCAATGATGGCGAGGACGAGTGGCAAGCCGAGACGCGCTGCGCGCACGACCGATTCGGGGCTTCCGCCAACTCCCACCCGCAGCGGAATGCGTCCGCGCTCGGTCTTGGGGAAAACGTGCTGGTCCTTCAACGGTGCGCGCACGGTTCCCGACCACGTCACCGGATCTTCCTCGACGAGTTGGGCGAGTAATTCGAGCTTCTCCTCGAACAGCGCGTGATAATCGGCAAGGTTGAATCCGAAGAGCGGGAACGATTCGGTGAACGAACCGCGTCCGGCGGTGATCTCGGCTCGACCGTTGGACAGAGCGTCAATCGTCGCGAATCGTTGATACACGCGCACCGGGTCATCGCTCGAAAGGACGGTGACGGCGGTTCCGAGGGTGATGCGCTCGGTCCGTGTCGCGATTCCTGCAAGGACCGTGTCGGGTGCGCTCACCGCATAGTCGTCGCGGTGGTGTTCGCCGACGTTGAAGGCGTCGAGGCCCACCTGTTCGGCGATGACGGCTTGCTCCACGATGTTTCGAATGACCTGGCCCGCCGATTCGGGCGTTCCCTTGTCATCGACCGTCATGTCCCCAAACGTGTCGAGGCCGAAGAGGAGGGGTGTCGTCGTTGTGCTCATACTCGTTTCCATGTCAAGTTGGTCGGGGGTATTCCCTAGGGCTGTAATCGGGTGACGCGCCAGCCGTCGCCGTCGCGTTCGAAGGCAATGCGATCGTGCATTCGATTCGATCGACCCTTCCAGAACTCGATGCGGTCGGGCACGATTCGATACCCACCCCAGTGCGGCGGTCGCTCAACGGGTGAGTCATCGCCGAACCGCGCGAGAAGGTCGCCGTAGTGAGCGTCAAGACGATTCCGCGACTCGACCGGAGTGGATTGGTCACTCGCCCACGCGGCGACCTGAGACCCGCGAGGTCGCGACGCGAAATACTCGTCGGATTCGGCTGGAGTGACACGGGTGGCATTCCCTTCGATGAGAACCTGACGGTGAATCGAATACCACCCGAACACCGCCGAGACGCGAGAGTTGGCGTCGATGGCGCGACCTTTTCGCGAGAGATAGTTCGTCACGAAGACGAGACCCGAATCGAGTTGCTTGAGGAGTACCGTGCGCGCCGTCGGAGTAACCGTCGGGTCGATGGTTCCGAGAACGAAGGCGTTCGGTTCGTAGATCCCCGCGGCGTCCGCGTCAATCACCCACTGGCGAAGCGTCTCGAGCGGATCCTCGTGCACGTGAGACTCGTCGAACTCCTCGTGCCCATAATCGGAGTGACGCGCGAGGGGATCCATGCGTCCTATTCTCGCACTCCCGCTAGACGCGAAGTCGACGGGAGATGTCGGCGGCGACCAGGATTGCGGCGTCAACGAGGTCGGCGCCATCGCCGCGCGAATCGGGGAAGGTCACGGCGAGAGCCGCGAGAGGCCACCCGACGCGGTCGAGAATCGGCACCGCGATGGAGGAGAGCCCTTCGGTGACATCGCCGGTCTCCATACCGAAACCGCGCTGCCGAGTTTCGCGCAGCACCTCGCGCAGTTGTCGACGGGTTGAGGGGAATCCCCCGCGACTCGACAGTGCAGCATCGTCGGGGTACAGCGCTCGGATTTGCTCGGGCGGGAGGCAAGCGAGCATCGATCGACCACTCGCCGTGAGGTGGGCGGGAAGGCGAACGCCCACGTCGGTCACGAGCGAGGGACGACCGGGAGCGCGCTCTTCGACGACATAAACGACGTCGCGGTCGTTGAGTACCGCGAGGTGGGCGTTCTCGCCCACGCTGTCGACGAATCGTGCGATTGCTGTGCGTCCCGCGAGTGCGAGCGGTTGTTGACGCAAATACCCCGACCCAAGATCGTGGGCGGCGAGACCGAGCGCCCAACGCCGGTCGCCATTGACGACGAAGCCGTGGTCGAGGAGCGTCGCGAGCAGGTGATAAGTGGTCGATCGCGGCAGGTCGAGTGCCGAGGCGACCGTCGCCGCCGGGACGCTCGCCCTCTGGCGTGCGAGGTAGGACAGTATCCGCAGCGTCTGGTCCGCTGCCGGCACCTGAACCTTGTCTGGCATATCAGACAGAATAGCGCCGTGCCGCATCGCCATTGCGCGCGCGGACGGGTTCAATCGAATCATGACCGTCGTACTCGGAACCGGACCGCTCTCTCCGGACCAACTCGTCGACATCGCGCGGAATGGCGTCGCGATCGAACTCGACGCTGCTGCCGTCGCCGTTGTCGCCGCGACCCGCAACGCCATTGACGATCTGGCCAACGACCCGGAACCCCACTACGGAATCTCAACCGGCTTCGGTGCCCTCGCGACCCAGTTCATCCCGCTGGACCTGCGCGTGCAGTTGCAGAAGTCCCTCGTGCGCAGCCATGCCGCCGGCAGCGGCACCGAGGTGGAGCGTGAGGTGGTCCGCGCACTCATGGCGCAACGACTCTCGACACTCATGACGGGTCGCACCGGCGTACGCACCGTCGTCGTCGAAACCTACGCGGCGATGCTCAACGCCGGCATCACTCCGATCGTGCGCGAGTACGGTTCGCTCGGCTGCTCGGGCGACCTTGCGCCGCTGTCGCACTGCGCGCTTGCCCTCATGGGCGAAGGGGACGTGCGCGACTCCCACGGCGAAATTCGCACGGCTGCCGACGCACTCGCCGCAGCCGGAATCGCGCCCGTTGAACTTCGCGAGAAGGAGGGCCTCGCCCTCATCAACGGCACCGACGGGATGACGGGGATGCTCGTTCTCGCGATTCGGGACCTTCGCAACCTGCTGCGCGTCGCCGACATTTCCGTGTCGCTCTCGCTCGAGGGGCTTCGTGGGAATGCGGCCGTGTTCGCTGACGACCTCCAAGAACTGCGCCCCCACCCCGGCCAACGCGCGTCAGCATCGAATATCCGAACGCTTCTCGAGGGAAGCGCCCTCGTCCACGGGGCGCGCACCCCCGAGACCGTTCGCGTGCAGGACGCCTACTCGCTTCGGTGCTCGCCCCAGGTGCACGGAGCCGCTCGCGACACCGTCGACCACGCTGCACGCGTGGCCGGTCACGAACTCAATTCGTCGATCGACAATCCGGTGGTCACCCACGACTATCGCGTCGAATCGAATGGCAACTTCCACGGTGCCCCCGTCGGTTACGTGCTCGACTTCCTCGCAATCGCTGTCGCCGATGTCGCCTCGATGAGCGAGCGACGCACCGACCGCTTCCTCGACAAAGCGCGCAATTTCGGGCTGCCCCCGTTCCTCGCTGAGCAAGCGGGGGTCGACAGCGGTCTCATGATTGCGCAGTACACCGCCGCGGGAATCGTCAGCGAACTCAAGCGCCTCGCGGTTCCCGCCTCCGTCGACTCGATCCCGTCGTCGGCGATGCAGGAAGACCACGTGTCGATGGGGTGGGCCGCCGGCCGCAAACTCCGCCGCGCCATCGACGGTCTCACGCGCGTTCTCGCCATCGAGATTCTCACCGCCTCCCGCGCGATCGCGATGCGCGAAGAGTCCCCGTCGCCCGCTCTCGCCCACGTCGTCGACCTCGTCAATGGCGTGACCGGCGGCCCTGGGCCCGACCGATTCCTCTCCCCCGCGATCGAAGCCGTCGTCGACCTCGTCGCGTCGGGTCGCGTTCTCGGCGTCGCCGAAGCATCCACCGGAAACCTCGACTAAAAGGAGCCCACCATGACCGTCATCCCTGTCGGCGGAGGTGTCCCCGGACACGAATCCCGCACCGTGCGCGCCGCCCGCGGCAACACCATCTCGACCAAGCACTGGACCACCGAAGCGGCGAAGCGCATGCTCATGAACAACCTCGACCCCGACGTGGCCGAGCGTCCCGAGGACCTCGTCGTCTACGGCGGAACGGGACGCGCGGCTCGCAACTGGCTCGCGTTCGACGCTATCGTGCACGCGCTCGACAACCTGGAGCCGAACGAGACGCTCCTCGTTCAGTCGGGTAAGCCGGTGGGAATCTTCACGACCCACGAGTGGGCTCCGCGCGTGCTCATTGCGAACTCGAACCTCGTGGGCGACTGGGCAACGTGGCCCGAGTTCCGCAAACTCGAGGCGGAGGGTCTCACAATGTACGGCCAAATGACGGCCGGCTCGTGGATTTACATCGGTTCCCAGGGAATCCTCCAAGGAACCTACGAAACCTTCGGTGCGGTGGCGCGCGAAAAGTTCAACGGAACGCTCGCCGGCACATTCACCCTCACTGGCGGGTGCGGCGGAATGGGTGGCGCCCAGCCGCTCGCCGTGACCCTCAACGACGGCGCGGTGCTCATCGTGGATGTGGATGCCGAGCGACTTCAGCGCCGCGTCGACCACGGATACCTCGACGAGATGACCGACGACCTTGACGTCGCGCTCGAACGAGTCCTCGACGCCAAGGAGAAGCGCATCCCGCGCTCGGTCGGTCTTGTCGGCAATGCCGCAACGGTCTTCACCGAAATTCTCCACCGCGACGTTCACGTGGACATTGTCACCGACCAGACGAGCGCCCACGACCCTCTCTCCTACCTTCCCGAGGATGAGACCGTCGCGGCCTGGCACACCGACGCCGATGGTGACCCCGAGGGTTTCACCGACCGTTCGCGCAAGGCGATGGCCAAGCAGGTCAAGGCGATGGTCGAGTTCCAGGACAAGGGTTCGGTCGTGTTCGACTACGGCAACTCCATCCGTCGGGAGGCGGAACTCGGCGGCTATGACCGAGCGTTCGATTTCCCCGGATTCGTTCCCGCGTACATTCGCCCGCTCTTCGCCGAGGGCAAGGGGCCATTCCGGTGGGTTGCGCTTTCGGGCGACCCCGCCGACATCGCCGCGACCGACAAGGCAATCGTCGAGTTGTTCCCCGAGGACGAACACCTCAAGCGCTGGATTGAGAAGGCAGGCGAAAAAGTTCACTTCGAGGGACTCCCCGCACGTATCTGCTGGCTCGGCTACAAGGAGCGGCACCTCGCGGGTCTGCGCTTCAACGAGATGGTCAAGAACGGTGAGGTCAGCGCCCCGATCGTCATCGGGCGTGACCACCTCGATTCCGGTTCCGTCGCTTCGCCCTACCGCGAGACCGAGGCGATGCTCGACGGCAGCGACGCGATCGCCGACTGGCCCCTCCTCAATGCTCTCCTCAACACCGCCAGCGGTGCGACCTGGGTGTCACTTCACCACGGCGGTGGGGTCGGAATCGGGCGCTCCATCCACTGCGGACAGGTGCTCGTCGTCGACGGAACAGACCTCGCCGCCGAGAAAGTCTCCCGCGTGCTCGTCAACGACCCGGGAACCGGAGTCATGCGTCACGTCGACGCGGGTTACGAGCGCGCGGCCGAGGTCGCCCGCGAACGCGGCCTTCGCGTTCCGATGTGGGAGATTTGAGTAGCCTGAGCAAATGACCACCCTCCTCCGCAACATCGGCGAACTCGTCACGAACGATCCGTCGAGGGGTGATCGGTACGGCATCGTCTCCAACGCGGCCATCGAATTCGACGAGGGCGTGGTTTTGTGGGCGGGAACAGACTCGGAGGCGCGTGAGCGACCCGAATACGACCGTGGAATCGACTGCGAGGGACGTGCGGTGATTCCCGGTTTCGTCGACTCCCACACCCATCTCGTTTTTGCGGGCGACCGTTCCCACGAGTTCGAGGCGCGCATGGCGGGAACCGCCTATTCTGCGGGGGGAATCGCGACGACAGTTTCCGCAACCCGCGCCGCGAGCGACGACCAGCTTCGAGCACTTCTCGCGGAGCGCGTCACCGAAGCTCGCGCGCAGGGAACAACCACGATTGAAATCAAGACGGGCTACGGTCTCACCGTCGAACACGAGGAACGCCTCGCACGAATCGCGCGAGAATTCACCGACCACGTCACATTCCTCGGCGCTCACGTAGTTCCCGCCGAGTTTGTTGGGCGCGAGGACGAGTACGTCGAACTCGTCGAGGGGCCGATGCTCGACGCCGTCGCGCCGAAGGTTTCAGCGGTCGACGTGTTCTGCGAGGACGGGGCGTTCACCGTCGATCAATGCCGTCGGATTCTCCAGGCCGCTCGCGCGCGCGGACTGCGCACCCACATTCACGCCGCGCAACTCGGAACGTCGGACTCTGTGCGGATGGCGTTGGAAAAGGGTGTTGCCAGCGTCGACCACGGCACGTACCTCACCGACGACGACGTCGCCGCGCTCGCTGGAAGCGACGCGGTTCTGACCCTTCTTCCTGGCGCCGACTTCTCGACCCGACAGCCCTATCCCGACGCTCGGCGACTACTCGACGCGGGAGTCACCGTCGCACTCGCAACGAACTGCAATCCTGGCTCGTCGTTCACCCAGTCGATGGCATTCTGCATCGCGATTGCTGTGCGCGAGATGGGCATGACTCCGCGCGAGGCGTTGTGGTCGGCCACGATGGGCGGCGCCCTGTCACTCGGCGACACACGAATCGGAAAACTCGCTGTCGGATCTCGGGCTCACCTGGTCGAACTCGATGCGCCGAACCACATCCACCTCGCCTATCGGCCGGGGATGAATCTGGTTCGAACCGTCTGGGCCTAACGCTCAGTTAGTCCGGCGAGGGCGTCGAGCACACACAGCGCCGCGAGGCGAATGGTTCGACCGTCGGGGGCATCCATGGCCGCGTCAATCTCCGCGAGATCGATGCTGACGACTCGGTCATCGCGCGCAAACAGTCGTGCAAAACGGCGCATCTCATAGGCGCTGAATCCACCGGGGAGGGACGCGGGGCAGGCGGGAGCGACTGAGCGATCGCAGGCGTCGATATCGAGGTCGATGTGAATCGGTCCGCCCTCGGAGCCGGCGATGGCGAGAGCCTCCCGCACGACCGCGTCGACGCCGCGTTCGGCGACGTCGTCCCGGGTAATGACCGTAACTCCCCAATCGCGAACCCGCGCCAGGTAATCGGTGGAGTTGGCGAAGTCCGCGATTCCCACCTGCACCACACGGGCAGGATCTACATTGAATTCTTCAATAAGTCGGCGGACGGGCGAGCCGTTGCTCACGCCGTCGCGCACATCGAGGTGGGCGTCCACCGTGATGAGACCCGCCGTCGTGATGTTGTCGCCCCACGCTCCCAGCGCGACGGGAACGGTGAGCGCGTTGTCGCCACCGAGAGCGACGAGAAGTCGCGTTCGCGCTGCTGCAGCGCTGAGCACCCGAATCGCGCCCGCCTCGTCACCGTCGGGGTTGTCCACGTCACCGAAGTCGTGCCTGATCAGTCGAGCGGCGGTGTGTATCTCGCCACCCGACACGAACGCCTCGGAATAGCGCGGTATGGCCGCGCGTATCGCCGCGGGAGTCTCGTTCGCGTTGCCCGGGGTAATCGACGTCGAATAGGTCGGGATGCCGATGATTCCGAAGTCGACGGCCCCGTCGGGCGCGTGCCAGTCACCGGCCCGAGGCCAGCGAGAGTCATGGGACAAAGTCATGAATTCAGCCGCGCGGTGTGGCTATTCGAGATACCACTTGATTGACCTCGCGGCACCCATGTCGGCCACCACTAGGACCCCGCTGTCGTCGAAATCGAATCCCATCAAATGGTTTGTCGCGATGGACGACGAGGGGTACCACGTCGCCGGAGCCTGATTGTCGCCCGATTCGTCCAAGGGGAAGATGCCGACACCCTGGTATTCCGCACACACCGCGAGCTTGCCGTCGGCGGTGAACGAAATGTCGGTCGGGTAGCCCGTGCTGTATTCCGACGAGATTGTGAACGAGCGCGCCGGTGTGACCGTGCCGCTTTGCAGCGGTGTGAACACGTCGACACCACCGCCGGCTGTCGACCCTTGGGTCACGTAGACGGTTCGGTCGTCTCCCGCGATCATTCGCGACCAGGACTCGATCGGAGTCACGATAGTACGCACGGGCTTGGACTTCCGGGTGAGTGGCAGTTTGTACTCCGCGATTCGGTTGTCGAACTGGAGAAAGATGCGTCCCGCACCCGTCGGGTAGGCGTCCAACGGCCGATCGTTTTTCTTGAATTTGAGCTTGGAGACCTTCTTCACCGTGCCGTCGATTTTGAACGAGACGATGAGGAGTTCGCTGGTGCCGTAATGGGTGTTCGTCACGTACATGCGGTTGCTGTCGTCGAAGCGCACGGTGGTGGGGTCGAAATTCCTGCGCGTCAACCTGTAGGAATGTTCCCAATCACCCAAATCGTTCTTGTCAAAGACATTCAGCTGGGGCCCGAAGCCGAGTTCCGGAGAGTAACCCCAGTTCCACGCCCACAGTCGTCCGTCTGCGCCGAACTGAACGTTGTAGACGTCGCCCCCCATCCAATCGATGCTTGACGTGACCGAGGGGGTGACCGTCGCCGCCGTGGCGGGGGTACCAACTACACCGAGCGCGACCAGGAACGCGACCGCTACCGCGAGAACTCGTTTCATGAAAACATACTAACTTTGAAATGATTTTGTGACAGGTCAGCAGCGCGGACCCCGCGGGAGCCCGCAGACGGGCGCGGTGTAAAAGGAGAGCGATCCTCCCCAGCCGAGAATTCCGATGTTTCCGGATGCGCTGATGTCGAAATCTAACGCATTGACACCCGGCAGGTTGTAGCTGTACCAAAGTTCAGGGTCAACGGGGTTTCCGTTTGTCGCGTTTGCCCACACCGCCACTCCGCCACTCGCTCCGAATCCTTGTAGGCTAGCGAGTCGACCGTCGGACCACGTCGCCAATCCGTTAGTGAGTTGCTCTGCGTCCCACGACGTGTTGATTCCCAATTGTCGTGACCAATCCGAAGTGCCTGACGTGTCGGACGAGTATCCAACGATCAAGTTATGGGATGCCCGATTCCCGATGTGCACATAATCCGCTGCGTCGGCAACCATCACGGGCCAGGTGCCCCAGCCAAGCGAATCGGAAATGGTGCGAATCGGCTTATTGGCTCTCTTCTTCAGCGGGAGCCGAAATTCTTGGATTCGAGTGGACGAGAGAACGTAGAGGTGATTCGTCGGGCTCACCGCAACGGCACGGGCGCCACGGGAATTTTTGACGGAGAAGAATTTGGTCGTTTTGATGGAACCGAGATTGGTGAACGTCGTGACGCCGATTTTTGAATTGCGGCTAGAAATTGAGTACATGGTGCCGTTCGTCGCAAAATCGAGATCGATAATTTTGAGCTTCGAGTCATTGACCGCGAAAGCTTCGCTCCACGTTCCCAACTCGTCGACATAAACCTTTACTTCTTCGGAACCGAATCCATCAGCCCAAATCCATGCTCGTCCAGACGGGTCGAATCGCACATGATTGGCTTGCGTGATTCCGATGTCAATGCGAGTGCTCAGCGCTAGAGCGTGAGTCACGGTGGCGTGAGCGGGTGGAGCAACGAACACGGAAAAGGTGATGGCGAGCGCAGAAACGGACGCAAGAACTTTCGACGATCGGGGCATACCCCGATTGTATTCCGCTAAGACGGTGTGGTCGCGGGCTAGCGGAACGCGTCCTCGCCCGTCAACGCACGACCGACAACGAGCGCGTGAACCTCGTCGGTTCCCTCGTAGGTGCGCACGGATTCGAGGTTCATCATGTGACGCATGATTGGGTAATCTGCCGTCACGCCGTCGCCACCGAGGATGGAACGTACCGTCGACACGATTCCAACCGCTTCGCGGACGTTGTTCAACTTGCCGACCGAGATTTGCTCGTGCGTGAGCGTGCCAGAATCCTTCAACTTGCCAATGTGGTGCGACAACAGCACACCCTTCTCGAATTCGAGGAAGCAATCGGCGAGTTTGGTCTGCGTGATTTGAGTCGCGGCGAGAGGCTTACCGAACAGGATTCGCTCTTGTGAGAACTTGACCGCAACGTCGATGGACGCGCGAGCCGCACCCATAACACCCCAGATGATGCCGTAACGCGCTTCGGTGAGGCACTTGAACGGAGCGCCGAGCCCTTCGGCGGTCGGCAAGCGAAGCGACTCGAGGATTCGGACGTTGTCGAGGTGGATGTCACACTGAATCGAGGCGCGCATCGACAACTTGTTCGAAATCGGCGTCGCCGTGAATCCGGGGGTGTCCGTCGGGACGATGAAGCCCCGGACGCCGTCGGCGGTCTGCGCCCAGATGATGGCGTAATCGGCGATGTTCGCGATTCCGATCCAACGTTTCGCACCGTTGATGACCCAGTGGTCACCGTCCTTGACCGCCGTGGTCAACATGTTCGACGGGTCAGAACCACCATGCGGCTCCGTCAAACCGAAACATCCGGCCATTTCACCGCGGGCGGAGGCGGGCAGGTACTCCTGCTTTTGCTCTTCGGAGCCGAACTTCGCGATCGCTGACATGGCGAGCGAACCGAGAACACTGACGTGCGTGCGCCACGAGGTGTCGACCGCTTCGAGCTCGTAACACACGAGACCGTAGGACACCGCGGATGCGCCCGCGCATCCGTAACCCTTGATGTGCATGCCCAACATGCCGAGGTCGCCCATCTCGCCGATGAGCTCCGTGCGAAGGCGCTGAATCTCGAAATCTTCGTCGATCTGCGGCTGAATGCGCTCGAGCGAGAACTTTCGCGCCTTATCGCGCCACGCGAGTTCGTCCTTCGAGAACAGGGCGTCGAAGCCCATGACGTCTTCTGCGGTAGAAAAACCGGACATGCTGACTCCTTCGTAAATCCGTAATTACTCTACTCTTAGAGTTTTTACTCTGCGCCTATTTCCAGGACTTTCCCCACGCCGAGAGTGCATCGAGAACGGGCGCGAGCGCTACTCCCTTCGGAGTGAGCGCGTATTCGACAATCGGCGGGCGCGCATCGGTGACGTCGCGTTGCACGATAGCTGCGGCTTCGAGCTCGCGAAGGCGTTCGGTGAGGAGTCGATCCGAAAGGCCGGGAATCGCATTGCGAATGTCGCACGCGTGGTTCGCTCCGGAGAGCATTACCGAGATTATCGCGCCGGTCCACCGCTTGCCGATCAGCTCCACGGATTCGTGAAGTTCGGCACAAACCTCTGTGGCTACTTCGACGCGCTCTGACATGCCCACCTCCCGTTTGCGTTATCTCTGAGTGTACTGTACGTTGGGTAAGTTACTTACGAAAAGTAAGTATATCGACGACAGAAAGTTTCATCATGGAAAACATCGACCTCGGTCTCCTCGTCCTTCGCCTCGCCGTCGGACTCATCATCGCCCCTCACGGTGCGCAGAAGCTCTTCGGCTGGTTCGGCGGGCACGGCGTCAAGGGTACGGGCGCTTGGCTCGACTCGATGGGCGCCAAGAACGGAGCGCTCATTGCCCTCTTCGCCGGCATCGGCGAATTCTTCGGTGGCCTCGGGGTCGCCCTCGGCTTCCTCACCCCGATTGCTGCTGCAGGCGTCGCCATCGTCATGCTCGGTGCGATCGCCACGGCACACAAGGGTAAGGGCTTCTTCAACACCAACGGTGGTTGGGAGTTCCCCGTGCTCATCGCACTCGGCGCAATCGGAATTGCGATCACGGGCCCCGGCGCGTACTCGCTCTCCGCGGTCGTCGGCTTCTAAACCCGCAACTCAACAATTCGGCCTCGGCTCCCCTGTGGAGCCGAGGCCGAATTCGTTTGGGGCGTTACTTGACCGCGCCGGCGGTGAGACCGCGCACGAAGTAACGCTGAAGCGCGAAGAACACAATCAACGGCACCATCATCGAGATGAAGGATGCGGCGGCGACGTTCTGCCAACCGTCACCGTACTGCCCAAGCAGGCGAAGCACCTGGTAGGTCATGACGGGGTTTTTGGTACCAACGAAGATGAACGCGATGAGGTAGTCGTTCCACACCCACAGGAACTGGAAAATGGCGAACGATGCGAGCGCGGGCACCGACATCGGCATGACGAGACGCCAGAAGATCTGCCACCACGATGCACCGTCGATGCGGGCGGCTTCGATGAGCGCGTTGGGCAACGTCATCATGTAGTTGCGCAGGATGTAAATCGCCAGTGGGAGCGCGAACGCCGAGTGAAGCAGCCACGTTCCCGCGAAGTTCCCGATGAGCGAGAACCCAGTCGCCTGCTTGATGGCCACCAGGCCGCGAAGAACGGGAATCAGCGCCGCCTGAAGCGGGATGACCATCAACGCGACGATCCCCGCGAAGTAGATTTCGCGCCCCTTGAACTGTAGGAAAGTGAAGGCGAATGCGGCGAACGCCGCCGCCATGATCGGCAGGACCGTCGCCGGCACGGTCACGACGAGCGTGTTGATGAACGCCGAACCGAGCCCGTTGAGGTTGAGTGATTTCTCGTAAGCCGCAAAAGTCCAGTCTTGGTTGAGTGGGTCGAGGAACACCTCCCACCACGGGGAAGCGTTGGCGAGGTCGCGCCCGCGGAACGACGTGAGCAACAACGAGATGGTGGGGACCGACCAGATTCCCACCACGACGATGAGGAGGAGTGTCGAACCCCAGCGGAAGTTCGACATCTTGGCTGTGAGCTTGCTCATCGCATGGCCTCCTGACGGCGGAACGACACGACCTGGACGATCATGAGCGGAATGATGAGCAACGTGAGCACCGCGACGATCGCTGACGCCTTACCCGTGTTGCCATTGAGGAAGAACTCTTGGTAGAACATGTAACCGAGCACGGAGGTCTGGAACTGACCACCCGTCATCGCGAGGACGATGTCGAAGATTTTCATGACCATGATGACCGTGGTGATGAACACCGACATCACCGTTCCCCAGATTTGCGGGAATACGATTCGCCAGAAGAGTTGGAGGCTCGACGCGCCGTCGACGCGGGCCGCCTCGATGGTCTCTTCCGGAACGGACTTGATGGCCGACGAGATGAGCACCATGGAGAAACCGGTCTGCAGCCACACGATGATGATCATGAGCAAGAGTGAGTTGACACGCCAGTCGGTCAGCTGAAGCCATGCTTGGGGCTCGCCGCCGAAGAGCTTCACAATCGCGTTGAACAGGCCGATTTCGGGTCGGCCTGGCGGAACGTTCGCGTACATGAACCGCCAGATGGTCGCGGCCGACACGAACGAGATCGCCATCGGCATGAAGATTAGAGATTTGAAGATTTTCTCGCGACGAGGACCGACGTTGTTGGTGAGGCTCGCGAACATTAGTCCCGCTGCAACGGTGAACGCGGGAACGAATGCGATCCAGAGGAAATTGTTGATGAGGACGTCGATGAAGACCGGGTCAGTGAACAGGTCGACGAAGTTGTCGAAGCCCACGAAACCTCGTTGCGAATCGTTCATGAACGCGTAGAGGAAGGTGAGAAGGAGCGGGACGAGAAGGATGAGCACGAGAAGGGTCATCGCGGGGAGCAAATATGCCCACGCACGCAGTGCTTTTTGGAGTTTCTCGGGGAGCCGGTTGACCAGTTGATCGAGGAGCCAATAGAGGCCGTAACTCGCTCCGATTCCGATGACGATCGATGCCAGACCAAAGAGAATGTCGGAGATCATGAGCCAACTCCATCGTTGTGTTTTAGTAAATCTGGTTGTGAGAATACTACGGGGGGAGCCTTTCGACTCCCCCCGCAGTTGTGCTTCTGCGAACTAACTAGTTCGTGGGAGCGGTTTAGTACTTGGCCTGGATGCGACCGGCAGCAGTTGCCCAGTCGATCTTTCCGGCGATGTACTCGGTTCCGGCAGCCCAGAACTCGGCGTTGACCTCGGTCGGCATCTGGTCAGATGCGTCGAATCCGAAGAACGCGGCGTCAGCCATCGTCTTACCAACAGCCTGAGTCAGCTCGTTCGGGTAGAGCGAGTTGTCGAAGGTGGCGTGAGGCGAGACGAAGCTCGACTTGCCGGCCATGACGGTTCCGACCTGGTCCGAAGCGATGAACTGAGCGACCTTGGCAACGTCAGCGTCGATGTGGTCGGCGAAGACACCGAACGAGTCTCCACCACCGAGGACACCAGCGCCAGCGCCGTCCGACGGAGCGGGGAGCGGGAAGACACCGACGTGGGTGAAGTCACCAGCGGCGACCTCAGCCTTGATCGCGTCGGGGAAGAAGTCCGTGATGAACGAACCCTGACGGATCATGAAGCACTGGCCAGCAGCCTGTCCACCGGTCTCGAAGAGAGGGGCGGTGTTTCCGAAGCCGTCGGTCGACATCGCTGCGCCACCACCGTTGACGTTTCCGTCGGTGAGGAGGAGCGAAGCAACCTTGTCAACAGCCTTGGTAACCTCAGGCGAATCGAAGGTGACGTCACCGGTGATCCACTTGTTGTAGACCTCGGTTCCGTTGTAGTCGAGGACGTACTGCTCGAGCCAGTCAGTGAAGGCCCAACCGGTCGCGCCACCCGACTCGATGCCGGCGCAGAACGGGTAGCCCGAACCGTCAGCCTTGATCTGGTCGATGAGAGCGGTGAGCTCGGCGTCGGTCGTGGGGACCGTGTAGCCCGCAGCGGTGAACGCTTCGGGGTTGTAGAAGACGAGGGTCTTCACGTTGGCCGAGACGGGGAGACCGTAAAGCTTTCCGTCAGCAGCGACGTTGAGCGTGTCCCAACCAGGAACGAGCGTGCTGGTGGCGGCGGCGATGTCGAAGCCGGTCACCGAGTCAAGCGGGACAAGAACGCCGGCGTCAGCCTGCTTCTTGAGACCACCAGGCTGGGGCCACATTCCGATGTCAGGGGTGTCGCCAGCGGCGATCTTGGCCTGAATGTCGGTGTCGAACGAGGCGAGCGAGGTGAAGGTGACCTTAACTCCGCTGGTCTTCGACCATTCGTCGAGCTCAGCCTGGAACGCAGCGGTCTGGGCCTCACCGTATCCACCGAAGATGGTGACTTCACCGTCACCGGCGGGCGCCGAAGCGGCACATCCGGTGAGGGCAAGACCGGTAGCGGCAACCGCGGCGGCTGCTACCGAAAAGCGAATCGCTTTCTTCATTACTTGTCCTTTCAAGTGTTACAGCGGTCACGATTGAGCACGCTGCTTCTCCAATCTAAGACAGCCGACACCTTTTCGTAAGGGGTTTCGGTAACGTTTTGGAAACGCTTTCACCCTTTATTTGTAAGGACATTAGGTTTTTCACGCAAGCGCAAAACGTTACCCGCGTTTGGGCAAAAACCATGACGATCGCGATCGCTTCCGACCATGGCGGCTGAGCGCAGCGCAGCGAATTCGTTGGGGGCAGCCAACACGTTTTCTCTAAGAATGGACCTGAGGGCGCGAGAGTCCTGCGGACTCTCGCGTCTGAGCGCAGCGAAGCGAATTCGTTGGGGGCAGCCAACACGTTTTCTCTAAGAGTGGACCTGAGGGGCATGGCAGTCCAGTGGACTGCCATGTTTGGCACGCTGTACCGCTGTCTAAGAGTGGACCTGCGGGGCATGGCAGTCCAGTGGACTGCCATGTTTGGCACGCTGTACCGCTGTCTAAGAGTGGACCTGAGGGGACTCGAACCCCTGACCCCCTGCATGCCATGCAGGTGCGCTACCAGCTGCGCCACAGGCCCATGTCGCCCCTGAGGGCAACTCGTTCAGATTACTAGTCTGTGTACCCCGATACAAATCACGCTATTTGGGCGTGGAGTGGACCGTGACGGGGATGACGGGGCAGTCATGCCAGAGTCGTTCGAGACCGTAGAAGAGGCGTTCTTCTTCGTGGAAGATGTGCGCTACGACGTCGCCGTAGTCGAGGAGGATCCACCGACCAAGGTCGCGTCCTTCACGTCGTAGTGCCTTGCGCCCTGCTGCGAGAAGCGTGTCTTCGATTTCGTCGGCGATCGCCTGAACGTTTCGCTCGTTGAGGCCCGTGACAATGACGAAGGCGTCAACTATTCCGAGAGGTCCGCTGACGTCGAGTGCGACGATGTCGGATCCTTGCTTCTCGTCTGCCGCGCTGGCGATAAGGGCGACGAGGTCGATGGATTCTTGAGTGGCGGGCACGAAATTCCTTAGATGAGTTTGGTGACGATGGCAACGACGACGAGTGCGACGACGAGGAGTCCGAGAAATGCGGCGAATCCGGCGGAAATTCCTTGGCCGACGGAGGGAATTCGGCGCTTTTCGTCGATTGGCGCCGCGCGACCGATGATGGAGAGGGCTTCGGTTGCACGACGGGGAATGCCGGGCTGGTGCGATTCCGCACTCGCATCGATCGGCCCTCGGGGAATGCGTTCCACGGGAAAATCGACGATCTGGATGGGTCCGGTGAGGAGAATTTCTCCGGTCCCGTCAATCGGCCCGGTGATTTCGCCGGTCGGGAATGTTTCCACGTGGAGGGTCGTGACCGCAATTCCGCTCGTGCCGACGGTCGGTGCGCCCAGCGCGTTCGGCGTCCAGTCGGTTGACGTCGTGGGCATTTCGGTTTCTACAATCGCCCCGGTTCGGCGGAGCGAGCGGCGGGACGGCAATTCCCCCGTCGGCGACATCGACTGTTCGGGGGCGGGCATCGAAAAGGTCGAGGGTGCCGTTTGAGCGCGTTCCGCCGCTTCGCGCGCTTCCCGTTGTGCGCGGCGACTCGGCAGGGAGTTTGTCAGGTCGCTCATGTGGACTCACGATACAACGAGTGCTTGGCGATGTACTGAACGACGCCGTCAGGCACGAGATACCACACGGGTGAACCCGAGTTGACCCGGGCGCGACAGTCGGTGGACGAAATCGCCAGCGCAGGGATTTCGAGGTGGCTGACGTGCTCCGCGGGTAGGCCCGTGAGCGAGAGCGTGTGGCCCGGACGGGTGACCGCGACGAAGTGGGCGAATTCCCAGGCCTGGTCGATGTCTTTCCACTCCAGAATTTGAGCAATCGCGTCGGCACCCGAAATGAAGTACAGGTCGGCGTCGGGATAATGGCGACGAAGATCGCGAAGTGTGTCGACGGTGTAGGTCGGTCCGACGCGGTCGATGTCCACCCGCGACACAGTGAAGCGCGGGTTCGATGCCGTCGCGATGACGGTCATGAGGTAGCGGTGCTCCCCCTCCGTGACGACGCGTTTGAGGTACGGCTCGCCGGTGGGAACGAAGATGACCTCGTCGAGCGCGAAGTGCGTCGCAACCTCGCTCGCAGCGACGAGGTGGCCGTGGTGAATCGGGTCGAACGTTCCACCCATCACGCCAATGCGGCGTCGGGCGGTCGCTCCCGTCACCGAGAGCCCTAGTGCGCGTTCTTCCCGCTGCTGCGGTGCGGGTTACGGTGAGCGACGTCGCGGTTTGCGAGAACGACAACGGCGAGGGCGATGAACCCGGTGGCGAAAATCCCCGCCCACACGATCGGCGGGAAGACGAGGGGCGCGAGCTCCTCGGCGGCGCGAATGACGGTGTTCACAGTGTGCTCCCAACTACAGGCTTGATGCCTCTAAGACTACCTGCGCCACTGCCCATTTCCGCGCACAATCCACTTCGTGCTCGTCAATTCGGGGAGCCCCATCGGGCCGCGCGCATGCAGCTTTTGGGTCGAAATGCCCACCTCAGCGCCGAAACCGAATTCTCCACCGTCCGTGAAGCGGCTGGAGGCATTGACCATGACGACCGCGGAATCGACGTCGGCGAGAAACCGTTCGGCGTTGGCCATGTCGTTGGTGATGATCGAATCGGTGTGATGGGTGGAGTATCGGCGGATGTGCTCGATAGCGTCGTCGAGCGAATCGACAATCTTCACGGCGAGATCCATCGACAAGTATTCGTGACCCCAATCGGCCTCGGTCGCGCTCACGGATTTCGGAAATATCGCGTGAGTTCGGTCGTCGGCGTGAATCGTGACGCCGGATTCGTCGAGCCGAGCAAGGATTTCGGGGAGAAGCCGCTCCGCCGCGTCGCGGTGCACGAGAAGGGCTTCGAGCGCGTTGCACACACCGACGCGTTGAGTCTTCGCGTTGTGAACGATGTCGTTCGCCATGTCGAGGTCGGCCGATTCATCGAGAAAGATGTGTACAACCCCGGCGCCCGTTTCGATGACGGGAACACTCGAATCGGAGACGACAGCCGAGATGAGCGCCGCGCTCCCCCTAGGCACCAGCACGTCAACGTATCCGCGCGCGTTCATGAGTCGCTGGGCTCCGTCACGACCGAATTCATCGATTGACTGCACCGCGGCGCGCGGAAGTCCGCTGGCTTCGAGAGCGTCTCCGATCACGTCGACCAGCACCGCGTTCGACGACTCCGCTGCGCTCCCGCCACGAAGCACAGCGACGTTGCCGCTCTTGATGAGGATCGCGGCGAGGTCGACGGTCACATTGGGTCGTGCTTCATAAATCGCACCGACGACCCCGAACGGAACACGAACCTGGCTCAGTTGGAGACCGTTGGGGAGCGTACTCCCTCGCAAAACTTCGCCAATCGGGTCGGGCAGCGCGATAATGTCACGCACCGCATCCGCCAGCGAGGTGACGCGAGCTGGCGAAAGACGGAGTCGGTCGAGGAGCCCGTCGTCTAGACCGTTCGACTTGCCCCGAGCGAGGTCGTCCGCGTTCGCTGCAACAATTCGATCGGAATTCGCGATGAGTGCGGCGGCCACCGCGTTAAGAGCAGCGTTTTTGACCGTGGTCGAGGTGCGCGCGAGTTCGACCGATGCGGTGCGAGCATTCTCGAGAATGGCGAGGAAGCGGTCGGTCATGGTGCCAGTTTAGGTGCGCCCCGCGGCCTCAAACCAGGTTCCGACGGGCTCGCCAGCGAGTGCCGGGCCAACATTCGCCGCCGAGGTGAGGATGACGGGAACACCCGCGTGCGTCGCGTGAATGGCGGCGCCCACCTTGGTCTCTGCACCTCCGGTGCCGACGCCCGGAACGACATCGCCGATCTGAACGCCCGCGAGGTCGTCCCCGTAGGTGACAAATTCAATGGGCTCCGCATCGGGTTCTCCCGGCGGGCGCGAATACAGCGCGTCAACATCGCTGAGCAACACCAGCAAATCGGCGTCGACGAGTTCTGCAACCAGTGCCGCCAAGCGGTCGTTATCCCCGAATCGAATTTCGCTCGTGGCCACGGTGTCGTTCTCGTTGACGATCGGTAGGAAGCGGAGGCTGAGCAGCTTCTCCATCGCCGCGCGCGCGTTCGCTCGAGTGTTCTGCTGTTCAAGGTCGCCCGCGGTGAGCAGCACCTGAGCGGCGACAATTCCGAACGCATCGAGTGCGTCTTGGTATCGGACCATGAGCATCGTCTGACCGACGGCCGCCGCCGCCTGCTCGGTAACGAGGTCGTGGGTGGGGCGGGCCTCGAGCCCGAAGTGTGGCAGGGCGGTGGCAATCGCGCCCGACGACACGAGAATCGCTTCGACACCGCGGCCGTGTGCGGCGGCAAGGGCGTTGACAATCGTCGTCAACTGGCCGACGTTGTCACCGCTGATCGACGACGATCCGACTTTCACGACTATTCGCTTCGCCGCGGCGACTTCACTCCGACTTGCCACTGCTCTCCTCGTCACTCCAGAGCCCTGCCGCCCGTTCACGCTCAAGCTCGTCGCGTGCCGCGGTCTTAGCGTCCATTCTTTCCTTGTACGACTGGCGTTTTTGCACACGGGTCGCACGGTTGTTGAGGTCGAGGCGCGAATCGGTTCCGCGCGGGCTCGTCATGAGCTCGGCAACGCTGGTGAGAGTCGGCTCCCAATCGAAGGCGAATCGGTCGCCCTCCCCGATGTACACCGTCGCGCCGGGCACCGCACCGGCCTTGTAGAGGTGGTCGTCGAGGTCAATCTTCGCAAGTCGATCGCTGAGGTACCCGACCGCTTCGTCGTTGTTGAAGTCGGTTTGCTGAACCCATCGCTCGGGTTTCGCGCCGCGAACGCGGTAGGTGATGTCGTCACCGCGATGTTCGACGAGAACCGTGATCTCGTTCTCCCTGACCGGGCGCGGGCGGATGACAATTCGCTCACGCTCGACGGCCGCGTCGCGCTCGGCGCGTTCGGCACCGACGATCTGGCCGATTCGGAGGGTGAACTCGCGAAGTCCCTGGTGCGTGGCGGTCGACACCGCGAACACCTCGAGTCCCTTCGCTTCGAATTCGGCGCGCACGAACTCGGCGAGTTCGGCCGCTTCGGGAACGTCGACCTTGTTGAGAACGGCCACCTGCGGGCGCTCGATCAGCGGCGTCGCGCCCTCGGGAACGGGGTAGGCAGCGAGCTCGGCGAGAATGACCTCATAGTCCGATATCGGGTCACGGCCCGGGTCGAGCGTCGCGCAGTCGATGACGTGCACGAGGACACGACAGCGCTCGACGTGACGGAGGAAGTCGAGGCCGAGGCCCTTCCCCTCGGATGCCCCTTCGATGAGACCGGGCACATCGGCGATTGTGTATCGATACTGTTCGACATCGACGACGCCGAGGTTGGGGTGAAGCGTGGTGAAGGGGTAATCGGCGATCTTCGGCTTCGCGGCGGACACCGCAGCGACGAGCGACGACTTCCCCGCGGAGGGGTAGCCCACAAGGGCGACATCGGCGACGGTTTTGAGCTCAAGGACGATGTCGCCCTCGAATCCCATGGTTCCGAGAAGGGCGAATCCGGGCGCCTTGCGCTTGAGCGAGGCGAGTGCCGCATTGCCGAGTCCGCCCTGACCTCCAGGCGCGACGACGAATTCCATCCCCGGTTGATCGAGGTCGACAATCTGTACGCCCTCGACATCTTTGACGACAGTGCCGACGGGAACGGGGAGCACGAGCGCTTCGCCCTTGTGCCCGCTGCGATGGTCGCCCATTCCGAACCCACCGTTCTCACTGGAACGGTGCGGTCGGTAGTGGAAGTCGAGGAGGGTGGTGACCTGAGGGTCGGAAACGAGGACGATGTCGCCGCCGTTGCCGCCGTTGCCGCCGTCGGGGCCGGCGAGGGGTTTGAACTTTTCGCGACGGACCGAGACGCAACCGTTACCGCCGTGCCCGGCACGAAGGTGCACGGTTACTTCATCGACGAACGAGACCATGTGTCACCTCCCGGGGCTGAAAATGCGACAAGGCGGGCCGAAGCCCGCCCCGCCGACGTTGAAAACTTAGGCGTTCTCGACGATGTTGACGACCTTGCGGCCGCCCTTCGCGCCGAACTGAACGGCTCCCGCGATGAGAGCGAAGAGCGTGTCGTCACCACCACGACCGACGCCGGCGCCGGGGTGGAAGTGGGTGCCGCGCTGGCGGACGATGATTTCGCCGGCCTTGACGACCTGGCCGCCGAAGCGCTTGACGCCGAGGTACTGGGGGTTTGAGTCGCGTCCGTTACGAGTGGACGACGCTCCCTTTTTGTGTGCCATTGTCGGTGTTCTCCCTGGACTTACTTGATGCTGGTGACCTTGACGCGGGTGAGGTCAGCGCGGAAACCCTGACGCTTGTGGTACCCGGTCTTGTTCTTGAACTTGTGAATGATGATCTTCGGTCCGCGGAGGTCCTCGAGGATTTCAGCGGTGACCGTCACCTTGGAGAGCACTGCGGCGTTCGACTCGACCTTGTCTCCGTCGACGAGGAGAACGGGAGCGAGCGAGATGGTGCCCTTGTCATCGGCCTGGATGCGGTCGACCGTGAGAATGGTGCCAACTTCGACCTTCTCCTGTCGCCCTCCGGCGCGCACGATTGCGTAAACCACGGTGATGTCCTTTCGAAAAACCTTGTGCGTGCCGCGAAACGAGGCATGACGCACCAAACGTCAAGAATAGCCGAGAAACTCGGTGGAGGCAAATCCAGCGCCCCCGATGAGTTACTTCTCTCCGGTCGCCTTTTTCGTTGCGCGGCGGGGCTTGCGAGCAACACGCTCCCCTGCCGGAGGCGCCTCGGGAAGCGCGTCGAGGAGTGAGTCGAGATCGGCGATGGGTTTCGCCGCCACGGGTGCGGGAGTGTCATCGGCCTGTACGGTCGCCGTCGCGATCGCGGCCAGGGCGTTGCGCGCGCTGTCGGTGATCTCGTGGGTTCCGCTGTGCGAGGTGGCTGCCTGTTTCGCCGCGGCTTGCTTCCCGCCACGACCGCGACGGGACGAACCCTGCTCGGGTGCGTTTTCGGCGCGCGCCTTGGCGACGGGCTCGTGGTGAACGATGAGACCTCGACCGGCACAGTACTCACACGCCTCGCCGAACGTCTCGAGAAGCCCGAGACCGAGCTTCTTTCGGGTCATCTGGACGAGTCCGAGGCTGGTGATCTCAGCAACCTGATGCTTTGTTCGGTCACGCGAGAGGCACTCGATGAGTCGTCGCTGGACGAGATCGCGGTTGTTCTCGAGCACCATGTCGATGAAGTCGATGACAACGATTCCGCCGATGTCCCGCAAGCGCAACTGACGAACGATCTCTTCGGCGGCCTCGAGGTTGTTCTTGGTGACGGTCTCCTCGAGGTTGCCACCGGAGCCGACAAACTTCCCGGTGTTGACGTCGATGACGGTCATCGCCTCGGTGCGGTCGATGACGAGCGAACCACCGGAAGGCAGCCAGACCTTGCGGTCGAGCGCCTTGATGATCTGCTCATTGATTCGATACGTGTCGAACGGGTCAGTTCCGTCGTTGTGGACGATGACGCGCTCGATGAGGTCGGGGGCAACCTGCTGGAGGTAGTCCTCGATGACGACGCGTGCTTCGTCTCCGTGAATGACGATGTTCTGGAAGTCTTCGTTGAACACGTCACGAATGATCTTGACGAGCAGGTCGGGTTCCGAGTGTAGGAGCTGCGGGGCGTTCCCCGACGACACCTTCTTCTGGATCGCATCCCACTGAGCGGTGAGGCGTTCGACGTCGAGCGTGAGCTGTTCCTCGGTCGCGCCTTCCGCGGCGGTGCGCACGATGACGCCCGCGCTTTCGGGGAGCACCGACGACAGAATCTTCTTGAGGCGTGCACGCTCCGATTCGGGGAGTTTGCGCGAGATGCCGTTGATCGAGCCGCTCGGCACGTACACGACGTAACGACCGGGGAGCGAAACCTGGCTCGTCAGGCGCGCACCCTTATGTCCCACCGGGTCTTTGGTGACCTGAACGAGAACCTGGTCGCCCGATTTGAGTGCCGATTCGATTCGGCGCGGCTGGTTGGCGGCACCGTCATCACCCGCCGCGGCATCCCAGTCGACTTCGCCGGAATAGAGAACAGCGTTGCGCCCGCGTCCGATGTCGACGAACGCCGCCTCCATCGAGGGGAGAACGTTTTGGACCTTACCGATGTAGACGTTGCCGATGATGCTCGACTCAGACGAACGTGCGACATAGTGCTCGACGAGAACGTTGTCCTCGAGCACACCAATCTGGATGCGGCCGTCCTTGGTGCGAACGATCATCTTGCGGTCGACGCTCTCGCGTCGGGCGAGGAATTCGGTTTCCGTGACGACGGGACGGCGACGGCCGATCTCGCGCGAGTCACGACGACGCTGGCGCTTCGCTTCGATTCGGGTCGACCCCTTGATGCGCTGCGGTTCGGTGATTTGTTCGGGCTCGATGAACACCCGTTCAACGCGCTCGGAGCGTTCCGCGCGATTCCCGCGCGAACGACGACGAACCTGGCGGTCGTCCTCCTCCATGCGGCCCATGGGGCGCGGCGGAACGAGAGCGGGGTCGGGTGCACGGAAAACCAGGGCCATGGGCGACTCGAGCACGATCGGCTCAAACGCGGGGTTGGCCGGTTCGTCGGGCGCGTCCACCGGTTCGGCAACGGTCTCGTCTGCGGGAGCCTCGGCGACCGCAACGGGGGCGGTCACGCGCCTAGCGGGAGCATCGAACGGGCTGGCAACGTATCCGTTGACGTCAAATTCTTCGTTATCCACCATTTTCTGGTGCACCTCTCGTCGATTTCTGGAGAAATCGAATTAGGTGAGGCAAAAGCCTCAAAAATTGTGGGATTGCATCGAGTGACGCAATCTGCGTGCTGTCACCACGCGCGGAGCTGACTATCCGCATGAATCAAAGCTGATTCGGTGCCCGGTAAGTCCGGAAAATCGGTGCGCTGTTATGCGCGTTCCCCATCATACCCGACTGTGGCACTCGCACAGGACGCGGAGACATCGAACCCGGTGTTCGACTCCTGGAATCTTCGGGCGATAATGAAGGGGTGAACCTTTCCCCTCGCGGCCGCGTCGTGTTCGGTGTCTTCCTGCTCGTCTTCGGACTCATCTCGGTTTGGGGCTCAATCACGCTCGCGACCGAGGGGTTCTGGTTGCTCAAGGACGGACAAGAACCGTCGTGCAACATCAACCCGTTCTTCTCCTGCGGCAACGTCATGCAGTCGGACGAGGCACACGCATTCTTCACGGTCCCCAACTACTTCTGGGGCATTTCCGGCTGGTCCGTCGTCGCCGCGACGGGTGCTGCGCTGCTCTCGGGAGCTTCGTTCCAGCGCTGGTGGTGGCGAATCTTCGCCCTCGGAATGGTCGCGGCCTGGGGCTTCCTCATGTGGCTCTTCGTCCAGGCGGTCTACGAGATCGGCTTCCTCTGCCTCTACTGCATGCTCACGTGGGCAACTCAGACAATCATGATGTGGATCGTGCTTCCGTGGCTCTTCCGCGAAAAGCTGCTCTTCGACAGCGCGAAGCTCGCTCGATTCGGTGAGCGCGTTCTCCCCTACGCGTGGTTCATGCCCGTGCTCAATCTGGGCGGCATCGCGATCGCGATCATCGAGCACTTCCCGATGCTGTTGCCGACGCTACTGAACGGCTAGAACCAGAGCGCAAGCTCGCGCGCGGCCGACTCGGGCGAGTCGCTTCCGTGGACGAGGTTCTTTTGAACCTTGAGACCCCAGTCGCGGGCGAGATCGCCGCGAATGGAACCGGGGGCTGCGGTCGTGGGGTCGGTCGTGCCCGCGAGCGAACGAAATCCCTCGATCACGCGGTGGCCACGCACCCGCGCGGCGACGACCGGACCGCTCGACATGAACTCGACGAGCGGCTCAAAGAACGGCTTCCCCTCGTGCTCCTCGTAGTGCTTCGTGAGGAGTGCGCGGTCGGGTGTGAGCATGCGGAGGTCGACGATCTCGTATCCCTTCGCTTCAATTCGGCGCAGAATCTCGCCGACGAGGTTGCGTTCCGTCCCGTCCGGTTTGATGAGGACGAGAGTGTCTTGGATGTCGGTCACGAGTTTCCCTTTCGACGGTCGAGCGAACGCCCCTTGACGAGGCAATAGGTCCAGAAGATGATGCACACTGCCCAGGCGGCGGCCCACAACGGTTCGGTGATGACGGGGAGCAGAAGCACGGCCTGCGAGACGAAGACGATGGGGTTGACCCCGCGGCGGAGTGTCGCCATCGCGAGATAGAGGAAGAGGATGAGGAGAACCGCGGTGACGACGACCTCGAGGACGTGATCCTTGTGCATGCCCGCTATGGCGATGGCACCGAACAACACGGCAGCCATTTCCACCCCGTAGGCGACGGCGAGGAGGGATTCGGTCGCCGTGCGCTGGCGTCGTTCGCTCATGTCCAGTTCTCCGTCTTACTCAGGGCGATGGCCTCACCGACGAGCGTGATGGAGCCGGTAACCATAATCGCATCTCCGGGCTCGACCAACGTTCGTGCAGTCTCCAGCGCGTAGGCCAGACCCGGTTCGCCCTGCACGCGATCCGCGCCAACAATCGAGGCAGCGAGTTCGACGAGTTCATCGGTCGGAACGGCACGATCGGAGGTCGATTCGGTGCAAATGAAACCGGCCACCACAGGGTCGAGCGCCTCGATGATTCCACGCGCGTCTTTGTCGGCGAGCACCCCGAGCACAACCCAAACGCGGGCGAAGGGTAGGTCGTCGAGAATGGCGGCCGCCAGCGCGGTGGCACCGTGCGGATTGTGCGCGGCGTCAACGATGATCGGCGGGTTGGACGAAAGATACTGCAGCCGACCGGGGCTGGTGACCGCGCTGAGGGCGACGCTGAGAATCTCGTCGGGAATGGGGCGAGTTCCGTTTCCGAGGAACGACTCCACCGCGGCGATCGCCAGCGCGGCATTGTGCGCTTGGTGGCGTCCGTGCAGGGTGACGGGAACGTCGCGGTAGATGGTCGCCCGTCCACGCACCTCGATGACTTGACCACCGACGGCGGATGTGGCGGCGAGCAACTCGAACTGGTCGCCCTCGGCGACGAACACGCTCTCCTCGACGGCCGCAGCGGAAACCAGCTCGGCGAGCGCTTCCGGCGACTGCGACGAGGTCACGACAATGCTGCCCGGTTTGATGATTCCCGCCTTTGTTCGCGCGATCTCGGCGAGGGTACCCCCAAGGAATTCGGTGTGATCAATTCCAATCGGGGTGAACACCGCGACGTCGGCGTCGGCGACGTTCGTCGAATCCCACTCCCCGCCCATCCCGACCTCGAGAACGGCAACGTCGACGGGCGCGTCGGCGAACGCGGAGAGAGTCAGCACGGTGAGCGTCTCGAAATAGGTGAGGCGCGCCTCACCTTGTTCGATCAGGTCAGCGTCGACGAGTGCGATGTAGGGCTCAATGTCACGCCAATTGTTGACGAACACCTCGTCGGTGATCGGCTTGCCGTCGATGACGATTCGTTCGTTGACCCACTGCAAGTGCGGGCTCGTCATCAGGCCCGTGCGAAGACCGTGAGCGCGCAGCATCGCCTCGATCATGCGTGCCGTGGATGTCTTGCCGTTCGTTCCGGTGACGTGCACGATTCCGTACATCTGCTGAGGGTTGCCTAGATACTCGACCGCTTTACGCGTCGCGTGGAGCCGAGGTTGCGGTGAACGCTCGCCGATTCGTCCGACGAGTGATTCGAAGATCTCCTGGACCTCGGCGCGAAAATCGGTCACGCCTTGACCACCCCGATGCGAACGCGCGATCCGTCGCCAACCTCAAACGTTCCCGAATCCCCGTCGACGAATTCGAGTTCGAGAGCGAGGGTCTCCCCCGCGATGAGATCGCCGTGTTCCCGCATCGCGACGATCGCGACGGCGTCGCTCTCAATCTCGAGCCGGATGCGGTCGCTCACGTCGAGCCCCGCGTCCTTGCGCGCTTGCTGAACCGCTCGGATGACATCGCGAGCGAGTCCCTCGGCCGCGAGTTCCGGCGTCACGACGGTGTCGAGCACGACGAACCCCCCGCTCGCAAGGAACGACACGGCCACCGCGGTGTCGGCGACGTCGAGAACGAGGTCGTATTCACCCGCCTCCAGCGCAATCCCGCCTGCCGTGACGACGTCTCCGTCGACCGACCAATCCCCCGCCTTCGTGGCGGCGATGACCTGCTGAACCTGTCCGCCGAGTCGCGGTCCGAGCGCGCGGGCATTGACCGAAAGGCGGCGGGTGATTCCGTATTCACCGATCGATTCTTCGCGCATCGTGACGACGGTGACGTTCTTGACGTTGAGCTCGTCGCGGAGCACGTCGGTGAACGCGGCGACGGCCGGGGCGTCGGGCACGACGACGGTGAGTTCGCCGAGAGGCAGGCGCACGCGCAACCCCTCGGATTTCCGCAACGCGAGCCCAGCGGATGCGACCTCACGGATGTGGTCCATCGCCACGACGAGGTTGTGATCGGCGGGGAACTCGGCCGCATCGGGCCAGTCCTCGAGGTGAACACTGTCACCACCGGTGAGCCCGCGCCACACCTCTTCGGTCACGAGCGGAGCGAGTGGTGCCGCGACGCGACACACCGTTTCGAGCACCGTGTAGAGCGTGTCGACAGCATCGGTGTCGGTGCCATCCCAGAAACGGTCACGCGAACGGCGCACGTACCAGTTGGTGAGCACGTCGGCAAAGTCGCGGATCGTGGCCGCCGCCATCGGACTGTCGAGTGCATCGAGATGGGTTTGGGCCGTCTCGATGAGGTCCCGCGTTTTGGCGAGCAAGTACCGGTCGAGAACGTGTGTCGAATCGGTGCGGCGCACCGGTTCGCGATCGCCCGCGTAGAGCGTGAAGAAGTAATACGTGCTCCACAGAGGAAGGAGGAACTGGCGCACCGCCTCGCGGATTCCCTCCTCGGTGACGACGAGATTGCCACCCCGGATGACGCTGGAGGACATGAGGAACCACCGCATCGCGTCGGCCCCGTCGCGCTCGAACACCTCGGAGACGTCGGGATAGTTGCGAAGAGACTTCGACATCTTTTGGCCGTCGTTGCCGAGCACGATGCCGTGCGAGATGACGTTGGTGAACGCCGGGCGGTCGAACAGCGCGGTCGAGAGAACGTGGAGGGTGTAGAACCAGCCACGTGTTTGGCCGATGTATTCGACGATGAAGTCCGCCGGGTTGTGGCTGTCGAACCACTCACGGTTCTCGAACGGATAGTGAACCTGGGCGAACGGCATCGAACCCGAATCGAACCACACGTCGAGCACGTCGGTGATGCGCCGCATCGTCGACTTCCCCGTCGGATCGTCGGGGTTTGGGCGGGTGAGTTCGTCGATTGCCGGGCGGTGCAGGTCGGTCGGACGAACCCCGAAATCCGCTTCGAGCTCGTCGAGTGAGCCGTAAACGTCGATGCGCGGGTATTCGGGGTCGTCGCTCTTCCACACGGGAATCGGGCTACCCCAATAACGATTGCGCGAGATGGACCAGTCGCGAGCGCCGCTCAGCCACTTGCCGAATTGACCGTCTTTGACGTTGTCGGGAACCCAGTTGATTTGTTGGTTGAGTTCGCCCATACGGTCGCGGAAGTCGGGCACGCGGATGAACCACGACGAGACTGCCTTGTAGATGAGCGGATTGCGACAACGCCAGCAGTGCGGGTACGAGTGGTCGTAGGACTTCTGCTGAAGTAGCCGCCCCTCCGTCTTGAGTTTCTGGGTGATCGGTTTGTTCGCGTCGAACACGTGAAGGCCTGCGAAGTCGTCGACGTCGCTGAGGAATTTGCCCGAGTCGTCGATTGACACGATGACGGGGATTCCCGCCGTTGCCGTGGTGATTTGGTCGTCCTCGCCGTAGGCGGGTGCCTGGTGAACGATTCCCGTTCCCTCACCGGTCGCGACATAGTCGGCGACGAGGATCTGCCAGGCGTTTTCCATACCTTCGTGGTCGGCGTAGTAATCCCACAGGCGCGTGTAGGTGACGCCGTCGAGCTGTCGGCCCGAAATCGTCGAGGTGATCGCCGCTGTCGCATTCTCGGCGTCGTCGTATCCGAGCTCCTTCGCGTAGGAACCCACGGTGTCAGTGGCGAGGAGGAACTTCTCCCCCTCGGCGGCAGCACCGTTCGGCCCGGCGGGGATGACGGCGTAGACGATGTCAGGACCGACCGCGAGCGCCGCGTTGGTGGGGAGTGTCCACGGTGTGGTCGTCCAGGCGAGTGCGGCGACGCCGGCGAGGCCCAGGTCGTGAGCCGTCGAACCGGTCAACGGGAAGGTGACGGTGACGGATTGGTCTTGACGCGCCTTGTACACGTCGTCGTCCATGCGGAGTTCGTGGTTCGACAGCGGGGTCTGGTCGCGCCAGCAGTATGGCAGCACACGGTATCCCTCGTAGGCGAGACCCTTGTCGTGGAGTTGCTTGAACGCCCAAATGACGCTTTCCATGAAGGTGATGTCGAGGGTCTTGTAGTCGTTTTCGAAGTCGACCCAGCGCGCTTGGCGCGTGACGTACTCTTCCCACTCCTTCGTGTATCGAAGGACGGCTTCCTTGGCGGTCTGGTTGAACGCCGCGAGCCCCATCTCCTCGATCTGGGATTTGTCGGTGATACCGAGTTGACGTTCCGCTTCGAGTTCGGCGGGGAGCCCATGGGTGTCCCACCCGAATCGGCGGTGAACCTGCTTGCCGCGCATCGTTTGATAACGGGGGAACAAATCTTTGGCGTACCCGGTGAGGAGGTGACCGTAGTGCGGGAGACCGTTGGCGAACGGTGGTCCGTCGTAAAACACCCACTCGTCGCACCCTTCGCGGTTCGCGATCGACTTGCGGAACGTGTCGTGGTTCGCCCAGTAGGTGAGCACCTCGTGCTCGATGGCCGGAAACGACGGTGACGGTTGCACTCCGATGGTGTCGCGGTGCCTCGGGTATGTCATGGTTCTCCTCTGTCACTCCGAGGACGAGAATCGCTTCCCGCGGTACCACCCCGATTGCCTTGCGGCCACTCGTTGACTGCTGTGACGGGCTTACCCGCGCGGTTCTACCGGGCTCTCGCCCCTCTTCCGCGAACTCCCCGGTGATGGCCGGATCGACGTCGTTAGGTCATATTCTACGCGAAATCGCCCGGAGCATCAGCGCGAACGCAACGGCCTGCGCCGGAACGGTGATGGAGAGCAGCCATGTGACATCGGTGTACAACGCGCCAGCGAGAACCGAACCGAGGAAGGTGCCGACGCCCTGGAATGCGGCAAAGAGTCCGTAAGCCGCTCCACGTCGTTCGACACTGACGAGGTCGGCGATATATGCCTTGACGGTGGAGTCTTGAACTCCGGTGGCAAAGCCCCAGAGGGTGACGCCCGCGATAACGGACCAGACATCACCCGCGAAGGCGAGGAACGGCACTGCCACGGAGGCGATCGGCACGGCGAGGAACACGCTCCCCCCGACTCGGTCGTACCAGCGGCCGGCGACGAAGGCCGCGATGGCCGCAGCAAACATCCCCCACGCGAACACGAGTGGCACGGCGGCGATGTCGACGAGGTGTGAGGCGGAAAGGTGGAACGACATCATTCCGAAGCCGACGAGACCGAGCGTGGTGAACGCGGTGGACGCGGCGAATCGATAAAACTCCGGGGGAAGTGTCCGGAATCCCGTGGTCGCGAGTGCTGGCGATTCGGGAGCGACTTCGATGAGTGCGTGCACGCGCGTGAAGTGCTTGACACCGAACAACACCGCGAGGGCGATGATGGCGGGAACGAGGAGCGCGAGGAGCGCGGTCCACATGTCCCCCGTCGCGGCGATGATCGCCGAGACGACCAGTGGGCCCGAGAACGCCCCGATTTGGTCCATCACCTTGTGAACGCCGAAACCGGTGCCTCGGCCCACCACACGCGCAGCACCCGCGAGGAGGACAGTTTTCGCCGGACTGCGCACGGCCTTGCCGATGCGCTCGACCGTCACGAGGATCGAACCGGCGATGAGCCCGCCCGCCCCGAGAAGGGGTGCAACAGCGAGGAGCGGGACGCACACCGCGGTGAGAGCGTAGCCCGCGAAGGTGTACCCCCAATAGTTGCGGGAGCGGTCGACCATCGGTCCCGTCGCGAGGCGGAGCAGGAATCCGGCCGCCTCGGAGATGCCCGAGACGAGACCCACGACAAACGCCGACGCACCGAGTGCGGCGAGGACGGGACCGACAATCGATCGCGCACCGTCGGAGACCATGTCGGTTGTGAGGCTGACAAGACCGAAGCCGAACACCACGCGCCATGCCGTTGACTTGTTCATTGGGGCTATTCTTCACGAAGAAGCCCGAGGAGGATTTCATGGCACGCAATTCCGTTCCCACCCAACAAACCGGTCGACGCGGAAGCGCGCTCGCCCTCGTCATCTCGATACTCGTTCCGTTCGTCATCGGCGGGCTCGGCGCACTGTCGACCGCCGGCAACGTGACGGGTTGGTACGCCGACGCGAACAAAGCTCCGTGGACTCCGCCGAACTGGGTGTTCGGCCCCGTCTGGTCGATGCTCTACACGTTCATGGGTGTCGCGTTCTGGCTCGTCTGGCGCCAGGTTGACGGCGCCCGCCGAACCAAGGGCATCCGCCTGTTCATCGCTCAGCTCGCGCTCAACGCGATCTGGACCCCCATATTCTTCTCCGGCTTCCCTGCGTGGGGGCCGATAGCGTTCTGGATCGGCGTCGTCATCATCCTCGCGATGGACGTTCTCGTGTGGCTGACGATCGTCGAGTTCAAGTACGTCAGCATCAGTGCCGCGCGACTCCTCATCCCCTATGAGGCGTGGCTGTGGATTGCCACCTCTCTCAACATCTATCTCGCCGTCGCGAACTAACCGCGACGCGCCGGCCCGAGCCGGTTGATAGATTGGAACTCGTTTGTGAGGCATCCACACCCGATGCCGCCGATAGTGAAAGAGGCTCCCGTGCCCAGCGACATCCCCGAAAAACCGGCACTCGAAGGACTGGAAGCCCACTGGGGTGACATCTGGGAACGCGAAGGGACATACGCGTTCGATCGCGCCCGTGCCGTTGAGCTGGGCAAGGACTCGGTGTTCGCCGTCGACACGCCTCCGCCGACGGCGTCGGGTTCGTTGCATATCGGACACGTGTTTTCGTACACGCACATGGACCTCGCGGCCCGCTTCCAACGCGCGAACGGCAAGGTCATCTTTTACCCCATGGGATGGGACGACAACGGACTCCCCACGGAGCGCCGCGTGCAGAACTATTACGGGGTGCGCTGCGATCCCACCCTCCCGTATGACGCGTCGTTCACGCCCCCACAGGAGGGCGGTGAAGGAACGAGCGGCAAGGCCGCCGATCAGGTTCCCATCTCGCGACGAAACTTTGTTGAACTCTGCGAACGACTGACCGTCGAGGACGAGAAGAAGTTCGAAGAGCTGTGGCGAACGCTCGGTCTCTCGGTCGACTGGGCGCAGACGTACCGCACCATCTCCGACGAATCGCAGCGCACCGCCCAGCGGGCGTTCCTGCGCAACCTCGCCCGCGGTGAGGCGTACCAGGCCGACGCACCCACCCTGTGGGACATCACCTTCCGCACCGCGGTCGCGCAAGCGGAACTGGAGGACAAGGAGATGCCCGGCGCGTATCACCGCGTGTCGTTCCACAAGCCCGATGGCGGCACGATCGACATCGAAACGACCCGCCCCGAACTCATCCCCGCGTGTGTCGCGCTCGTCGCGAACCCGGAAGACGAGCGCTACAAGCCGTACTTCGGCACGACCGTTCGGACGCCGCTCTTCGGCGTCGAGGTTCCCGTGCTCGCCCATCCGCTCGCCCAGATCGACAAGGGAAGCGGCATCGCGATGATCTGTACGTTCGGTGACGTCACCGACGTCGTGTGGTGGCGTGAACTGAGCCTCCCCACGCGCCCGATGCTCGGTTTCGACGGACGCGTCATGAGCGAACCGCCGGCGGGCATCGACTCCGACGAGCAGCGCGCCCTCTACGCCGAACTCGCGGGCAAGACCGTGTTCTCGGCGAAGGCGCGCATGGTCGAACTCCTCACCGAGTCGGGAGACCTTATCGGCGAACCCCGCCCCATCACCCACCCCGTCAAGTTCTTCGAAAAGGGCGACAAGCCCCTCGAAATCGTCACGACCCGTCAGTGGTACATCTCCAACGGCGCCAAGGACGAAGACCTGCGCTCACGCCTCCTCCAGCGCGGCGAACAGGTCGACTTCCACCCTGACTTCATGCGCGTGCGCTACGAGAACTGGGTGAGTGGACTCAACGGCGACTGGCTCATCTCGCGCCAGCGATTCTTCGGCGTTCCCATCCCTGTGTGGTACCCGCTCGACGGCGACGGTAACCCCGTCTTCGACAAGCCGATTGTTCCCGCCGAAGATCAGCTCCCCGTCGATCCGTCGTCGCAGCCCGCCCCCGGGTACACCGACGACCAGCGCGGGGTTCCCGGCGGTTTCGTCGGCGAAGTCGACGTAATGGACACCTGGGCTACCTCCTCGCTCACCCCGCAAATCGCGGGCAAGTGGGGCGAAGACGACGAACTCTGGAACCTCGTGTTCCCCTATTCCCTTCGATCGCAGGGCCAGGACATCATCCGAACCTGGCTGTTCTCCACCGTGTTGCGCGCCGAGCTTGAGCACGGCGTCGCCCCATGGGCTCACGCGGGAATCTCGGGATTCATCGTCGACCCCGACCGAAAGAAAATGTCGAAATCGAAGGGCAACGTGGTCACCCCGCAGGGAATGCTCGACGAGCACGGCTCCGACGCGGTTCGATACTGGGCGGCATCGAGCCGACTGGGCACCGACGCGGCCTTCGACCCCGAAAATCCGAAGCAAATCAAAATCGGTCGTCGTCTCGCCATCAAGGTGCTCAACGCGGCGAAGTTCGTCTACTCCTTCGCCCACACCGACGGTGCGCCCGTCACCGAGCCACTAGACGTCGACATGCTCCGACGCCTCGCCGAGGTGGTGCGCGTCGCCACCGATTCTTACGAACAGTTCGACCACGCCCGCGCTCTCGAGACGACCGAACAGTTCTTCTGGACCTTCACCGACGACTACCTCGAACTCGTCAAGGAGCGCGCCTACCGCGACGCCTCCCCCGAGCAAGCGAGTGCCGTCGCCGCGCTTCGCCTCGCGATTGACGTGTTCCTTCGCCTCCTCGCGCCGGTCCTGCCGTTCGCCACCGAGGAGGTCTGGCGCTGGACCCACGACGGGTCGATTCACGTCGCTCCGTGGCCGACCGTGAACGAGATCCCGGTTTCGGGTGCCAGCAGCGGTCTGCTCGACCTCTGTGGTACCGCGCTCATCGGAATTCGTGGAGCGAAGACCGAAGCAAAGGCCTCGCAGAAGACTCCGGTGACGAGTGGGACGGTCACCGGCCCGGCGTTGCTCGCCGAGGCGAAGGACGATCTCGCGGCCGTTGGACGCATCGCCGAACTCACCCTCGTCGAATCCGACGAGGTTGCCGTTCGCGACATCGTTCTCGACGAAACCGCCGAATAACGACCGGGCGTACGCTGAGGAGATGAGCAACATCAGCGTTCGCCCCATCGAAGCCCGTGACGAGAGCGCCTGGCGCGACCTTTGGGCGCAATACGGCGCCTTCTACAAGGCCGACTTCACCGAACCTCAGACCGCCACGGTCTGGCGCTGGTTACTCGACCAGGAGCACTCGACTAACGGGTGGGTCGCCGAACTCGACGGTCGCGTGGTGGGTTTCGCCCTCATGCGATCGCACTCCGACACCTTCACGGGCGGTCCGGCCTGGTTCCTCGACGACCTCTTCACCGATCCAAGCGCCCGCGGCCACGGCGTTGCCACCGCTCTCATCACCGCGCTACGCTCACACGCCGACGCGAATGGTGGCGGGACTATCTCGTGGATCACAGGCGACGACAACAGCACCGCTCAAAGCGTTTACAACAAGCTGGCCACCCGCCGACCGTGGGTCACTTACGAGATGAGTCACTAACAAGAGTTAGTTGTCGGTTCGATAGACTTGGGCAATTGCCCCCTTCCCATCAAAGGACACACCCCCCATGAAGACTCGTTCGATTGTTGCCGCCCTCGTGGGTTTTGCCATTCCGTCTTTGGCTGTCGCGCCTGCGTTCGCCGTCGACTACCCGATAAACGACCCGTCGGGAACGCTACTGGATACCGCGACGATGACCATTCCCGCGAGCCCGAAGGAGTTCAACATCCCGGGCAACCACAGCCACGCACTCGACGGCGACGACGATTGCCTCATGTCTGAGGGGAAGCACGTCTACGACCTCCAAGCCATCGACGTTGCCGTTGAAGGCGACTACACCTTCCGCGTTGTGGCGACGTCGTCGAACCAGACAGCGTATTACCCCGGAGTGTGGGACGCGAAGTACTTTTATGGAGCCACCGATCTTCACCCGATTGAAGATTCGTTCCTTGCGATATACAAGAACGGGTTCAGCGCCAGCAACATCGACAACGACGTTGTTGGTTGCAACGACGACTCCAGCGAAGTTTGGGCGATTGTCGACGCGAATGATGGCGGCTCATACCCCAATTCCGTCGACTATTTGGGTGGAACGGGAACGTGGGATTACCCCACCGATCAGGTTGTAACTCAGGCGGGCGATGAAGTTTCGACCAAGATGCCGTACTTCGAAGCTCACCTCAAGCCCGGCAAATACACCGTCCTCATCTCGGTGTACGAAGAGATGCCGGCGTCGTGGTGGAACGCAGGAACCGATGGCGACGGCTGGTCGTGGGCTTCGGGCAACGCGAGTGTCGACACCGAAATTTGGGGACCTGTCGGTGGTGCGAGCCTCAGTGACACTCCGTGGCAGCCGAGCGCACCGTCGGGATCGACCACATCCGACAGTCTCGCCGCGACCGGCGCAACCGGTGTGGTTGAAAGCGCACTCGTTGGCGCACTGGCAATTACCGCCGGTGCGCTTGCGCTCGTGGCTCGCCGACGACGCAGTAACTAAATTCTGAACAAGCGAAGCGGGTCGAGGTTTTCCTCGACCCGCTTCGCTTGTTCCGCTCGAAGTGTCGTGGCGGGTTAGGCCGACTTCTCTTTTGGCTGGCGTCGTTCGACGAGGGTGGGGGTGGCGTCGGTGAGCACCGAGGCCTCCGTGACGACAACCTTGGTGACAGAGTCGTTGGAGGGCGCTTCAAACATGCTCGGCGCGAGAACGTCTTCGAGAATCGCGCGCAGCCCCCGCGCGCCGGTGCCGCGCTTGACCGCAAGGTCGGCGATCGCTTCGAGGGCGGCTTTCTCGAATTCGAGTTCGACGCCGTCGATTTCGAACATGCGCTCGTACTGCTTGACAAGAGCGTTGCGCGGCCCAGTGAGAATATCGATGAGTGCGTCGCGGTCGAGAGGTGTAACCGAGGTGACAACAGGAAGACGGCCGATGAATTCGGGGATGAGCCCGAACTTGTGGAGGTCTTCGGGCTGAACTTCGGAAAAGAGCGACGTGACCTCACCCTTGAGTTGGAGGGGCGCGCCGAATCCGACGCCGTGACGGCCCACGCGCTGCGAGACGATCTCGTCGAGACCGGCGAACGCCCCAGCGACGATGAACAGGACGTTCGTGGTGTCGATCTGAAGGAATTCCTGGTGGGGGTGCTTGCGCCCACCCTGCGGTGGCACACTCGCAACGGTTCCCTCAAGAATTTTGAGGAGCGCCTGCTGTACGCCCTCGCCCGAGACGTCGCGGGTAATCGACGGGTTCTCCGCCTTGCGTGCGATCTTGTCGATTTCGTCGATGTAAATGATGCCCATCTCGGCACGCTTCACGTCGTAGTCGGCGGCCTGGATGAGTTTGAGGAGGATGTTCTCGACGTCTTCACCGACATACCCGGCTTCGGTCAAGGCGGTGGCGTCGGCAACGCAGAACGGCACGTTGAGGCGCTTAGCGAGAGTCTGAGCGAGGTAGGTCTTGCCACACCCCGTCGGACCGATGAGAAGAATGTTCGATTTCGCGATCTCGACGTCGCCCTGCTCGTCGGCGGGACGAATGCCTTCTTGCGCGCGAATGCGCTTGTAGTGGTTGTACACGGCAACGGAGAGGGAACGCTTGGCAGCATCTTGACCAACGACATATTCGTTGAGGAATGCGGCTATCTCTTTGGGTTTCGGCAGATCGATGTCGATGACGTCATCGAGAGTGTCACCACCCGCCTCAGCGATACGCTCTTCGATGATCTCGTTGCACAGTTCGACGCACTCGTCGCAAATGTAAACCCCGGGGCCGGCGATGAGTTGGCCGACTTGTTTTTGGGTCTTTCCGCAGAAGTTGCACTTGAGCAGATCGGTGCTGTCGCCGATGCGTGACATGGTGCCTCCTTCGCGGTCGATTCAAGCCTAACCCCGCGCACCGACGGGCTCGCTCAGGGGTGTGCAGAACGGTTCGGCGTGGCGCGTAGGCTGAAAACATGCAGTTGCGTTCGTTTTTCGCCACTTCGGCGATTGCTTTGGCCCTCTCCGCCAGTTCCACACTCCCCGCGTTCGCGCACGCGATGGTGCTCGACACTGCCCCATCCGATGGCAAAAAGGTCGATTCCGTCGACCACGTTTCGGTGACCGCAAACGAGGAACTCCTCGACATCGGCAAGAACTCGAAGGGGTTCGTCCTCGCCGTTCGTGACGAGGCGGGCCTCTACTACGGCGATGGCTGTGTGACAATCGACCGAGATACCGCGTCGATGCCCGTCACTCTCGGCAACGCCGGCGAATACCGCGTCGTTTACCGAATCGTGTCGAACGACGGACACCCCATCGAGGGCTCGTATTCGTTCCGGTTCGGGGGCGACGCGAGCGGTCTCGTCGGTGACGCATTCGCTGAGCGACCCCAATGTGGCGTTTCGCAGACCCCGGTCGCGCTAGACGACGATTCGACCAGCAACCCCGACGACGAGGCCGGAGAGACTCCGACGGACGCCCCCACCCTCATCGCCGAACCGACCATCGAACCGGCAAGCCCGAACGACATGGGAATCATCCCGTGGCTCGCCGCATCGACAATCCCCGTCATTGGCGTTGCAATCTGGCTCCTCGTGCGCTCACTCGGCAAGCGCGACTCAGAGGATCACCTCAACTAGCGTCAGCTCTGTCGTCGGCGACGCAACACCCAGAACACAACACCGAGTGCGGCAAGCAAACCGAGAATCCAGCCGAGCGCTCCGCCCACCTGAGTGAGGACGTCGCCCGCACCAGCATTGGCCAGTTCCTCAGCGTTGTCGCTCGGCTCGGTCTTCGGTGGTGTGGTCGGTTTGTTGGTCGGCGTTGCAGTCGGTGTCGGTTTCGCGCGGTCGGCTTTCTCATGAACTTCAGTGACTACCGTCGACCCGTTGGAATTCGACGATCCGCCATCGTGGTGTCCGCCACTGCCGTCGCGGGGGACGTCCACCTCGTATGCGGCCGAAGTCGCAGTGAATCCGGCAGCGTTGGTGACGCGCACCTTGAGTGGGTAGGTCTTTCCGGCGCGGAGACCGTCGATAACCCATTCGTGGGTCGAGGTCACGCTTCGCGGGTGGCGCGTCGCAGGGGCAATCGTCTCTTCAGCCGGTGCGGTTGTCCAGTTCACGCCGTCGTCCAACGAATAGTCGAAGGCGGTGATGTCGGCAGCGCCGTCGTTGTCAGATTCAGTGACGGAAACGGTCGCCGTGGTTCCCTCCACAACAACCGAATCGATCGTCGGGGCACCCGGCGTGCTCGGGGTCGAGGGCGTTACCGAGATGCAGTTCGAAGAAGCACTAGGGCCTTGACCGTTCACGCCGCGAACGCACACCGAATAAGTCTGTGAGTTTGTCAGTCCTGTGGCGACATCGAGGTGGCCGTCGAAGGTGAGGTTGGTCGCGAAGCTGGTCCACGCGCCTCCGTCGAGCTGGTACTCCCACGTCGTGACGGCGTCACCACCGTTGAAATCACCGGGCGTGACGAGAGCGCGGAACCCGGTGTCGCGTGGTCGCATGTCGGTGAGTACGGGGGCGTCGGCCGTTGTCGACGGAACTACCGTCTCGCACGTCGCCGAATCTCCCCATCCCGCCCAGTTGTAGGCGCGAACACAAAGCGAGTAAGCCGTGCCGTTGGTGAGGCCCGAAGCCGTGAACTCTCCACTCGTCGCGGCGAGATCCTCGGTGATCCCGATCCAGGTCGCACCACCATCAACCGAGTATTGGTGGTTCGTGATGTTTGCGCCGTTGCGCGCGCCGTCCGTCAACGTTGCGGTGATGCTCGCATTCTCGCCGCTCACGCCAGACATCGTCGGGGCTGCGGGCGGGATGACGTGATAAAGATCGAGATCGGAGACCGCAGCTTTGGCCTTGTTCGGTTCAGTCGGCATGCCACCGAATTCGATGATGGCGGCGCGAACGCCGTCCATGTTGTTCTCGACGTCGTTCCACTCCCCCGGGTTACCCGAGCGGTTGGTGACGGCGAAGTTCTCGTAGGTCGACGACGCGAAGAAGTGAGTGGTCTCCGTGTTGTTGGGCTCACCATCCGCCCAACTCTCGATGAACCCGTTACGCGTCGAACCGGCACCCGTATCCTGGAAGAACTGCAAACCTGCCTCGGGCCCGGTGAACCAATACCAGTGCGTCTCGTGGCTGTCGTAGCGTTGATCGGCGACGTTGTTGATGGTTCCCGTGTCGTCGGTCGCGCCGATCCAGGCGTTGGCCGCCGTGGTGTGGTCGGCGATGAAGACGTTCTCCTCGTCGGTGGTGACGGTGGCGAGATACCCCGTCATCCCCGCGAACGTCTGCGAATTCGCGAAGTTCGACGCGTCGCTCACCGACGTGTCCGACCCCCAGGTCTTCACCTGGTAGTAATGGCCGTTGCCGGGGTTGTAGAAGATCCCGGATTGCCGTTCAGCGACGGACACCGACGCTGTGACCTTGCCAAACGTTGCCGGCGGGTTCCAGCGCAGGTTGCCGAGCGCGGTGACGACGTCGGCTTTCAAACCAGTGAATCCGATCGCGCGCTGTGCGGTGAAACTCGAATATCCCGTCTCGAGGGTGAGACCCGTGGTGACGGGGACGGTGAAGGTTCCGCTGTCCGCGGGGAGCGAGAGCGTGACCGCAAGCTCGCTTGCCGAGGTATTGGCGAAACGTTGAAGGTCAACCGCAAACGACTTGGGGTCGGTGTTCGCCCAGGCCGCGTTGATGGTGCCCGCGGTGAAAGTGCCACCCGAGGAAGTGCCGCCACGAATCGAATCGCTCGCGTCCAAAGTCTCCGTGGTCTCCGCGATCAACGCGGTCGGGGAATCGGAGCCCATGTCACCGTATTCGATGAGATACCAGTCGACGTGATCGTTGTTCGCGTCGCGATTGGTGGGGTCGTCCATGAGGTCGTTCCACCGCCCGCGATCTTCCCAGTTAATGACCGTGTTGTTTTCGTAATCGTCGTCGAAAAAGAAGTTCCAGAAGTAATGCGTGTTGCTCGGCTCACCCAACTGCCAACTCGCGAACATCCCGTTGCTGACCGATCCGTTCTCGTCGCCCGACCAGAACTGTTGACCCGATTCCGGTCCGGTACGCCAGGTGTACGACGAGCCGTTCGACCCTCCCGCGTCGCTACCGCCCAACCACATTGCACTCGTGGTGGTGTTGTAGGTGATGAAGTTGTTCTCCTGGCGCGACGTGACCGTCGCGAGATATCCCGACATGCCGTATTTCGTTGTCGCAGCGGCCGCGTTCTTTGCCGAGCCCCACGTCACGTTGGACTGATTGACGGGCTTGTAGTAGTGGCCGTTGGCGTGGTTGTAGTAAAGACCGGCTTCCGTTTGAGCCACCGACACCGTGATGTCTCCGGTGGAGGTCGCAGGGGCGACCCACGTGACGCCTGAGGCAAGCACGCTGGTCACGTCGGCGACGGTGCCGTTGAACGCATACTCGGTGACTTCGGTGCGATCGGTGTACCCGACATCGGACGCGATCGAAGTGACTCCGGGGTCGACAGAGAAGTACCCCTCACCGACGGGGACGGAGATTTTGACGTCGAGCTTGCTCGCCGCGCCGAAACCGCTCACCGTGATTGGCAGGGTTACCGCCGACTCCGTCGTGACCACGCCGCTTCCGTTGACTCCCGCGCCCGTGGGCGTTCCAACGGTCACCGTCGGGGTCGTCGCCCACGCCGGCATCACGCTGACGGCGGCTCCGACAACGGCCAGTGATGTCGCGAGAGCCACCGCCGAACGGGTCGAAAGGGGTCGCTTCTCGAAGAGGGAGTCGAACATGAGGCGCCTAACTATTTCGGTACAAAAACCTTTAACGACGTTAACTGTACTGAGTAAAGCCATTCTTCGCGCCGACACACCGAACAAAAAAACGCCGCGCCACCCCGAAGGATGGCGCGGCGTGCAATTCGCGTCGAGAGTGTTTCTACACCTTTCGGCTGGAAAGCACCTGGTCGATGAGCCCGTACTCGAGAGCATCGCTCGCAGTGAGGATTTTGTCGCGGTCAATATCGTTGCGAACCTCTTCCACCGACTTGTTCGAGTGCTTCGAGAGCGTCTCTTCAAGCCAGTCGCGCAATCGAGCGATTTCCTTCGCTTGAATCTCGATGTCCGACGCCTGGCCGTGGCCCGAATCTCCCGACGACGGCTGGTGGATGAGCACGCGGGCGTTGGGAAGAGCGAGACGCTTGCCCGGGGTTCCGCCTGCGAGAATCACCGCGGCGGCCGAAGCGGCCTGGCCGAGAACGACGGTCTGAATCTGGGGGCGAACGTACTGCATCGTGTCGTAGATCGCGGTCATCGCGGTGAACGAGCCACCGGGCGAGTTGATGTACATGACAATGTCGCGCTCAGGGTCTTGCGATTCGAGCACGAGCAACTGTGCCATCACGTCATCCGCCGAGGCGTCGTCAACCTGAACGCCGAGGAACACGATGCGATCCTGGAAGAGTTTCGCGTAAGGGTCGAGAAAGCGCGTGCCGTACGACGTGCGCTCTTCGAACTGCGGGAGGATGTAGCGCGCCTCGGGGACGGCGATTCCGTTGGGGTTCGTCTCAAAGTTCATTTTCGGGTGCCCTTACTTCTGGTTCGTTCCGCCGCCACCGACGACGTCGTCAGCCGACGCGCGAATGTGATCGACGAAGCCGTATTCGAGTGCCTCTTCGGCCGAGAACCAACGGTCGCGGTCGCCGTCCTTCTGAACCTGCTCGAGAGTCTTGCCCGTCGCTTCGGCGGTGATCTCGGCGAGGCGCTTCTTCATGTCGTTGATGAGCTGCGCTTGGGTCTGAATGTCACTCGCGGTGCCACCGAAGCCACCGTGCGGCTGGTGGAGAAGCACGCGGGCGTTGGGCGTGATGTACCGCTTACCCTTCGTGCCCGCGGTGAGGAGCAGTTGCCCCATCGACGCGGCCATACCGATTCCGACGGTCACGATGTCGTTCGGCACGAACTGCATCGTGTCATAAATGGCCATACCCGCGGTGATCGAGCCACCGGGCGAGTTGATGTAGAGGTAAATATCCTTTTTGGGGTCTTCCGCGGCGAGCAGCAGCAGCTTGGCCGCGATCTCGTTCGCGTTCTCGTCGCGCACTTCGCTGCCCAACCAGATGATGCGGTCTTTGAGCAGACGGTCGAACACGTTGGGCGGGAACATTCCTTCGGACATTGACACTCCTTGTCGTCTCTGCCAGCGTAGCGGGGCGTTCACACCTGACACCGCGATTTCGCCGAGGGCAAAAAGAACGGGGGCCGAAGCCCCCGTTCCCGAAAAACTGCGTGACCTAGTGGTTGTGGCCTGCGTGGTCGTCGTGGTCGTGATCGGCATCCGCGAAGAGCTCACCGACGGGTGCGGTCGCCGACTCGGTGAAACCGGTGAGGTCCACCGCCTTGCCTTTGCCATCGACAACTTTCGCCTTCGACAGCGCGACAGTGAGGGCCTTCGAGCGGGCGACCTCGCCGACCATGCTGGGGATCTGGCCGTTCTCGGTGATGATGTTGATGAACTCGTTGGGGGCCATGCCGTACTGCTGGGCCGACTGCACGAGATAGTTGAGGAGTTCCTCCTGGCCGACCTTTACTTCGAGGTCTTCGGCGAGTTGGTCGAGAAGGATCTGCATGCGGAACGACTTCGCGCTCGACTCCTGAACCTCGGCGCGGTGAGCGTCGTCGTTTTCGCGGCCCTCCTGCGCGAGGTGGCGCTCAACCTCGTCATCGATGATTCCCTGCGGAACCGTGATGGTGATTTTCTCGAGGAGCTGGTCAAGGAGGGCCTGGCGGGCTGCCGCACCCTGGTCGAAGACCGAGCGCTTGCCAAGCTGTTCGCGAATGTCGGCACGGAGTTCGCCGATGGTGTCGAACTGGCTTGCGACCTGAGCGAACTCATCGTCGGCGTCGGGGATCTCGCGCTCCTTGACTGAGTTGACCGTAATCGCAATCTCGGCCTCTTCGCCCGCGTGGTCGCCACCGAGGAGCGTCGATTTGAATGTGGTCGACTCGCCAGCGGTGAGGGTTTCAACCGCCTCGTCGAGTCCGTCGATGAGGTCACCCGACCCGACCTCGTACGAGATGGATCCGGCGGTGTCGACGACCTTGCCGCCAATCTTCGCCTCGAGGTCGAGAACGACGAAGTCGCCCTTCTTCGCGGGGCGATCCACGGTGACGAGCGTGCCGAAGCGAGTGCGCACGGCGAGAAGTTCGTCTTCGACCTGGTCGTTGGTGACGTCGCCCACTTCAATGGTGACCTTGAGCGAGTCGAGCTTGGGGATGGTGAATGCGGGGCGCACGTCGGTTTCGATGACGAGAACGAGGTCACCCGAGAAGTCGGCTTCCGAGGGGAGTTTGGTGTCGACGATCGAGGGGCGGCCAAGCGTGCGGATCTTCTCGGCGGCGGTTGCGTCACGGAAAAACTTGTCCGCACCCTCGCTCACGGCGTGGTTGATGACCTCAGCGCGACCGACGCGCTTGTCAATGATCTGCGCCGGAACCTTGCCCTGGCGGAAACCCTTGATCTGGACCTGCTCGGCAATGTGCTGGTAGGCGTGGTCGATCGACGGCTTGAGTTCGGCGGGCGAAACGGTGATCGACAGCTTGACGCGAGTCTCCGACAGCTTCTCAACGGTGGTCGTGGGCACTGACTTACTCCTATATAGATGGACTTGTTCACAAACTCGTCGGGGCGACAGGATTCGAACCTGCGACATCCCGCTCCCAAAGCGGGCACTCTAGCCAAGCTGAGCTACGCCCCGGGCCTCGTGACGGCAACGAACACGACGCGCTCCAAGTCTAGCGGTCGTTCGATTTTTCCTCCGCCACAGTTTGTTATAGGCTCCCCTGTGGGGATGTAGCTCAATGGTAGAGCCTCAGTCTTCCAAACTGATGGTGCGGGTTCGATTCCCGTCATCCCCTCCACAACCGCAATCACCGCGATTCGACCACACGGTCAAACGGTGAATTCGCGATGACGCCGCTCAGATGTTCTGTCTGCGGCGGCGGGTAGCGAAGAGAAGTGTTCCACCCGCAATGGCAGCGAGTGAACCGAGGGCAGCCCAGCCGATGTCCGCACCAGTGGCAGCGAGAGAGCGAATTCCGTCGTCATTTTTCGCCGGCGTGGCCGAGGTGGAGGTCGACGCGGTGCCAACGCCGCCCGAATTCACAGCGCGAATTTGGAGATCATAATTCGTGCCGTTGGTAAGGCCCGTGATCACAATCGGGCTCGACGTCGATCCCGCACTAACCCACGTCGCACCGTTGTCGGTCGAGTATTCGTAGTCCGTGATGGCAGAGCCACCGTTGTTGGCGGGCGGGGTGAAGAAAACTGACAACGTGCCATCACCAGTAATCACGTCGTCAATTACTGGCGCATCGGGTGTAGCGGAGCCGTCGGTCGGCCTTGCCGCAACGGCGTCCGAGGCCGAGCCATCGCCAACGGAATTGACCGCCAGGAGCTTCACGCCGTAGTTCGTTCCATTCGTTAGCCCCGTGATCACGATCGGGCTTGTCGTCGAACCGGCACTCACCCAGGTTGCACCGTTGTCGGTCGAATACCTGTAATCGGTGATGTCTCGGCCGCCATTCGAGGAGGGCGCGGTGAAGGCCACGGACAATTGGCCATCTCCGGCGGTGACGGAGCCAATGCTCGGTGCACTCGGTTCGACGTAGGTGTTTGATGTGGTGATTTTGATGTTTTTAAGCGAGCCGGTCGTGCCCCAGTTGTTGGCCGCGAGCGGGTGCGACATCAACATGAAACTTCCGTCGGTGTAGGAATAGTCTCCGCCGGTGAAAATCCGTCTAGCCAACGTTTCCGAGCCGGCGATGAGACTACACGGGGAGGTAGCGACGGACGTCGTCTTTTGACTCAACGTTTGCTTGACCCCGTCCACCCAAATTTCCTGCAAACTTTGAGCAGCGGGACTTGGCACCATCACGAATTTGTAGCGGTGATAACTGGTGGTGTCAGGGATCGTAATTCCGTACATGTCCGAGCTGAACGTGTTGTACCCGACGAAATCTGAGTGTCGATAAATGTTGTACGGGATGAACAGTCCGGCGCTTCCTAGCCCGAAAATCATCGATCCGTTCGGTTGCGCCTCGCACCCGGTATCGGGGAACTTCCCGTCAAACTCGACCACTATCTCGCTCATCAGCGTGGTGTTGCCCAGGTTGCCGATGAGGTATTGGTCGGTGCTTCCCGTGGTCGTGTTGGCGAAGGTCAGGCCCGAGGCAGTGCCCAACCCGGTTGGTGAGCCAGAAACGGTGAGATCGTCCGTCTTATCAGCCGCAGTGTTAGTGATGGTCGAACCACTCATCGACGCCGACGTGAAGTCAACGTCAACCAGCACGCGAGTTACGGTGAGGGCACTAGCTGGCGCAGCGACGATAATTGCTGGCGCCGCTGCGATCGCGAGCCCTGCGACGACAGCCAACGCGGGCCGCGGCGTCACGAAAATCTCTCGACCGAGAAAGTGCATCCCCTACCCCTTTTGCGCGTGAACGATGAAAGTTTATCTGTTTTGGGCTGGAGGTTTGAGTAGGCGAATCAATAGGGCGTGAACGTTGTTATCAGTCCGTAACGATCGCCGATCATTCCCAGGGTTCCCGCGGGGTTAAAGGTAATAACGAGAGGGTCAGTGCCCGTTGTCGTGAACGTGTCAACGATCGCGCGGGTCGCCACATCGATCACGGAAACCACCCGGGTGTCGGGGTTGAGCACATAGGCGTGGTCACCATCCGGTGCGTAAGCAACGGAATAAATACTTGTTCCGATCGGGATGTTCGCGATCTTTTTCTTCTTTTTCACGCTGATAACCGCAATGGTTGATTCACCATCGATGTAGTCGGTCACCATTACTTCCTTGCCGTCGGGGCTGACTTCAAGCCACCACGGGTAACCGCGCATCGAAATCTTTTTGATGACCTTTTTCTTGGTCATGTCGATCATGACAACATCGCCGGAGTTGTTTCCCACCGCAAACAGCGTCTTCCCGTTTGGCGTGAAACGAGCTCCCCACACGCCTGAGTGCTTGATGCGGATGGTTTTGACGATTGCGTGCGTCTCGACAGACATCACTTTGATGGAACTGTCGTCGTAGCAAGGGAACACAGCGAAATTGCCATCGGGAGAAATGGTGACGTCATACGGTCCGCCGGGAACAGGAACTGTTGCAACGACAGTGTTGGTTGACGAATCGATGATATTTGTGGAATTACCTGGGTAATTGGCCACGAAAGCCTGGGTGCCATCGGGTGTAAACGCTATTGCTGCGGGACCATCGCCCACAGAAATCGAGCCCGAGATCGCCCTCGTTGTTGGGTTGAGAATTTCAACCGAGTCCAGGTTGTATTGCACGGCGTAAGCCTTCGATGATGGGCTCGCGGGCGAAAATTGCACCTGATATGCCTCGGTGTAACGGTTGAAATCCGGATCAAGGTCGATTGACGACCCGACGGTGACTGACGCGCTGGCAGCGCCGCCAAAAAGCATCAACGAAATCGATGTGAAGGCCAGAGTGGTGGCAATACTTTTGCGTCCGCGAATTGCAGTATTCATGTTCAAAACTCTATCCCCCGAAGCGATGCAATTACCCGAGTTGCTCGAAGGGCAGC
>JAHEGC010000022.1:0-8933 GCA_024639965.1 Micrococcales bacterium
CGATGTCGCGTACGCTCTCGAATCGACGGGGTCACGTCCACCCCGTCAGATTACGCCCATAACATGGTGAGGTGAGGCTTGTTGTGGCGACCTGTTCCGTGGACTACGCGGGTCGTCTGACAGCTCATCTTCCCCTCGCGACACGGACGCTCATGCTCAAGGGCGACGGCAGCGTGTTGATTCACTCCGACGGAGGCTCGTACAAGCCGCTCAACTGGATGAGTCCGGTTTCATAACTGGCTCGACTACCGTTCGAGTCGAGTCAATTTGTACTTGTTGTACCCGCGCTAGGAGATTGCCGCAGCCTCGATGAGCTCTCGAACTCGTGCCAACCTGCCGCCAAACTCGCCAAGCCAAGCGGGAGGAGTCGCCGCGGTGAACGACAGCCACCGCGTGTCGCGACCCGCCGCGCCGCCGTGTTGCGGAACGAGGGCGGGCGGGCGATTGTATGACAACTCCGCTTTGGGGACGAACCACGCTTGCGCATCGAACGGCGAGACCCCAAGGAGCAGTGCGTACTCGTAGTCCTGATCGCGCAATTGTTGGAACTTAAAGATCTCGTTGTCAGTCCAGAGCGTGGAGAACTTGACCTCCACCTTCAGCCCCGCGATCCGTCGATCGTGATCCGAGTTGAGCGGCTTCTGGACGTCAAATCCCTTTGAAGCAGCCCATCCCGCGGCGAGCGCCTCGCCAATGGTTCCGATCTGACGAGAGGGGCGACTCTTTATCCAGTAAAACGGGCTGCCGCTCCACATCGACGTTTCCTTCTCGCCGACGTAGTCGGCTTGTAAGGTGCCCGCCAAAGCTGCCAGATAGGCAACCTCCGGATCCGTAATCATGCGCTCCACTGTTGCCCCGCCTGCTGCTCCACGAACTCAACAGCTCCACCGAAGAGATCACTAACCCCAGCGAGACGCTTCCGGATCACTTCAATCGCCTCAGGATTCTCATCGACGAGGACGAACCTGCGACCAAGACTGGACGCGACCGTGCCCAGGGTCCCGCTACCCGCGAAGAAGTCCAGCACCCAATCGTCTTCCCTCGAACTCGCCGACACCATGCGACGAACAATTCCTTCCGGCTTCTGCGTGGCGTATCCGGTCTTCTCCTTACCGGTCGGAGAGACGATGGTGTGCCACCAAACATCGGTGGGCAGCTTGCCCTTCGCAACCTTTTCCGGAGTGACCAGCCCCGGCGCCATATACGGCTCACGGTCGACTTCTTCGTTATTGAAGTAGTACGCCTTGGGATCCTTCACGTACACGAGGATGTTGTCGTGCTTGGTGGGCCATTTGTTCTTCGCGCGCGCCCCATAGTCGTATGCCCAGACAATCTCGTTGAGAAAGCTCTCGCGACCGAACAAAGCGTCGAGGAGAACCTTCGCGTAATGGACTTCCCGGTAGTCAAGGTGCAGATACAGCGTTCCAGACGGCGCGAGAAGCCGCCACGCTTGCTCAAGACGAGGCTCCAAGAATGCCCAGTAGTCGTCGAAAGAATCGTTGTAGCCGGTTATGAGACCCTTCACGGTCTCGTAACTCTGCCCTTTGAATCCGACTCGGGAACCCTCCAGGGATCGCGTCGTCTTGATCGACTGCCTGCTCTGCTTCTTACCCGTGTTGAACGGTGGGTCGATGTAGATCATTTGGAACGCGCCATCGGGCAGCGTCGGGAGCACGTCCGCATTGTCCCCATGAACGACGAGGTCGGGTCCGGTGCGAGTCCATGCAGTCATACGTTCGATTCTAGAGACTCGCGCGGACTCTGAAGATCGACGTGCCGATCGCATGCTCTTTGCCTGCGAAGCTTATGGCGTGCGTCTCATCTTTGCCCGTTGCTCCGCTGACTATGCGGGGCGGCTGAACACTCACCTCCCGCTCGAAATACGTCTCATCATAATCAAGTCCGACGGCTCGGTCGTGATCCACCGAGACATACAACAGAGCGCCCTCAACTGGCTCTAGGCCACAGGGTGTGCGCTGGCTTACTCGGGCATGCCGCCATATCGCAGGCACGCCGCCGCCGATCGGTAAGTTTGTCTCATGAGGACGCTGACGTTCGAGATGCGGAACTGCCACGGCGTGCGGTCTTTGGACGCGGAGCTTTCGTTCGAGCAGCACAATGCGGTAGCGATCTACGCGCCGAACGGAACGATGAAGTCATCGTTCGCCAAGACTTTGGCTGATCACGCTCGCGGTGAGGCGACAAGAGATCACGTATTCCCCTCGCGCGAGAGCACGCGCAAGATCTCCACCGACCTGGGTGTCGAGCCGGACCCGTCGACAGTCTCGGTCTTCCTCGCTTACGACGAGACTTACTCCCCGACTGAAATGGCGTCCACACTTCTCGTCAACGCTGAGCTTCGAGAGCAGTACGGCAAGATCCATCGCGAGCTAGCGAGCTTGCAGGACGAATTGACAGCGGCGCTCAAAAATGTGTCCGGCGCGAAGGGCGACATCCCTGCTCTGGTGTCCCAGATTTTCACGCAACGCGACGACAATTTCTTCGACGCCCTCACCCGGGTGAGCTACGAAGTCGAGCGTCTAGATGAGGCACCTTTCCAGAGCGTGCCGTATTCACAGCTATTCAACGACACCACCGAAAAGGTGCTGAACGATCCGAAGTTCCAAAGCGTGCTCGCCGAATACGTGACGCGACTCAACGACCTTCTGGACGAGTCGACCTTCTTCAGTCGTGCCAAGTTCAGCTACTACAACGCGGGCGAGGTCAGCAAGAGTCTCGCGAATCAGGGCTTCTTCGACGCAAGCCACTCGCTCCTTCTTGCGGGCGATGAGACACCCCGCCAGATCTCCAGCCGTCAGGAGTTTGAAGCACTCATCGCCGACGAGAAGCAGCGCATCGCGGACGACCCGGAGCTACGCGTGCAGCTCGCTGCGCTTGAGAAGGCGATCACCGTCAACCAGGCGAACCGCGACCTCCTACGGTTCGTCTCCGACCACCCGGAACTCCTCTCGCATTTCGCAGACATCCCCCGCTTCAAGCAGGAACTGTGGACCTCGTACCTCAAGGAGTGCGAAGAGACCTATACGAGGGCAGTCACGACCTTCAAGCAGTCCGAGGCACAGCGACGCGAGATCGAGAAGCAAGCTGCCGCGGAGCGGACCCGCTGGGAAGATGTCATCGACCTCTTCAACTCGAGGTTTTCCGTGCCATTCACCCTCGTGCCTCGGAATCGAGAAAAGGTGATGCTGGAGCCGGAGTCGTTCCTCACGCTCGACTTTGAGTTCAAGGATGGCGGCGGCAAGTCGAAGGTCGACCGAGAGCATCTGCTTCGAGTCCTCAGCACCGGAGAGAGAAAGGCGTTCTACATCCTCAACGTTCTCTTCGAGGTGGAGGCGCGACGCCTCGAGGAGACCACTACCCTCTTCGTCATCGATGACATCGCAGACTCCTTCGACTACAAGAACAAGTACGCGATCATCCAGTACCTCAAGGAGATGTCTGAGTTCGAACGCTTCAGGATGATCGTCCTCACTCACAACTTCGACTTCCTTCGCACGATCTTCGGTCGTGGCGTCGTGACTCACGGCGGTTGCTTCATGGCTGAAAAGACCGTCGACAAGGTGGCGCTGAGCCCCATGGACGGGAGCACCATCAACAACCCGTTCACGAAGGACTTCAAGGGAAACCTCTATAAGGACGCCATGAAACGAATCGCGTCCGTGCCTTTCGTCCGGAACCTGATCGAGTACAGCCATGGGACCAACGCCGACTACCTGACACTGACCTCACTCATCCATTGGAAGGAGGACTCGCGGACCGTCACGCAGAGCGATCTGGATCAGATCTTCTCGACGGCGTTCCCCGGACTTGATGGGGGTCCGTGGGCTGATCCGTCACAACCAGTTGTCGACCTGATCTTTGCGCAGGCAGACCACGCGCTCGATGCTGACGAGGGCGTCAACTTCGCAAACAAGATCGTGCTCTCTATGGCGATTCGTCTCTGTGCGGAGTCATACATGGTCACTGCGCTCGCCTCGGCTGGGTTCACTGAAACGTTTACCTCAAAGCAGACGTGGAAGCTGTTTAAGCACTACGAGCAGCAAAATCTCGGGGACGCTGCCACGCTCGAAGCTCTCAGGCGCGTGCTCTTGATCACGCCCGAGAACATCCACCTCAACTCATTCATGTATGAGCCGATCATCGACATGTCGGACCAAGCGCTGCGCGAGCTCTACCGCACGGTGCGGGATCTGCGCGCTTGACCTCCGGCCGCCGCTGGTTGAGTCGTGCATCGCTGGCTCCCAGTCTGCGCGCGTCGACACGCAGGTCACACACGCCGTCATCGCTGAGGGAAGACAGACCAGACTGCGGTCTGGCGTGTCTGGCGACGTGATTGGTCTCCGTCGTGTCATCGCAACTGAGAAAATCGAACGGTGCGTCTCATCATTGCTCGCTGTTCCGTGGACTACGCGGGTCGTCTGACCGCTCATCTCCCGCTCGCCACCCGAGCGCTCATGCTCAAGGGCGACGGCAGCGTGTTGATTCACTCCGACGGCGGTTCGTACAAGCCGCTCAATTGGATGAGCCCGCCGTGCACACTCTCGGTGAGCGAACCGGACGACGAACTGCGCGAGGCCGGAGTCCTCGAACTGTGGCGGGTCACTCATTCGAAGACCGCCGACATGCTCGTCATCTCTATCTTCGAAATTCTCCATGACTCGAGCCACGACCTCGGAATCGACCCGGGGCTCATCAAGGACGGCGTCGAGGCCGACTTACAGCGCCTCAGCGCCGAGCGAATCGAGGTGTACGGCGAGGGTTTTTCGCTCATCCGTCGCGAATACATGACCGCTATTGGGCCCGTCGACATCCTCGCGCGCGACGCGGCCGGCGCAACGGTCGCGATCGAAATCAAACGTCGAGGCGACATCGACGGCGTCGAACAGCTCACGCGCTACCTCGACCTGCTCAACCGCGACACGACACTTGCGCCCGTTTCGGGGATTTTTGCCGCACAGGAGATCAAGCCCCAGGCTCGAACCCTCGCGGAGGATCGCGGTATCCGCTGTGTAACCCTCGACCTTGACTACCTGCGCGATACCGACGTGTCGCACGACCGGTTGTTCTGATGGCGAACTTTTCCGCGGTTCTCTTCGACCTCGACGGCACGATTCTCGATTCGGCACCCGGGGTGTTCCACTGTTTCGAACACACGTTTCGGATGATGCGCACTCCCGCGCCGTCCCGCGAATCGATGCGGCCGTTCTTGGGGCCGCCCCTCACCGACACGTTTGAGAACCACTTCGGCTGGACCGGGGAGGACCTCGACCGAGCCGTCACCATCTATCGCACCGAGTACTTCGCGACGGGGGCGACGACAGCCGACCTCTACCCCGGTGTTATCGACGTCGTTCGTGCGGTGCGCGCCGCGGGAATCCCCGTCGGCCTCGCGACGTCGAAGTCGGCGTCGGGAGTCGCGAAGGTGTTGTCGCACTTCGATCTCGAGGACGAGTTTGACGTGTTGGGCACGGCGAGTGACGACGAGACGCGGTCGGCGAAGGCCGACGTGGTTCGCTACGCCCTCGGCCTGCTCGATGAGGCGGGTGCCGACATCTCCAACGTCGTGCTCATCGGTGATCGCATCCACGACATCGAGGGAGCTGAAGCCCACGGCCTAGCGAGCATCCTCGTTGGGTGGGGTTACGGCACCGACGCCGAGCGCGCGAAGGCAAACGCATCGGCCGCGACGCCGGCTGCGCTGCGCGGGTTGCTCGGGGTCTAGCGGGTAAGCCGCATCGCCGCGAGTCGTGCCGAGTTGAGCACGACGAACACGGACGAGAACGCCATCGCGAGTCCGGCGACGGCGGGACCAAGTAGCCCCGCGAGCGCCACGGGAATGGCGAGCACGTTGTAGCCGAAAGCCCAGAACAGGTTCCCGCGAATGGTGCCGAGTGTGGCGCGCGACAGTCGAATGGCGTCGGCAACGTGACGCAGATCGGTGGAGACGACGATGATGTCACTTGACTCGATGGCCACGTCGGTGCCGTGCCCCATCGCGATTCCGAGGTCGGCCTGTGCCAAGGCGGCCGCGTCGTTGATTCCGTCGCCCACCATCGCGACAACAGCGCCCTTCTCCTGAAGGCCCGCGATGAGCGCGCGTTTGTCGGCGGGGCTCACACCCGCGTGAACCTCTTCGATACCGACCTCGCGGGCGACCAGGGCGGCAACAGCCTCGGTGTCACCCGACGCCATGATGGGGCGAATGCCCAGGCGGAGCAGCGCGGCGACGGCCTCGACAGCGCTCGGCTTGACGACGTCGCTCACCGCGATGATTCCGACGGCCCGCGCACCGTGAGCGACCGCGATGACGGACCGACCCCGCGAACCCCAGGACAGAGCCGTGTCGGCGAGCGTCGCGGGAATCTCGATGTTTTCTGCTCGGAACCAGTCGAGCGAACCAGCACGGACGACGGTGGTGCCCAGTCGACCGACCGCACCCTTACCCGGTTCCGCGATCACGCCCTCGGCTGTCGCGCCGAGGATGCCGCGCGTGGTCGCTTCCGCGACGACGGCTCGTGCAAGCGGGTGATCGGTGCCAACCTCGACGCGCGCGGCGTCCGACAGAATCGTGTTCTCGTCGAGTTCGCCCGCGATTTCGACGACCGACGGTCGGCCGCTCGTGAGCGTTCCCGTCTTGTCGAGAACGATGGTCGTGACCCGGCGCGTGCTCTCGAGGACGTCGGTGCCACGAATGACGATGCCACTTCGGGCTCCGCGGCCGGTTCCTACGAGCAACGCCATCGGTGTCGCGAGGCCGAGCGCACAGGGACAGGCGACGACAAGTGTGGTGACCGCAACCACGATGGCGTGGGCCAGGTCGCCCGAGGCGACAAACCATGCCGCCCCACCGACGACGGCGAGACCGATGACGAAGGGAACGAACACCGCCGAGATTCGGTCGACCATTTTCTGGATGGGCGCCTTGCTCGCTTGGGCGTCCTCGACCATGCGGGTGAGTCGTGCGAGTTCCGTGTCAGCACCGACCGCGGTGGCTTCGATGACGAGTCGGCCCCCTGCATTGACCGTGCCGCCGACGACGCGGGAACCCGGCGCGACGGAGACGGGGATGCTCTCGCCCGTCACTGCGCTCGCGTCGATGGCCGAGGACCCGACAATGATGACGCCATCCGTGGCGACGATGGCGCCGGGGAGAACTACGAATCGATCGCCCTTCGCGATCGCCCCGGCTGGGACGCTGACCTCACGATCGTCGACGAGCAAGATCGCCTGCTTCGCCCCGACCTCAAGCAGGGCGGTCAACGATTGCTTCGCCGACCGCTTCGACCGCGCCTCGAGCCAACGGCCGAGCAGAACGAACGCGGTGACAGCCGCAGCCGATTCGAAGTACAGGGCGTGCGGGGAATACCCGAACAGGGTCATCTCCATCGCCATTCCGGGCATTCCCGCCATCGTGAAGAACAACGCGTAGATCGACCAGAGGTACGCGACGACGACGCCCATCGAAACGAGAGTGTCCATCGTGGATGCGCCGTGGCGGGCGTTCGCCCACGCCGCGCGGTGGAACGGCCACGCGCCCCACACCACGACCGGGGTGGAGAGGGCCGCGAGCGCCCACTGGTAGCCGACGAACTGCAGCGCGGGGATCATCGAGATGGCGAGAATCGGGAGCGCGAGCGCGAGCGAGACGACCACGCGGGCGGTGAGTGTCGGATCGACGGGCGGTTCCGTCTCGCGTCGATCGCGGTCGATGACGCGCGCACCGTATCCGACGGCGGTGATGGCGTTGATGAGCGCCGTGGCATCGAGAACTCCGTCGACATCGACGGAGGCGCGTTCGGTTGCGAAGTTGACGGACGCGGTGACGCCGGGAATGGCGGCGAGCGCCCCCTCGATTCGGCCCGCGCACGTGGCGCAGGTCATCCCCTCGAGGGCGAGGTCAACGTGTGCGTCGGACACTAGTGAACGAGTTCGTACCCAGCGGCGTCGATCGCCTTGTCGAGTTCGGTGGCATCGACCGCCCCGTCGCTCTCGACGTGAAGGGTCGACTGCCCGTTCGGAACCAGATCAATCGACACTCCCGTGACCCCCGGAACGAGAGCGGCGGCGCGCGAGACCGTCATAACGCAGTGGTTGCAGGTGAGGCCGGTAACGCCGAAATCGGTCGTGCTCATGGTGAATCCTTTCGTCACGTTATGAAACACCCACGATACGCCCGAAATTTCACTCCCCTCAATCGTCGCCATTCGGCAGTTCCGGAGCCTGACTCGTTAGCCTGAGTGAACATCCGACGCTCAATGCCATCGCCTCGATGACAACCGTCGGGAACCGTCGCCAACACAAAGGACATGAAATGAGCACAATCCCCCGCGTCACCGCCGACGTTCCCGACGGAACGATCGCGTTCCTGGTGGGCATGCGCATCAACCAGTGGTGGGCGCTCCACAAGATCTTCCCCGTGTTGCTCGCCATGCCCGCGATGATCATCGAGCAGGTGCGCCAGCGCGAACTCGGCATGATCGGCAGTCCGCGCACATTCGTGTCGGGCCGGCTCGTGCTCGTCATCGAATACTGGAAGTCCTACGAATACCTCGAGGCATACGCCAAGGCAAACGACAACAGTCATCTCTCCGCGTGGGGGGCCTTCAACCGAGCCGCTCGCGGAAACCGAGCGGTCGGCGTGTTCCACGAGACCTACGTGGTGAAACCGGGAACCGTCGAAACGATCTATTCGAATCTGCCGACGGACATCCTTCTCGGTGCGGCGGTGGGCACCACACCAATCGGCCGAACCGCCGAATCGTCGCGGCAACGACTCGATTCCTCGAAGAAATAATCTGTGCGCAAGAGGGGACTTGAACCCCTACGCCCTTACGGGCACTGGCACCTGAAGCCAGCGCGTCTGCCATTCCGCCACTTGCGCGCGTTCGAAAACGTGCTTGCCAAGGCTATCA
>JAHEGC010000022.1:9033-16412 GCA_024639965.1 Micrococcales bacterium
TAATCTGTGCGCAAGAGGGGACTTGAACCCCTACGCCCTTACGGGCACTGGCACCTGAAGCCAGCGCGTCTGCCATTCCGCCACTTGCGCGCGTTCGAAAACGTGCTTGCCAAGGCTATCACGCGGGTTCGGAGCGGAATCTCCCGCTTGACGGGCGGCCGCCGCACCGCCGATTAGAATTGGGGCGACGGTGAAGGGGTAAATCGTGGGTCTACTCGACAACGTTGAACGTGGTCTCGAGCGACTCGTCAGCGGTGCCTTCGCCAAGTCGTTCCGCGGCGGGGTTCAGCCGATTGAAATCATCGCGGCGCTCAAGCGCGAAATGGATTCGCACGCCGTCGTCGTGCAGCGTGATCGCATCCTCGCCCCACACAACTACACCGTCGGGCTGTCCTCCGCCGACCACGAGAAGCTCTCGGCCCACGGCTCGGTGCTCACCTCGGAACTCGTCGACGCCGTTCGGTCGTACGCGACCCGCCAGCGCTACACGTTCGCGGCCCCCGTGACCGTCTCGCTTGTCGCCGCATCGGACATCAACGCCGGCGTCATCAAGGTCGCCTCCCAAGCTCTCGACTCGGTGTCCGACTGGCACCCCGCACTCGAAATCAACGGGGAGACGATCGACCTGATCGGTGCGCAAACCATCATCGGTCGCGGGTCGACCGCGCAGGTCATCCTCGGCGACAGCGGAGCATCGCGGCACCACGCCCGCATCCTTTGGAGCGGAAAGGTCGCCGGTCTCGAAGATCTCGGCTCAACGAACGGAACTTTGCTCAACGGGCACAAGGTCACCTCGTCGCCGCTCGAACAGGGCGACGTCATCACGATCGGCGCGACGAAGATCGTGTTCCGGATCGTGCCCGGGGTGACCGCGTGAGTGAGCTGACCCTCTTTATCCTCCGTTTCGGGTTCCTCGCCCTCATGTGGGTTTTCGTGTTCGCGATCGTCTTCGCACTGCGTTCTGACCTCTTCGGTCACTACACCCGCAAGAACGACCGCGCGGGGGGTGACATCACGCTCAACCCCGACGCGAAGTCGTCACCCTTCATGCCGCCGGCCGAGACCACCGCGGCGAAGGTTCCCGCTCGCATGCTCGTCATCACTGCGGGCGCGCGCGAGGGCCTCGAAATTCCGCTCGAAGGCGAACAGCTCACCATCGGGCGCAGCGCCCAATCGGGACTCGTCATTCGTGACGAATACACCTCCACCAATCACGCGCGTCTCCAGTTGTGGAACGGCGATTGGGTCATCCAAGATCTCGGCTCGACCAACGGCACCTTCGTGAACAATCAGCGTGTGAGCGTGCCCACCCCGGTGCCCCTCAACACGCCGGTGTCGATCGGTTCGACCATCTTCGAACTGAGGTCGTAGGTGGACGCTCGGATTCTGTCGACGGCGTACAGCCACATCGGTCGCGTGCGCTCGAGCAATCAGGATTCGGGTTACGCGGGAACACACCTCTTCCTCGTCGCCGACGGGATGGGCGGCCACGCGGGCGGTGACGTCGCGAGCTCCCTCGCGACCCAAGCGATAACGGCGGTCGCCGACGAGCGATTCGAGAGCGTCGAGGTCGCCCAGCGCACCCTCGTCGAGGCGGTCCGTCACAGCGCCGAAGAGCTGGTCGAAGCGGTCCGCGAACACCCCGATCTCGCGGGCATGGGAACCACCGTCAGTGCGCTGATTCGTTTCGATGATTCGGTCGTCCTCGCTCACATCGGCGATTCCCGCATCTACCGCTTCCGCGACGGAGTTCTCGAGCAGATCACGACCGACCACACGTTCGTCCAGAAGCTCGTCGAAACCGGCCGGATCACGCCGGAGGAGGCGGCGGTGCACCCGAGGCGCAACGTGCTCATGCGGGTGCTCGGCGACTTTGAGGGCGCATTCGACATCGACACCGCCATGCTCGATACCACCGCGGGCGATCGCTGGTTGCTCTGCTCTGACGGGCTCTGCGGGTACGTTCCCGAAAACGAGATCCTCGCGACGATGGCGAAAGAGCCCGACGCCGCGCGCGCATCGGAAAAACTGGTGGAGTTGGCGCTCGCTCGCGGTGCGCCCGACAACGTCACCGTCGTCATCGTCGGGGTGAACGAAACGAACCTCAGCGCCTCGGCCAAGCCGATTCTTGTCGGTGCCGCCGCCCAGCCGCTCATTTTCGACGTGGTGACGAAACGTCTCCCCCGCGTCGCGGGTCGAATCTTCTATCCCGGTGCCACCACGGAGGAGGCGGAACACTTCGCCTCGGCCGACTACCTCGATGTACTCATCGCCGAAGAAAGAAAGCGCGCTCGCCAACGACGCCTTCGCTGGGTGATCTATTTCGCCACCACAGCTGCAGCTGTCATCGGATTCGGCATCTACGGGTATGTGTGGACGCAGTCGCAGTATTACGTCGGCACCGACGGAAACTCGGTGGTCATCTATCGGGGAGTCAACACCGACATCGGCTCGATCCCGCTGCACTCGGTGGCGCGCGACACCGACATTCCGATCGACGGCCTCACCCCGTTCGTGCGCGACACCGTTGAACGCACGATCCCCGTGCTCAGCTACAAGCAGGCACTCCTCGTCGTCGAAAGGATTGAGAATGTCGCTTCTCAATAATTCGACGCCGGCGACGATCACCGAGCAACTCATGCTCCGCCTCAAGGTGCCCACCAAACTGCGCAACCTCGAAGCGACCCTCATCGTCTTCGCGATGGCGGTGACCTCCGCCGCGCTCGCCCTGGTCGACCTCGGCGCGACGGGTCAACTCAACCCGCCCATCATCGGGCTCTCCCTTGGACTCGGAGTCATTGTGCTCGCGATGCACGTCGCCCAGCGTTTCGTCGCACGCGATGCCGACCCGCTCATCCTCCCCATTGTGACCCTTCTCAACGGGCTCGGAATCGCCATGATTCATCGACTCGACCTCTCCGCCGGTCTGTCGGGCTGGCAAGCGAACGCGTCTCGCCAGATGGTGTGGACGGCAATCGCGACGGTCGTCGCCATCGTTGTAATCGTCGTGGTGCGCAACCACCGCGTTCTGCAGCGCTACCGCTACGTCTGGATGCTCACCGGCGTCGTCCTCCTCGTGCTGCCACTCGTTCCCTTCATCGGCGTCACCATCAACGGCGCTCGGCTCTGGGTCAACCTCGGGTTCGTCTCGTTCCAGCCCGGCGAGATTGCGAAGATTGCCCTCGCGCTGTTCTTCGCGGGCTATCTCGTGACCGCTCGCGACTCGCTGTCCGTGATGGGCAAAAAGGCCTTCGGTGTGCGCTGGCCGCGCACTAAGGACCTCGGCCCAATCCTCGTGGTGTGGGCCGTCGCGATGCTTGTGCTTATCTTCCAGCGCGACCTCGGAACATCGCTTCTCTATTTCGGGCTCTTCCTGGTGCTCATGTACGTCGCGACAGGGCGTGCCATCTGGTTCGTCGTCGGTGGTGGCCTCTTCGGATTGGGTGCGCTCATCGCGAGCCAATTCCTCACCTATGTGCACGGGCGCTTCGCCGCATGGCTCGATTCGTTCAACCAGGTCAACTACGAAGCGGTCGGTGGTTCGTACCAGCTGGTGCAGGGATTGTTCGGATTCGCGAGCGGCGGCATCATCGGAACCGGGCTCGGCGCGGGGCACCCGGGTATCGTTCCCCTCGCCGAATCGGACTACATCATGGCAAGCCTCGGGGAAGAACTCGGTCTCGTCGGTGTGTTCGCCATTCTCGCCCTTTATCTGCTCTTCATCGCGCGCGGAATTCGCATCGGCGTCAACGGCTCCGACGATTTCGGACGCCTGCTCGCCATCGGCCTGACCTTCGTCATCGCCCTGCAGGTGTTCATCGTCGTCGGCGGGGTCACGCGCGTGATCCCCGTGACTGGACTCACGACGCCGTTCCTCGCCGCCGGTGGGTCGTCACTCGTCGCGAACTGGATCATCGTCGCACTTCTCCTTCGCCTCTCCGACACCGTGCGTCATCAACGCGAAGAGGTGACTGGACAGTGATCCCCGAACTTCGCAAGGTGAGCATCGGTATCGCCGTCCTCTTCGGTGCACTGTTCGTGTCGACGACCCTCATTCAGGTTTTCCAAGTCGACCAACTCCGGGTTGACCCGCGAAACGTTCGTACCCTGTACCAGAGCTACTCGACCGAACGCGGGTCGATTCTGGTGGGGTCGAACGAGATTGTGGAATCCGTCCCCACCGACGACGTGTACAAATACCAACGCACGTATCACGGCGGAGGTTTGTACGCCCCCATCACGGGGTATTACACGATCAACCAGGGCGTGTCGGGCCTCGAATTCGCCCTCAACGACCAACTGAGCGGTCAGGCGAACTCCCAATTCTTCGACCAGATCAGTGCGCTCGTCTCGGGCAAAGATCCCCGTGGTGCCTCCATCAAATTGACGGTCAACGCGGCGATTCAACAAGCGGCGCGCGACGCACTCGGCGAACTCTCCGGAGCGGTCGTCGCCATCGAACCCGACACGGGACGCATCCTCGCTCTCGTTTCGACGCCGTCGTACGACCCCAACGAACTCGCGACTCATGACTCACAGGCGGTGCTCGACAAATTTAACGGGCTCATCGCATCCAACGCCGGTCCGCTCGTCAACCGTGCCATCGCCGGCGACCTTTACCACCCGGGATCGGTATTCAAACTCGTCGTCGCTGCTGCCGCGCTGGACTCGGGTCGCATGACGGAACGTTCAACCGTCAACAACCCCGCATCGCTCAAACTTCCCCAGAGCTCGTCCGTCATCCACAACGCGACAGGCGATTCGTGCGGCCCGGGTAACTCGGTAACCATCGCGACGGCACTGCGGCTTTCGTGCAACATCCCCTTCGCCGAGATCGGTGCGCAGTTGGGCGAATCGACCATTCGTGACTATGCCGAGCGGTTCGGGTTCGGCGCCACCATCGAAATTCCGATGGTCGCCACCCCGTCGATCTACCCGGACGGAATGGACGACGCACAATTGATGATGTCGTCATTTGGTCAATTCGACGTGCGCGTCACTCCCCTTCAAATGGCAATGGTCAGTTCGGCAATCGCGAACGGGGGGCTGCTCATGTCGCCGACCGTCGTCGATTCCATCCTCTCCCCCGATCTCGCTGCAACGACGACCTTCCAGCCTGTTCAGTATTCATCGCCCATTAGTCCGTCGACCGCGCAAGCGCTCGGTCGCATGATGGTTCAGAACGTCTCGGCCGGTGCGGCGAGCAACGCGGCACTCAATGGCGTTTCGGTCGCGGGGAAGACGGGTACCGCCGAGAACGGCCAGGGTCAGCCGTACACGTTGTGGTTCACCGGGTTCGCTCCTGCGAACAACCCCGTGGTCGCCATCGCCGTTGTCGTCGAAAACGGCGGAGGTTTGGGTCAGTCGGGAACCGGTAACTCGGTCGCCGCCCCCATCGCGCGCAAGGTCATTCAGGCGGTGTTGTCCCAGTGAGGCCACAAACGGGACACACTTTCGGCGGGCGCTACGAGCTCGTCTCGCGTCTTGCCATCGGTGGAATGGGAGAAGTGTGGCAGGCCCTCGACAAGGTCATCGAACGTCAGGTCGCGATCAAGATCCTCAAAGAGGAGTATCTCGGCGACCAGGCTTTCCGCGAGCGTTTCCGAGCTGAAGCTCGTCACGCCGCACTCGTCAACCACGAAGGAATCGCGAGCGTCTACGACTTCGGTGAAGAGGAGGGCAGCGCCTACCTCGTGATGGAGCTGGTTCCGGGTGAAGCGCTCTCGACCATCCTGGAACGCGAACGGTATCTCTCACCGGAGCGCGTCCTCGACATCGTCGCCCAGACGGCGTCGGCGCTGCACGCCGCACACGAAGCGGGGCTCGTTCACCGTGATGTGAAGCCGGGAAACCTTCTCATCACTCCAGACGGTCGCGTCAAGATCACCGACTTCGGAATCGCTCGTGCCGCCGATCAGGTGCCACTCACCGCCACTGGTCAGGTCATGGGAACGGTTCAATACCTCGCCCCCGAACAGGCGTCCGGCAAGGCGGCGAGCCCGTTGACCGACATCTATTCGCTCGGTGTCGTCGCGTATGAGGCACTCTCCGGCAAGCGCCCCTTCACGGGCGAATCTCAGGTGGCCATCGCAATGGCGCACATCAAGCAGCCGCCACCGCCGCTCCCCGACAGCATTCCGCCCGCGGTTCGTAACCTCATCCTCGCCTGTCTCGCGAAGAAGCCCGAGCGTCGCCCTGCGACCGCTCGACAACTTGCCCGTGCCGCGATTGCGATCACGCGCGGTCGTGTGGGCGAAGCGCTCGCACTCGTTCCCGCGGTGGATGACGAACCGCACGAAATCACCGAAGACACGACGACCCGCATCATCCCCATCCCCGTCAAAGACGACGTCTCGACCGGTCCGCGCCGAATGCCGCGAATCCCCCGAACGCGCGCGCTCATCGCCATCGTGTCGGTTCTCGCACTAGTCCTCGCGGGAATTGTGGTCGCCCTCGTGGTGCGCATGGGCGAACCGGGCCCGACGCCGAGTGCGACACCCTCCATCACGCCCAGCGTGACCCCCACCGATCCGCTCGCCGACCACGTCTCGATCGCCGAAGACGTGTTCGTGGGACTCACTATCAATCAGGTGAACGAAAAGCTCACCGCGATGGGACTTCGTCTCGACGCGGTCACGGGCAACATCGCTCCGTCCCTCGACCTCGTCGGCACCGCCTATCGCGTCAACCCCACGGGGAGTGTCCCCCTCGACTCGCTCATCGCGGTGTACTTCTACGACGCCATTCCGACTCCACCGTCTCCCGCGACGCTCACGGTGAGCGCGGGGCCGTACGCCACCGGCGACACGGTCACCGTGTCATGGCCCAAATACACCGAATGCCCGGTCGGCTACGACCTCACATCGTACGAGTTCACCGTCAGCGGTGGTACCTTCCTCAACGTGAGCACCTTCCCCCCACGAACGACCTCGTCGGACATCGTCATCGACGAGAACACGAGCGAAGTGCGCGTTTCTTATCTGGTGCGCTGCGGTGATCTCGCGTCAAACCCTTCTGACGACCTGGTGGTGACGGTCGGTGGCTAGCGACAACCTGCCCGGTGGCCTCGATTCGATCCTCGGTTCGGGATTCCTGTTCGGCGGCCGCTACCGCCCCGAGTCGCTCATCGGGCGCGGCGGTATGGCGAACGTCTACCTCGGCACAGACACCCGCCTCCAGCGCCGTGTTGCGATCAAGACCCTTCGCCCCGACGTCGCGATGGACAGGGAGTCGCGCAAGCGATTCCAGCGCGAGGCCCACTCGGTTTCGGCGATGGGACACCCCAACATCGTGCGCGTGTACGACGCGGGCGAGGAGTTCATCCCCGCGGCGTCGACCGAAATCCCCATCCCGTACATCGTGATGGAATACATCGACGG
>JAHEGC010000032.1 GCA_024639965.1 Micrococcales bacterium
CACCGCACTCGATCGCGTCGCCACCGAAATCGGTGCCGCGCTTGTTCTTCTCGGACACACGCGCGACGACCAAGCGGAGACTGTGTTGCTGGGCCTTGCACGGGGGAGCGGCCCGGGGAGTCTGCGTGGAATGGCCGATCGCGACGGAATCTACGGGCGCCCCCTTCTCGATGTCACCCGTGCGACCACTCGCGCTGCGACGGTTGCCAGCGGGCTCGTCCCGTGGGACGACCCCCACAATGACGATGAGCGGTTCGCCCGAGTGCGGGTGCGCCGCACTGTTCTTCCCGTGATTGAGCGGGAACTCGGACCCGGAATCGTCGACGCGCTGGCTCGAACCGCTGAACTTCTCCGCGATGATGACGATGCTCTCGATCTGCTCGCCGAGGGGATGGCACGCACCCTCGTCACCGCCGACCCGGTCGAGTTCACTGCCGATGAGGTCGCCCGAAAGCCGCGCGCGATTCGCACGCGAATCATTCGAATCGCCGCCCACCGCGCCTGGGGTACCACGCTGTCGCACACGCAAACGCGCGTGGTCGATGCGCTTCTCGTCGACTGGCACGGGCAGGGCGCCATCGATGTGAGCGGCGGTAGGGTTGTGAGAAATGACGGTCGGATCGTCTTCGACCAGGCAAGCGAGGATTGATGCGCTACGACGATATCGCCGACGAACTCGACGAGGTGCTGGTCACCGGCGAGCAGATGGCGCAGCGTCTCGATGAACTCGCCCGAGAGGTCGAGCGCGATTACGCCGGCCTCGACATCCTTCTCGTCGGAGTGCTCAAAGGCGCGGTGATGGTCATGGCCGACTTCGCTCGTGCGCTGCAACGACCCGTCACCATGGACTGGATGGCGGTGTCCTCATACGGACACGGCACCACTTCGAGCGGGGTCGTTCGAATCCTCAAGGATCTCGACACCGACATCGATGGACGCCACGTTCTCATCGTCGAGGACATCATCGACTCAGGATTGACCCTCTCCTGGTTGCGGGACAACCTGCTCAGTCGCGGTGCGGCCAGCGTCAAGATCCTCGCGGCGTTGCGCAAACCCGATGCGGTCAAATCGGACATCACCGCTGACTATCTCGGATTCGACATCCCCAACAAGTTCGTCGTCGGGTTCGGCCTCGACTACGCAGAGAACTATCGACACCTCCGCGACGTCGCCGTTCTTGCACCGCGCATGTACGCCCAGAGCGAATAGCCCGAACCCGTAGGGCCCGAGGCGGGTACTCTGGCATTACGTGCCCGAGACAGGAGCTGGTCGCCGAATGAAGAATTTCCTCAAAGGACCGTGGTTGTACATCGCCGCAGGTCTGTTGATTGTGTGGCTCGGTTTCTCGTTCCTCACGACGGTCAACTACGCACCGGTTTCGACGAAAGAGGGGCTCGGATTCCTCGCCGACGGCAAGGTCACCGAGGTCACTGTTACCGACCTCGAGAACCGTGTCGACATGGTTCTCGCCGCGCCCGACTCGACCTACGGCGACCACGTCCAGTTCTATTACGTGACTCCGCGCGGGTCGGAGGTGCTTCGCGCGATTTCGACCGCCAACCCCGCCAAGGTCAACGACATCATCCCGAAAGAGTCGTGGTTCTCCTCGATCTTGGGATTCCTGCTCCCGTTCCTCATCATCGGCATCGCATTCTGGTTCCTCACCGCGAACGCGGGCGGCGCTCGCGGCGCGATGCAGTTCGGTCGCTCGCGCGCGAAGCTCTTCTCCAAGGAATCCCCTCAGGTCACCTTCGCCGACGTCGCGGGTGCTGATGAGGCAATCGAAGAGCTCCACGAAATCAAGGAGTTCCTCCAGACCCCCGAGAAGTTCCAGAAGGTCGGGGCGCGAATCCCCAAGGGCGTTCTGCTCTACGGCCCTCCCGGAACGGGTAAAACCCTTCTCGCTCGCGCCGTCGCCGGTGAGGCGAGCGTTCCGTTTTATTCAATTTCGGGTTCCGATTTCGTCGAGATGTTCGTCGGTGTCGGCGCTTCGCGCGTTCGCGACCTGTTCGAGGTCGCCAAGCAAAACGCGCCCGCAATCATCTTCATCGACGAGATTGACGCCGTCGGTCGTCACCGCGGCGCGGGAATGGGCGGCGGTCACGACGAACGCGAACAAACACTCAATCAACTCCTCGTAGAGATGGACGGGTTCGACCCCAAAACCAACGTCATCATGATCGCGGCAACGAACCGCCCCGACATCCTCGACCCGGCACTTCTTCGCCCCGGCCGATTCGACCGCCAGATTCAGGTCGACGCTCCCGATTCGAAGGGTCGCGCCAAGATTCTCGCGGTTCACTCGAAGGGCAAGCCGATGGCGAAGGACGTCGACCTCGACGTGCTCGCGCGCAAGACGCCGGGTTACACCGGTGCCGACCTCGCGAACGTCATCAACGAGGCCGCACTTCTCACCGCACGCCAGGGGAAGTCCGAGATTACGAACGAACTGCTCGACGAAGCGGTCGATCGCGTCATGGCCGGTCCGCAGAAGCGTTCCCGCGTGATGAAGGAGAAGGAGCGCGAGATCACCGCGTATCACGAGGGCGGTCACGCTCTCACCGCGGCGAGCATGCGCAACACCGATCCCGTCACGAAGGTCACCATCCTGCCTCGTGGCCGAGCGCTCGGCTACACGATGGTCGTTCCGCTGGACGACAAATATTCGATCACCCGGAATGAACTGCTCGACCAACTCGCGTATGCCATGGGCGGCCGTGTCGCCGAGGAAATCGTCTTCAAGGACCCGACGACGGGCGCCTCGAACGACATCGAGAAGGCGACCGCCATCGCCCGCCGTATGGTCACCGAGTTCGGAATGTCGGCGTCCCTCGGATCGGTCAAACTCGGTGCGGGGTCGGGCGAGGTGTTCCTCGGTCGCGATGTCGGTCACCAGCGGGACTACTCCGAAGGTGTCGCCGAAAAGGTCGACGCCGAAGTGCGTGCGCTCATCGACGCGGCCCACGACGAGGCCTACGCCGTACTCACCGCGAACCGCTCGATTCTCGACAAGCTCGCGAAGGAGCTCCTCGAGAAGGAAACGCTCGATCACAACGCGCTCGCGAAGATCTTCACGAAGGTGAAGAAGCTGCCCGAGCGCCCCGTGTGGTCGTCGAAGGGTCGCCGTCCCGCGGCACGTCGAACCACCGCGCCGAAAAAGTAGTCGTCATGTCGGTCGACCGGGAACGCATCGCGAACGCCGTTCGCGAGATTCTCGCGTCGATCGGTGAAGACGAGTCGCGCGAGGGGTTGCGCGAAACTCCTCACCGCGTCGCCGATGCGTTCGCGGAATTGTTCGCGGGCGTGGGAGTCGATGCGTCCGAGGGGCTTCGCGACGCGGGGTCGACGGCCGACGTCATTTCGACCGATCCCGTCATCGTGCGCGACCTCGCCT
>JAHEGC010000035.1 GCA_024639965.1 Micrococcales bacterium
CTCGCCGACGAACCGGGACTCGGCAAAACCGCCCAGGCTCTTCTCGCGGCCGAGGCGACGGGCTCGTTCCCGTTGCTCGTCGTCGTTCCCAACGTGGTCAAGCGCAACTGGGAGCGGGAAGTCGATCGCTGGATCCCTCACCGTGCCGCAAGCGTCATTCACGGCGACGGTGATGACCTCGACGCCTTCGCCGACGTCATCATCATCAACTACGACATCCTCGACCGCCACGCGGGGTGGGCGAGCAAGTTCGGTTTCGCCGGCATGGTCGTCGACGAGGCGCACTTCATCAAGAACCGCGAGTCGCAGCGTTCGATGAACGTGCAGCGCATCGCGGAAGCCATCCGTTCGCGCCACGGCGACCCGCTGCTCGTCGCTCTGACGGGAACCCCGCTCATCAACGAGGTCGAGGATTTCCGCATGATCTGGAAGTTCCTCGGCTGGATCGACGATGAGAAGCCGACGGCCGAGCTGATGGCGAAGCTCGAGGCCCTCGAGCTCACCCCCGCCGATTCGGGGTTCTTCCCCGAGGCGCGCCAGGCCGTCATCGACATGGGCATCGTTCGCCGCCGCAAGGAGGATGTGGCGAAGGACATCCCCGCGCGCCGTGTGGCCGACATCCCCGTCGAACTCGACGACGAGATCGGCCGCTCGATTCGCGAGAGCGAGCTCGCCCTCATGAAGCGACTCGTTGAGCGATACGACCGCATCATCGCGGGACGCGGCGACCGACCGAGCGGAATTGACGAGGACATCGTGCGCCTCGTTGCGCAGAGCGAGGTCGACGAGAGTAAGAATTCGACCGCCGGCGACAACGTGTTTGCGATGGTTCGCCGAATCGGCCAGGCGAAGGCGAGCCTCGCGGCGGATTACACCGTGCACCTCGCAAACTCGGTGGGCAAGGTGGTGTTCTTCGCCAAGCACATCGACGTGATGGACGACGTCGAGGCGCACTTCGCCAAGGCGGGAATCATGACGACCTCGATTCGCGGCAACCAGACGAGCGACGCGCGCACCAAAGCGATCGACGACTTCACCAACGACCCCGCCGTCAAGGTGATCGTGTGTTCGCTCACCGCCGCGGGCGTGGGCGTCAACCTCCAGGTCGCATCGAACGTGGTGCTCTCAGAGCTGTCGTGGACGAGCGCGGAACAAACGCAAGCGATCGACCGCGTCCACCGCATCGGTCAGGAACTTCCGGTCACCGCGTGGCGCATCATCGCCGCACAGACGATCGACTCTCGCATCGCCGACCTCATCGATTCGAAGGCGGGCCTCGCGGCGCGTGCGCTCGACGGCGATGACTCAGAAATTGAGCAGAGCATGTCGGTTCAGATGGCGGCGCTCACCGCGATGCTGACCGACGCGCTCACCGCGCGCATCGACGTCTAGAACTCGCCGAGTTCGCCGAGTTCACCGAACGCGTGACCGCACGAGCGGCACTCGTAGACGGGGCTGTCGTCGCTGGTGACAAAACCACCGAGGGCGATGACGCCCTCCGTTGCGGCATTGTTCATCTCAACGCTGGGGAGACCGTAAACAATCTCTTTCGGATTCGTCGTCTCGCACTTCGGACAACTCACATTCGCGGGGTCAACAAAGGGGGGCAATTTCTTCCTTCCGGCCAAGGGTGGGGAACCCTTGAACGCTACGGCCGGGCACCGACACGAAACGTTGAGTGCAGTTCAGAGTCGGTTGCGGTCGAGCCCCGCGTCGACGAATACGCGGGCGTGGAAGCGTTGAACCCCCACCGCGAAGGCGCAGAGCGCCATCATGAACACGGCGATCGCACCGATGTAGGTCGCGACGCCGTTCCAGCCCGCCTCGCCCGGGTTGAGGAAGAAATAGGGGAACCAGCCGTCGCCCGAAAGGCCGCGGACCATCGAGACGACCGCCCACACGATGGGGTAAGCGGCGCACACGCCGACGATGCGCCAGGCGAGGCGCGAACGCCCCGGCACCAGGACCCATTCGACGAAGAGATAGACGGGGGTGAACATGTGCTCGAGCACGTTGGTCCACGGGTAGTTGTTGACGTAACCGCCGTCGGCGGGGATGTTGGCGAGCAACAGGTTGAACACGACACCGACGACTACCCCGTACGACACCGCGCACGCCCGCAGGGCGGTGGCCCACCGCGGGTCGACCGTGCGCGCGAGCGAGAGGTACGCGCCGATCGCGAAGACGGCGGTGTTGAGAATGGTGGTTTGGATCGTGAAGTAGTGGAAGTAGTGGCTCGCATCCCACACGCCCTGGCCGATGCGGTCGACGATGTTGATGCCGATCGCGAGCACCGAGAGAATCGCCAGTACGCCGTCGGCGACGCCGAACGTGCGACGAATGCTGCGGGCGAGTGCGCGCGGGCGCGCGCCACGTCGCTCGGTGGAGGCGGGGTCGAACATCGAATTCATAAGGGCGAAAACCTGACGTGTCGAAGGCGGTTTTCCCGAAGTTTAGCGCGGCCGACCGCCTAGGTTATAGAGCGTGTACGACGTCTGTGTGGTCTATCTGCTGCGGCAAGGCGCCGATCGCACCGAAATTCTTCTGGGCGAAAAACTGACGGGCCTCGGTGTGGGCAAGTTGGTCGGCGCCGGCGGCAAAGTCGAACCGGGGGAGACCCCCGTGGAGGCGGCCGTGCGCGAGGTCGCCGAGGAACTCGGGGTGGCGGTGGATGTGGCGGCGCTCGAACCCATCTCGTGCATCACCTACCCGTTCGTCGACCGCGACGCGTGGAGCCAACGCTCGTTCGGCTTTATCGCCCGCTCGTGGACGGGCGAGCCTCGCGAGAGTGTTGAGCTGCGCCCCGCGTGGTTCAACGTTGACGCGATCCCGTTCGACCGCATGTGGGCCGACGCGGCAACGTGGCTGCCCGGCGCGCTCGCTGGCGAATTCGTCGAGCGAACAATCGCGTTCCGCGCTGACGGAACGATGGTTTAGGGAACGTACAGGTCGCCCGACTTCACCCGTGCGGGGTAGTCGGTTGTGTA
>JAHEGC010000001.1:0-3740 GCA_024639965.1 Micrococcales bacterium
ATCATTCAGGTGATCGGTGCGGGAAGCGGGCGTACCTTCGAACTCGACCAGGCGCGATACGGCAAGGTCATCATCATGAGTGACGCCGACGTCGATGGCGCGCACATTCGCACGCTGCTCCTTACCCTGTTCTTCAAATACATGCGCCCGATGGTCGACGCCGGTCGCGTCTACGCCGCCGTCCCGCCACTCCACCGAATCACAGTCATCAACCCCGGTTCGAAGCCCAATGACGTTGTGTACACCTATTCCGACGCTGAACTCCACTCCACTCTGGACGGTCTGCGAAAGGCGGGCAAGAAGTGGCAGGAGCCGATTCAGCGTTACAAGGGGCTTGGTGAGATGGATGCGGATCAGCTCGCGGATACGACGATGAGCGTCGAACACCGCACCCTGCGTCGTGTTCGGGTCGATGACGCCGAGGAAGCCGCGACCGTGTTCGAACTCCTGATGGGCAACGAGGTCGCACCACGACGCGAGTTCATCATCGACGGCGCTCTCGACCGCGACCGCATCGACGCGTAGTTAGCGCAGTCGCGTCCCCAAAGCCGAGACGACGTCGACAAGAGGCGAACCGCTGCCGTCGCGCTTGCCCATTTCGGAGGGCAACTCTCGTGCGGTGCCGTCCGACGCGCAGGCGCGGGGCTCCGTTCCGACGAACGCCGTGAGCAGCCCCACCTCGCCCTTGAGGAGAGTGTGAGAACGAACGCCGCCCGTGGCGCGACCCTTGCCGGGATAATCCGCGAGAGGCGTCACCTTGGCGCGACCGGGGTCGGCACCCGTGAGCGTCGCACCGGCCGTGGTGACGGTGACGACCTGCGCATCGTCACGCGCCTTCACTGCTCCGAAGAAGACGACGACATCGCCGTCGCCAAGTTTGATTCCTGCCATGCCCGCTGCGCCGACCCCCTGAGCACGAACGCCCGCCGCGGGGAAATGGAGCAACTGGGTCGCGTGAGTGACGAACACGAGTTCGCTGTCGTCCGAGGCTTCGGAGGCGCCGACGACCGCGTCGTCGTCAAGATTGATGACGGAGAACTCACCCCGAGGGGGGAACGTGGACGGGTCAACGCGTTTGACGACTCCGCGCTGGGTTCCGATCGCGATGGGCGTCGTGTCGAGAGCGACGATGGACACAACGGATTCCTTGGCGGTGAGCCCGATGACGTAATCGTTGACCTTGGAACCCGTCGCAAAGTTCACCCCGCTTCCTGTCGCCGTGGGCAAGTCGACCGCGGTGAATCGGATGAGACGACCAGCGGAGGTGATCGCACCAATGTCGCCCCGCGTTGTTCCCCTCACAACGGCTCGGACCACGTCGTGCTTCAAACGCTTTGCTGCTCCGGGGAACTCGCCCGTCTCATTCGTGCGCAGAAGACGTCCCGTCGCGGTGAGGATGACGGTGCAAGGCTCATCGCCAACTTCCATGCCCTGGCTGGCGATGGCACCGGCGGCGGGCACTTCGTCGGCGTCGAGAAGTGTTGTTCGTCGCGGTGTGGCGAAGGAGCGCGAAACGTCAGCCAGTTCCTCGGAGACGAGCGAACGAACTGCACCGTCGTCGGAGAGCAGTGTGGTGAGTGCGGCAATCTCGGCGACGAGGGCGTCCTTTTCGGACTCGAGTTCGATACGGGAGAATTTCGTCAGGCGACGGAGGCGAAGTTCAAGAATGTACTCCGCTTGCACTTCCGAGAGTTCAAACACCGTCTGGAGTTTGCCGCGGGCCGATTCGGCGTCGTCGGACGAACGAATGACCTGAATGACCTCGTCGATGTCGACGATTGCGCGCAGGAGACCCTCGACGAGGTGCAGTCGCTCGCTGCGCCGAGCAAGTCGATAGTTCGATCGTCGCGTCACGACGGCGACGCGATGCTCGAGATACACCCGTAACATCTCGACGAGACCCAGCGTTTCGGGCTTGCCGTTGACGAGGGCCACGTTGTTGACCGAGAACCCATCTTCCAGCGGTGTGAGACGGTAGAGCTGATCGAGAACGGCCTCCGCGGAGAAACCCGTCTTCACCTCGATGACGAGACGAAGACCGTTCTTTCGGTCGGTGAGGTCGACGACGTTAGAGATTCCCGTGATCTTCTTCTTGGTAACACCGTCCTTGATGCGTTCGATGACCCGTTCAGGGCCGACAAGGTAAGGGAGTTCGGTGACAACAATTCCCGTTTTTCGGGCCGAAATCTGCTCGATTGTGGCTCGAGCGCGAGTCTTGAACGTACCCTTCCCGACCGTGTACGCGTCACGAATTCCCTCGAGTCCGACGACGACGCCGCCGCTCGGTAGGTCGGGTCCGGGCACGAATTTCATGAGGTCGTCGACAGTGGCGTCGGGGTGAGCGAGAAGGTGACGGGCGGCTTCGATCACTTCGCCGAGATTGTGGGGGGCCATGTTGGTCGCCATTCCGACTGCGATTCCCGCCGCGCCATTGACCAGCAGGTTGGGGAACGCGGCGGGGAGCACATCGGGCTGCAACAGTTGGCCGTCGTAGTTGGGGACGAAATCGACGACGTCTTCGTCGAGGCTTTCCGTCATCGCCATGGCTTCCGGTCGGAGCTTGGCCTCGGTGTAACGCGACGCGGCGGGACCATCGTCGAGCGATCCGAAGTTACCGTGTCCGTCTACGAACGGCACGCGCAGGCTGAAAGGTTGCGCAAGGCGAACGAGAGCGTCATAGATGGCGCTGTCGCCGTGGGGGTGCAGCTTCCCCATGACCTCACCGACGACGCGCGCGCTCTTGACGTAGCCACGCTCGGGACGAAGTCCCATGTCGGCCATTTGATAAATGATTCGGCGTTGGACCGGCTTTAATCCGTCACGGGCATCGGGAAGAGCGCGAGAATAGATAACGGAATAGGCGTACTCGAGAAATGACCCCTGCATCTCGTGGGACAGGTCGACGTCGAGGATGCGATCGGAATCGGAAGGGGACTGGGTCACAATGCCCCTGAGTTTACCCGCCATCACTCGAGACCAGAGGAGCCTCGCTCAGGTGTTGGGCTCGGCGTTCGCCGCGGTGAGTGGGGAGAAGAACCCGTTCGTACTCCCGAAGGTGAATCGCGCGGTCGTTCTGCTCGTCGATGGCCTGGGCTCGGCAAACCTCGCTGCTCGAGCGGCCCACGCGCGAACGCTGCGCACACTGCCCGTTCGAAACATCTCGAGTGGATTCCCCACGACCACGGCGGCGGCACTCACTTCGTTCATGACGGGCGTCGATCCCGGAACGTCCGGAATGGTCGGATACTCAGTACGTGACCCCGAAAGTGGTCTCCTGGTCAATCAGCTTTCCGGTCTCGACGCGGTCGATGTTGCGCTGTGGCAGCCTGTCCCGACGCTCTGGGAACGTCACCCTGACGTGGCAACGGCGATTGTGTCATCGCCGCGCTATCGCGATAGCGGCCTGACCCGAGCGATCCTTCGCGGCACGAACTACGTCCCTGCCCGCAACGATGGGGAACGACTGGCTTCGGTCGTGGACTTCCTCCGAGCGAATCGCACCGGTCTCGTCTACGTCTACATCCCAGAGCTCGACATGACGGCACACGCATCGGGCGTGAGATCCGATTCATGGATTCGTCGGCTCGAGGAACTCGACACATTCGTTTCCGACCTGATACGAGTTCTCGGCCCTAAAGACGGGCTGCTCATCACGGCGGACCACGGTGTGATTGATGTGGATCCGTCTCGGCACATCATCGTGGACGACGCGCTGCTGGACGGCACGCTCATCGGCGGCG
>JAHEGC010000001.1:3840-22559 GCA_024639965.1 Micrococcales bacterium
CGAGTTCTCGGCCCTAAAGACGGGCTGCTCATCACGGCGGACCACGGTGTGATTGATGTGGATCCGTCTCGGCACATCATCGTGGACGACGCGCTGCTGGACGGCACGCTCATCGGCGGCGAGCCACGGTTTCTCCACGTCTACGCCACGGACGATGTCGAGCGCGTTCGGGAACGCTGGCAGACCGCCGAGGGACACCGGGCACACGTCGTTTTACGAGACACCGCGATTGATGCGGGGTGGTTTGGTGATGTCACGGACGTGGCGAGGGACCGAATTGGTGACGTGCTCGTCACACCGCATGCGGACTTCGTTTACTACGATCCCCGCACGGCCACGCCGCAATCGATGGCCATGGTCGGCCAACACGGCGGATTGTCGAAAGCGGAAATTCAGGTGCCGCTCATCCGAGGCGGCGCATTCGTCTAGTCCTCGTCGGGCCGAGTGCCGAAGACGATCTCGTCCCAGGTCGGCATTTGCGCGCGCTGACGCCTAGTTCGGCTGGGAGTGGGGTCAATGAAGGGTTCGGTGTCGGGTGTCGCCGGCGTGATTGGAGCTGTGTCGTTCACCTGCACCTCGGGAACGTCCGTGGGGGCAATCGGAGCGTCGTCCGGCATTTCGAGCATGTCGGGGGTGATGATTGGAATCGAGCCCGTCGACGGGTGCGACGAGATCGCGTCGTTCCGCTCACCACGTTTGCGTTGCAGGGTTTCGAGAAGGTCCACCGGTGCGGGCGGCTCCACGACGCTGTCTGTCGATGACGGTTCGACATCGACGATGATTCCCGTGACCGGCGCGTCGACAACGGGAAGCGGTTCGAACTCACCACTGTCGAATCGACTGGGTTGCTCGGGCTGCACGACGCGCAGCGGCGGAAACAGCGCGGCATCGGCGGCGTCGGCTGAGCTCATGCGCACCGCGACCTGGTTGTCGGGGTGCAGGGTCATCTTGCGCGGGTCGAACACCCACGTAGCGTCTTCGAGCGCTGCGCCGACGGAGAAACGTGCTCCGATGATCCAACGGTCGTCGGAGCGGTAGGCCTGCCAGAGCGAAATCGTTCCGCCCTGTTCACCTATTCGCTCCTCGATTTCGAGACCGAAGGTCGATTCCACGAGTTCACTCCGGACAGGGACCGCGAGTGCGCGTTCGAGAATGAACTGCAATTCGGCGGTGATGGGCGCTTCGAAACGCGCGACGTGATCGGCGTCGGTTCCGGTGCGTTCCGCGACCTCGTCCACCGTCAGTCCGGCGCGAAGTAGCGTCTGGATCTCTTTGGGAGACGCAACTTTCCCGCCGCCAGCGGGATTCGGGCGGTGGGTCAGTTGGGCGCGAGTGCGGTCGTCGAGGGGGAGGAGGAAGCGTTGGCCGTCCTTCGACACGGCGACGATGCCTTCGCTCGTCACCTCGATGATGGTCAACTCGTCCACGGAACTCCTTGCAAACCCTGTGAGGCGAGAATACCCCGATTGCGACACGTTCCCCGTGTTGTTGCGTCGGTGAGTTTGCTTTTACGGATAAAGTGTCGGAAACTGACGCCGCCACCTCGCAACACGAAAGGCTTTGCACGTCATCATGGCTACCGACTACGACCTGCCCCGTAAGGGTGAAGAAGAACCCGAATCGCTCCAAGCGCTTCAGGACCGCGAACCCGAGACCCGTGCTCGAATCGACTTCGACGACGCCGATAACCCCGGCGTGCTCGAAATGGAACACCAAGACCTCGCGAACGAGGAGATGGTGGTCGTTGTCCTCCCGCCTCAAGCGGATGAATTCACCTGCCAGTCGTGCTTCCTTGTCAAGCACCGTTCGCAAATCGCCCGTGAAACCAAGGCTGGCGCTTTCTGCGCGGAGTGCGAGTCCTAGGAACTCAGTAGGTCGGCGAGTTGCGTTGCACGTCGCGTCGACAGGTACCACGAGGGCGTCGGATCGGCCTTGTCCGTCAGGGTGATCAACACGCCTGACGGAATCCACGCGCGGACCAACGACCACGTCCGAGCGTCCGCGAGAGCCGTAGCTCGCGAGTCTCGATCGACGGGCGTGACGGTTCCGACGAATTTTCGGTCAATTCGCGCGCGCCCCGCTCGCAGCTCCGTGTCGGTGACGACAATTCGCGGAGCGAAAACCACGAAAATCAACAACGCAATGACGTAGAACGTGACCGCCGAGACGATTCCCCACCCGATGTCGATGGGCGCGAGCATGCCGAATCCCATCGGGATTGTCAACGCGAGGGCGAGGTGAAACGGAAGCGATGGGGTGAGCGATTCACGGTAGCGGACCATAAGACCATTCGACCATGTATTACCCTGAACGAATGACACCCGAGGTTCTCATCACTGGTCCCGTGCCCGTGTACGCACACCCCGGTGACGCTGGAGCGGACCTTACCGCCGCTGCCGCGGTCACGTTATTGCCCGGCGAGCGAGCGTTGGTTCCAACGGGAGTGTCCGTTGCACTGCCCGAAGGCTTCGTCGCTTTCGTCATGCCACGATCCGGTCTTGCTGCGAAGCACGGGATTGGACTCGTCAATTCTCCGGGTACGATTGATGCCGGCTACCGCGGGGAGATCTCCGTGGTGCTCATCAACACCGATCCGCGCGACTCGTTTACGGTTGCCGTGGGGGATCGCATCGCACAACTCGTCGTCCAGCCCGTCGTTCGGGCACGATTCGTACCCGTCGAGCAACTCCCCGGAAGCCATCGCGGCTCGGGTGGGTTCGGCTCAACGGGCATAGCAAGGGGAAACTAATGTCTGAGAAAAGCGCACCGTCTGACCGCGCGATGACGGGACCGTTCGACGTCACTGAGGTGAGCCCCGTTCAGCCGTTCATCGATCTCGGCGCCATCAAGGTGACGCCCCGTCAGGGTCTGCAGCTTCGTCTCGACATCGAGGAGTCGACCAAGCGGCTCGTGGCCGCCACGTTTGATATCGACGGGTCGACAATGCAGGTTCAGGTTTTCGCCGCTCCGCGCAGTGAAGGACTCTGGCATGAAATTCGTCAGCAGCTCGCCGAACAATTGATTCGCCAGGGCGGAACCGCCGAGCAGGTTGTCGGGCCGTTCGGCCCCGAGATTCGTGCCGCGGTGCCGACAGCGGACAAGACGGTGCGGCCCGTCCGGTTCGTCGGCGTAGACGGTCCCAAGTGGTTTCTTCGGGGCGTCATTTCTGGGCCCGCCGCAACAACGCCGGCACGCGCTGCGACGGTTGAAGAGGTGTTCCGGTCCATCGTCGTCGTTCGTGGAGATGAGCCGATGCCGCCGCGCGAGCTTCTCCCGCTTCGCGTTCCGCCGCAGTCGGGCACGACCGCGTGACCGAACCGCTTCGTGAGTCGGTGGCTCGATCGGCCGCTGCTCGAATGATAGGGAGTGAACGCGTCACGGCTTCGTCGTTGTTTGCGGCGATCGGGGGAGTGCGCGGGGTCATCGAATCGATGGTTCCGGGTTTCGTTTTCCTCATCGTTTTCACGGTCACCGGTCAGTTGCTCCCCTCGGTACTTGCACCGGTTGCGATGGCGATCGTGCTGCTTCTCGTGCGGCTTGCACAGCGACTCCCCGTTCTTCCCGCGGTCAGCGGCGGACTCGGAATCGTTCTCTCCGCCGGATTCGCGCTGTTCACCGGTCGTGCCGAAGACAACTTCGTCGGAGGGTTCATCACCAACTCGATCTACGCAATATTGATGCTCGGTTCGTTGTTGGTGCGTAAGCCCCTCATCGGCGTCGTGACGAATCTGTTTGTGCACGACGAGGCGACGAAATCGGCTCCCCGCGTCATTCGAGCGGGCTACATCGCCACCGCTTTGTGGGGGTGCTTCTTCGCGCTCCGTCTGGCGGTACAAGTGCCGTTGTGGGCCGCCGGCGTGACGACCGCGCTCGCGGCGACCAAGCTCCTCATGGGCCTTCCGATGTACGCCGCGCTGCTCTGGTTATCGTGGCTCATCGTTCGCTCCGCGCTCGATTCCGTCGAGTCATAGCCGCCACCCACGGGGATAGACTGGGGCAAACACTGTTCGCCTAGGAGTCCATCGCCGTGAGCATCAATTCGTTCGAGTCCAAGTCCACGCTGTCCGTCGGCGGTAACGACTATCAGATCTATCGCATCGACAAGGTCGCCGGGCACGAGAAACTTCCGTTCAGCCTCAAGGTGCTTCTCGAGAATCTCCTTCGCACGGAGGATGGTGCGAACATCACGGCCGACCAGATTCGTGCACTCGGCAGCTGGGACGCCAACGCCGAACCCGACACCGAAATCCAGTTCACGCCCGCTCGCGTGGTCATGCAGGATTTCACGGGAGTTCCCTGCATCGTTGACCTCGCGACGATGCGCGAGGCTGTCGCCGAGCTTGGGGGCGACCCGGAAAAGATCAACCCGCTCGCTCCCGCCGAACTCGTGATCGACCACTCTGTCATCGCCGATCTGTTCGGACGGGAGGATGCGTTCGAACGCAACGTCGAAATCGAATATGAGCGCAACGGCGAGCGCTACCAGTTCCTGCGTTGGGGCCAGACCGCATTCGACAATTTCAAGGTCGTCCCGCCGGGAACCGGAATCGTTCACCAAGTGAACATGGAGAATCTCGCCAAGGTCGTCTACACGCGAACCGTCGACGGTGAGACCGTCGCGTTCCCCGACACCTGTGTCGGAACCGATTCGCACACAACGATGGTCAATGGCCTCGGTGTGCTCGGCTGGGGAGTTGGTGGAATCGAGGCCGAAGCCGCGATGCTCGGCCAGCCCGTGTCGATGCTCATCCCGCGTGTGGTCGGTTTCAAACTCACGGGAGACATACCGTCGGGCATCACCGCGACCGACGTCGTCCTCACCATCACGGACATGTTGCGCAAGCACGGAGTCGTCGGCAAGTTCGTCGAGTTCTACGGCAAGGGCGTCGGGCAGGTCCCGCTCGCAAACCGCGCCACCATCGGAAACATGAGCCCTGAGTTCGGTTCCACCGCGGCGATGTTCCCGGTCGATCAGGTCACGGTCGACTACCTCAAACTCACGGGCCGTCCCGCGGAAACCGTTGCACTCGTCGAGGCCTATGCGAAGGCGCAGGGCATGTGGCACGACCCAAACACGGAGCCCGTTTTCTCCGAATATCTGGAACTCGACCTCTCCACTGTCGTTCCGTCGATTGCCGGACCGAAGCGTCCCCAGGACCGCATCGAACTGACCAAAGCGAAGGAGTCTTTCCAGAAGGACCTCACTACCTACGGTGCGGGCAAGGCCGCCGAGGTGTCGATGGGCGGCAAGACGTTCTCGGTGGACAACGGTCACGTTGCGATCGCGGCAATCACGTCGTGCACCAACACCTCGAATCCGTCGGTGATGCTCGCCGCGGGACTCCTCGCGCGTAACGCGGTCGCCAAGGGCCTCACGGCTAAGCCGTGGGTCAAAACCACGCTCGCTCCCGGCTCCAAGGTCGTCACCGATTACTACGAGAAGGCCGGTCTCATGGACGACCTCGAGGCACTGGGCTTCTACCTCGTCGGTTACGGGTGCACAACCTGCATCGGAAATTCGGGGCCGCTCCCCGAAGAGGTTTCGGCGGCGGTTCAGGAGAACGATCTCGCGGTCACCGCGGTGCTCTCGGGCAACCGCAACTTCGAGGGACGCATCAACCCCGACGTGAAGATGAACTATCTCGCATCACCGCCGCTCGTTATCGCCTATTCGATCGCGGGGACGATGAACTTCGACTTCGATTCCGATTCGCTTGGTCGCGACAAGGACGGCAACGAGGTCTATCTCAAGGACATTTGGCCCTCGGCCGCCGAGGTTCAGAAAACCATCGATTCGTCGATCGATACCGAAATGTTCGTGCGCCAGTACGCCGCGGTGTTTGACGGGGACGATCGTTGGAAGTCGATCCCAACACCGACCGGAAACGTGTTCGAGTGGGATGCGAAGTCCACGTATGTTCGTAAACCTCCGTATTTCGATGGGATGAAGAAGACCCCGTCACCCGTCACCGACATCAGCGCGGCACGCGTGCTCGCAAAGCTCGGCGACTCGGTCACCACCGATCACATTTCTCCCGCAGGGTCAATCAAGGCGGACACGCCGGCCGGGCGCTACCTCACCGAGCACGGCGTCGAACGCACCGACTTCAACTCGTACGGCTCGCGTCGCGGAAACCACGAGGTCATGATTCGCGGAACCTTCGCGAACATCCGTCTCAAGAACCAGCTCCTCGATGGCGTCGAGGGCGGGTTCACTCGGGACTTCACGACAACCGCAGGTGACCAAGCGTTCATCTACGACGCTTCGGTCAACTACCAGGCCGCGGGAACGCCGCTCGTCATTCTCGCGGGCAAAGAGTATGGCTCCGGCTCGAGCCGCGACTGGGCGGCCAAGGGAACGAGTCTGCTCGGTGTCAAGGCGGTAATCGCCGAGTCGTTTGAACGAATCCACCGCTCGAATCTCATCGGAATGGGCGTCATCCCACTCCAGTTCCCCGCAGGCCAGACAGCCGATTCGTTGGGGCTCACGGGCACCGAGATGTTCTCCATTTCAGGTATCGAAGAACTCAACAACGGTGCGACGCCCCGCACGGTCCGCGTGGTCGCGACGCCCACGGATCTTTCGCCCGCAGGAACTGCGGCGATCGAATTCGATGCCGTCGTGCGCATCGACACCCCGGGTGAGGCCGACTACTACCGCAACGGCGGCATTTTGCAGTACGTGCTCCGTTCACTCGTCTAAGCGATGGCCCTGCTACCCGGCATCAACGCACCGGAAGACCTCCGCGGTCTTTCCGTGACGCAATGCGAAGCGCTCGCGGGTGAAATTCGTGACTTCCTCATCGAGAACGTCGCAGTGACGGGTGGACATCTTGGTCCCAACCTCGGCGTAGTGGAACTGACACTCGCCATCCATCGGGTTTTCGACTCGCCCCGCGACCCGATCGTGTGGGACACCGGCCATCAGTCCTATGTTCACAAGATCGTCACCGGACGACGTGATTTCTCGACTCTGCGCCAGGGCGGCGGCCTCGCCGGCTACCCGCAACGATCCGAATCGGTCCACGACATTGTGGAAAGCTCTCACGCGTCGAGCAGCCTCTCGTGGGCGGACGGAATCTCCAAGGCCTTTGATATGACCGGACAGGCCGATCGGCACGTCGTTGCGGTCATCGGCGACGGCGCTTTGACCGGTGGCATGTCGTGGGAAGCGCTCAACAACATCTCGCATGACAACTCACGTCGCCTCGTGCTCGTCGTCAACGACAACGGTCGTTCGTATGCGCCGACGATTGGCGGAATGGCACGGTTCCTCTCCACCGTTCGCACTCGCCGAACTTACCGTTCGCTTCACCGGCTCTCGTGGGCAATCGCTCGTCGACTCGGCGGGCCGGCCCGCGCCTTCTATCGCGGCGTGCGCGGTGGTGTACGTGGTTTCCTCGCACGATTCACGAACAATCAAGCGCTCTACTCAAATCTCGACATCAAGTACATTGGGCCGATTGATGGCCACAATCTGCGGGACGTCCAGCGCGCGCTCGAGCAAGCGAAGGATTACGGAAGTCCCGTCATTGTGCACGTTATTACCGAAAAGGGTCGCGGATACGCCCCCGCTCGGCAGAACGATGCCGACAACTTTCACGCGATCGGGTCTTTCGACCCGATAACCGGCGAAGAGCTCGGTGCGAGCGTGAACTCGTGGACGTCGGTGTTCTCCGATGAATTGGTCACCATCGCGAAGGAGAACCCCTCGGTCGTCGGTATCACCGCGGCGATGCTCAGCCCAACCGGTCTTGATGCACTCGCCGACGCGTTCCCCGATCGGGTATTCGATGTCGGAATCGCCGAACAGCACGCGACGACGAGTGCAGCGGGCCTCGCTTTCGGAGGTTTACACCCCGTTGTCGCGGTGTACGCCACGTTTATGGGGCGCGCGTTCGACCAGGTACTCATGGACGTTGCACTGCACCGTGCCGGAGTCACCTTCGTACTCGACCGCGCTGGAGTCACCGGGCCCGACGGAGCATCACATCACGGTATGTGGGATTTGGCGATGCTCCACATTGTTCCGGGAATCCGCATCGCAGCGCCACGTGATGCCCTCACCCTGCGTGAGGAACTCCGCGAGGCCGTCGCCGTCGCCGATGCACCGACCGTCGTGCGTTTTCCCAAGGGGGCAGTGGTGGACAGTATCCCCGCGGAGCGACGCACTGCCGACGGAGTTGACGTGCTTCGCTCGTCGAAACAACGCGATGTCCTCGTTGTCGGAATGGGCGCCATGGTCCCCGTCGCTCTCGCGGTAGCCGACCGATTGACATCGAACGGGGTCGGATGCACCGTCGTGGATCCGCGCTGGGTTATTCCCGTCGCCGATTCCATCGTCGACCTCGCGCGCGAGCACCGACTCGTCGTCACCATCGAAGATGGAATTCGTGTCGGCGGAATCGGGACGCACATTCGACAGGTTCTCCGCAGAGCCGGCGTCGATACGGGCGTCGACGAGTTGGGGCTTCCTGATGAGTTCCTCGAGCACGACACGCGCGGCGCAATTCTCGCCCGCGTCGGGCTCACCGCAGAGGACATCTCATCAAAAATTCTTGATCAACTTCGAGGCGCTCAAGTGCCGTCGGCAAAACCGACGAAGCGCTAATCGAACGACGCGTCCGGGTGGATGAGCCCACCGGTTACGCGAACACTCGATCCGCATCCATCGAGATACGGGGTAAGTCCGCCGATCGCGGCGGGCCACCCGGCACCGTTCATCATGCACAGATCGATTTCGCGGGGGTTGGCGACGACTCCGTCATCGAGCATGATGCGCACTTCGCGGGTGAGCGCGTCGACGACAGTATCGTGAATCTCGGCAGCGGAAAGCGTGCGCACCTCGCTGATTCGAGCGGTGAGATCCGAACTAATGGAAGAGGACGGCGCGTTCTCCGTCAACTCCGTCATCGAGTTCCCAACGAAGAAGCGGTCGGGGGCGAAGCGTTGGAGTGATTCGAGCATCTTGAGAGTGACCATCCTGCCGATGAGGTCTATGAGCGCGAACGGTGTCATCGGCAGCCTCAGGGGGGTCAGCGCGTCCGACACGGCGTCGACGGAAACCCCCGACTCGACGAGCCGAAGCGTTTCGCCGAGGAAAACGGAGAGAAGACGGTTCACGACGAAACCCGCTTGGTCCGCGACGATGACGGGGGTTTTGCCGAGACGGCGGCTCACCTCGACCGCTGTCGCGAGAACATCGTCACCGATGGCATCACCGTGGACGACCTCAACAAGTTTCATTGCCGCGACAGGGTTGAAGAAATGGATGCCGGCGACGCGGCTCGGATCGGAAACGAACGCCGCCATGGCGTCAACCGACAGTGACGACGTATTTGTAGCAAGGATGGTGTCGGGTTTGACCACCGTTTCGAGCCGAGTGAAAACGTCCTTTTTGACCGCGAGGTCCTCGAACACCGCTTCGATGACGAGGTCGCAATCCGCGAAATCGTCGAGGGCGAGCGTGTAGTGAATGCGCGAGGTGACGTCGGTGCGCATCGCAGCGCTCAGGGACCCCTTGTCGGCTCGGGCATCGAGCCAGTCGGCGATTCGGTCGCGCGCAGCATCGAGCCGTTCCTCGTCCACGTCGGTGATGCGAACGGGTACCGCGAGTTGTTCCGCGAATACGAGAGCGATTTGGCTGGCCATCAGGCCGGCACCGACGACGCCGACGCGGTCGATCGGACGAGGCTCAGCATCGGGCGTACCCGTCGGCGGCTTCGACGTGGCACTCGTGACGCGGAAGGCGTAAAGCCGACGTCGAAATTCGGCGGTCATCGTCAAGTCGGCAAGTGCGGCGTCTTCTGCCTCGAACGATTCGGTCTGAGACAGAAGCGACGCTCGTTCCACGATTCGGCGAAGGTGGGTGAGCGCGTCACGAGGGTTCCCGGGGCGCGAGAGGGCTTTGTCGAACACCGATGTGATGGTGTCGCTATCCAACGCGTGATCGATTTCGACACGTTGCGGCCCGGAGATCTCATCGACGAGCTCGAGGGCTCCGTCGAGAGCGGTGGCGGCCACTCGGTCAACCGCACCGAGTTCGAGCGCGGAGCGTGCATCGAGGAAGCGCCCCGATATCGCGTTATCGACCATCACGGTGAGAGCCCCGCGCATGCCGATGAGTTTCGGTAGGAGCGTTGCTCCGCCCCAGCCGGGGATGAGCCCGAGGCCGATCTCGGGTAATCCGAGAGGGGCCGTGCCCTCCTGTGCGACGCGGTGGGTGCAGTGGAGCGCCAGTTCGAAGCCGCCACCGAGCGCGGTGCCGTTGATGGCGGCAATGGCGGGTATGCCGAGAGTGCCAAGTCGTGACATAACGCGATGCCCCTCCTGGGCGACCTGAAGCGCATCACCGTAGTGCCTGGGGCTGGAAAGCATGTCGAGATTGGCACCCGCACAGAAGGTTCGACCCGTTCCCGTCAGGATGATGGCGTCAATATCCGTCGACATCGCCTCGGTGATCGCCGCATCGAGTCGTTCGAGGCCCATCGGCCCAAGCGTTTCGGGTCGGCGTTCGTCCCCGTTGTCGAGGGTGAGAATTGCCACTCGCTTCCCGCGCGGGGAATCGCTTCGCGCGATGCGAACCTCGAGCGGGTGGTCCTCCGCGGGTACGTCGATCATGCGGCGAAGTGGGGGTTTTCCCACACAATCGTTCCGCCCTGGCCGAGTCCGACACACAGGGTCGTGATACCGAATCGAATCGACGTGTCTAGCTCGAATTGGCGCGCGAGCTGGATAGCAAGTCGAACACCGGAACTGGCAAGTGGATGCCCAAAAGCAATCGCGCCACCCCAGGGGTTGAGAAGGGGGGATTCCTGGTCTACTCCGAAGTGGTCGGCGAAAGCCAGCACCTGAACCGCGAACGCCTCGTTGATTTCTATTGCGCCGAGTTCCGCGAACGATAGCCCCGCCTTTGCTAGCGCTTTCTCGGTTGACGGGATCGGACCGAGACCCATTTCGTCTGGCGAGACCCCGGCGAACGCGAACGACACCATCCGCATTTTGGGAACAAGTCCGAAGCGCGTGACGGCATCGGTTCCCGCGAGGAGAGACATCGTCGCTCCGTCGGTGAGGGGCGAGGCGTTTCCCGCGGTTACACGGCCGGCTTCTCGAAACGGCGTCGGCAGGGTGGACAGTGTCTCCAGGGTGGTGCCGGGGCGAAGTTGCTCATCGCGATCCGCAACGCCGTGGATTGTTGTGACCGCGACAAGGTCCGGTTGAATGTGGCCCGCCTCATACGCTTCGTAAGCGCGACGTTGGCTCTGCGCCGCGTATGCGTCAGTTCGATCTTTGGTGATGCGGGGGAGGCGGTCGTGGAGAATCTCCGCGGTGAAGCCCATCTGGAGAGACTCGGGAGTGAGGAGTCCCTTCTCCAGCATCGCCGGATTCGCCTTGGCGGGGAACTCCATCGGGTGGGAACCCATGTGTTCGACACCGCCCGCAATGGCGAGATCGATTTGACCCCAACCGATCTCAGAGCCCAGGGTCGTCATGGTGGTGAGACCTCCCGCACACATCCGGTCGAGCGCGAAACCTGGTACGGATGAGGGCAACCCAGCGTTGAGGCCGACCGTGCGACCGAGGGTGAGGCCCTGGTCACCCTCCTGGGTCGTGGCCGCGATGCCAACATCGTCAATCGCCGCCAACGGAACGTCGGGGTGTCTGTCAAGCAGACCGACGAGAACTGAGGTTGCGAGGTCATCGGCGCGCGTGTCGCGGTAGATGCCCTTCTGACCGGCACGACCGAACGGGCTGCGCGCCCCGTCGATGAAGAAAACGTCAGCGCTCATGAAACTACCCTTCGGGTTCGGCGTTCGCGCCACCCGTGCCGTTGTCCTCATTCGCCGGGGCGGAGAGGAACGGAGTCGGATCGTTCGCAACGCGTACAAAACAATCATTCAGTCGTACAGGTATTAAATCAACCTGCCACTGTCGCGCACCGGCTTCGACCAACCACTCGGCGATCGAATCCGCCGAAATATCTTCGGGTGGCGCAAAGCAAATACGACGAACCGTATCGGGGAGCAGAAGGTTTTCAACGGGGATCGTCATCTCGTTGGAAAGCTCGGTGAGGGATTCACGCACGCACACGAATCGCGCGTATGCCTCGGGGTGCTTCTCGCGCCAATTCCGCGGGGTCGACAGTCCGTTGCCGCGAAGGCGCATCGGGGGAAGGTCGTCGGCCGACATTCCGCGCTGAATCGCCTGCCACCAGCGGTCGAGCTCCTTGCGCGAATATCGACCCGTGAACGTCGAGAGGCCGGCGAGCGCCCCCCGCGAAGTCGGCATCGCTGCAGCGGCCGCCACGAGTGCTCGATCCGGTACAACTCGACCCGGACCCATGTCGATGCCACGGGCGAATTCGTCACGCTCACGCCACAGTTCCCGCGCAACGGCGAGGTGGCGTGGGGTGGTGAGCGACTGAATCCCCGAGAGTCGGCGCCACGGATCCGGTTTGGGCTCGGAAGGGGCCCAGGTCACCAGATGGGCGAACTCTTGTAGGGCAATGTCCAGCTTGTTCGCGGCCGTCAGTCGATCCGCGAGTGCGTCGCGAAGGTCGGGGAGTAGCTCGACGTCGAGAGCCGCGTAATCGAGCCACTCGGGCGGGAGAGGCCTCGTTGACCAGTCCGCGGCCGAATGTTCCTTGGCAAGATGCAGGCCTAGAAGCTCGGCGACGACGGCACCGAGTCCGACTCGGGGCAACCCGGCGATACGACTGCCGAGTTCGGTGTCGAACAACGAGGTTGGAGTAAGCCCGACCTCCGCGAGACACGCAAGGTCTTGCGTGGCGGCGTGCAGAATCCATTCATCGGTACGCAGGAGCTCGGCCAATTCGGAGAGGTCGCCCACAGCAATCGGATCGATGAGATGAGTTCCGCCGCCCCGTCGTGAAATTTGAATGAGGTACGCCCGTGCGGAATATCGGAAACCACTGGCCCGTTCCGCGTCCACTCCGAAGGGACCGCTTCCCGCCTTGAGTTCCTCGATGCATCGCGCCAGTGACTCGGGCGAGTCGACCACGACGGGCTTACGCGCGAGAGTGGCGAACGGTAATTCCTGTTCGACGGGGTCGGTCACTCAGAGTCCCAAGGAATCGACGCCGTCGGGTTGAACGTCAAACCCCGAGACATGGAGAACGAAGCGGGCCCAGGCTTCGGCGTGAGGGCGAACGTCGGAATCCACCGGCGACCACGATGCGCGAACTTCGAGCTGGGAACCGCGGCCTTGCTGCGCGAGTTCACCGAAGCCCTGCGACACGACCCGTGTGACGGTGGCCGCGGGGTGAGAATAGCCCGCACCGGACTCGGTGAGAGAGTCGGTCAGCCACGACCACGCAACGATCGCAAGCTCTTCGTTGCCACCGAGTTGCGGTTCGATGGGCGATTGAGCGAACAAAATCGCGCGAGTGCGACCGCCCCAGCCCTCGGGTTCCGTCGGATCGTCGAGAAAGATCAACCGACCCGTCCCCTTGTCGTGTCGACCCGCGCCCGCGGTGACGTCACCCGAGAACGCAATCGCATTGGGAGCGAGTCCTTGCGGCGCATCGATACGCTGCACGTCGAGACCGTGTGGCCACGAAGCACTGAGTACTGACTCGACGAGAGCGTCGAAATACCCAGGCTCTGTGCTCACCAACCCAGACTAGGTTTCGGGCCTCGGAATACTACCGAGGCGCGCCGTTGAGGTCGCGTCGAAGGAAGCGGAAACCATCGTCGTCGTGAGCGACGGAGACGAGACGTCCCGCCGGTTCGGTCACCGTCGGTGAATCGAAGGCACCCGTGCGCGGTGACACCGTCTGGCACCATTCATCGACGAGGCCCGCTTTTACGAGCGCGTTCACGACGCGCGGACCTCCTTCGCACACGATGCGTTTGTATCCCAAGCCGCGAGCCGCCTTGAGGATGGCCGCGCCGGTGAGCCGGGCGATTGTGATGCCGTGCGTTCCGGCGGGTGCGGTCACGTCGGGGGAGTGCAACACGGTGATCCCTGCTCGAGCGCGGTGGACCACCTCGACGGGGATATCCGCAGATCTCGACACGACAATCACGTGTGTGCTTCGCGGAACCGCGTCGGGTTCCCGTCGAACCGTTTCACCGCCGATGACGACGCAATCCGCGATCGAGCGAAGCGCGGAGAGCACGGCACGGTCGGCACCGCCTGTGAGATCAGCACTCGTACCCGTGTCACCCGTCACGTGACCGAGCGCGTCCGTAATCAGATTGACGCGCACCCACGTGGCTCCCAGCGTGTCCCACCAGGCGGCGAGAGCCTCGGCGTCGTGCGAATCAATCGAGGAGACGCCGGGATAATCCGTCTCGATTCTCATGGGCCAATCCTTGCGCCTAGGATTGCGAAGGTTAGGGAGGCTCATCAACCGTGTCGCGTATTCATCTCGTTGAGCGTTTTCCGTCTCTGACCACCGACGAAATCCTTGCCCACTTGGTTCCACCACCGCAATTCCAGACGGCGGAGTTTGCCAATTATCTGCCCGACAGTGAATTCCCCTCGCAGGAGCAGGCGCGCGCGGCAGCGTCAGCATTCTTCAACCATTCGACGGGTGGAATGTTTCGTCGAGGTCCCGAGAAGAAGTCTGGGCTCTACCTCGACGGTGGCTTTGGAGTCGGAAAGACTCACCTCCTCGCCGCGGCATGGCACGTCGCCAGGGGTCGCAAGTACTTCGGTACCTTCATCGAATACACCGCGCTCGTTGGCGCGCTCGGGTTCGCAGAGGCGGTCGCGGCCCTCCGCGGCTCATCGTTCATTGCGATCGACGAGTTCGAGCTCGATGACCCCGGCGACACGATGATGATGACGAGGCTGCTCGGCGAACTGATGGAAACCGGCACGCGCATCATGGCGACGTCGAACACACCGCCCAACGCGCTCGGCGAGGGTCGATTTGCCGCGGCGGATTTCCTGCGAGAGATACACGCGCTCGCCGATCGCTTCGACACTCTCCGCATTGACGGCGTAGATTACCGTCACCGCGAGAACGAGGGGCGCGCGGTGGTTTCGGAGAGCACCGAGCTCGATTCCTTACCCGAATCACTTGTCATTGCAGACGACGACTTCACCGACCTCATCGACCACCTCGGAAACCTGCACCCGAGCAAGTTCGTTCCGCTAATCGCGGGAGTTCAGGCCATTGCGTGGCGCAACGTCCAGCCCTTTGACGATCAAAACGATGCACTTCGATTTGTCGCACTGGTCGACCGCCTCTACGACGCGGATGTCCCGATCCGAGCGACAGGCACCCCCGTCGATGAGGTGTTTCCCGAGGACATGCTCGCCGGTGGATTCCGAAAGAAGTATCTGCGTTCGCAATCCCGACTTGTTGCGTTGACCCATCGCGCAACACGCGCGTAACATCCGCGAGCATTCGTAACCGAATCGAAACCGTGCGTACCATCGCGCGAAACACCCGTGTTCGACCATGAAGCCAGCGACACTCGTCGCAACTTTGCGGAAAGGACACCCCAATGGATTCGGGAAACCTGTCGTGGGCCATCGCGGCCACAGCACTCGTACTCTTCATGACGCCCGGCGTCGCCTTCTTCTATGGAGGCCTCGTCAAGGCGAAAAGCGTCATCTCGATGATGATGATGTCATTCGGATCGATGGGGCTCGTGGGCGTCCTGTGGATCCTTGTCGGATACAACATGTCGGCCGTCACCGATTCCTCTCAGTTCGCGGGCAACCCGTTCACTGATTTCTCCCTCAACGCCGCCGACGACGGAACTCTCCTCTACGCGGCATACGGAGCGACGTTCGCCATCATCACCGTGGCGCTGATTTCGGGGGCCATCGCGGACCGTGCGCGTTTCGGTGCGTGGATGATTTTCGCAGGCATCTTCGCGGTGCTCGTCTACTTCCCGGTCTCGGCCTGGGTTTGGGGTGGAGGCTGGATCATGGCGCTCGGCGACACCCTCGGACTGCCCGCGGTGATCGACTACGCCGGTGGTACCGCCGTGCACATCAATGCCGGCGCGGCAGCACTCGCCCTCGCACTCGTCCTTGGCAAGCGTGTCGCGTTCGGCAAGGGTCAACACCAGCCGCACAACGTTCCCCTAACCCTCATCGGGGTCGCCATCCTGTGGTTCGGATGGTTCGGTTTCAACGCGGGCGCGCAGGCGTTCGGTGACATGAGCCAGGTGGGGCTGATCGTTGTCAACACTTTCGGAGCCACCGCTGCAGCAATCCTCGGCTGGATGGTCGTCGAAAAGATCAAGGACGGCAAGGCGACGTCGGTGGGTGCCGGCTCGGGTGCGGTGGCTGGTCTTGTCGCGATCACACCTGCGTGCGCAAATCTCAGCCCCGGCTGGGCCATCGTGCTCGGACTGCTGGTCGGAGTTCTTTGTGCCTACGCAATCGAACTGAAGTTCAAACTCGGATTCGACGACTCACTCGACGTCGTGGGAATTCACCTCGTCGGTGGAATCGTGGGAACGCTGTTCCTCGGATTCTTCGCAACGGGGACCGGACTCTTCACGGGCGGACCTGGATTCGGACAGCTCATCGTTCAATCGATTGCCGCGGGCGGTGTGCTCGTTTACTCGTTCGTGGTCGCGCTGGCGCTTGGGTTCCTGCTCGATAAGACAATCGGATTCCGCGCGACGACCGACGAAGAGATCGCGGGCATCGACACTGTCGTGCACGGCGAACTTGGATACGCCATCAACGACTAACGCGGTCACACTCTCACGGGGTGCGCTCGGGTGGGCGCGCCCCGTGAGGCATGCCCAGATGTAACACGGTCGAAACATCCGACGCGTCTTGTCGAAACACGTAGTCGTCAAACTGAGGACACATTCTCTTTCCACCCGAAGGGACTCTTCATGGATTCCGGTCAACTCACCTGGGCAATCGTCGCGACAGCGATGGTGTTGTTCATGACCCCCGGCCTCGCTTTTTTCTACGGCGGACTCGTCAAGGCCAAGAGCGTGATCTCGATGATGATGATGAGCGTCGGCACGATGGCGTTGGTCGGAGTCTTGTGGATTCTCATCGGACGAGGCATGTCGACGGTGACGTCGCCGAGTGAGTTCGCGGGAAACCCCTTCACCGATTTCGCTCAAACGGCGCTCACCAATGATCAACTGCTGCAATCACTGTTCGCCGCGTCATTCGCCATCATCACCGTGGCCCTCATCTCCGGAGCAGTCGCCGATCGAGCCAAGTTCGGATCATGGATGATCTTCGCCGGCGTCTTTGCCGTCGTCGCCTATTTCCCCATTTCCGCGTGGGTCTGGGGCGGTGGTTGGATCGCTCACCTCGGGGAATCCCTCGGGCTACCGCCCGTCATCGACTACGCGGGTGGCCTCGCGGTGGAAATCACTTCTGGTTCCGCAGCACTCGCGTTGGCACTCGTTCTCGGCAAGCGCGTCAATTTCGGCCGGGGAGTGCATCAGCCCCACAACGTCCCATTGACACTGATTGGATTCGGAATTCTGTTCTTCGGATGGTTCGGATTCAACGCGGGGGCGGAAGCATTCGGCGACATGGGCCACGTGGGCTTGATCGTGATGAACACCTTCGGCGCTGGAGCGGCAGCAACGCTCGGATGGATGCTCATCGAGCGCATCAAAGATGGCAAGGCGACATCGGTGGGAGCGGCATCGGGCGCGGTGGCCGGGCTCGTTGCGATAACGCCATCGTGTGCGAACCTCACTCCTCCGCTCGCCGTTGTGCTTGGGCTGGTGGCCGGGATCGCGTGCGCGTACGCCATTGAACTCAAATTCGCCCTCGGATTCGATGACTCGCTTGACGTCGTCGGAATTCACCTCGTCGGCGGACTGACCGGCATGCTCTTCCTGGGTTTTTTCGCCACCGACATGGGGCTTTTCATCTCGGGAGATGCGGGTCAGCTCATCGTGCAAGTGATTGCCGCAATCGCGGTGTGTGGTTTCGCGTTTCTCAGCGCGTTGCTCGTCGGTTCGGTGATTGAACGAACCATCGGCTTCCGCGTTCACTCCGACGCGGAACTCGCCGGAATCGACACCGAGGTACACGGCGAACTCGGCTACGCGCTCGACGAAGACTGAAACCCTGCCACGCAACCGATATGCCAGACTGTTCAGGCAGGGCGATTGGCGCAGTTGGTAGCGCGCTTCCTTCACACGGAAGAGGTCATCGGTTCGAGTCCGGTATCGCCCACCAATTTGTTTTGCTTTCCGGTCAGTCAAACGCACGAGTCCACTGGACTCGTGCGCGAGTCCGGTATTGCCCACCAATATGTTTTGCTTTCCGGTCAGTCAAACTCACGAGTCCTTAACCGTCCGCGACACGGTCTGTCGGTTTGGCAAAGCCCGAAACGATTGGGTAGAGTCGAACAGTCGCAGCAATGCGGTGTGCGGATGTAGCGCAGTTGGTAGCGCATCACCTTGCCAAGGTGAGGGTCGCGAGTTCGAGTCTCGTCATCCGCTCGGGGTAAACCTCCGGGTCCAAAATACCCACAGGGTGGCGTGGCCGAGAGGCGAGGCAGCGGCCTGCAAAGCCGTCCACACGGGTTCAAATCCCGTCGCCACCTCACACAACTGAAAACGCATTGGGCGATTGGCGCAGCGGTAGCGCGCTTCCCTGACACGGAAGAGGTCACTGGTTCGATCCCAGTATCGCCCACAAAAGAATGTTTCTGTCGAATACGTGACGACGATTGAGTCCGCAGGACTCCATCGCTGGTTCGATCCCAGTATCGCCCACCAAATCAATTGGCTGTCGAA
>JAHEGC010000001.1:22659-74358 GCA_024639965.1 Micrococcales bacterium
TTCGATCCCAGTATCGCCCACAAAAGAATGTTTCTGTCGAATACGTGACGACGATTGAGTCCGCAGGACTCCATCGCTGGTTCGATCCCAGTATCGCCCACCAAATCAATTGGCTGTCGAATACGTGACGACGATTGAGTCCGCAGGACTCCATCGCTGGTTCGATCCCGCAAAGAATTCGCCGGTCGATAGACTGGGGCTTCGCGTTCCAAGGAGTTCATTCGTGTCCGAAGCCATCACGTTGTCCGAAGTGTCGGACGGGTTCGGGCTTTTCGCCGACAAGACGATTGTCGCGATGCGCGTCAACGGCGAACTCCGCGATCTCGCCCACAAGGCACAGTCGGGCGATGTGGTCGAGGGCGTCCCGATTGACTCGGCGGACGGCCTCAATATTCTTCGCCACTCCACGGCCCACGTGCTCGCCCAGGCAGTTCAGCGCGTCAACCCCGACGCGAAGCTCGGGATTGGACCACCCGTCACCGACGGCTTCTATTACGACTTCGACGTCGAGAATCCGTTCACTCCGGAGGACCTCGCCGTTCTCGAAAAGGAGATGAACCGAATCGTGCAGTCGGGCCAACGTTTCATGCGCCGTGTGGTGACGGACGATGAGGCTCGCGCGGAACTCGCCGCAGAGCCCTACAAACTCGAACTCATTGGGCTCAAGGGCGGCAACACTGGAGACGACAACGAAAACGTCGAGGTGGGTGGCACCGAACTCACGATTTACGACAACGTCGATCCGAAGACGGGCGAGACCGTCTGGAAGGATCTCTGCCGGGGGCCTCACCTTCCCAACACCCGCATGATCGGTCAGGGGTACAAGCTGATGCGGGCGGCCGCGGCCTATTGGCGGGGTTCGGAGAAGAACCCGTCGCTGCAACGAATCTATGGAACGGGCTGGCCGTCGAAGCAGGAGCTTCGCGATCACATCGAGCGTCTTGAGGAGGCGTCGAAGCGCGATCACCGCCGCCTCGGTGCCGAACTCGACCTGTTCTCGTTCCCGGACGAAATCGGTTCGGGCTTGGCCGTGTTCCACCCTAAGGGCGGAATCATTCGTCGCACGATGGAGGATTATTCGCGCGAACGCCACGAACACGCCGGGTATGAGTTTGTCTATTCGCCGCACATCACCAAGCAAAACCTGTTCGAGGTGAGCGGTCACCTCGGTTGGTACAAGGAGGGGATGTTCCCCCCGATGCACCTCGATGAGGTTCGCAACGAGGCGGGTGAGATTACCCGTGCGGGTGTCGACTATTACCTCAAGCCGATGAATTGCCCGTTCCACATTCTCATTTATCGCTCGCAGGGTCGGTCCTATCGCGATCTGCCGATGCGTCTCTTCGAATTCGGTGGGGTCTACCGTTACGAGAAGTCGGGCGTGGTCCACGGTCTCACCCGAGTCCGCGGAATGACGCAAGACGACGCTCACATCTTCACCACGCCCGAGAAGATGGAAGAGGAGCTCACGGGTGTACTCGACTTCGTTCTTTCGCTCTTGCGCGATTACGGCCTCAACGATTTCTACTTGGAGCTCTCGACTCGCGACGGTTCGGACAAATTCGTCGGGTCCGACGAACTCTGGAACACCGCGACGGCAACGCTCGAGAAGGTCGCCAACGATTCGGGGCTCACACTGGTGCCCGACCCCGGTGGGGCCGCCTTCTACGGGCCGAAGATTTCCGTGCAGGCTCGAGACGCCATCGGTCGAACCTGGCAAATGTCAACGATTCAACTCGACTTCAATCTCCCCGAACGATTCGGCCTCGAGTACACCGCCTCGGACGGTTCCCGTCAGCGACCGGTGATGATCCACCGAGCGCTCTTCGGGTCTGTCGAGCGTTTCTTCGGTGTTCTTCTCGAGCACTACGCGGGCGCATTCCCCGTTTGGCTCGCGCCCGTTCAAGCGGTGGCGGTTCCCGTGGCGGAGGAATACGCCGATTACCTCGCCCACGTCGTAAGCCAAATGAAAGCCGCGGGCATTCGTGCCGAACTAGACGCGTCGGATGACCGAATGCAAAAAAAGATTCGCAATCACACCTTGGCCAAGGTCCCCTTCATCGTTATCGCGGGGGAGGAAGATCGAGCGAACAATGCCGTCTCCTTCCGTTACCGAAACGGTGAACAAGAAAACGGAATTCCCCTGGCGCATGCCATCGATCGCATCGCTGAAGCGATTCGAAGCCGGTCGACGGATCTCGCGTGACGGAAGCGGAGTCGAGCGAACTGTTCGCGGGTGACCCCGACGGCATGGAGCGCTTATGGACTCCTCACCGCCTCGTGTATCTCAACAAGGAAGACGGTCGGGTCGGTTGTCCGTTCTGCGCGGCGCTAGGTCGTAGTGACGAGGACGGCCTCGTCGTTCATCGGGGCGAGCACGCGTACGTGATCCTCAATCTCTATCCCTACAACTCGGGACACCTCATGGTTTGCCCCACTCGCCACGTCGCGACGTACGACCTCGCGACTCCAGAGGAGGTCGCGGAAATCGGTGCGCTGTCACAAATCGCAATGCGCGTTCTTCGTGACGCGACGGGGTGTGTAGGTTTCAATCTGGGAATGAACCAGGGCGAAGTGGCTGGGGCGGGTGTCGAAGATCACCTGCATCAGCACATTGTTCCCCGCTGGAGCAATGACGCGAATTTCTTCCCCATCATCGCGAAAACCAAAGCGATGCCGAGACTTCTTGGGGAGATGCGCGAACTGCTGGCAAACCACTGGCCTGCTGAGTCGTAAACTAGAGGAACTGCCCAATCGGGCTTTGTCAAGGAGAGATAGTCATGGCGGAAAAGACCGTCGGAACACCGCTCGTCAAGAGCGGACTTGCTGAAATGCTCAAGGGCGGCGTCATCATGGATGTCGTCACCGCGGATCAGGCGAAGATTGCCGAGGATGCGGGAGCGGTCGCTGTTATGGCGCTCGAGCGTGTCCCCGCCGACATCCGTTCACAGGGCGGCGTTGCGCGCATGAGTGACCCCGATCTCATCGACCAGATCATCGCGGCGGTGTCTATTCCCGTCATGGCGAAGGCGCGAATCGGCCACTTTGTCGAAGCGCAGGTCTTGCAGTCGCTCGGTGTTGACTACATCGACGAGTCCGAGGTTCTCTCGCCCGCCGATTATGTCAACCACATCGACAAGTGGCCCTTCACGGTGCCGTTCGTCTGTGGTGCAACCAACCTTGGTGAGGCGCTCCGCCGCATCACTGAGGGTGCGGCGATGATCCGGTCCAAGGGCGAGGCCGGCACGGGTGACGTCTCCGAAGCCACCAAGCACATTCGCACCATCAAGGGCGAAATCGCGGCATTGTCGGCGAAGTCGGACGATGAGCTCTATGTCGCCGCGAAGGAACTTCAGGCACCTTACGAACTCGTTCGCCAGGTCGCCCGCGACAAGAAGCTTCCCGTGGTCCTGTTCGTCGCCGGTGGCGTTGCCACTCCGGCGGACGCGGCGATGATGATGCAGTTGGGTGCTGACGGAGTATTCGTGGGCTCGGGCATCTTCAAGTCGGGCAACCCCGAAGCGCGCGCGAAAGCCATAGTCCAGGCCACGACGGCGTACACCGATCCGGCGGTCATCGCTCAGGTCTCACGTGGTCTCGGTGAGGCGATGGTGGGTATCAACGTTTCCGACGTCCCCGCGCCGCACCGCCTCGCCGAACGTGGCTGGTAAACCGCCCGTAATCGGTGTCCTCGCCCTTCAGGGCGACGTTCGCGAACACGAGCAGGTTCTCGACGCTCTGGATGTTGCACATCGTCAGGTCCGTCTCGCGGGTGACCTCGACGGTCTCGACGGGCTCATCATCCCTGGCGGTGAATCGAGCGTTATCGACAAGCTCTCGCGAATTTTCGATTCTCGCGATGCCGTCGTGTCCGCCATTCGGGGTGGCATGCCCGTGCTCGGTACGTGCGCCGGCCTCATCCTGCTCGCCGACACCCTGGTCGGAGCAATCGACGGCCAACAGACATTCGGCGGTTTGCCCGTCACCGTCGAACGCAACGCGTTCGGTGGACAGGTCGAATCTTTCGAGACGGTGATCGACATGCCGACCATTGGGGGCGAGCCCGTTGCTGCAGCGTTTATTCGAGCACCGATCATTCGCGATGCCGGAGGCGCCGACGTGCTCGCGACCCTGCCCAACGGAGACGTCGTCGGCGTGCGATTCGGGAACTGTGTGGGCATCTCCTTCCATCCCGAAGTAATCGGGGAAACCCGCGTGCATCGTTGGTGGCTAGACGCGGTCGTGACGCCCGCGCAACGGTAACCTTGAACGCATCAGAAACGTGAGGTAGTACATGTCCGGACACTCCAAATGGGCGACAACCAAGCACAAGAAGGCCGCCATTGACGCGAAGCGCGCGAAGTCGTTCGCCAAGCTCATCAAGAACATCGAAGTCGCGGCGAAGACGGGGGGCGCCGATCTCTCGGGCAATCCGACCCTCGCGGACGCGATCTACAAAGCGAAAAAGACGAGCGTTCCCAACGACAATATTGACCGTGCCGTCAAGCGCGGAGCGGGACTTTCCGGTGAGTCCGTCGACTACATGACCATCATGTACGAAGGCTACGGAGCAAACGGCGTCGCGCTGCTCATCGAGTGTTTGACCGACAACAAGAACCGCGCGGCCGCCGAGGTGCGCACGGCGATGTCGCGTAACGGCGGCACGATGGCCGATCCCGGTTCCGTCGCCTACAACTTCACGCGCAAGGGTGTGATCTCGATCACCAAGACGGACGGTGTCACGGAGGATGACATCCTTCTCGCAGTCCTCGACGCCGGCGCGGAAGAGGTCGTCGATCAGGGCGGTGGATTTGAGGTAATCACTGAGACAGCGAATTTGGTGCAGGCGCGCGTCGCACTCCAAGAGGCCGGGCTCGATTTTGACTCGGCGGAGGCCGCATTCGTGCCCGCCATGTCGATTGACGTTGATGCGGCGACCGCGCGCAAGGTTTTCTCGCTCATCGACGCCCTCGAAGACCTAGACGATGTACAGAACATCTATGCGAACTTCGCACTCTCTCCCGAGGTTCAGGCCGAACTCGAAGCCGACGAGTAAGTGACGCGAATCCTCGGAGTCGACCCCGGTCTCACCCGTTGCGGTGTCGGTGTCATCGACACGGGGAGGGGGCGCGACGTGCGCTTCGTCGCTGTTGACGTCGTTCGAAGCGACACAGGGGAGGCGCTAGAACACCGTTTGCGAATAATTCGTGATGGGCTCGTCGAACTGGTCGATCGGTTGAAGCCGGACGTCCTCGCCATCGAGCGCGTCTTCGCACAACACAATGTCCGGTCAGTGATGGGCACCGCTCAGGTCGCGGGGCTGGCGCTTCTCATCGCGGCCGACCGTGGAATCCCTGTCACGCTTCACACTCCGAGTGAGGTGAAGGCGGCAGTCACGGGATACGGGCGCGCCGACAAGAAGCAGGTGACGGCGATGGTGCAGCGCATCCTCACGCTCGATGCACCGCCCAAACCCGCCGATGCCGCGGACGCCCTGGCGCTGGCGATTTGTCACGCGTGGCGTGGGGGGGATTCTCCGTCAGGAGGCGAGACGCCCGCTCAGCGCGCGTGGCGCGACGCTCTCAACGGCTCGCGCTCGTAGGCTGACCTCATGCTCGCAACCGTCCGTGGAACGGTGTCGTCGACGGGGTCGAACGATGCCGTCATCGATGTGCACGGTGTGGGGTTCCACCTCAACGTCTCCCGACACCTCGCGGCCTCTCTGCGCGTGGGTGCGGACGCGACGTTGCACACCGTTTTGATTCCGCGTGACGACGAATGGTTGCTGTACGGGTTCGCGACCGCAGCCGACAAGTCGGTTTTCCAAACCTTGCGCGGGGTGACGGGGGTGGGTCCGCGCACGGCGTTGGCAATTCTCGAAACCATGTCGCTCGACGAGATCGCGGAAGCGGTGGCGAGCGCCGATGATTCACGCTTCCGTTCGGTGCCCGGCATCGGCCAAAAGACCGCGTCGCTCATCATTGTCAGTCTGTCGGGCAAACTCCCGCATTCCGGCGGCTCCGACACCTCCGCTCTCGTTGATGCGCTCGTCGGGCTCGGTTGGGCGGAGAGTGCCGCTCGAGATGTCGCGCGCGACGTGATTCGGGAGCTTCCCGACTCCTCGGTGTCCGATCGAATTCGACGTGCTCTACAGGCCTTGGGAGGCACCGCGTGACCGATCCCAATGACGAGGACATCGTCTTCGAGGGCGCACTGCGTCCCGATACCCTCGGAGAGTTCGTCGGCCAAGAGCGAATCCGCGCGCAACTTCAGATTTTGCTCGGAGCGGCCCGCAAGGAGTCGCGACAACCCGACCACATTTTGCTCGCGGGGCCACCCGGGCTCGGCAAAACGACTCTAGCGATGATTGTGGCGCACGAATCGGGGTCGCCCTTGCGGTTGTCCAGCGGTCCGACCATAACTCACACCGGCGATCTCGCGGCCCTACTCTCCGCGTTGTCGCCGGGTGACACGCTGTTCATCGACGAGATTCACCGCTTGCCGCGTGCGGTGGAAGAGATGTTGTATCTCGCGATGGAGGATTTCCGAATCGACATCATGGTGGGGAAGGGTCCGGGTGCGACCACCGTACCGCTCGACATCGCTCCCTTCACTCTCGTCGGTGCGACGACGCGCTCGGGAATGTTGCCCGCCCCACTGCGCGATCGTTTCGGGTTCACCGCACATCTCGAGTATTACGACGCCTCCGAGATTGAACGTGTCGTGGAGCGCAGCGCCGGTTTGCTGGGCCTCGAACTGGATGGCGATGCGATCGTGGAACTCGCCCGTCGCTCGCGCGGGACCCCGCGTATCGCCAATCGCCTGTTGCGTCGGGTACGCGACTACCTCGTGGTTCACGAGCGAGGAGGATCCCACGACGCAATTCGGGCGGCACTCATGCTCTTCGATATCGATGAGCACGGGCTCGACCGGCTGGACCGTGCGGTGATGACCGCTCTTGTGGACCAATTTCGGGGCGGGCCTGCGGGTATCTCAACACTCGCTTCCGCGGTAGGCGAGGAGAAAGACACGATCGAGTCGGTCGTCGAACCGTATCTCGTGCGCGTCGGCCTGATCGCGCGCACTCCCCGCGGAAGAACCGCGACTCCCGCCGCGTGGCAGATGCTCGGAAGGGCTCAGCCCAGCGGTCTATGATGGGAGGGTTGTGTTCCCACCCAGAAAGGTCGGTCTCTGACCATGGATCCCATTCAACTTGGCATGATTGCCGTTCTCGTGCTCATGGTCGTCTTCATGTTCCGCAACTCGCGCAAGCAGAAGGCCGACCGCGAGGCGTTGCAGTCGAAAATCGTCAAAGGCGCGTCGATTATGACCACCTCGGGAGTTTTCGGCACCATCGTGTCGATGGATGACGTTGAAAACGAGGTTGTCATCGAGAGCGTCCCCGGAACCAAACTTCGTCTGCACCGCCAGGCTATTGCCAGCGTGGTCGAAAAGAAGTCCGCGACAAGTGCAACTCCCGCTTCGAAGCCGGCCGCAACGAAGGCCGCCGCGAAACCGGCGACGAAGCCCGCCGCCAAATAGATTCTGTAAGCCCCTAACGAAGGACCTCCGTGGCCACCTCGAGCACTTCCAGCCGCGCCATCCGGGCGCTTGTCTGGCTCCTCGTTCTTTTCGCGGCGTTTGGCGCACTCATCACGAGCGGAGCGCTGTGGAGCGGAGGCTCGTGGGCTCCTAAACTGGCGCTCGATCTCGAGGGTGGCACCCAGATTATTCTGGCTCCGCAAATTGCCGAGGGTACGCAGCTCACCACGGAAGAACTCACTCAAGCGGTCGGTATCATTCGACAGCGCGTGGACGCCACGGGTGTAAGCGAAGCCGAAGTCAGCACTCAGGGCGGGTCGAACATCGTCGTCTCAATCCCGGGAACGCCCGATCAGGCAACACTCGATCGCATCCGTTCTTCGGCCAAGCTCGAGTTCCGGGCGGTTCTCATCACCGCCGCGACTGCCGAGTTGGACGCGGCCGCGAAATCCTACGACGCGTCCCCCTCGTCGTCTGGCGGATCGAAGAAGCCCTCGGGTGGCAAGACCGCCGAAAACGCGACCATACCGGCCACCGCGGAAGAGGCGGCGAGCGGTCGGCCGCCGATTGGTTGGCCTTCTCCGACGGAAACTCCCGTTGACGGAAGCGATCTCAACTGGATCACCCCCGAGCTCTACCAGACGTATCTCCACAACTCGTGTGATGAACTCGATGCCGCGGGCGCGAACATCGCTGACCCAACCCAGCCGCTCGTGGTTTGTTCCGACGACCAGGTCGCGAAGTACATTCTCGGTCCGGTAGAGGTCGACGGTGCGATGGTCTCGAACGCACAGGGCGGCACGCTCTCCGGTGCCAACGGCGCCACGACGAACGAGTGGGCGGTCTACCTGACGTTCAACGCGGAGGGAACCACTGCGTTCGCCGATGTGACGAGCCGCCTCACCACGCTTCAGGGGGCACGCAATCAGTTCGCGATCGTCCTTGACGGAAAGGTCATCTCCGCTCCGCGAACCATGGCGGCCATTCCCGACGGTAAACCGCAGATTTCTGGTTCGTTCACTGAAACGTCGGCAAAGGCTCTCGCGGATCAGCTCAAGTTCGGTGCGCTGCCCATCGGTTTCGAAGTCCAGTCGAGCGACACGGTCACACCGACGCTCGGTGTGGCGCAACTCGAGAGCGGGCTGATCGCCGGCGCCATCGGAATGCTGCTCGTCATCATCTACTCGGTCGTTCAATACCGCGCACTGTCGATCGTGACCATCTCCTCGCTGCTTGTCGCGTTCGGATTCACCTACCTCGTCATCACCTATCTGTCGCAGGCGAACGGTTATCGACTCTCGCTCGCGGGTGTCGCCGGACTCATCGTTTCCATCGGTATCACCGCCGACTCCTTCATCGTCTATTTCGAACGAATCCGTGACGAACTTCGCGAAGGTCGATCACTCACCTCCGCGATCGAGACGGGATGGTCGCGCGCGCAGCGAACAATCATCGTCTCCGACGTCGTCAACCTGCTCGCGGCGGTCATCCTCTTCGCACTTGCGGTCGGAAACGTGAGAGGGTTCGCGTTCACGCTCGGCGTCACGACGATTGTCGACCTCGTCGTCGTCATGCTTTTCACTCACCCGCTACTCCAGCTCCTGTCGCGAATGCGGTTCTTCGCGTCGGGACACCCGGCGAGTGGGCTCAACCCCAAGGCGCTCGGTGCGGTCTATCGAGGTCGCGCGAAGTTCGTGGTGGACGAGCGCGTCCCCGCAGCGAAGCGCGGCAAGTCCTCCAAGGAAGCGCACAAGCGCCAAACCATCGCGGAACGTCGCGCGGCTGAAGCGAACGGAGGAGACCAATAATGTCGTCCATCACCCAGTTCGGTAACCGCCTCTACACGGGCGAACGCAGCATCAACTTCATCGGTCGTCGCGTGTTGTGGTACATCATCTCGTCGGCTGCCATCCTCCTCGCGGTCGGTATCACCACTCTCCGCGGCGGTTTCACCTTCGGAATCGAATTCCGCGGTGGCTCGGAGTTCCAGGTCACGAACTCCGCGAGCACATCGATTCAGACCGCCGAGGAGACGGTTCACTCCTCGGTGGGAACCGACGCGGCCGCCAAGGTATCCATCGTCGGTGGCAGCACCGTTCGCGTGCAGACCGATCAACTCACGACGGAGCAGTCCGACGGCCTGCGCGCCGATCTCGCCGATGCCTATGGTGTGTCGATCGACGAAGTGACCCAATCCTTCATCGGGGCCACCTGGGGCGCGGACATCACCAGTCAGGCTCTCCGTGCACTGCTCATCTTCCTCGTTCTGGTCAGCGTGGTCATGTCGGCGTATTTCCGCACTTGGAAAATGTCTGTTGCCGCGATCGTTGCCGTCGTGCACGACCTCGTCATCACCGCTGCCGTTTACGGAGCGTTGGGCCTGGAGGTCACACCCGCCGCCGTCATCGGCCTCCTCACCATCCTCGGATATTCGCTCTACGACACCGTCGTCGTGTTCGACAAGATTCGTGAGAACACCGCTATCGCCTATGACGAGTCGAATCGAACGTTCGCACAGTCTGTGAACCTCGCGGTGAACCAGACACTGGTGCGATCCATCAATACGTCCGTGGTCGCGGCACTTCCCGTGGCGTCGATTCTCTTCATCGGTTCGATGCTTCTCGGCGCAGGAACACTTCGAGACATCGCGCTCGCACTGTTCGTGGGAATTTTGTCCGGCGCATATTCGACCATCTTCATCGCGGCTCCGCTCTACGCGCAGCTGCGCGAGGGGGAGTCGGAGAGCGCCAAACAGGGCAAGCCGAAGCGTGAAGAGATCGTTAGGAACTCGTCGGGCGCGGTCCGCTAATTCGGCTCGCCTACACTGAGGAGTAGGAGGGCGCTATGTCGGAACCGCAGAATACGGGGGCTCTTTCCCGTTTTGCGCTACTACCGCGCCTGTTCTCTCGGTCTGAAACCGGGGGAGTGCTCGAGAAAATCCTTCGCTCGCTCAAACAATCCAATCCTCGCGCAGATGTAGCCGTGGTCGAACGGGCCTATCAAGTTGCGAAAAGAGCCCACGAGGGCCAACTTCGCCGTTCGGGAGAGCAGTACATCACCCACCCTCTTGCCGTTGCTGAGATTCTGTGCGAGCTCGGGATCGGCACGAAAACCATCGCGGCGGCACTCCTCCACGACACGGTTGAAGACACTCCCTACACACTCGATGACGTGCGCCGAGATTTTGGCGATGAAATCGCGCTTCTCGTGGACGGTGTCACCAAACTCGACAAACTGAAGTACGGCGACGACGCTCAAGCCGAAACAGTGCGCAAGATGGTGGTGGCGATGTCGCGCGATATCCGGGTGATCCTCATCAAACTCGCCGATCGACTCCATAATGCACGAACCTGGGGATTTGTCGACCCAGCATCGGCCGAACGCAAGGCGCGCGAGACCCTGGAAATCTATGCGCCGCTCGCACATCGGCTCGGTATCCAGACGATCAAGTGGGAGTTGGAAGATCTGTCCTTTGCGGTTCTTCACCCCAAGTTGTACGTCGAAATCGACTCGCTAGTGCGGGAACGTACACCCGAGAGTGAACGGTTCGTCAACGACATCATCGACCAGATTGCGAGCGACCTGAAATCCGCGCGGGTCAAAGCACAGGTGATGGGTCGCCAAAAACAGCACTATTCGATCTACCAAAAGATGATTCGCCAATCACGCGACTTCCAGGACATCTACGATCTCACCGGTGTTCGCATTCTTGTCGCCTCGATCCGCGATTGTTACGCGGCACTCGGAGCGGTCCACGCCCGCTGGAATCCAATGCCCGGTCGATTCAAGGACTACATCGCGACGCCGAAGTTCAACCTGTACCAGTCGCTCCACACCACGGTGTTCGGTCCCGACGGCAAGGCGGTCGAGATTCAGATTCGCACGTACGACATGCACAAACGTGCAGAATACGGCGTCGCCGCACATTGGAAGTATAAGGAGCGACAAACGCTCGGCCTGTCATCGAAGTCGAACGACGAGATGCTTCCCGACGAGAACATGGCGTGGCTCGCACACATCACGGACTGGGAGGCGGAAACCGAGGACCCGTCGGAGTTCCTCGACACCCTTCGGTACGAGATCGGTGCCAAAGAGGTTTATGTCTTCACACCCAAGGGCAGGGTGATCGGTCTGACCGCTGGTGCAACTCCTGTCGATTTCGCCTACGCGGTTCACACCGAAATCGGCAACCGCGTGATGGGCTCGAAGGTCAACGGACGGTTGGTGCCACTCGACACGCAACTCGGCTCGGGGGACACCGTGGAGGTTCTCACCTCGAAAAACCCGGACGCCGGGCCGAGCCAGGACTGGCTTAACTTTGTGACGACCCAGCGCGCGCGATCGAAAATTCGCGGTTGGTTCACCAAGGAGCGTCGCGATGAGGCCATCGAGAGCGGTCGCGACGCACTCGCGAAGGTGGTTCGCAAGAAGAATCTCAGCCTCACGCGGGTGCTTTCCGCACAGAACCTCACGTCGGTCGCGACCGCGCTCAAGTTCGAAAATGTCGAGGCGCTTTACGCGGCGCTCGGTGAGGGTCACGTATCGACCCAGTCAGTCCTCGAAAAGATCATGGCAATCGTGCGCGATCACGAGAGCGACGAGGACGCCGACAACTTCATCGTGCCCACGAAGAAGCCCACCATGGGCGGCACCAGCGATTCGGGTGTGTTGGTGAGGGGTGCGGCCGACATCCTCGTGAAACTCGCGAAGTGTTGCACGCCGGTACCCGGCGACGACATCGTCGGTTTCATCACCCGCGGCAACGGTGTGTCGGTCCACCGCGGAGATTGCCCGAATGTCAAGGGCTTCGACGGCGAGTTAGAGCGCATGATCGAGGTCGAGTGGGCTGGCACCTCTCAGGGCGTCTTCCGAGTTCACATTCAGGTCGAGGCGCTCGACCGGTCGGGGCTGCTCTCGGACATCACCCGCGTGCTCTCGGAACACCACGTCAACATCCTCACCGCAACGGTGCAAACCGACTCTCAACGCTTGGCGACGTCGCGATTCGTGTTCGAAATGTCCGATACAACCCATCTGGATCGCGTGCTTCAAGCGGTACGGCGAATCGATGCCGTCTACGACGTCTACCGCGTGAACGCGGGGTAGCCTCTAGCCGATTGCGGAGAGCCAATCGCGCTTTGCCGCGATTTCGGCTTCGATCGCCGACTTTTCGGCGGGAGTTCCGGCAGCCTTGGCCTTCGTTTCGAGATCCGCAATCGCGGACTCGACCTGTGCGGCAAAACCCTCTCGGAGAGCCACCTTGGCGGGGTTGGTGCGGTCGAGGTGCTCAGCTTCGAGTGCACGGACGTGCTTTTCGATGGCACGCCAAGAATCGTTGATTCGACGTTCATCCGCCCGTGCGACCTGTCCGATTCCGTCCCACTTGGTTCGCAGTTCACGGAACTTCTTTTTCGCGGACTCCACCTCGGTGTCCTTCACGATGCCCGCGTATTCCGACAGGAGGGCATCTTTCGCTGCGAGATTGGTGTTCCACTCTTCAGCGCCGGCGCTGTACAGAACGTCACCCGCCGCTTTGAAGCGGTCCCACAGTTGATTGTCGAGTTGGCGACCGGCGCGCGGAGCCTTCTTCCAATCCTCCAGAAGACGACGGTATTCCCCGATACCGTCCGCACCCCGAGGAGCGAGCGCCTCCGCCTTTTCGCAGAGTACTGTTTTCGCGCTCTTCGCTTCCTTATCGGCCGCGTGCTTCCCTTGGAAATATGTGCGCTGAGCTTTGTCGAAAGTGTTGCGAGCTGTCTTGAAGCGGTTCCACAGTTCATCGGCAATTTTCTTGGGCACTCGGAACTGTTGCTTCTGTTCGTTCTTCCACGCCTCGAAGAGGTCGGCGAATTCCTTCTGAGCGTTACGCCAGTGAATATCGCCCGAAATAAGTGCAGCAATCGCTTCGGCACGGTCCACAATGGCCGTCCGAGCGGCAATCGTAACCTCGATCGCCTCCTTGGAAGCCGCGTCCTGCTTCTCTTTGAGCCCGGCGATACCTTCGGCAATCGCAGCAACGCGCGCGCGCAAAGTCGGGATATCACCGACGGCGTGAGGCTCGGTCAACGCGACAACGAGAACCTCGACGGCCTTCTGAATGTCCCGCGCCGAGGCGTGGGCTTTCGAACGTTGTTCGAGGAGGGACACTTGGGCTTCGAGATCCGCGTAGCGCGTTTCGAAGAGCGCCAGGGCCTCCTCGGGGGATGCGGCGTCGACGACCTGGCCGACGTTTCGCCAGCCTCCGTCGTTGACGGAGACGGTCCCATCGGCGTCTACACGACCCCACTTGTTCTTGGATTCAGCCACCCGACAAGCGTACACAGGGGCGACGCGTCACGCATACCAATCGGCAGGCGACCTCCGCGCCTATCATGGGGAAGGTGCTGGGTGAAAAATCGTTGTTCGCGGGCGCGGGCCCGCTGGCGGTTCGCATGCGTCCGACGTCAATCGATGAGGTCGTCGGTCAGCAGCATTTGCTGGGAAGCGGTTCTCCTCTCCGGCACCTTGCCACTCCCGACGCATCGAGTGGCGTGTCCGTCATACTCTGGGGGCCGGCCGGTACGGGTAAGACAACACTGGCGCACGTCGTAGCTCGGTCGTCCCACCGACGCTTCGTCGAACTTTCCGCGGTTACGGCGGGTGTTCGAGACGTCCGCGCGGTGATGGAGGAGGCCCTGTCGCGAACGAGCGATGGCGGTGAACCGACTTTGTTGTTTCTCGACGAAATCCATCGCTTCACGAAAGCTCAGCAGGACGCGCTTCTTCCCGGGGTCGAAAACGGATGGGTCACGCTCATCGCCGCGACCACGGAGAACCCCTCGTTCAGTGTCATCACGCCGTTGCTCTCACGCTCACTCCTCCTCACCCTGCATCCACTCACCGATGAGGACGTGGCCAGCGTCATCGACCGAGCAGTCGTGGCGCCCCAGGGGTTGGCGGGAACCGTGTCGATCGACGACACAGCACGAGCCGCTGTCGTGCGTCTATCGAGCGGAGACGCGCGTCGCGCGCTGACCGCGCTCGAGGCGGCCGCCAACATGGTGGGCAAAGGAGGCGTGATCACCGATGCCGTCGTCGCGGAAGCCAGCGATCGGGCTCTTCTTCGATACGACCGCGACGGCGACGAGCACTACGACGTCATCAGCGCGTTCATCAAATCGGTGCGGGGGAGCGATGTCGACGCGGCGTTGCATTACCTCGCGCGCATGATCGAGGCCGGCGAGGACCCCCGGTTTATCGCTCGTCGCATCATTATTCTTGCCGCTGAGGATATCGGAGTGGCTGACCCGTCGTGCCTCACCATCGCCGTTGCGGCGGCGGACGCGGTGCAGTTCATCGGCATGCCGGAGGGTCGCATTCCCCTCGCCGAGGCCACCATTCACCTCGCGCTCGCCCCGAAATCCAATACGGTGATCGCCGCAATCGACTCCGCGATTGCTGATGTGCGCGCCGGCAACTTTGCTCCCGTGCCCCGGCACCTTCGGGACGCCCATTACGTTGGCGCGAAAAAGTTGGACCACGGCAAAGGCTACAAGTACCCCCACAATCTTCCCGGGGGCATCGCCGCGCAGTCCTATCGAGACGGAAACGACGCGATTTACTACGTGCCGAGTGGTCACGGTCGTGAACAGGAGCTCCGTGAGCGTCTCGAACGGATTCGGACCGCGCTCGACGGTTCGTGAATGGTGAATCCACAGCGATTCTGTTAGGGTTTCAATACCACTTGTGGTGATGAGCGTGCGGCTGCGTTCCCATCGCGAGATACGGTGCCTTTAGCCGGCGTCGGCCCCTCTAGTTTTCTCCCCTTTGTCGGGGGAGTTGCCCGTTGTAACCATTCACGTAAAGGACACTATGTCTGACAAGAACCGCACTCGCGCGAAGGTTCGCCTTTCGCGTGCACTGGGAATTCCGCTGACGCCGAAAGCCGCTCGCTTGATGGGCGAGGGCGCGTTCCCTCCCGGTCAGCACGGCCGAACCAAGCGCAAATCCGAGGGCGACTTTGCTCTCCGCCTTCGCGAGAAGCAGCGCCTTCGTGCCCAGTACAACATTCGCGAAGCCCAGATGCGCAACACCTTCAACGAGGCACGCCGCACGCAAGGCCTCACGGGTGAGAACCTCGTCGAACTCCTCGAGATGCGCCTCGACGCACTCGTGCTCCGTTCGGGATTCGCGCGCACCTCGGCGCAGGCGCGCCAGATGGTCGTGCACCGCCACATCCTTGTCGACGGACACATCGTCGATCGTCCGTCGTTCCGTGTCAAGCCAGGCCAGATGATCCACGTCAAGGAACGTAGCGAGGCCACCCCGTTGTTCCAGGACGCCGCCATCGGTGTTCACCGCGACGTACTTCCCCAGGTTCCCGAGTACCTCGACGTTTCTCTCGAGAAGCTGCAGTCGCGACTCGTTCGTCGTCCGAAGCGCGCCGAGGTCCCCGTGACCTGCGATGTTCAGCTCGTCGTCGAGTATTACGCAGCCCGCTAAAGCCCAACCGAAAGGGGTGGGCTCACACGAGTCCGCCCCTTTCGCATTCCCGTAAACTTGTGGAGACCCAAGGAGAGTTCATGAAGTCGTTCGGATGGTTCGTTGTCGGTGTCGTATCCGGTCTTGTCGCAGGCCACCAGGTCGCCAAGACGCCCGCGGGCAAGGCTATTGTCGCCGAACTGACCGCGATCGGTCGCGAATTCACGAACGGCGTCAAGGAGGGTTACGCGGAGGGTTCCGCGAAACCCATTCCCAAGGCGAAGTCGTAGCGCACGGTGGAAACCGCCGACATCCAGCGTCGCTGGCTCAATTTCTTCGAGGGCAACGGGCACACGGTCGTTCCGTCGGCCTCGCTCGTTTCGGACGATCCGTCTTTGCTGTTCACGGTCGCGGGTATGGTTCCTTTCATCCCGTATCTCACCGGCGTCGTGCCAGCGCCGTTCCCTCGCGCCACCTCGGTGCAAAAGTGCATCCGCACCCTCGACATCGAAGAGGTCGGTAAGACGACCCGACACGGCACGTTCTTTCAGATGAACGGAAACTTCTCGTTCGGCGACTATTTCAAGGAAGGCGCAATCGGATACGCCTGGGACCTCCTGACGAGTTCAGAGAGCGACGGCGGACTCGGATTCGATGAGAAGAACCTCTGGGTCACGGTGTACGAAGAGGACGACGAAGCGATCGAATTGTGGAAGAAGATCGCCGGCATCCCCGAAGACCGCATTCAGCGCTTCGGGAAGACCGATAACTTCTGGTCGACCGGTCAAACCGGACCGGCCGGACCCTGTTCCGAGATCTACTTTGACCGTGGACCGAAGTACGGCCCCGAGGGCGGCCCCGCGGTCGACGACACGCGCTACATCGAGATCTGGAATCTCGTGTTCATGCAGTACCTCATCTCCGACGTGAAGTCCAAGACGGAGTTCACCATTGACGGCGATCTCCCTCGAAAGAACATCGACACCGGAATGGGCATGGAACGCGTCGCGTTCATCAAGCAGGGCGTCGAGAACATGTACGAGATCGACCAGGTTCGCCCGGTTCTTGACCGTGCGGCTGCTCTGTCGGGTCGCCGCTACGGAGCGAACCACGAGGACGACGTGCGCATGCGCGTTGTCGCCGACCACATTCGCTCCTCACTGATGCTGATGAGTGACGGGGTTACCCCGTCCAACGAAGGCCGCGGGTACATCCTGCGCCGCTTGTTGCGCCGGTCAATCCGAGCCATGCGCCTCCTCGGCGTTGATGCGGCAACGTTCTCCGAGCTGTTCGCCGCGTCGCGTGATGCGATGAAGGGTTCGTACCCCGATGTCAATCACCACTACGACCGAATCGCGCGCACCGCCCTCGGGGAGGAAGAGGCGTTCCTCCGCACGCTCGTCGCGGGCACGCAAATTCTTGACCTCGCCGTCAGCGAGCAGAAGGCCGCGCACGCGAGCGCTCTCGGGGGTGACACCGCGTTCCTTTTGCACGACACCTACGGTTTCCCCATCGACTTGACCATGGAAATGGCCGACGAGGCGGGTCTCGCGGTGGATCGCGGCGTTTTCGACACGCTGATGCGCGAGCAGAAGGACCGCGCCAAGGCCGATGCGAAAGCGAAAAAGGGTTCGCTGGCCGACGTATCGGTCTACGGCGAGTTCCGTAAGGTTGGCGAAACCATCTTCACCGGGTACGACGACCTCTCAACCGAAACCAGCGTGATCGGAATCGTTCGCGACGGAATTTCCGTGTCGTCGGCGTCGCTGGGTGACATTGTCGAACTTTTCGTGCGCGAAACGAGCTTGTACGCGGAAAGCGGTGGACAAGACGCCGACGAGGGAACAATCGTCGGTGCGAACTTCACCGCGGAAGTTTTGGATGTCCAGCGCCCCGTCAAGGGGCTCATCGCCCACACCGTGCGCATCACGGACGGTGAGGTGGGAGTCGACGACGTCGTGACCACAATCGTCGATGTCGTGTATCGCCGTCGTGCGGCCGGAGCGCACTCGGCAACCCACCTCGTGCACGCAGCACTGCGCCAAACGCTCGGACCCGACGCACATCAGGCTGGCTCGTACAACAAGGCGGGGTACATGCGTTTCGACTTCGCATGGAACCAGGGGCTCTCAGCAGCAACACGGTCCGAGATCGAGAACATCGCGAACAACGCCATCACCGACAACCTCGAGGTACAAACGCGCATCATGTCGCTCGATGAGGCGAAGGATTCTGGTGCAATGGCCCTCTTCGGCGAGAAATACGGCGACACCGTTCGAGTCGTCGACATCGGTGGTCCCTGGTCGCGCGAACTCTGCGCGGGTACGCACGTGACCCGTTCGAGCGAGGTCGGTTTGATTAATCTGGTAGGCGAGGCGAGTATCGGATCGACCAATCGCCGCGTCGAAGCGCTCGTCGGAGTCGATGCATTTGCATCCTTCGCCGCGGAACGCGCTCTCGTCGCGGAGCTGACATCGTCGCTCAAGACGCCTCGTGATGCTCTGCCCGCACGCATCGCTGAGATTCTGGAACAGCTCAAGTCCGCCGAGAAATCGATCGCAAACTACCGTGCAGCCCAGGTTCGCGAACGCGTGCCCGCGCTCGTGGCCACCGCGGTGGCGCTCGGCTCGGTCACGGCGGTCATTGACAACGTCGGATCCCTTGATTCGGTCGACTCGCTGCGTCAACTTGTCACCGACGTGCGTGATCGTCTCGGCACTGTCGCTTCGGTCGTCGCTCTCGGCGCGGAAGTCGACGGTAAAGCCGCGGTGATCGTCGCAACCTCACCGTTAGCGCGAGATGGCGGTGCCCACGCGGGCAACCTTGCCAAGCAGGCTGCCGGCATTCTCGGCGGTGGTGGAGGCGGACGCGACGACCTCGCGCAGGGTGGCGGCGGAAACGTCGACCTCATCGCCGCCGCCCTCGACGACATCAGCACGGCGCTCAAAGGCTAGTCGTGCGCTCGGGCGTGCGGATTGGAGTCGACGTGGGGAAATCCCGTGTCGGGGTCGCGCGAAGTGATAGCGCCGGGCTGATGGCAGTGCCCGTGGTCACGCTGTCGCGGGCGACGGCGCTGGACGAACTCGACGTCCTGGCTCGTGATTACGATGCGATTGAGTTCGTCGTGGGACTCCCCACCAATCTTTCGGGTGGCGAAACGCCATCGACCGCGGATGCCCGCGACTTCGCCAAGGCGCTTCATGAACGGACGCAGATTATCGTCCGACTCGTGGACGAGCGCCTGACCACGGTCTCCGCGCAATCCGCGCTTCACGCTGCGTCCCACGACACGCGATCGAGCCGAGCCGTCATAGACCAGGTGGCGGCCACGCTGCTGCTCGACACTGCACTCGATGCCGAACGCGCTGGCAATAAACTAGGTGAAACTCTGGGGGAATCATGACCGAATCACGCCGCGAATCACGCGATCAGATCTCGAAGAAGCGTCGCACAATCGTCGCGGGGGTGCTCATCGGGTTGCTCGTGCTCGGCGGCGGTGGAGCGTGGGCCGTGTGGTCCCTCTACGAAAGCAAGGTTCGTCAGATTTTCGGCATGCCGATGAACGACGATTTTCAGGGCGAGGGCACGGCGCCTGAAATCCAGGTCACGGTTTCGGAGGGCGACTACGGTGATGCGATTGCCCAGAAGCTCGTCGATGCCGGTGTCACCAAATCATTCGATGCGGTCTATCGTCTCCTTCTCGCCGATTCCTCCATCGTCTTCACCCCCGGGGTTTATTCGATGAATACGGGCATGAGTGCCTCGGCGGCCATCGCGATTCTGTCGGACGCGTCCAACCGCGTCACGCTCAAGGTGACGATCCCCGAAGGGACGGTCATCGATAAGACCTTCGCGCTTCTCGCCGAGGGCACGGGCATTCCGCGCGCCGAGTTCGACACCGCCGGCGCGGACCCGACGAAGTACGGGTTGCCGAAGCAAGCGCCGTCGCTGGAGGGGTTCTTGTTCCCGGCGACCTACGAGTTCAACCCCTCCGACACCGCAGTCACCGTGCTGCAGCGCATGGTGGACGAAATGAACACGCGTCTCGATGCGCTGGGTGTTGACGCTAAGGACCGTTACGACGTCGTCACCTTTGCGTCCATCGTGCAGCGCGAGTCGGGGAGTGTGACGGGTGACTTTGCCAAGGTCGCACGCGTGTTCCAGAACCGTCTCGACGAAGGATGGAAGTTGCAGTCGGATGCGACGGTCGCCTACGGCACGGGAAACCTCGATACCGTGTGGACGACCAACGAAGAGCGAGCGGACGCGGGCAATTTGTACAACACGTACGTTCACCCTGGTTTGCCCGTTGGTCCGATCGGTGCACCTGGCGATGTAGCCCTGCAGGCGGTTCTCAAGCCAGCGGACGGTCCGTGGTTCTATTTCGTTCCGGTCAATCTCAAGACGGGTGAGACCGTCTTCTCGGAGACGGCTGCTCAACACGCCGCGGCCGTGACGGAACTGCACGCCTGGTGTGATGCGAGCAAGGAGAACGCGGCGTACTGTGGCTAGCCGTTACGCAGTCCTGGGGAGCCCGATCGGGCACTCACTGTCACCGGTACTCCATCGAGCAGCCATCGCCGCACTGGGCATCGACGCGACATACGAATCGTTTGACGTCACCGAGGTCGCATTCCCGGGATTCCTTGGCGGATTAGAAGAGGACTTCGGTGGTCTTTCGCTGACCATGCCGCTGAAACAGGCGGCACGCCCGTTCCTGACCAATCAATGCCACATCTCGGTACTGACCGGTTCTGTCAACACAGCAGTTCGCACTCCCGAGGGTTGGCACGGCTTCAACACCGACGTCTGGGGTGCGACCCAGGCAATCACGCGGTCACTCGGTTCGGAATTCCGACACGCGGTGCTCCTCGGCGGGGGGGCGACGGCCGCGTCCCTCGTCGTCACCGCACACGACCTCGGAGTGGACCAACTCGATGTCGTTGTGCGCGACGTGTCCCGCGCGACACCGGTGATCGAACTCGCCCGTCACTTGGGTATGACGGTGACCGTTGCGAACTTTGGGCAACCTCTCGAGTCGGCGGACATCCTGATGTCGAGCCTCCCCAACACCGCTGAGCTCGCGCCCGAACACGTCGACGCGCTGGATGCCGCGTGCCTCTTCGATGTGGTCTATTCGCCGTGGCCGAGCGCCCTCGGGCGCGAATGGGCTTCGCGCTCCCTGCCCGTTGCCAACGGATTGTCGATGTTGCTGATGCAAGCACTCCGCCAGGCCCGGATCTTTTACGGCGACGGCGTCGACGAATCGCTGCCTGACGAGGACCTCGTGCTGACGGCGATGCGCGCCTCGGTTGGTCTCTAACGCCTGAAGCGTCTGGAACAATAGACACCATGCGCTGGTTGACTGCGGGTGAGTCCCACGGCCCCGAACTCATCGGAATCGTCGAGGGTCTTCCTTCGGGCATCCCCGTATCGATTGAGGCGATTCAGGCTGATCTTGCCCGTCGCCGTCTCGGTTACGGTCGCGGTGCGCGCATGAAATTCGAGGCGGACGAGGTTCACATTTCGGGCGGAGTTCGTCACGGTCTAACGATGGGAAGCCCCGTCGCGTTGCGAATCGGAAACACGGAATGGCCCAAGTGGATCGACGTGATGAGTCCAGCCCCCGTCGGTCCCGAGGTTCTCGAGAGCGGCCGTGGCGCTGCTCTGACACGACCACGACCCGGGCACGCCGATCTCGCCGGAATGCAGAAGTATGACTTTGACGAGGCGCGGCCGGTTCTCGAGCGCGCGTCGGCCCGAGAAACGGCCACCCGGGTTGCGCTCGGCGCGGTCTGCCGAGCGTTCCTTGCGGAGCTGGGCATCGAAGCAGTCGCGCACACGGTGTCCATCGCCGAGGTTGCGGTTCCCACCGGTTCTCCGGTGCCACGGCCGCGCGATGTTGACGCGCTCGACGCCGACCCGTTGCGATGTTTTGACGCAGACACGTCGGCGGCGATGGTCGCACGAGTGGACGCCGCACACAAGGACGGCGACACGCTCGGTGGCATCGTCGAGATCGCGGTTTACGGTCTCCCCGCCGGTCTCGGATCCTACGTTCATTGGGATCGCCGCTTGGATTCGCGACTCGCTGCTGCGCTCATGGGTGTGCAAGCGATCAAGGGCGTTGAGGTGGGCGACGGATTCGAAACCACGCGTCGACCCGGGAGTGAAGCTCACGACGAGATCGTCAACGGTGATGGACTCGAACGCCTCAGTGACCGTGCCGGGGGTATCGAAGGCGGCATGTCGACGGGTCAGGTACTGCGTGTTCGCGCCGGAATGAAGCCGATTGCCACCGTGCCCCACGCGCTTCGGACGGTCGATGTCGCGACGGGGGACGAAACGACGGCTCACCACCAGCGCTCCGACGTTTGTGCGGTGCCGGCAGCGGGAGTCGTCGCCGAGGCGATGGTTCTCCTTGTTATCGCCGAAGCGGTGCTCGAAAAGTTCGGCGGCGACTCCGTTGGCGAAACGAAGCGCAACATCGATTCCTATCTCGCTGCTATCCCCGAATCTCGCCGAACCAAGCGAGACCTGCCGTGAGTCCCATCGCGGTCCTCATCGGACCGCCCGCCGCGGGAAAGTCGAAACTCGGCAAGCGCGTAGCGCGAATCCTCGGAGTTGGTTTTGTCGATACCGACAAGATCGTCGCCGCGGAACACGGTTCGATTCCCGAAATTTTCGAACGTCTCGGCGAAGCGCAGTTCCGAATCTGGGAGCGCGAGGCAGTCGTCTCCGCCCTGTCGAGCGATGGAGTAGTCGCACTCGGCGGTGGCGCGATCGTGGACCAGCGCACTCAGGCGGATCTGGCTGGCCATCGCGTTGTGCTCGTTACGGTGTCACGGGACGCCGTCGAGTCCCGACTTGACACGGGTTCTCGACCACTTCTCACGGGCGGCATCGATGCGTGGTCGCAACTTGTCGCCGCTCGGCAAGGAATCTATTCGGAACTCGCCGACATCGTCGTTGACACGAGTGTCGGACCGATGGACACCCATGCCGAGAATCTGGCCGCACAATTGGGGAGTCCCTCGTGACGGCGACCGTCATCATCACGGGAAGCACGCCGTACGAGGTGGTCATCGGCGCCGGTATTCGGGAACAGCTCGTCGACCGACTCGGCGGAGGAGTTGATAAGGCACTCCTGATTCACGCGTCCGTCATGCGGGGCGAGGCCGACCGAATCCGCGAAGCGTTAGCGGGGACGATAACCGTCCTGCTCGCGGAGATTCCCGACGCCGAAGAGGCGAAACGCGTCGAGGTTGCGGCGTGGTGTTGGGAATTGATGGGGCAGCACGACTTCACGCGCTCCGACGCGGTCATTTCGCTGGGCGGAGGCGCCACCACCGACCTCGCCGGTTTCGTCGCGGCGACCTGGCTTCGCGGCGTCCGCATCGTGCACATCCCGACCACGGTGCTCGGCGCGGTCGATGCCGCAGTCGGAGGCAAGACGGGAATCAACACTGCCGAGGGGAAAAACCTCGTCGGTGTGTTTCACGCCCCTACCGCGGTGCTGGTCGATACCGAGTTGCTCGCCACCCTCCCGCAAACGGAGGTGCGCACCGGCTTCGCCGAGATTGCGAAAGCGGGGTTCATCGCCGACACGACGATTCTCGATCTGCTGGAAAACGACATCGAGGGTTGCCTCGACCTCACGAGCGACGTCGCCTCCGACGTTGTGCGCCGAGCGATCCAGGTGAAGGCGACCGTCGTCTCCGAAGATTTCACCGAGCAGGGGTTGCGCGAGATTCTCAATTACGGTCACACGCTCGGTCACGCAATCGAACTCGCCGAGCGCTACACCTGGCGTCATGGCGTTGCGATTTCCATCGGCATGATGTTCGCCGCCGAACTGTCACGCCTCACCCGCTCCCTCAGCGACGCCGAGGTCGAACGGCACCGACTGATTTTGGGCGAACGCTTGGGCCTCCCGCTCACGTACGATGCGTCGCGGTGGGACACACTGCGACAATCCATGAACCGTGACAAGAAGGCTCGCGGATCCTCACTGCGCTTCGTGTTGCTCGATGCAATCGGTCGTCCGGTCGTAACACCGGTCGCGGACGACTCCGTGCTCTTCGCCGCGTACGCGGAAATCGCTGGATAGGCTAGAACAATGACCTCCATCCTCGTTCTCAACGGGCCGAACTTGTCGCGTTTGGGCAGCCGGGAACCCGATGTTTACGGGACGACAACGTGGTCGGAACTGTCCGAATCATTGAGTTCGTCCGCGGAATCGGGGGAGTCCATTGACGTTCGTCAAACGAACGACGAGGCCGAATTGATCGGATGGCTCCACGAAGCGGCCGATACGAACGCCGAGGTTGTTTTGAACCCCGCGGCGTTCACGCATTACTCCTATGCGTTGCGCGATGCGGTTGCCGTTGTCACCTCCGCCGGCTTGCCCGTGGTGGAAGTGCACATCTCCAACCCGCACGCGCGGGAGGAATTCCGTCACACATCCGTCATTTCGGGCGTTGCGACGGGAGTCATCGCCGGTTTCGGCGTCGACTCGTATCACCTGGCTCTCGCCGCATTGCGCGCTCGCCGATAACACGACACGAAGGAAACACCATGGCAACCACGAACGACATCAAGAACGGCAGCGTGCTCTCCCTCGACGGCGGACTGTGGGCCGTCATCGAGTTCCAGCACGTCAAGCCGGGCAAGGGAGGCGCGTTCGTTCGCACCAAGCTCAAGAACGTCATGACGGGCAAGGTCGTGGACCGCACGTTCAACGCCGGAACCAAGATCGACTTCGAAACGGTCGACCGTCGCGACTTCCAGTACCTCTACCAGGACGGCTCGGGGTTTGTGTTCATGGACCTCACCGACTACGACCAGATCACGCTGACGCCAGCTCAGGTGGGCGATGCCAAGAACTTCATGTTGGAGAACCAGAACGTTCAGATTGCGTTGAACAACGACCTGCCCCTCTACGTTGAGCTACCGACCTCCGTAATTCTCGAGATCACCTACACCGAACCGGGCCTTCAGGGCGACCGTTCGACGGGTGGCACCAAGCCCGCGACGGTTGAAACGGGACTCGAGATTCAGGTGCCACTGTTCCTCGAACTGGGCACCAAGGTCAAGGTCGACACCCGCGACGGCTCATACCTCGGTCGCGTCACCGACTAGTGTCCGCTCGCACCAAGGCGCGTAAGGCCGCGTTCGATCTGCTCTACGAAGCGGAACAGCGGGGTCGTAATCTGGCGCAAGCGTTGAACGCTTTTGACACCCGCCAAGCGGCCAAGCTGCAATCACTGTCCGAGGCCGACTACGTGCGTTCGATTCTGGCGGGGCTTGACACGAACGGCGCGGCAATCGATGCGGAGATTTCGGGCGCGCTGCGAAATTGGACGCTCGAACGGCTGTTCCCGGTGGACCGAGCCATTTTGCGGATCGCCGTGTGGGAACTGCGCCACACCGACACCCCCAGCGACGTCGTGCGCTCCGAGGCGTTGTCGCTGGCCGCCGATTACGGTTCCGATGACGCAGTGTCCTTCATCGGCGGGGTGCTCGGGTCGCTCACAAAGGCACCCTGAATCTCCGCTACACTGTGAGAAATCAATCCTTTAAAGCCGTCCTGTGAGGCGGGAAAGGAGGCGGGGATGACGCGTATCGTCCTCAGCAAGCCCGACATCGACCGGGCGCTCAAGCGCATAGCCCATGAAATCGTCGAATCTCAGCGCGGCGAATCGGGACTCGTGTTTCTCGGAATTCCCACTCGCGGAATCCACCTGGCTCAACGGTTAGCGGCACTCGTTGCCGAGATCGAACCGCAGGACGTTTCGGTGGGAACGCTCGACGTGACGATGTTTCGCGATGATCTCGCGGCGAAGTCAACTCGCATGACTGTTCCCACGGAAATCCCGGCATCGGGTGTCGACGGTCGCACCGTCGTTCTTGTCGATGACGTGCTCTACTCCGGCCGGACAGCGCGGTCGGCGCTCGACGCGCTCACCGCAATTGGTCGGCCGTCGATTGTGCGGCTCGCCGTGCTCGTCGACCGCGGCCACCGTGAACTCCCCATCCGGGCCGATTTCGTGGGCAAGAATCTCCCCACGTCGACGAGCGAACGCGTCAATCTCTCACTCGTGGAATCCGATGGGGTGGATGAGGTGAGTATCGCGTGAAGCACCTTCTCAGCACCCGCGATCTTTCGCGCGACGACGCCGTGGCGATTCTCGACACCGCACTCGACATGGCGGAAGTTCGTCAACGCGACGTCAAAAAGCTCCCGACACTGCGTGGAAAGACAGTGGCCAATGTCTTCTTCGAAGACTCCACGCGCACCCGTTTATCCTTCGAAGCGGCGGCACTCGCCCTCTCCGCCGATGTGACGACATTCACCGCCCAGGGTTCGAGTGTGTCCAAGGGGGAGAGCCTCAAGGACACCCTCCAGACCATCGAGGCGATGGGGGCGGACTTCATCGTTTTGCGCCATCAGCACTCTGGAGCGGCACAGGCGGTTGTCGACAATCGTTGGGTCGACGCTCACATGATCAACGCGGGTGACGGCACGCACGAACACCCGACCCAGGCGCTTCTCGATGCCATGACAATGCGGTCGCGCCTCAAGGGCGACGCGGCCCGAGGTTCGGATCTCGACGACATTTCCATCACCATCGTCGGCGATGTCGTGCACTCCCGGGTAGCACGGTCTAACGCCTGGCTCCTTCACACACTCGGCGCCTCCGTCACGTTCGCTGCTCCGCGCACTCTCATTCCGCGCGGCATCGACCACTGGGGCGCGAAAGTCGTCGACACGCTCGATGAGGCCCTCGACGAACGACCCGACGTCGTGATGTGCCTCCGCATTCAACGGGAACGAATGTCGAGTGGATTCTTCCCCTCCGAAACCGAATATTCGACCGTCTGGGGAATGACTCCGGCACGACTCGCGGCGCTTCCCGATACGTCGATTGTCATGCATCCCGGTCCGATGAACCGCGGGCTCGAAATCGCGGGTTCCGTCGCCGATTCGGCACAATCGACGGTGACCGACCAGGTCACCAACGGAGTCGCAACGCGAATGGCCGTTCTCTATCACCTGATGGGAGCCGACTCATGAGCATCGTGATTCGCGGAGCGAGCCTCTGTGGTGAGACGTCGGCCGACATTCTCATTGAGAACGGCGTCATCACCGATGTCGGCACCGTTTCCGTGCGGGCCACGCGCGTCATCGACGCGAACGGGCTCATCGCACTTCCCGGTCTGGTAGACCTTCACACACATCTGCGCGAGCCAGGAGGTGAAGGCGCCGAGACGATTCTGAGCGGTTCCCGCGCCGCGGCGAGTGGCGGCTTCACCGCGGTCCACGCGATGGCGAACACCAATCCCGTTGCGGACAATGCGAACATCGTCGAACGTGTGCAGGAGCGCGGACGACAGGCGGGCTACGTCGAAGTGCGGCCGATTGGTGCCGTCACGAAGAATCTCGAGGGGGAACAACTCGCCGACATTGGCGCGATGGCCCGCAGCACGGCACGAGTGACGGTGTTCTCCGATGACGGGAAGTGTGTGGGGGACTCTCTTCTCATGAGGCGGGCACTCGAGTACGTCGCCACGTTTGGGGGCGTTGTCGCCCAACACGCTCAAGACCCACGTCTCACCATTGACGCACTCGTCAACGAGGGACCAGTGTCTGCCGATCTCGGTTTGCGCGGCTGGCCAAGCGTCGCCGAAGAATCGATTATTGCGCGTGACGTCCTTCTCGCGGAGTACGTCGGCGCGCGTCTTCACATCTGTCACCTCTCGACGGCAGGCTCGGTCGACGTCATTCGCTGGGCCAAAAAACGTGGCATAGCGGTCACCGCCGAAGTCACCCCGCACCACCTGATGTTGACGGATGAGACGGTGCGCAGCAATTCTCCGATCTTCAAGGTGAACCCTCCCTTGCGCACTGCTGAGGACGTCGAAGCGCTCCGCGCGGCCGTCGCCGACGGCACGATTGACATCGTCGCCACGGATCACGCCCCGCACGCGAGTGCCACGAAGGATTGCACATGGCATGACGCGTCCTTTGGCATGGTGGGGCTCGAATCGGCGCTTCCCGTCGTGCTCGCCACGCTCGTCGAACCGGGTCACGTCTCCTGGAAAGACGTGGCGCGCATCATGTCGACTACTCCCGCGACAATCGGACGGGTCCACGGGTACGACGCACCGCTCGTGGTTGGGTCTCCCGCACACATCACCCTCGTCGACCCGACCTCCCGCGGAACGTGGTCGACCGATCGTCTGGAAGGCCTGTCGACGAACAGCCCCTATCTCGGAATCGAACTCCCGGGTCGCATCGTCGGCACACTTTTCAACGGAACAGAAACCGTGGTCGACGGAACACTCGTCGACGCGGAAGCGCTAAGGAAACCATGAACAACGACACCACACTGATTCTGGAGGACGGCCATCGATTCGACGGCGTCAGTTTCGGCGCCCGCGGCGAACGCATCGGCGAAATCGTTTTCCAAACGGGCATGAGCGGTTACCAAGAGACGCTGACCGACCCGTCCTATGCCGGGCAGATCGTGGTGCAGACAGCACCCCACATCGGAAACACGGGGATGAATGAGGCCGATGAGGAGTCCCGTCGAATCTGGGTCGAGGGATACGTCGTTCGAGACCCCGCTCGGCGCGCGTCCAATTTTCGGTCCGAGCGCACCTTAGACGACGACCTTATCGCCGGAGCCGTCGTTGGAATCTCGGGAATCGACACTCGAGCGATCACGCGCATCATTCGCGAATCGGGGGCGATGCGCGCCGGAATATTCCCCCTCGACGGGCGGTCAACCGAACAGTACGTGGACGCCGTCATCACCGCACCGACGATGTCGGGTCGCAATCTCTCCACCGAAGTGTCCGTTGACAGCGCGTACATCGTCCCCGCCGTGGGCGCGTCGATCGGCACTCTGGCCGTGCTCGACCTCGGGGTCAAGCGGGCGACGCTCCATCACCTCGCCACGCGCGGATTCGACGTGCACGTCATTCCGCAGTCGGCGTCACTCGACGACATTCTCGCCATCGACCCCGTTGCCGTCTTCTATTCGAACGGGCCCGGCGATCCGAGTGCCTCCGGACGACACGTGGAGATACTTCGCGGAGTCCTCGAGCGAAAGATTCCGTTCTTCGGTATCTGTTTCGGCAACCAACTCCTCGGCCGTGCACTCGGGTTCGAGACGTACAAACTCAAATACGGTCACCGCGGCATCAACCAACCGGTGCTCGACAAGGCGACGGGTCGAATCGAAATCACCGCGCACAACCACGGGTTCGCGGTCGAAGCACCCACCGAGGGCGTCGTTGACTCCCCGGCAGGGTTTGGCAGAGTCGAGGTGAGCCACGTGGGTCTCAACGACAACTGCGTCGAAGGGCTCCGTGCACTCGACATCCCCGCGTTTTCCGTTCAGTACCATCCCGAGGCGGCCGCCGGTCCGCACGATTCCACGTACTTGTTCGATCGATTCCGCGAGCTGGTCGTGGCCGGAAAGGCGGCGAAGTAATGCCTAAGCGCGCCGACATTCACTCGGTTCTCGTGATCGGATCCGGACCCATCGTCATTGGCCAAGCGGCCGAATTCGATTACTCGGGCACCCAGGCCTGCCGTGTGCTGCGCGACGAGGGCATCCGTGTGATCCTGATCAACTCCAACCCCGCAACGATTATGACGGATCCCGATTTCGCCGACGCGACCTATATCGAACCGATCACGACCGCAGCGATCGAGGCAATCATCGCAAAGGAAAAGCCCGACGCGATTCTCCCCACGTTGGGCGGACAGACTGCGCTCAATGCGGCCATGGCGCTGCACGAGGAGGGAATTCTCGCGAAATACAGTGTCGAACTCATCGGTGCCAAGTTTGAGGCGATTCAGCGCGGCGAGGACCGTCAAATATTCAAGGACCTCGTCATCGACAGTGGCGCCGACGTGGCGAAGAGTGTCGTCGTCTCCACGATTGAGGGTGCCCTCGAGTTTGTCGCGGAGACGGGTTACCCCGTCGTCATTCGTCCGTCATTCACGATGGGGGGACTCGGTTCTGGTTTTGCGTACGACGAGCTCGAACTCCGTCGGATGGTTTCCAACGGTCTCCATGAGAGCCCGACGAGCGAAGTGCTCCTCGAGGAGTCGATTCTCGGTTGGAAGGAGTACGAACTCGAGCTGATGCGCGACACCTCCGACAACACCGTCGTCGTGTGTTCGATCGAGAACATCGACCCCGTCGGAGTGCACACGGGGGATTCGTTGACCGTCGCGCCAGCACTGACGCTGACCGACCGCGAGTATCAGAACCTCCGCGACATCGGAATTCGTATCATTCGTGCCGTCGGAGTCGATACGGGAGGTTGCAACATTCAGTTCGCGATTGACCCGGTCGACGGTCGCGTGATCGTGATTGAAATGAACCCTCGCGTCAGTCGATCGAGTGCTCTCGCGTCGAAGGCGACGGGTTTCCCCATCGCCAAGATTGCGGCGAAGCTTGCAATCGGTTATCGACTCGACGAAATCCCCAACGACATCACGGGAGTCACTCCGGCGTCGTTCGAGCCCACCCTCGACTACGTCGTGGTCAAGGTCCCGCGCTTCGCGTTCGAAAAGTTCCCCGAAGCCGACACGACGCTAACGACCACCATGAAGAGTGTCGGCGAGGCGATGGCGATTGGACGCAACTTCACGACGGCATTGCAGAAGGCACTTCGCTCGCTCGAAAAGCGGGGGAGTTCGTTCCACTGGAACGGCGAGCCGGGTGACCGCTCGGCCCTCATCGCTGAGTCGCGGAAACCCACTGACGGTCGCATCGTCACGGTGCAGCAGGCCATGCGCGCGGGCGCGTCCGTGAGCGACCTGTTCGATGCCACGGCCATCGATCCGTGGTTCCTCGATCAGATCGCTCTCATCAACGAGGTCGCTGAGGAACTCCGCCACACCGCGATGAACCCCGACGCAATCCGTCACGCCAAGAACCACGGGTTCTCGGACGCGCAACTAGCTCAGATCTGGAACCTCACCGAGGACGAAGTGCGTGCCTTCCGAATCGCGGAAGGCATCCGGCCCGTCTTCAAGACCGTCGACACGTGTGCGGGAGAGTTCCCGGCACTCACGCCGTATCACTATTCCTCGTACGACTGGGAGACGGAAGTCATACCGTCCGACCGCAAAAAGGTCGTGATCATCGGATCGGGGCCTAACCGAATCGGGCAGGGAATCGAGTTCGATTACTCCTGCGTGCACGCATCGTTCGCCCTCGCCTCAGCGGGTTACGAAACCATCATGATCAACTGCAACCCGGAGACCGTGTCGACGGATTACGACACGAGTGATCGCTTGTACTTCGAACCGTTGACACTCGAGGATGTCCTCGCGGTCATCGACGCGGAGAGCGCGAGTGGGGAGATCGTCGGCGCCGTTGTTCAGCTGGGCGGTCAAACCGCTCTCGGTCTCGCGCACGGGCTCGAGCAGAACGGAGTGCGAATCCTCGGAACCACTCCCGACGCCATCGACATCGCCGAGGAACGTGGGCGTTTCGCCGACGTCCTCGACCGGTTCGACCTGGTCGCGCCACGCAACGGAATCGCGACTGACGTCGAGTCAGCGATCGCAGTGGCCGCCGAGGTGGGATTCCCCGTTCTTGTCCGTCCGTCCTACGTATTGGGTGGGCGCGGCATGGAAATCATCTACGACGCGGAGTCGATTCGCGATTATTTCCGTCGCATCGCGGATTCGGCGATTATCGGTCCCCATGCACCGTTGCTCGTTGACCGTTTCCTCGAGGACGCAATCGAGATCGACGTCGATGCCCTGTTCGACGGCGAGCGTTTGTACATCGGCGGAATCATGGAACACATCGAAGAGGCCGGCGTTCACTCGGGTGACTCGGCGTGCACCCTTCCGCCGGTGACACTCGGGTCGACGGTCATTGACCGCGTCATCGACGCAACGCGGTCCATTGCGACCGGGATCGGCGTTCGCGGTCTTCTCAACGTGCAGTTCGCGGTGTCCGCCGGCGTTCTCTACGTTCTCGAAGCGAACCCGCGGGCGAGCCGTACTGTGCCGTTCGTCTCGAAAGCGATGGGAACACAACTCGCCAAGGCGGCGTCGCTGATCATGGTCGGGCGGTCCATCGCCGACCTCATCGCGAGTGGACACCTCCCCGAACACGACGGTTCGCGCGTGCCCGCGACCGCGCCCGTGTCGGTCAAGGAAGCGGTTCTTCCGTTCAAGCGATTCCGCACGGTAGAGGGTCGGGTCGTCGACTCCGTTCTCGGCCCGGAAATGCGCTCCACCGGAGAAGTGATGGGAATCGACCGCAATTTCCCGCTCGCGTTCGCCAAGAGTCAGGATGCGATTGGCGGGTTGCCGACGTCGGGTGTGGTGTTCGTCTCCGTCGCCGACCGCGACAAGCGTTCCATCGTCCTCCCCGTCGCTCGTCTCGCGCAGATGGGGTTCACCGTTCTCGCGACCGGCGGCACCGCGGAGATTCTCGCACGCAATGGAATCCCCGTCACCACGGTGCTCAAACACTTCGAGAGCGCCGATGGCGAACGTTCGGTCGTCGACATGATTCGGGCAGGAGAGGTCGACCTCATCATCAACACGCCCTCCGGCCGGAGTGCACGCGCGGACGGGCAGGAAATTCGCCGCGAAGCGGTCGCCGCGGACAAGCCGCTGGTCACCACAATCGCTCAGGTGAGCGCCGCGGTTTCGGCGATGGAAACCGCTGGTGCACCCATCTCGGTGCGCTCGCTCCAGGAATACGCGGCGGATCGAGCGAGTTGGTGAGTGGACTCAGCGTCACGTTCGAGGCGATTCGCGCCTCGTTCGGCCCGCTCTGTGTAGGGATTGACCCGTCCCGCGACAGTCTTCATTCCTGGGGCCTCCCCGACACCCCGGACGGCGCACTCGAGATGTCGCTCGGCGTTATCGACGCCGCGTCGGGTCGAGTGGGAATCGTCAAACCGCAGGTTGGTTATTTTGAACGATTCGGCGCGGAAGGCTTTCGGGCTCTGGAAAGCGTCTTCTCCGCGGCTCGTACCGCCGGTCTGCAGATCATCGCCGACGTCAAACGAGGCGACATCGGATCAACCATGGAGGGCTACGCGGAGGCGTGGCTCGGCGACGGACCTCTGGGGTCCGACGCCATGACGGTGAGCCCCTATCAGGGGTTCGGCGCGCTCGAGCCTGCTTTCGTCGCTGCGGAAGCTCGTGGGTCCGTTGCCTTCGTGCTCTGCGCGACCTCCAACATCGACGCGGCAACAGTGCAGGCAGCTCGTCACGGCGACCGAACCCTCCCCGCCGAAATTGCTCTGCTCGCTCGGGAGCGCAGCAATAACGACTACACCGTCGGTCTCGTCGTGGGAGCCACCCGGTCGCTGGCGGAGAGCGGGTTGACGGAAGAAAATCTCGTCGAATCTCTCATCCTCTCGCCGGGATTCGGCGCACAGGGCGCGGCACTCGGCGACCTCACCTCGATTTTTGGTCGTGCGTCGTCCTGGGTAATCCCGTCAGTGAGTCGTAGCGTCCTGCGCGGCGGTCCCGATGGAGTCGCCACCGCGATTGAGTCGCACCTCGCGGAACTGGGCCGTTAATGCTGGATCCACACGAGGCCTCCACGATCGCCATCGAACGTCGACGCGCCCGGGCGGCGGTGAAGCGATCGATCGCCACGGGGGATCGGGAGCCGCTCGCGGTCGCCCGCGTCGCGTGGGATATCGAGAACTCCGTAGAAGCCAGTTTGCGCATCACCGAATTCCTCGGCGCGATTCCGGGAATCGGAGCCATCAAGATTCCCCGAATCCTCGCCACACTCGATATCTCCGAGCGCAAACGGCTCGGCGCGCTGGGGCGACACCAGATCGAGGCTCTTGGCGCCTGGCTTCGAGCTCGCCCCTCGTCGGCGGGCCTCGACATCGCGCAGGGCAAACTCGTTGTCGTCGCGGGTCCGACGGCGGTGGGCAAGGGAACCGTGCTCGCCCGTATCCGCGAACTGCACCCCGAAGTCAAATTTTCCGTTTCCGCGACGACGCGATCCCCCCGACCGGGCGAGGTCGACGGGGTCCATTACTTCTTCGTGAGCGACGCGCGCTTCGATGAACTCGTGGCAACGAATCAGATGCTCGAGTGGGCGGTGGTCCACGGGCACAATCGATACGGCACGCCGCGTGAGCCGATTGATGACGCGATTCGTCGCGGCGACAGCATCATCCTGGAAATTGACATTCAGGGCGCCCGCCAGGTGAAAGCGGCGATGCCCGAGGCGATTCTGGTCTTCCTTCTTCCACCCTCGTGGGAGGAACTCGTCCGCCGGCTCGAGACGCGCGGCACGGAGGGTCCCGAGGAACAGGCTCGACGCCTGACGACGGCAAAAGTTGAGTTCGACGCCCAACATGAGTTCGACGTCGCGATTGTCAACGACAATGTCGATGTCGCGGCCGAAGCCGTCGTACAATTGATGTCTATTGACTAAGTCGGAAGGCGCGTGACGCGAACATGAGCAAGGGAATTATCGAACCCCCCATCGACGAGCTTCTCTCGAGGGTTGACTCCAAGTACCAGCTCGTCATCGTCGCGTCCAAGCGCGCACGTCAAATCAACGACTATTACGCGGAGCGTGCCGAAGGCACCGTCATCACCGCGGGTCCGCTCGTCGAATCGACTATCGACGAAAAGCCGCTGACCATCGCGATGCGCGAGATCAACGAAGGGCTCGTGGAGATCGCTCCCGGCGTTTAACGTGTCCACCCGTCGCCCACGAGTCGTTGTTGGGCTCACGGGAGGTATCGCGGCATACAAGGTCGTGAGCGTCGTTCGTGAACTCGTTCGCCTGGGCGCCGACGTTCATGTCGTCCCGAGCGAATCGGCGCGTGAGTTCATTGGATTGGCCACGCTCGAAGCACTGAGCCGCAATCCCGTGCACACATCGATTTTTGATGAGGTCTCCGAGGTGAGACATGTCGCGCTCGGGCAGTCTGCGGACGTTGTGCTCGTCGCTCCAGCGACGGCGAACACGCTTTCCGCACTTGCCGAAGGCCGGGGTGATTCGCTTATTCTCACGACCATCCTTGCGACGCACGCTCCCGTGATCGTCGCCCCAGCAATGCATACCGAGATGTGGGAGAACGCCGCAACGCGTGCGAATGTGGCAACGCTGCGCGCTCGCGGCATTCGTTTCGTCGGTCCCGTCGAGGGACAACTCACCGGAATTGATTCCGGTGTCGGTCGTCTCGCCGACGTCGACGACATCGTCTCCGCGGTGTGGTCGGCCACCGCAGAAAAGGACCTGCTCGGCCGTCGAATCCTGGTCTCCGCGGGGGGAACTCGTGAGCCGATCGACCCCGTGCGCTACATCGGAAACAAATCGACGGGACACATGGGGGTTGCCCTCGCGGAGGACGCGCGCGACCGCGGCGCCATCGTCACCCTCATCGCGGCGCACCTAGAAGTGGACACTCCCACGGGTGTCGAGGTCGTCACTGTTTCCACAGCGAATGAGATGCGCGACGCCGTCTTCGCTCGTTTCGACGACTGCGACGCGTTCCTGGCGGTCGCGGCAGTGTCTGATTTTCGGGTGGCCAATCGGTCCGTGTCAAAGTTGAAGCGCGAAGCGGGAAGTCCCGAGCTGGTGCTCGAGCCGAATCCCGACATCCTTCGTGAAGCGGTCGAGCGTCGAACCAACCAGTTCATCGTCGGTTTCGCCGCGGAAACCGACGATGCGGACTTTCTCACACTCGCCGCTGCGAAGGCGCGCCGTAAGGGCGCGTCGGTGCTTGTCGCTAATCTGGTGGGAGAGTCGCGCGGCTTCGGGAATATTGCCACGAACGTCGTGTTTCTCAACAGTGAGGGTGACATCCTCGATGAGGCCGACGGGTCGAAGCGAGATGTTGCTCACCGCATCCTCTCCCTTGTCAGCCGACAGAAATGAGTGCCATGAGCCTCCGTTATTTCACCTCCGAATCCGTCACCTCCGGTCATCCCGACAAACTGTGCGATCAGCTCTCCGACGCAATTCTCGACGCGATCCTCGAGCAGGACCGTGACGCGAAAGTCGCCGTCGAGTGTCTCGCGTCGGGAGGGCTCATTCACGTTGCCGGTGAGGTGACGACCGAGGGCTACGTCGACATCGACCGCATCATCCGTCAGGTGATTCTCGATGTTGGGTACGACTCCGCCGACGTCAACTTCGACGGTAGAACCTGCGGCATCATGTTGTCCATCGCCGAGCAGTCCGCGGAGATCAACACCGCGGTCGTCGGGGGCGATGACCTCGGAGCCGGCGATCAGGGGATCATGTTCGGATATGCCTGTACCGAAACACCCCAGTACATGCCCGCCCCCATCTTCCTCGCCCACCGTCTCGCGGAACGGCTGGAACTCGTTCGCAAGGACGGAACACTCGGCTATCTCCGCCCCGACGGCAAAACTCAGGTCACGGTCGGTTACGACGGCACGATCCCCGTCAGCGTCACGGCTGTCGTTGTGAGCACGCAACACGCGCCGTCTTTTGCTGGCGAAACGGTGAGCCAGGATCGCATCCGAGCGGATGTCATCGAACACGTCGTCACCCCCGTACTCGCCGATTCCAACCTCGACCACTCGGATGTCACCTTCTTCATCAACCCGTCGGGATCCTTCGAAAACGGGGGTCCGGGAAGCGATGCCGGTCTCACGGGTCGCAAAATCATCGTCGACACCTATGGCGGCGCTGCACGTCATGGTGGCGGAGCCTTCTCCGGTAAGGATCCCTCCAAGGTCGACCGTTCGGGAGCCTACGCAATGCGCTGGGTGGCCAAGAACGCGGTGGCAGCGGGTCTCGCGGATCGCCTCGAGGTGCAGGTCGCCTATGCGATCGGTGTCGCGCAGCCCATTGGTCTTTACGTGGAAGCGTTCGGCACGGAAAAATATCCACTCGACGCGATTCGTCAGGTTCTGGAGTCCGTGTTTGACCTTCGGCCCTCCGCGATCATCCGCGACCTCGACCTCACCGGTCGTCGGTTTAGAGAGACGGCGGCCTACGGACACTTCGGTCGCGAGGGTGACAACTTCACCTGGGAGCGTCTCGACCGTGTCGGCGCAATCACGAAGGCGATAGCCGAACTCTCGTGACGACATGACGGTGACGGTTGCGCAGGTGCTCGTCGAATCGCCTATTCCGCGACTCGACCGCCTGTTCGATTATTCCGTTCCTGAGGAGCTCGCCGAGCATGTGGTAATCGGTGGACGCGTCTCCGTCCCGCTCGGTCGGGGCGGAACCCGGCTGGTCAATGGTTACGTGGTGAGCGTTGGTGGCGAGCCCACTCCTGGCGTCGCGCTCGCTCCAATTGGGAGCGTTCTCGGGTCGATGCCGGTGTTGACGCCCGCACTCTGGACGTCGATACGCCAACTCGCCGATCGCAACGGCGGCAATGCGGCCGACATCCTCCGCGTCGCGATTCCCAAACGGGCGGTTCGCACCGAGAAAGGCCGAACTATTCCTCCGCGGCCACCGGTCACACCATCGCCGTCCTCCCGCGTTGTGCTGCCGCTCGATTGTGGAGTCGTCCGAACCTCCAACGGTCCAACCATGCGGGCCTGGGAGCAGCTCGCGGAGCGCGTTCGCGAAGCACACGGGGGAGTAGTCGTCGTGATGCCCGATTGGCGAGATGTCGCGCTGATGAGCCGTGCTCTCGGCGATGTGGCTCACACCGTGTGGGACACCACGGCGACACCGTCGGCACGTTATTCGCGCTACCTCGATGTACTCGCCGGAGATTCACGGGTCGTCGTCGGCACTCGTTCGGCGGTCTACGCTCCCGTTGTCGATCTTGAACTGCTCATCGTCGTCGGAGAGAACGATCCTCTTCTCGATGAGCCTCACGCCCCCTACGTCCACTCCCGCGACGCGGCGCTCATGCGTAACGCGGTCGAAGGGGGCACACTCGTGTTCGCGTCGTTCACTCCGTCGGCCGAATTGCAGCGCTTCGTGGAGATGGGTTTCGCGGAGCGAGCCGAAGGCGTGACCCGCCGACCCTCGGTTGTTATTGCGAACGATCCGCCCGGCGAAGGCTTTTCGTCGTCGGCCCGCATCCCGTCGAGTGCCTGGAGACAGGTGCGCGGCGCACTCGACGGCGGACCCGTGCTCGTTCAGGTCGCACGGCCGGGGTACAGCCCGCTCGTGCTGTGTAAGGCCTGTAGGACGCCTCATCGCTGTGCCCAGTGTCGCAACCCGCTGTCGGGTTCGCGGGAAGGTGCAATCGGCTGTCGGGTGTGTGGTGCGAAACCGTTAGGTCTGCGTTGCGGACACTGTGGCGGTCGCGACCTACAGTGGTCGGGCGTGGGATCCGTTCGCACGGCCGTGGAACTGGGCCGTGCATTTCCGGGGGTGCCCGTCATTCTCGCGGATGGGGATCATCGAGAACTCGAAATTCCGCGTAAGCCGTGTCTCGTCGTCTCGACCCGAGGAGCCGAACCCATCGTTGACGGCGGCTACGATGCCGTTCTCATCGTTGATGGCGAGCGTGAACTCGCTCGACCCAGCCTTCGGACAACGGAGGATTGCCTGAGGTGGTGGGGGAACGCGGCATCCCTCGCTGGCGACGAGGCCACCGTCGTCATTGCCAACATCGAGGGTGCATTCGCCACGGCGTTCGCGACCCGAGCGTGGGACCGAATCGTCGAAGAAGAATTGCGAGAGTTACGCGCGCTCGGTTTCCCCCCGGTGTCGAGGGCAATCACGATCCGCGGCTCCGCAACCGATCTGCTTGCGGTAAGGGGCATCGCCGAGGTCGCGGCGCACCGAATTCTCGGTCCCATGGACGAGAACGGCGCCCAACGCATGACGGTTCTCGCCGATTACCGTTCAGCACCTGAGACGGTCGCGGCGCTGCGGGCTTTCGTCGTCGCAGCGAGTTCCACCACCGTGCGTATCCACTGCGACGACCCCACCGCATTCGATGAACCCGCCGTCGACTGAAACAATGGAGAAATGGCGATGAGAGTGGTGTTCGCGGGAAGCCCCGCTGTTGCCGTTCCCTATCTCGACGCGCTCGTCGCTGCGGGTTTCGATGTCGTCACCGCAATTACCCGCACTGATTCACCGCAGGGCAGGAAACGCGTGCTGCGCGCCACTCCGGTTGCCGACGCGGCGGAACGTCTGGGCGTGTCCGTAATCAAGACCAACAGTCTTCGTGGCCTCGACATTCCCGACTGCGAGGTCGCTGTCGTCGTTGCGTACGGGGGTTTGGTGCCCCAGCGCCTGTTGGAACGGCCCGTTCACGGGTGGCTCAACATGCATTTCTCGGTTTTGCCCGAATATCGCGGCGCTGCGCCCGTGCAGCGCTCACTCTGGGACGGCAACGACGCCGGTGGTGTCACGATATTTCAACTTGTCGAGCAACTCGACGCAGGTCCCGTGTTGTTGACTCGGCGTCTGAGCTATCGCGACGACGAAACGGCGACCGAAGCGTTGCACCGCTTTGCCCGTGAGACGACGGACGAACTCGTCGGGACACTCCGTCTCGTCGAAGTGGGCGCTCTGCACCCCGTTGACCAGGTTGGTGAGCCCTCGTTTGCCCCGAAATTCAGCCGTAGTGAGGGACGAGTGGATTGGACCCTTCCCGCGCAACTGATCGCTCACCGTATCCGCGCGGTGACGGAGGAGCCGGGCGCGTACACCGTACTTGGTGAACTCACCCTGGGCATTGTTCGCGCGCGGGTCGGCGACAGCGCGCACGGCATGCCCGGTTCGGTGTCGTTGGTGGGAGCCGATGTGGTGGTGGGAACGGGTGAGGGAACCATCGTGCTCGAGACGGTGAAGCCCGCGGGAAAAATCGCCATGTCGGCGGTCGATTGGTTCCGCGGACTCCGCGGCGCGGTGACGTTCGAATGATCTCCGCCGCCCGAGTTCTCGCGCTGGACATCATCGCCGACGTCAACGACAACGACGCCTACGCCAACATCGTGTTACCCCGCGCGTTGCGGGAGAACGAATTCGATCCGCGGGACGCCGCTCTCGCGACAGACCTCACCTACGGAGCACTCCGTTGGCAAGGATTTATCGATGCCGTTTTGGCACGGTGCGTCACCGGGGGAGTGAATCGCATCGATCTCGACATTCTCGAGGTGCTCCGAGTCGGTACCTACGAGCTCGTGATCCGTGACGCTGCTCCGCACGTGGTCAACGAGTGGGTCGACATCGCCAAGCGTCGCGTTCGCCGAGCAAGCGGCCTCGTCAACGCCGCGCTTCGCCGCGCATCGGAGCGTTCCCTCGGGCAATGGCGGGACGTCCTCGCCAACGAACTTACGGGTGACGCGCTACTCGCGGCCGAGTATTCACATCCCGAATGGATCGTGCAGAAACTCCGCGCCATCCTTGGGGATGACCTCATCGCCGCTCTCGACGGCAATAATGCCGTTCCTCATCCCACCTACATTGCGCTTCCAGGGGTCGGAGAGGTTCCACCCGACTCCCTGCCCACCGCTCACTCGCCCTTCGGCTTCACTATGGGATCGGGCAATCCGGCGAAGGTTCGAGGTGTCTCTCACGGAGCGGTTCGCGTCCAGGACGAAGGGTCCCAACTCGCGGCACTTGTGCTGGCACAGGTTGAACCAATCGCCAGCGGCGAGCGCTGGCTCGACCTCTGTGCGGGTCCGGGCGGCAAGACAGCCCTACTCGCCGCGGTAGGCCTCCCTGCCGGTGTGACACTCACGGCCAATGAGATTCATCCTCACCGCGCTGAACTTGTGCGTCAGTCGCTCGCGCCATGGGGAGGGATCGTTGACGTCATCGAGCATGACGGTAGGGATTTCGGTCGCGACCACGCCGGTCAGTTCGATCGTGTCCTCGTCGACGCGCCGTGCTCCGGAATCGGTGCGCTGCGCCGACGGCCCGAGTCGCGCTGGCGAAAGGCGGCGAAGGACCTGGACGATCTCGTTCCGTTGCAACGCGCTCTTCTGGAATCGGCGCTCTCGACGGTCCGTCCTGGAGGGGTTGTGGCGTATGTGACGTGCTCGCCTCTTGCCGAAGAGACGGTCGAGGTGGTTGATGCCGTCATCGCGGGACATCCCGATGTCGAACTCATCGATACGCCATCGGTTCTGCGGGGAATTGCCCCTGACATGGTGGGAATTGACCGTGGTCGTGCGGTGCAACTCTGGCCCCACCGTCACGACACCGATGCGATGTTTGTGCAGTTGATTCGTCGAACGCGATAGCCTGACCGCAATGAGCATTCGCATCAACCCGTCGATTCTCAGCGCGGATTTCGCCAACATGGCGCACGACCTGGGGCTCATCGAGAATGCGGACTTTGCCCACGTCGATGTGATGGACAACCATTTCGTGCCGAATCTCACGTTCGGTCCTCAGATGGTGTCGCGAATCAAAGCGACCAGTCCGGTTCCGCTCGACGTTCACCTCATGATTGCCGATCAGGATCGCTGGGCGCCGGGGTATGCCGAACTCGGCGCCGAATCCGTCACACTTCACGTGGAAGCGACAGTCGACCCGGTAGCAACGGCGAAACGAATTCGAGAAATCGGAGCGCGCGTCGGTCTAGCGCTCAAGCCGGCGACGCCGTTCGCCGCCGTGGAGGAAATCGCCGCGCACTTTGACCAAATCCTGGTGATGACCGTAGAGCCGGGGTTCGGCGGGCAATCGTTCATGGTCGACCAAATGGCGAAGGTGTCGCAGGTCGCGGCTTTCCGTTCCACCACGGGGGTCAACCTGTGGATTCAGGTCGACGGTGGAGTTGACGCGAACACGATTGCGATCGCCGCCGAGGCGGGCGCCGACACCTTCGTTGCGGGCTCTGCCGTGTATGGCACGGACAATCCGGCGTTGGCGGTCGAGAATCTCCGTAAGATTGCCCGAGAACATTCGCACCACTAGGAGCCTCATGAATAAGCCCGAAATCGATCCGCCGATGAGTCCGGCCCCCGCTGAACTCGTCATCGAAGACATCACCGTCGGTGATGGTGCTGAAGCAACTCCTGGCGCGAACGTCACCGTCCACTACGTCGGCGTTGATTACGAGACCGGCGAACAATTTGATGCCTCGTGGGATCGCGGGAGCAGCATCGAATTCCCGCTCAACGGTCTCGTGCGCGGTTGGCAAGAGGGCATCCCGGGGATGAAGGTCGGTGGGCGCCGCACCCTGATTTGCCCTCCCAACTGGGCTTATGGGCCTGCCGGTAGCGGTCATCGTTTGTCGGGTCAGACCCTCATCTTCGTCATCGATCTTCTCGAGGTCCGCTAACCGCTTAAGATTGGTGGGGTGAAGACATTCGACGACCTGTACGCGGAACTAATTCGAATTCGCGACGAGCGCCCCGAGGGAAGCCGGACCGTCGCGGAGCTCGATGCCGGCATTCACGCAATCGGGAAAAAGATCGTTGAGGAGGCGGCCGAGGTGTGGATGGCCGCCGAACATCAATCCGACGCCGAAACGGCGGAGGAAATCTCGCAGCTTTTGTATCACCTCCAGGTCCTCATGGTCGCAAAGGGCTTGACACTCTCCGACGTGTACGCGACCCTCTGACCGAAGGCTGACCGTGTTGAAAATCGCGATTCCCAACAAGGGAACACTCTCCGACACCGCAGTCGACATGCTCGTGGAAGCGGGATACGTGGGTCGTCGCGACCCACGAGCGCTGCACGTCATCGATGAGCGGAATCAGGTCGAGTTCTATTTCCTTCGCCCCCGCGACATCGCGACCTACGTCGGTTCCGGAGCGCTCGACGTCGGCATCACCGGTCGGGATCTCCTCCTTGACTCAGGAAGCGATGCCCAGGAACTCGACTCACTCGGTTTCGGTGGTTCGACATTCCGGTTCGCTGCTACGCCGGGACGATTCACCGATGTCAGACAACTTTCGGGGGTCCGCGTCGCCACATCGTATTCACGACTAGTAGGCGATTTTCTGCAGTCTCATGGTGTGGACGCAACACTCGTTCAACTCGACGGCGCTGTCGAATCCGCGATTCGTCTGGGAGTCGCCGATGCGGTCGCCGACGTCGTGTCGACTGGATCAACACTCAAGTCGCAGGGTCTTGAGGTGTTCGGGCCCGTGATTCTCCAATCGATGGCGGTACTCGTTTCCGCGAACCCGAGTCTGGAGGGAATCGATGTCCTCCGTCGCCGCTTGGCCGGTGTGAAGGTCGCCCGCGACTTCGTTCTCATGGATTACGACCTTCCCGCCTCGCTCATCGACCGCGCCAGCGTGATCACCCCTGGGCTCGAATCGCCCACCGTGTCACCACTGCGCGACGCTGATTGGGTTGCCGTTCGTGTGATGGTTCCGAAGTCCGAGATGAATCACGTCATGGACGAACTCTATGAACTCGGAGCCCGCGCGATCCTCGTCAGCGAAATTCACGCGGCACGGATCTGATGACCCTCGCGGTTCGCGTCATTCCCTGTCTCGACGTCGCGGACGGTCGTGTTGTCAAGGGAGTGAACTTTCAGAACCTTCGCGATTCGGGGGATCCTGTCGAGAGGGCGACCGAGTACTACCGTCAGGGCGCCGACGAAATTACATTCCTCGACGTGACGGCCACGGTGGACAATCGTTCGACCATGTACGAGATCGTGGAACGAACGGCGGAAACACTCTTCATCCCGCTGACGGTCGGCGGGGGAGTTCGAACGTCCGACGACGTCGCGCGATTGCTCGGGCACGGAGCGGACAAGGTGGGAGTCAATTCCGCCGCGATTGCGCGACCGAACCTTATCGACGACATCGCCGCGCGATTCGGTGCTCAGGTTCTGGTCCTGTCTCTCGACGTCGCTCGTTCGAGCACAACCCCAAGCGGATGGGCGGTCACGACGCACGGGGGACGAACCGTGACCGACATCGATGCGATCGCTTGGGCTACAGAATCGGTGCGTCGCGGTGCCGGAGAGATTCTCGTCAACTCGATCGACGCCGATGGCACGAAGGACGGGTTCGACTGTCCACTGATATCAGCGGTTCGCGAGGTTTCGTCGGCGCCCGTCGTTGCTTCGGGCGGCGCGGGACGTCTCGAGCACTTCGCCCCCGCCGTTCGCGCGGGTGCCGACGCCGTTCTCGCCGCTAGTGTTTTTCACAACGGCGACATCACGGTCGGCGAAGTCAAGGCCGTTCTTGCGGCGGAGGGATTCGAGGTGCGCGCGTGACGATCGACGACATCACTTTCGACGAACGCGGTCTCGTTCCCGTCGTCGTGCAGGAGGACGGATCGGGCGAGGTACTCATGCTCGCGTACATGAACGACGTGGCCATCCGCCGCACTCTTGCGGAAGGTCGCGCGGTGTATTGGAGCCGATCTCGCCAGGAGTACTGGCGCAAGGGCGACACTTCGGGCAACGTTCAAAACGTGGTGTCGGTGCATATCGACTGTGACGGTGACGCGCTCCTGCTCAGCGTGGAGCAAGTCGGGCCCGCTTGTCACACGGGCACCCACTCCTGTTTCGATGAATCTCGGCAGGTCTCGCCGTGACCACCACGCGCGACGAATTCACACGTCTGCTCGAGGCGGGACCCGTCGCAACCGTCATCCGCTCAGTCTTCGTCGACGCGGTATCGCCCGTGTCGTTGTACGCCCACCTCACTGGCGCACGCCCCGGTACATTCCTCCTCGAATCGGCGGAACAGGGTGGCATCTGGTCGCGCTATTCCTTCGTCGGTCTCTCGTCGTGGGGTTGCCTCTCCGAGAACAACGGCGAAACGGTATGGCTCGATTACGGTCTTTCCGCCTCGGATGCCTTCGGTGGAGCGATCCCGGACACCCGGTTGAGTGCTCTCGACACTCTCTATGCGAAGTGGGCCTCCCCGGCGCCAGTGGAATTGCCCCCTTTGACCAGCGGTCTCGTTGGCTACCTGGGGTGGGACACCGTCCGCGAAATCGAAAACCTTCCCGACGCGCCCGTCGACGAATCGGGCGTACCCGCACAATCACTGCTCTTCGTCCGTGACCTCCTGGTGCTCGACCATCGCACCTCGCTCATCCACGTTGCGACGGCGGTGCTCGCCACCGATGACGTCGACGCGTTATGGGTCGCCGCCCAGGAACGCCTCGACGAACTCGTCGCGTCTCTGGGAACCGCTATTCCGCTCGCACCACTCGCTCCGCCTGTCGTTGACGAGCCGACTGTCCGACATCGAACCGACAAGCGGGCGTTCCTGGACGCGGTCGACCGTTGCCACCATTACATCCGTGAGGGAGACATTTTTCAGGTGGTCATCTCCCAGCGTTTCGACGCCGAGCTCACCGCGACGGCGAGCGACGTGTACCGAATGCTCCGCGCGCTCAACCCGTCGCCGTACATGTACCTCCTGTCCCTCGAGGATGCGACGGGACGTGAATTTTCCGTCGTCGGATCCTCACCCGAAGCGCTCGTCAAGGTTGTCGACGGTCGGGTGTTCAGCCATCCCATCGCCGGTAGCCGGCCGCGCGGGGTGACACCGGAACTCGACGTGCAGCTCGCCGAAGGACTTCTGGCCGATGAGAAGGAACGCGCCGAGCACCTCATGCTGGTCGATCTCGCCCGCAACGACCTGTCGCGCGTCTGCACACCGGGGACCGTCGAAGTGACGGAATTCATGGCCGTTGAGCGGTTCTCGCACATCATGCACCTCGTGTCGAGTGTCGAAGGCGATCTCGCGGCGGGCGCGACTCCGATCGATGTCTTTCGGGCGACCTTCCCTGCCGGAACTCTGTCGGGGGCACCGAAACCTCGTGCGCTCGAGATAATCGATGAACTCGAACCCGCCGGTCGTGGTGTTTACGGGGGAGTTGTGGGTTACATCGGCTTCGGTGGTGATTCCGACCTCGCCATCGCGATTCGTACCGCCGTCATCGTCGGTGACACCGCCACGGTTCAGGCCGGCGCGGGCATCGTTGCAGATTCCGTTCCCGAGAACGAATTCGCGGAAACCGTGACGAAGGCGTCGGCGCCCCTTCGGGCTGTCGCCGCGGCGAACGCACTGCGCCCCGCACTAGACTGATTGCGTAGGAGGAACCACACGATGAACGATGCACACGACCCCGGACACGGATCGTCTCCCGCTGCGTGGACCGGCATGATCATCATGCTGGTCGGCTTCAGTGCCGGAACCCTTTTCTTCTGGTTTGACCAAGCGGCCCTCGTGTGGGCGAGCGCTTCCCTTCTCGCAATCGGCCCCATCGTCGGAACCGTCATGGCTAAAGCCGGCTATGGCGTCGGCGGGTCGAAGACCACGGCCACCCACTAGTCGTGCTGGACGGGTTGACCGCCGGCGCACTCGACGACGCGGCCACGCGTCGGGTAACGGTGTCCTATGCCGACATCGAACGTCGCGCCACCGCGACTCCGGCGCCCGTCGATGCCTATCGGGCGCTCGCCCCAACCAGTCACATACGGGTGATTGCCGAGATCAAACGCTCGAGTCCGTCCAAGGGCGCTCTGGCGGCAATTACCGATGCACCCGCTCTCGCCCGGGCTTACGCCGAGGGTGGCGCTGATGCGATTTCGGTTCTCACCGAGGGTCGACGCTTCGGCGGTTCGCTGCGCGATTTGGAGGCGATTCGCGACGCCGTTCCGACGCCACTCCTTCGCAAAGATTTCATCGCCGAGGAGTACCAGATTCTCGAAGCTCGAGCGTTCGGTGCTGACATCGTTCTGCTGATCGTTGCCGCTCTGGAGCAACCGTTACTCGCACGACTACACGACTTTGCCCGAGAACTCGGACTCTCCGTTCTTGTCGAAACGCACACCGCAGATGAGGTGCGCCGTGCGCACGATATTGGCGCCGGCATCATCGGGGTCAATGCGCGCAATCTCTCGACGTTTGAACTCGATCGAACGCTCTTCGGTGAGGTACGCCCCCTCATTCCCGAGGGCGTCATCGCGGTCGCCGAATCGGCCGTACAGTCGATTGACGACGTTCGTGCATATCGTTCTGTTGGTGCTGACGTCGTTTTGGTGGGCGAAGCGCTCGTCACCACGGGCAACCCCAGTGAAACCGTTCGAGAATTCAGGAGTGTGAGCTAATGAGTCTGCGCGATGAAACCGGTCCTTATTTCGGTGAGTACGGAGGTCGCTTTGTCCCGGAGTCGCTCATCGCAGCGCTCGACGAGCTCACCGATGCCTACCTCGCCGCGAAGCACGACCTGATCTTCCAAGCGGAACTCGCCGAGCTGCATCGCTCGTACACGGGTCGGCCCTCGATAATCACCGAGGCTCATCGCTTCGCCGCTCTCGCTGGCGGCGCACGAATACTCCTCAAGCGCGAAGACCTCAATCACACGGGATCCCACAAGATCAACAACGTTCTGGGTCAGGCACTCCTTGCGAAGCGCATCGGAAAGACGCGCCTCATCGCCGAGACGGGAGCGGGGCAACACGGTGTCGCCACCGCGACCGCCGCCGCGTTGATGGGAATGTCGTGTGTCGTTTACATGGGTGAGGTCGACACCGAACGTCAGGCGCTCAACGTCGCGCGGATGAAGTTGCTCGGTGCTGAGGTCATTCCCGTGACGCACGGCTCCCGCACGCTCAAAGACGCGATCAACGAAGCGATGCGTGACTGGGTGACGAACGTGGAGAACACGCACTATCTCCTCGGCACGGTGGCCGGGCCGCACCCGTTCCCCGTGATGGTGCGCGACTTCCATTCGATCATTGGAAACGAAGCTCGGGCGCAACTTCTCGAGTCGGAGGGAAGACTCCCCACCGCGGTCGCCGCCTGTGTCGGCGGTGGTTCCAACGCGATGGGCATATTCCACGCGTTCCTCGACGACGAGGTTGCCCTCTACGGTTTCGAAGCGGCCGGAGACGGAATCGATACTCCCCGCCACGCGGCCACGCTGGAACGCGGTCGTCCCGGTGTACTTCACGGTGCAAAGACGTACGTTTTGCAAGATGAGGACGGTCAAACAATCGAGTCGCACTCGATCTCGGCCGGTCTCGACTATCCGGGAGTCGGACCCGAACACGCCTGGCTGCGTGATTCCGGTCGCGCCGAATACCTCGGAGTGAGCGACGCCGAGGCCATGCAAGCACTGTGGGATCTGTCCCGAACCGAAGGCATCATCCCTGCGATCGAAACCGCGCATGCGCTGGCAGGTGTGCTCACTCTCGCGCGAACGATGAACCCCGACGACATCATTCTGGTCAACCTGTCCGGTCGCGGCGACAAGGACATGGAAACCGCCGCGCGCTATTTCGGATTGCTCGAGGACAAGGCATGACGTCGCGCGTAGAGGCGGTCATCGACGCGGCGAAGTCCGCGGGTCGCGGTGTATTCGTTGGATATCTTCCCGCGGGATTCCCGTCGATCGACGAGTCGGTCGACGCGCTCTTAGCACTCGCGCGAAACGGCGCCGATGTGATCGAACTCGGTGTGCCCTACTCCGACCCCGTAATGGATGGCGTGGTCATCCAGCGTGCGACCAATCGCGCGCTCGAGAAGGGATTCAAACTCTCGGCGCTGTTCGAGATTCTCCGTCGCGCCACGGCCGAAATCGACGTTCCGATTCTGGTGATGACTTATTGGAACCCCGTCGTTCAGTATGGAATCGAGCGATTTGCGTCGGACCTTGCTGCCTCGGGTGGTTCGGGTCTCATCACTCCCGATCTGATTCCGGACGAAGCGGAGGAGTGGATCGCGGCGAGTGACCGGCATGGACTCGACCGCATCTTTCTCGCCGCGCCCTCGTCAACAGATGAACGTCTCCGCAGTGTTATCGAGAGTTCGCGGGGCTTCGTCTATGCGGTTTCCACAATGGGCATCACGGGCGCTCGCGCCGACGTGGACTCGGCCGCTCGCGCACTCGTCGCACGCCTGCACTCTCAGGGTGCCTCGCGGGTTTGCGTCGGTGTCGGGATTTCCACCGCCGACCAGGTGCACGACGTGACTGGCTACGCAGATGGCGCGATCGTGGGATCGCACCTCGTGGCAACGCTCGACGAGCACGGTCTCGACGCCCTGGGCGAGCAGACGTCGATTCTCGCGACGGGTCTCCTCAACGCCCGCAAGTAGGCTTTTACTCGTCGAAAGGACATCATGATCTCCGCCAGCATCCCTTCTCCGCCCTACGAATGGCAATCGTTCAACGTTGGTGAGCTACTGCGTTCGTGGGGAGCGTCGTGGGCGACCTGGGATCTCTCGATTCACGCCTACGCGCTGTGGATTCTGCTGGGAATCATCGTCGGACTGGTCATCACGAACCGCCGTCTCGTTGCCCGTGGCGTGGAATCGTGGCTCATTCTCGACGTCGCTATCTTTGCGGTTCCACTGGGCATCATCGGTGGGCGCGCGTATCACGTGCTCACTCACCCTGCCGATTATTTCGCCGGTCAAGACCTGGTCCACGTCCTGTACGTGTGGGAGGGCGGAATGGCAATCTTCGGCGCCCTCATCCTCGGTGGGGCCGGTGCATGGATTGCCTGTCGTTTCGCTGGCCTCCGGTTTGTGACGCTGCTGGACGCGATCGCGCCGGGACTTCTCATCGCCCAGGCGATTGGCCGCCTCGGAAACTACTTCAACCACGAACTTTTCGGCGGTCCGACCGACCTTCCCTGGGGTCTGGAGATTGAATCGTCGAACCCCGCGTTCCCGCTCGGCCTTCCCGAGGGGACGTTGTTCCACCCCACGTTCCTCTACGAATCCCTGTGGAATTTCCTCGGTGCGGTGGTGCTCGTCTGGGCCGGTAGGAAGTTCACCCTGCACTGGGGCCGCACGTTCGGGCTTTATTTGGTCTGGTACGGAGTCGGTCGCGTGGCCATCGAAAGCATGCGACTTGACCCGAGTGAGTCCTTCCTCGGCATTCGTGTCAACGTGTGGGCTGCGGTCGGTGCGGTTATTCTCGGTGTGCTGATCGGTGAGATTCAGCGCCGTCGTCATACTGGTTTGGAACCGAACGCTTACGTCGCGGGGCGGGGACCGAGTGCCGCGAAATCGGTAGAATCGAAGAACACCTTCACCGCGAAGGAACTCGCCATCGATGTCGAGCCCATCGCGACCAAGTCGGGGGCCACAAGCACCAGGCGCTAGCGCTCCATGAGCGTTCCGTTGTGTTGATCGAGGGCCGACGTCGTCCCCCCAATTCGGAAGGACGTTGCCCATGGTCGGCCCCTTTGAGCGCTTCAGTGCGATTCCCGCGGCGACGGGTCTTTACAACCCTGCCGACGAAAGGGATTCGTGTGGGTTCGCGATGGTGGCAACGATGCGCGGCACGCCCGGACACGACATCATCGACATCGCCCTGTCTAGCCTGCGTAATCTCGAGCACCGTGGTGCGGTCGGTTCTGATGCCGGTACCGGTGACGGAGCGGGAATTCAAGTTCAGATGCCCGACGGGTTCTTCCGTGCCGTTCTTCCGTTCGCGCTTCCACCCGTCGGTTCGTATGCGGTCGGACTCGCGTTTCTCCCGCTCGTCCCAGGCGTTCGAGCACTCGAGAAGAAACGCATCGGCGAAATCGCCGAACAGGAGGGCCTGACGGTACTCGGATGGCGCGACGTTCCGACCGATCCGGAGCACCTGGGTGCCCTCGCCCGTGAGGTGATGCCCGCCTTCGAGCAACTCATCGTCACGGACACGCGTGGGTCAACGAGCGGCATCGCTCTCGACCGACTCACATTCCGTTTGCGCAAACGTGCCGAGCGAGAACTGGGAACCTATTTCCCGTCGCTTTCGAGCCGTACCCTCGTCTATAAGGGCATGGTTACGACGTTGCAGCTCGAACCGTTCTTCCCCGACCTCTCGGACGTGCGCATGGAATCGGAACTTGCGCTCGTGCACTCGCGCTTTTCCACCAACACCTTTCCGTCGTGGCCCCTCGCCCAGCCGTTCCGATTCATCGCGCACAACGGAGAGATCAACACCGTGCGCGCGAACCGCAACTGGATGCGCGCGCGACAGTCGCAACTGAATTCGGACGCTCTCGGTGATCTCGCACCGCTCTTCCCGATTGTCACCGAGGGGGCAAGCGATTCCGCGTCGTTTGACGAGGTCGTTGAGTTGCTGGAACTCTCGGGTCGGTCGCTCCCACACGCGATCATGATGATGGTCCCCGAGGCGTGGGAGAACGATGACGCCATGGAACCCCGTCGTCGCGACTTCTATCGGTATCACGCGTCGCTCATGGAACCGTGGGACGGCCCCGCGGCCCTCGCCTTCTCCGACGGAACGATCGCTGGCGCGACCCTCGATCGCAACGGGCTTCGACCCGGACGTTTCCTCGTGACGGACGACGGGCTCGTCGTCATGGCGTCCGAGATCGGCGTGTACGACGTCGACCCCTCGAAGGTGATCCGAAAGGGTCGCCTCCAACCGGGTCGCATGTTCATCGTCGACACCGCGGCGGGTCGAATCATCGAAGACGACGAGATCAAATCCCAGATCGCCTCGCTCGAGCCTTGGGGCGACTGGGTTCGGGCCAACGCAATTGAGCTCGGCGAGCTCCCGTGGCGCGAACACGTCGTCCACACCGCGCCGTCGGTTCGTCGACGACAGAAGACGTTCGGGTACACCGAGGAAGAGATTCGTCTTCTCGTTGCGCCGATGGCTCAATCGGGCGCGGAACCGCTCGGTGCGATGGGTTCGGACACACCGGTCGCTATTCTCTCGGACCGCCCGAGACTACTGTTCGATTACTTCACCCAACAGTTCGCCCAAGTGACCAACCCCCCGCTCGACTCCATCCGCGAGGAAGTCGTGACGTCGCTTCACGTCGGGCTCGGGCCGGAGCGAAACCTGCTCCACG
>JAHEGC010000001.1:74458-76086 GCA_024639965.1 Micrococcales bacterium
CTGTTCGATTACTTCACCCAACAGTTCGCCCAAGTGACCAACCCCCCGCTCGACTCCATCCGCGAGGAAGTCGTGACGTCGCTTCACGTCGGGCTCGGGCCGGAGCGAAACCTGCTCCACGCGACGCCGGAGCACGCACGTCAGGTGGCGCTTGATTTCCCGGTTATCGACAACGATGGTCTAGCGAAGATTATCCACCTCGAAGAGGACGGTCGACCGGTCACCCGGGTTGTCAAGGGCTTGTACAGGGTCTCCAAGGGCGCGAAGGGTCTCGAGAAGCGACTCGCGCAGATGTGTGCTGAGGTCGATTCCGCACTCGACGATGGCGTGAGTTTCATCGTGCTCAGTGATCGCGATTCCACGGACGTGCTCGCTCCCATCCCTACGCTTCTCATGGTCGGCGCCGTCAATCAACACCTCGTTCAATCGGGTCGTCGAATGCAGATTTCGCTCATCGTCGAAGCGGGCGACGTACGCGAGGTACATCACGTCGCCACACTCATCGGGTTCGGAGCGTTCGCGGTGAACCCGTACCTCGCGATGGAGACCGCCGAGCTGCTCGTTCGGCAAGGCCGCATCGATGGTGTCACTCCCGAGAAGGCGGTCGCGAACATCATCTACGCCCTCGGAAAGGGCTTGCTCAAGACGATGTCCAAGATGGGTATATCCACGGTCGCGTCCTACGCCGGAGCGCAAGCGTTCGAAGCCGTCGGGCTGAGCCAGAGCGTCGTCGATAGGTACTTCACTGGCGTCACCAGCATCCTCGGTGGCGTGTCGATGGATGTCCTCGCCGAGGAGAATCGCCTCCGTCACGAACGCCAATATGGCGAACAGGGCAACTCCTACGAGTTACTCGAGAACGGCGGCGAGTATCAGTGGCGTCGTGAGGGACCGCCCCACCTGTTCAACCCGGAAACCGTCTTCAAACTTCAGCACGCGACCCGTGAAAAGCGTTACGACATTTTCCGCGATTACACGAAGGCGGTCGACGACCAAGCGGAGCGACTCATGACTCTTCGTGGCCTTTTCCGCTTTGAATCGAGGCGGACGCCTGTTCCTCTCGACGAGGTCGAATCGGCGGCCTCCATCATTGCCCGCTTCTCAACCGGAGCGATGTCGTATGGGGCAATTTCGCAGGAAATGCACGAGACCCTCGCCATCGCGATGAATCGTCTAGGCGCACGGTCCAACACGGGAGAAGGCGGAGAGTCGGTGGAGCGACTTCTCGACCCCGAACGACGAAGCGCCATCAAGCAGGTCGCCAGTGGACGCTTCGGGGTGACGAGCATGTACCTCACCCACGCCGATGACATTCAGATCAAGATGGCGCAGGGCGCCAAACCCGGTGAGGGTGGCCAACTCCCGCCCGGCAAGGTGTACCCCTGGATTGCGCGAACGCGCATGGGAACTCCCGGTGTGGGGCTCGTGTCACCTCCGCCGCACCACGACATTTACTCCATCGAAGATCTCAAGCAACTCATCTTCGACCTCAAGCGTTCCAACCCCGCCGCCCGAATTCACGTGAAGCTCGTGTCGGAGGCGGGTGTCGGAACGGTCGCCGCGGGAGTGGCCAAATCGAAGGCCGACGTCATTCTCATCTCGGGACACGACGGTGGCACGGGCGCGAG
>JAHEGC010000001.1:76186-127899 GCA_024639965.1 Micrococcales bacterium
TCGGGTGCACCGATCGCGCTGACCCGAAGCGTGAGAAACACCGACCGCGCAATCGGAACAATGCTGGGACACGAACTGACGAAGGCCCACGGCGAACGCGGACTCGAACCCGGAACGATCACAATCGACCTGGACGGCTCCGCCGGGCAGTCGCTCGGCGCGTTCATGCCCCGCGGCATCACCCTTCGCCTGACAGGCGATTCCAACGATTACGTTGGCAAGGGTTTGTCGGGCGGCCGCGTCATCGTTCGCGCGCCCGAGGGTGGTGCTTTCGTGCCGAACGAGAACATCATCGCGGGAAACGTCGTCGGTTACGGCGCGACCAGCGGTGAGATGTTCATTGCCGGAGTTGTCGGCGAGCGCTTCTGTGTTCGCAATTCCGGCGCAACCGCAGTCGTCGAAGGTGTCGGGGATCACGCGCTCGAATACATGACCGGGGGAGTGGCGCTCATTCTCGGTTCCACGGGCCGAAACCTCGGTGCGGGGATGAGTGGCGGATATGGATACGTTCTCGATCTCGACCCCAATCTCGTCAATCAGGCTGCGGTGCGAACCGGTGAACTCGAGCTCTCTTCGCTCAACGACGACCACGCCACCGTCGTTCGAGAACTGCTCGAGGCGCACGCTCTCGAGACCGGTTCAACGTTCGCCGCGGGACTGTTGAGCGACTGGACCACTACGCGTCAACGCATCACCGCCATCGTGCCGCGAGACTTCCAGCGCGTGACCATCATCCGCCAGACTGCTGAAGCAGCCGGTATCGATCCGGACGGCGACGAAGTATGGTCTCAAATCATGGAGGTGACCGGTGGCTGACCCCAAGGGATTCCTCACCAACACCGAGCGCGCGACACCGGCGCGTCGTCCTGTGGCGATTCGACTCCGCGACTGGAAAGAGGTCTACGAAGAGCGCGAGAAGGGTCAAATTGAGAGCCAAGCGGGCCGTTGCATGGATTGCGGCGTCGCATTCTGTCATCAGGGTTGCCCACTCGGAAACCTCATCCCCGAATTCAACGACTTCGTCTATCGCGACGACTGGAAGGCGGCGATTGATCGCCTCCACGCGACGAACAATTTCCCCGAGTTCACGGGCCGACTCTGCCCCGCTCCCTGTGAGTCCTCGTGCGTGCTCGGAATCAACCAACCCGCGGTGACCATCAAACAATCCGAACTCGCGATCATCGACGAGGCATGGAAGCGCGGTTACGTCACCGCGGTCACGCCCGAACGTCTCACGGGCAAAACCGTCGCCGTCGTGGGCTCCGGACCGGCTGGCTTGGCCGCCGCGCAACAGCTCACCCGAATAGGACACACTGTCGCCGTCTACGAACGTGACGACAAGGCTGGGGGCTTGCTGCGCTACGGCATTCCCGATTTCAAAATGGAGAAGCGCCACATCGATCGCCGAATCCGTCAGATGGAAGAAGAGGGGACTCGGTTTCGAACGGGCGTCACCGTCGGAGTAGACCTCACCTGGGAAGAACTCCATGAACGTTACGACGCGGTGATCGTGACGACCGGTGCGCCGGTCGGTCGTGACATCGACATTCCCGGTCGCGAATTGTCCGGCATCTATCTCGCGATGGACTATCTGGTTCCCGCGAATCGTCAGGTCGCGGGGGAGAATCCCGTCAACCTCATTGACGTTGCGGGCAAGGACGTCATCATCCTTGGTGGCGGAGACACTGGTGCTGACTGTCTGGGAACAGCGCTACGTCAGGGTGCGAAATCGGTGACAACGCTCGCGATCGGCAAGCGACCTCCCGAAGAGCGCCCGTCGAACCAACCCTGGCCGATGGACCCCTTGGTGTTCGAGGTACAAAGCGCCCACGAAGAGGGCGGAACGCGCGAATACCTCGCCTCCACCATCGAGTTCGTCGGAAACGCGAACGGACAACTCACCGGCCTCGTTGTCGCCGAGACCGAATACTTCGACGGTGGGCGTCGTCCGCTCGCGGGAACGGAAAAGACGCTCCCCGCCGACATCGTGTTCCTCGCTCTGGGATTCACGGGGGTTGAGGCCGATTCCATCGTCCCGCAACTCTCAGTCGACCTCACAGCGAAGGGCACAATCGCGCGCTCGCGCACCTACGATTCAAACGTTTCCGGTGTTTTCGTCGCCGGCGACGCGGGTCGCGGTGCATCGCTCATCGTTTGGGCGATCGCCGAGGGGCGAGCGGCGGCGGCACGCGCCGACGCGTTCCTGCGTGGTCGCACGATCCTGCCCGCGCCCGTTGAGGCGAACGAGTCCCCGATACACTTGTAGTGCAAACGCTTTCACCACCACGAAAGGCATCATGAGACGCGCAAAGATTGTCGCCACGCTGGGTCCGGCAACAAACACATACGACACCATCCGGGCCATCATCGAGGCGGGCGTTGATGTCGCGCGAATGAACCTCAGCCACGGATCGCACGAGGTTCACGAAGCGGTTTACGCAAACGTCCGCAAGGTCGCAGCAGATCTCGGCAAGCCGGTTGCGGTGCTCGTCGACCTTCAAGGGCCCAAGATTCGCCTGACGAAGTTCGCCGACGGACCGCACGACCTTGCCATCGGGGATATCTTCACCATCACCACCGAAGACGTCGAGGGAACGAAGGACATCTGTGGCACGACCTTCAAGGGCCTGCCTCAGGACGTCTCGCCCGGAGACACGCTTCTCATCGATGACGGAAAAATCAACCTCACGGTTCTCGACACCGACGGAGTCCGGGTGCGCACCAAGGTGGTCGTAGGCGGCGCCATTTCGAACAACAAGGGAATCAATCTTCCCGGCGTAGCCGTCAACGTTCCTGCCCTCTCCGAAAAAGACGAAGACGACCTTCGGTGGGGCCTGCGCATCGGCGCCGATTACATTGCGCTCTCGTTCGTGCGAAACGCCTCCGACATCACCCGCGTCCATGAAATCATGGCTGAGGAGGGCATTCGTCTCCCCGTCATTGCCAAGGTGGAAAAGCCACAGGCGGTTGCCGCGATCGACGAAATTGTTGACGCCTTCGACGCCATCATGGTTGCCCGTGGTGACCTCGGTGTTGAACTTCCGCTCGAACAGGTCCCGCTCGTTCAAAAGCGCTGTGTCGAAGCCGCGCGCCGGATGGCCAAGCCCGTCATCGTCGCGACACAGATGCTGGAGTCGATGATTTCGTCTCCGGTACCGACTCGCGCGGAAACCTCCGATGTAGCCAATGCCATTCTCGACGGTGCCGACGCGGTCATGCTCTCCGGCGAGACGAGCGTGGGCGCGTTCCCCGCCATCACCGTCGCAACGATGGCGCGCATCGTGGAAAACACCGAGGAGCACGGTCTCGAACGCATCCCGCCGCTTGGCACGAAGCCCCGAACACAGGGCGGCGCGATCACGTTGGCCGCTGCCGAGGTCGCCGATTTCGTCGAGGCGAAGTACGTCTGTGTTTTCACCGAATCGGGAGACTCGGCTCGACGAATGTCGCGTTTGCGTTTCCGCATCCCCATGAAGGCGTTCGCCACGAACGACGCAATCCGCCGTCGGATGGCGCTCTACTGGGGCATAACGTCCTACCTCGTCGCGCCGGTGACGCACACCGACCAAATGTTCGCCGAGGTTGACGAGTCGCTACTCACCGAAGGCTTGGCCCAGAAGGGTGACAAGGTCGTCGTGATCTCTGGATCGCCTCCCGGAGTGGCCGGTTCAACGAACGATCTCCGCGTTCACGTCGTTGGCACGCAGCAACCGAAACAGTAGCGAAAACTGACAAGAGGGCGAGGATTTCTCCTCGCCCTCTTTTTGTGCCGGATGTGGGACTTGAACCCACACGCCCTTTCGGACAAAGCATTTTGAGTGCTCCGCGTCTGCCATTCCGCCAATCCGGCCAGCCCTCATCACGATACCGTAGGCTGAACAACGTGACGGAAAACGCGAAGCGCCGAGTGGTTGTGGCCGAAGACGAGGCACTTATTCGCATGGACATCGTCGAGGTTCTCAACGAGAACGGCTTCGACGTGGTCGGCGAGGCCGCGAACGGCGAGGAAGCGATCGCACTCGCTCGCGAGCTCGAACCCGACCTGGTTGTCATGGACATCACGATGCCCGTTCTCGATGGCTTGTCGGCTGCGGAAACGATTGACAAAGAGCGTCTCGCTCCGGTCGTCATGCTGACCGCCTTCGCGCAGCCCGAATTCGTTCAACGCGCCGCTGAGGCCGGTGCCATTGCCTACGTCGTGAAACCGTTTACCCCGGAGCGCCTGCTTCCCCAGATCGAGGTGGCGCTCTCTCGCCACCAGTTGATGCTCGCCCTCGAGGCTGAAGTTGCTGACCAAAAGGACAAGCTCGAAGCCCGCAAAACTCTCGACCGCGCCAAGGGACTGCTTCAGGAGAAGATGAAGATCTCCGAACCCGAGGCGTTCCGATGGATTCAAAAGGCGTCGATGGATCGCCGTTTGACGATGGCCGAGGTTGCCCAGGCCGTCATCGATCAACTTCTCTAACCGAGTCGGCCTTCGGCAACGTGGGGGATGTTCCCGTCGCCATACATCGCGGTCACTTCGGAGACGATGACGCGATATCCCTTGTACCAGCGCGTGACGTCGCGCTTGGCTTCCCGATGATCGTCGAATCGGCCGAGCTTCGTGACGTCGCTCATTGCGTCGAAGTAGTAGATCACGTTGATGCGGGAACCGTCCTCTGACACCCACTTGTCTATGCCAATGAAGCCGGGAATCTCCCGCGCGGACGCGTCGATCGAATCGTCGAGTCGATGGAAGTCGTCGTCGTACTCGCCGGGTTCAAAGATGAACTGCGCGGCGATCATCGGTCGCGGAGAAGGTTGGTGATGCGAATGGTGGAAAGCCGCTCGCCGGCGTCGTTGGTGATCGCGATCTCGTGAACGCAAATCGTTTTGCCGAGAGAAATGGCGGTGCACGTTCCCGTCACCCATCCCTCGGACACGCTCTTCGAATGAGTCGCGTTGACGTCGATCCCCACGGCGAAACGCCCCGGTCCGGCGTGAATCGCGGCGGACAGTGATCCCAGAGATTCGCCGAGCACGACGTGCGCACCACCGTGCAGGATGCCGACGACCTGGCGATTTCCCTCGACCGGCATGCGCGCTACGGAACGTTCCGCGGTGAGTTCGAGGTATTCGATGCCCATCTTCTGCGTGAGCTCGCCCCCGCCGTTGGCGAAACGCTCCCGCAATTCGGGGTCGAGGTGGTCGAGTACGCCCACGGCCGGTCCTTCCGTTGGTGACGCTCGGTAGGCTGATGCCGTGAGCGACTCCGAAAAGCCTACCCTTCTGGTCATCGACGGGCACTCGCTCGCTTTCCGAGCGTTCTACGCCCTCCCCATCGAATCGTTTGTGACGGCGGGCGGACAACACACCAACGCGATCCATGGCTTCCTGTCTATGTTCCTCACGATTCTTCAAGCCGAGAAGCCCACGCACGTTGCCGTCGCCTTCGACATTTCGCGGTATTCGTTTCGCACCGTCGAATATCCGGAATACAAGGGAACTCGAGGGGAGACACCGCCCGAGTTCATCGGACAGGTGCCGTTACTTCAGGAAGCGCTGCACGCGATGGCGATTCCGACAATCCAGATGGAGAACTACGAGGCCGACGACATCCTCGCCACGCTCGCGACTAAGGGTGAAGCGGCGGGAATGGACGTGCTCGTCGTCTCGGGCGACCGCGACACGTTCCAACTCGTCACCGAGAAGGTGACCGTTTTGTACCCCAGCGCGCGGGGCGTCGCCGAACTCAAGCGATATACGCCGGATGCGGTGGAGGAACGTTACGGGATTCGACCTCATCAATACCCCGATATCGCGGCCCTCGTCGGCGAAACGTCGGACAACCTCCCGGGTGTCGACAAGGTCGGTGAGAAAACCGCCGTCAAATGGATTCAGCAATACGGCTCACTCGACGAAGTCCTCGCTCATCGTGACGAAATCGGGGGAGTCGTCGGCAACAATCTGCGAGAGCAAATCGCCAATGTTGAGCGCAACGCGAGGCTCAACAAGCTTGTCCGTACGCTCGACCTCCCGTTCGCTATCGACGAACTTGTGCGCAAACCGATCGACGGTTCTGCGGTCGTCGACGTTTTCGACCGGCTTCAGTTCCGCACCCTCAAACAACGGGTCTTGCAGTTCGGCGGGGTTGCGTCCGCGGACATTCCGACGGAACCCGCGGCCGTTGCGCCGACCGTCATCGAAGCCGACGCCCCGACACCGCGGCATTTGGGCGACGAAGAACTGGCGACCTGGCTGGGGAAGCGTTCCGGTGAACGAATCGGGCTCATCGTTGAGCGCGGCGACGACGGACTCGTTCTCGGGCTCGCCACCACGACGGAATCCGTTCGATCGGTGCGGGTGAGCGGCTCGCTCGATCACGTGGCCTTCGACGCTTGGCTCGCCTCGAGCGCACCCAAGGTAGTACATGACGGCAAAGCGCTCACGCATCTCCTTCGCGACCATGACCTCACTCTCGCGGGAATCGTCCGCGACACCCGTGTTGCCGCCTGGCTGCTCGATTCGACGGCCAAATCTCTTCGCCTGCCCGACATCGCTCGGTCATTAGCCGGTCTTGATGTCCCCGTACCGGACCCCAACGAACTCGTTCCTACCGTCGACGCGGCTTCGCTCGCCACGACGGCGTGGGTGCTCACCCAACTCGACGTCGTCCTCGAACAGCGGCTCGACGAAGGACAGCAGAGCGTCGAACGTGAAATCGAGGTTCCGCTCATTCCCGTGCTCGCCGAAATGGAGCACAACGGAATCGCGCTCGATCGCGCCATTCTCGACCGTCTCTACGATTCGCTCACCGGCCGCGCCAACGCGATCGCTGGCGAGCTCTACGCGATGATCGGCAAAGAGGTGAACCTGTCGTCACCAAAACAGTTACAGGAAATCCTGTTCGAACAACTCGAAATGCCCAAGACCCGTTCGACCAAGACCGGGTATTCGACCGATGCGGCGGCACTTGCTGACCTCCAGGAATCGAACCCCCACCCTTTCCTTGATGGCCTGCTCGCACATCGCGAGCAAACCAAGCTCGCTCAAATGGTCGAGTCACTGCGATCGAGTATCGGGCCCGACGGGCGAATACACACCACGTACGACCAAACCGGAACCACGACGGGGCGCATCTCGTCGACCGATCCGAACCTGCAAAACATTCCCATTCGGAGCGACGTCGGTGCCGAAATCCGCGCCGCGTTTGTGTCCGATGCGGCCCATGAAACGCTTCTCACCGCTGACTATTCACAAATCGAGATGCGCATCATGGCACACCTCTCGGGTGACGAAGGCCTCATCGAGGCGTTCAAGTCGGGCGAAGACCTCCACCGTTTCGTCGGAGCCAAGGTGTTCGGAGTCGACCCGGCCGACGTCACCCCGGCGATGCGGTCTAAGGTCAAGGCAATGTCGTACGGACTCGCCTACGGGCTCTCGGCCTTCGGACTGGCCAAACAGCTCCGCATCGAGAATAAAGAGGCCAAGGCGCTGATGGGAGACTATTTCGCTCGATTCGGCGGCGTGCGGGATTACCTACGTTCGGTCGTCGAACAGGCGCGCAAGGACCTCTTCACCACCACGGTGTTCGGCCGCAAGCGCCCGTTCGGCGATCTGGCGAGTTCGAATCGTCTCGTTCGCGACAACGCCGAGCGTGCGGCTCTCAATGCTCCGATTCAGGGAACCTCGGCGGACATTATGAAACTCGCGATGATTCGCGTGGCCGAAGCGATGCGCGCCAACTCGCTTCAATCCCGCCTTCTCTTGCAGGTTCACGACGAACTCGTTTTCGAGGTGGTGGCGGGGGAGACCGACACGCTGCGAACAATCGTGGAAGAGGCGATGGAACACGCGACCGCCCTCTCGGTTCCCCTTGACGTGCAAGTCGGTGTCGGTAAGTCGTGGAAGGACGCGGGTCACTAGGCTCGAGCCATGACGGAGCACCGCAAACCCACCGCCCTCGACCGAATCGCCGAAGAGTGGGTCGACACACTGTGTGAGTTAGACCCCGATTATCGAGTGTGGTTGGGGCGCGACGGCGATGTCACGGGATTCGCGGATTTGTCTCCCGCCGGCCACGAGACATGGGATGCCGCCGCTCGACGAACTCTCGCCGCGTTGGATGCGACCGAGGCTGTCGATGACATCGACCGAGTGACCAAAGAAGACCTGTCGTCAACGCTTCGACTCGCTCTCGAGACGAGCGACTCAGGATGGCATCTCCGCGATCTCAACAACATCGCGTCGCCAGCGCAGGGACTCCGCGACGTGTTTGACCTCATGCCGACCGAAACAGACGACCACTGGGGCGCTATCGCCTCCAAACTGGGAAACATCGGGGACGCACTGGAGGGATACCGCGCGTCGCTCCGCGAGGGAATTCGACAGGGCCACATCCCCGCTCGCCGTCAAGTCATCGAGGTCATCTCGCAGGCCGAGCGGAACTCGGGAAAGAACGGCTTCTTCGTCGATTTCACGACGAACACGGCTCCCGACTCACTTCCCGAATCTCTTCGTGCGGACCTGCGCTCGGCGGGCGAATCAGCACGGGCCGCCTACCACGAGTTCGCGACGTTCCTGCGGGACGAACTCGCTCCCGTCGCTCACGAACACGACGGCGTCGGACGTGACCTCTACGCTCTTCACTCTCAGCACTTCCTCGGCGCGAAGGTTGACCTCGACGAAACCTACGAGTGGGGCATCGAGGAATTGCGCCGGATGGTCACCGAGCAGGAGGCCATTGCGAAGCGAATCGCCGGTGGCTCGGTCGCCGACGCGGTCACAGCGCTCGACAACGATCCCACCCGCAAGATCCACGGAACCGACGCTCTTCAGGCGTGGATGCAGAACCTTTCGGACACCGCCGTGCGCGAACTGGGGGAGAAGCACTTCGATATTCCCGCGCCGATGCGAAAACTGGAGTGCCACATCGCGCCGACCAAGGACGGCGGAATTTATTACACCGGGCCGAGCGATGATTTCTCGCGCGCGGGACGAATGTGGTGGTCGGTTCCCGAAGGTGTGACGGAGTTCGACACGTGGCGCGAGACCACGACCGTTTACCACGAGGGAGTCCCTGGACATCATCTCCAGATCGCTCAGGCGGTCTACAACGCCGACGAACTCAACACCTGGCGCCGTCAACTCGCGGGGTCGAGCGGTCACGCCGAGGGATGGGCGCTCTACGCGGAACGGCTCATGGCCGAACTCGGCTATCTCGACGATGACGGAGACCGGTTCGGAATGCTCGATGGGCAGCGCATGCGCGCCGCTCGAGTAGTGCTCGACATCGGTGTTCACCTCGGCAAACAGCGCCCCGACGGGAATGGCCAATGGACCGCGGACTACGCGTTCGAGTTCATGCGCAACAACGTGCTGCTCGAAGAAGAGTTCGTGCGGTTCGAGGTGACTCGGTACCTCGGCTGGCCGGGTCAAGCGCCGTCCTACAAGGTCGGTCAAAGAATTTGGGAGGATCTTCGGGCCGAATCAGAGCGCCTGGAGGGTTCGTCGTTCGATCTCAGGGTGTGGCACAAACGCGCCCTCGAAATCGGTGGCACCGGCCTTGACACACTAAAGAAGGCCGTGCTCGGCAATTGGTGACCCTTTTGCCAAACCCCTGACGCTCGCGCTACACTGGAGTGTTGCCAACCGGCAGCACATCCCTGTCCGCTGCCCGCGTGAAGAGATTTGCGTGGGCCTTTATTTTGCCCCGCTGGAGCACTTAACACATGACGAAAACCCAGACCAAACAGGTCGCGATTAATGACATCGGATCAGCCGAGGAATTCCTCGCCGAAGTTGAAAAGACGCTGAAATTCTTCAACGACGGAGACCTCATCGAAGGTACCGTCGTCAAGGTCGACCGTGACGAGGTACTCCTCGACGTCGGCTACAAGACGGAGGGTGTTATCCCCATCCGCGAGCTTTCCATCAAGCACGACGTGAACCCCGACGAGGTCGTCTCGGTCGGCGACGTCGTCGAGGCCCTGGTTCTCCAGAAGGAGGACAAGGAGGGTCGTCTCATCCTGTCCAAGAAACGTGCCCAGTACGAGCGCGCGTGGGGCGACGTCGAGAAGGTCAAGGAAGCCGATGGCATCGTCACCGGTACCGTCATCGAGGTCGTCAAGGGTGGAGTCATCGTTGACATCGGGCTTCGAGGATTCCTTCCCGCCTCGCTCATCGAACTCCGTCGTGTCCGCGACCTCACTCCGTACCTCGGCCAGGAGATTGAGGCGAAGATCCTCGAACTCGACAAGAACCGAAACAACGTCGTTCTCTCGCGTCGCGCTCTCCTCGAGCAAACGCAGTCGGAGAGCCGCAGCCAGATCCTCGGAAACATCCAAAAGGGTCAGATCCGTAAGGGTGTCGTCTCGTCGATTGTCAACTTCGGTGCGTTCGTCGACCTCGGCGGCGTCGACGGTCTCATCCACGTCTCCGAACTCTCATGGAAGCACATTGAGCACGCGAGTGAAGTTGTCGAGATCGGCCAAGAAGTCACCGTTGAGGTGCTCGAAGTCGAGAACGACCGCGAGCGCATCTCGCTCTCGCTCAAGGCGACCCAGGAAGATCCGTGGCAGGTGTTTGCTCGCGAGCACGCCATCGGTGAAATCGCTCCGGGTAAGGTCACCAAGCTCGTTCAGTTCGGCGCATTCGTTCGCGTCGCGGACGGCATCGAGGGTCTCGTTCACATCTCCGAGCTCTCGACCCGCCACATCGAACTCGCCGAGCAGGCTGTTTCGGTGGGCGACGACGTGTTCGTCAAGATCATCGACATCGACCTCGAGCGTCGTCGCATCTCGCTCTCGCTCAAGCAGGCGAACGAAGGCGTCGACCCCGAAGGAACCGAGTTCGACCCGGCCCTCTACGGAATGCCGACGGACTACGACGAGAAGGGTAACTACCGTTACCCCGAGGGCTTCGACTCGGCTACGGGCGAGTGGAAGGACGGCTACGACGAGGCTCGCGGCAAGTGGGAGCGTGACTACTCGGCTGCTCAGGCACGCTGGGAAGCGCACAAGGTCCAGGTCGCGCGCATGAACGCCGAGGCCGAGGCATTCCCCGAGTCCGCTCCGGCCGAGTCGGCGTCGACGTCGTCGGCCCCCGCGGTTGAGCCTCAGGGAACCCTTGCCGAAGACGAGCAGCTCGCTGCGCTTCGCGACAAGCTCGCGGGCGACACCGAGTAATCTCGAACAACGTGAGAGGGGCGGTCGGACACGACCGCCCCTTTTCGTTACGCTGACACCGTGCCAGTCATCGCGCTCACCGGCGGAATCGCCGCCGGAAAATCGACCGTCTCGAACCGCCTGGCGGAGCTCGGTGCCGACGTCGTCTCCGCCGACGACCTCGTGCGCTACGTTCAACGAGCGGGGAGCCCAACCCTAGCCGCGATCGCAACCCGTTTCGGTTTCGGAGTTATTGACGTGAACGGGGACCTCGACCGTGCGGCTCTCGGTCGGATCATCTTCGGTGACGCGCAGGCGCGCCGCGACCTCGAGGCGATCGTACATCCCGCTGTCCAGGCTGAATCGCACCACCGCATCACCGCTTTCCTCGCAAAGAACGCCGACGCAATCGTCGTTTACGACATCCCGCTTCTCGTTGAATCGAATCGCACCGACGAATTCGATGCGGTGATTGTCATCGCCTGTCCGCCCGACGAACGGGCGCGACGCCTCGTAGAGTTCCGTCGACTGACGGCGGACGACGCTCGGTCACGAATCGACGCCCAAGCGAGCGAAGCGGAGCGGCTGGCCGTGGCGGATTGGGTCATCGACTCGAGCGAATCACTCGAGTCGACGCTGCAGCAGACCGACGACGTCTGGAATCAACTCGTCGCGGCCTATCGCGCTTAGTCTTGAGGGATGGAACCGACTCGCGCTGTACGGCCTTTCGAGGTCATCAGCGAGTACACCCCGAGCGGTGACCAACCCAAGGCCATCGCCGAACTCGCAGCCAGAGTCAACGCGGGTGAGACCGATATCGTCCTTCTCGGTGCAACGGGAACGGGTAAGTCGGCTACCACCGCGTGGCTCATCGAAGCGATTCAACGTCCAGCGCTCGTGCTGTCGCACAACAAGACCCTGGCGGCTCAGCTCGCCACCGAATTCCGTGATCTCATGCCCAACAATGCGGTCGAATATTTCGTGTCGTATTACGACTACTACCAACCCGAGGCCTACGTTCCTCAAACGGACACGTTCATCGAGAAAGACACGAGCATCAACGAGGAGGTCGAACGACTCCGTCACTCGACCACGAATTCCCTTCTCTCGCGGCGCGACGTGATCGTCGTGTCCACCGTCTCGTGCATCTACGGTCTCGGCTCGTCGGAGGAATACCTCGGCGCAATGCTCGCTCTTCAGGTTGGGCAGACGATTTCGCGAACAGACATCGTGCGCAAGTTCGTCGGAATGCAATACGAACGTAACGATGTCGATTTCTCTCGCGGAAAGTTTCGAGTTCGCGGTGACACCGTCGAGATCATCCCGCAGTACGAGGAACTCGCCGTTCGAATCGAGATGTTCGGCGATGAAATCGAAGCGCTCTACCACCTTCACCCACTCACCGGCGAGGTCATCAACCAGCTCGATTCCGTCGCCATCTTTCCTGCAACACACTATGCCGCGAGCACCGAGACGATGAAACGCGCGATCGTCGACATCAAAGCAGAACTGGCCGAGCGCCTTGAGGTCCTTGAAAGCCAGAACAAGTTGCTCGAAGCACAACGCCTCCGCATGCGAACGACCTACGACCTCGAGATGATGGAACAGATCGGCTTCTGTAGCGGAATCGAGAACTATTCGGCGCACATCGATGGCCGTAATCCCGGTGAACCGCCCAACACCCTGCTCGACTATTTCCCCGATGATTTCGTCGTCATCATCGACGAATCACATGTCACCGTCCCGCAAATCGGAGCGATGTACGAGGGTGATGCGTCGCGGAAGCGCACCCTCGTCGAACACGGCTTCCGACTCCCGAGCGCTCTCGACAACCGGCCACTCAAATGGCAGGAGTTCCTCGGGCGCGTCGGCCAGAAGGTCTACCTCTCGGCCACACCGGGAAAGTACGAGATGGGTGTCGCCGACGGCATCGTCGAGCAAATCATTCGTCCCACTGGGCTCATCGACCCGCAGATTATGGTCAAACCGACCAAGGGTCAGGTCGACGATGTGCTCGAGAGCATTCGCCAGCGAGTGGCGAAGGACGAACGAGTTCTCATCACGACGTTGACGAAGAAGATGGCGGAGGACCTCACCGACTATCTGCGCGGGATGGGGGTCAAGGTCGAGTATCTCCACTCGGACGTCGACACCCTGCGCCGTGTCGAGTTGCTCTCCGAGCTTCGAGCGGGAAAGTTCGACGTTCTCGTTGGCATCAACCTTCTCCGCGAAGGGCTCGACCTTCCCGAAGTCTCCCTCGTCGCGGTGTTCGACGCCGACAAACAGGGTTTCCTGCGCAGTGCGACTTCACTGATCCAGACCATCGGCCGCGCCGCGCGCAACGTTTCCGGCGAAGTTCACCTGTACGGCGATAAAGAGACGGACGCGATGAAGCAGGCGATCGACGAGACGAACCGGCGACGCGCCACGCAAGTTGCGTACAACCTGGAACACGGGATCGACCCGCAGCCGTTGCGCAAGCGCATCGCCGACATCACCGAGACGCTCGCACGCGAGGCTTACGACACCGAGACGATGGGGGAGTTGGACGACGACGTCGAGGTTGTCATCGATCGCCTGACCGAACAGATGCTTCTCGCCGCGGAAGAACTCAAGTTCGAACTCGCGGCGCGGCTGCGCGATGAGATCCACGATCTCAAGAAGCAGGTGCGCGCGGCGCGGGAACTGGGCCAACCGTAGAATTGCCGAGTGCCCATAAGTCCCGTCTCCGGTAAAAACGTCATCTCCATCAAGGGCGCCCGCGTTCACAACCTCAAGAACGTCGATCTGACCATTCCCCGCGACTCGCTGGTCGTTTTCACCGGCCTCTCCGGGTCGGGTAAATCCTCGCTCGCGTTCGACACGCTGTTCGCCGAGGGACAACGTCGTTACATCGAATCACTCTCGTCCTACGCCCGTCAGTTCCTCGGTCAGGTCGACCGCCCGGACGTCGATTTCATCGATGGCTTGTCACCGGCGGTGTCGATCGATCAGAAGTCGACGAACCGCAACCCGCGATCGACCGTTGGTACAATCACCGAAATCTACGACTACATGCGACTGCTGTGGGCGCGCATCGGCATCCCGCACTGTTCCGAGTGTGGCGCTGCGATCCAGCGGCAGACCGCGCAACAGATCACCGACCAACTCGGCGAGATGCCCGCCGACACGCGATTCCAAATACTCGCCCCGATTGTTCAGGGCCGAAAAGGGGAGTTCGTCGAGGTGTTCGCGGACCTCCTCGGACAGGGTTACGCGCGTGCCATCGTGGACGGCGAAACAATCCAACTCACCGAACCGCCAACACTGAAGAAGCAGAACAAACACGACATCTCGGTCGTGATTGACCGTCTCACTGCCGGCGGCGATTTGTCCAGGCTCACCGACTCAGTCGAAACCGCGCTCAAGCTCGGTCAGGGCGTGCTCGTCGTCGATTTGGTCGACTCGGGCGAACAGCGCACGTTCTCGGAGAAGCTCTCGTGCCCCAATCAGCACCTCGTCACTCTCACCGAGATCGAACCTCGAACCTTCTCGTTCAACGCTCCGTTTGGGGCCTGTACGGTCTGCCACGGCATCGGTACTCAGTCGATGGCGGACATCGATTTGGTTCTCGATGACCACACGCTGTCGATTCGTCAGGGTGTCATCCTTCCCTGGAAACCGGGTGGCAAGGAACTCATTTACCCGTACTTCGAACGACTCGCGGAGGGTCTCGCCGCCGATCTCGACTTCTCGCTCGACACCCCGTGGAAGGACCTGCCCGACGAGGTGCACAACGCGGTGCTCCACGGCAACAACCACGAGGTCGTCATGAAGTGGCGAAACCGCTACGGGCGCAAAGTGTCGATGTCCCGCGGTTTCGAAGGCGTCATTTCCTACGTTGAGCGCAAATACCAGGAGTCCGAGGGCGAGTGGACGAAGGAACGATTCGGCTCGTTCCACCGCACCGTGGCGTGTGAATCGTGTCAAGGCGCGCGTCTCGCGCCCGCCGTGCTCGCCGTGACCATCAACGACAGGTCCATCTCCGAGGTGTGTGAGCTGTCTCTTGCGGCCGCGCACGACTTCATGGCGCGTCTTGAACTGAGTGATCGCGATGCGCTCGTCGCAGCGGCGGTGCTTCGGGAGATTACCGCACGCCTGGAATTCCTCCTCCACGTCGGGCTCAACTACCTCACCATGTCCCGCGCGGCGGGAACCCTTTCGGGCGGAGAGGCGCAAAGAATTCGACTGGCGACGCAGATTGGTGCGGGGCTGACGGGCGTTCTGTACGTACTCGACGAGCCCTCCATCGGTCTCCACCAGCGCGACAACCGACGCCTCATCGAAACGCTCGAGCGCCTTCGTGACATTGGCAACACTCTCGTCGTGGTGGAACACGATGAGGACACGATTCACGCCGCCGACTGGATCGTCGACATCGGACCTGGTGCCGGGGAACACGGCGGCGAGGTCGTTCACTCAGGGACCGTCAAACAACTTCTCACCGAAAAGAAGTCGCACACCGCGGCGTTCCTCTCCGGTCGCGAAAAGGTCTCCGAGCGGGTCGAGCGCCGACCGTGGTCGACCGAAAGGGTGCTCACCGTCCGCGGAGCTTCCGCCAACAATCTCAAGAACGTCGACGCGCACTTCCCGCTCGGTGTGTTCGTCGCCGTCACCGGCGTTTCGGGTTCGGGCAAGAGTTCCCTCGTCAACGACATCCTTTACAAAGTGCTCGCGAACCGTCTCAACGGCGCCAAGCAGACTCCCGGGAAGCACAAAGCAGTCGAAGGGCTCGAACACCTCGATAAGGTCATCCACGTCGACCAAGCGCCCATCGGACGCACCCCGCGATCGAATCCCGCGACGTACACGGGTGTGTTCGACAAGATCCGCACCCTGTTCGCCGAGACCGTCGAGGCGAAAGAACGAGGTTATGGTCCCGGACGATTCTCGTTCAACGTCAAGGGCGGTCGCTGCGAGCACTGTTCGGGCGACGGCACCATCAAGATTGAGATGAACTTCCTCCCCGATGTTTACGTGGAGTGCGAGGAATGCCACGGTCAGCGTTACAACCGCGAGACGCTCACGGTTCGATATAAGGGCAAAAACATCTCCGAGGTTCTCAACATGCCCATCGAAGAGGCGGAGCGCTTTTTTGAGCCGATTACCTCGATTCACCGCTTCATGAAGACGCTGCTCGATGTTGGACTCGGCTACGTGCGGCTCGGGCAGGCCGCAACGACGTTGTCGGGGGGCGAAGCGCAACGCGTCAAGTTGGCGACCGAACTTCAGCGGCGTTCCACCGGACGCACCGTCTACGTTCTTGATGAACCCACGACGGGTCTTCATTTCGAGGATGTGCGCCGACTCCTCACCGTCCTCCACACCCTTGTCGACAAGGGGAATACCGTCATTGTGATTGAACACAATCTCGATGTCATCCGTTCTGCGGACCACGTTGTTGATCTCGGTCCCGAGGGGGGAGATGGTGGCGGAACGATCATCGCGGAGGGGACACCCGAACACATCGCATCGGTCGCGGCGTCGCACACCGGCACGTTCCTTGCCGAGATTCTGCGCTGATGGCCGAGTGGCACCCCGCGCCGCGGTCGATTCCGACCGACCCGGGTGTGTATCGCTTCTTCGACGAGCGAGGGCGAATTCTTTACGTCGGAAAGGCCAAGAATCTCCGCAATCGCTTGTCGACGTATTTCCAGAGCCCGGTCGGACTGATGGAGCGAACCCAGCGCATGGTTCGGACCGCCACCCGGGTCGACTGGACCGTGGTGGGAACCGAGTTAGAAGCCCTGCACCTCGAGTTCACGTGGATCAAGGAGTTTCGACCGCCCTTCAACATCCAGTTCCGCGACGACAAGGGTTATCCGTATTTGGCCGTGTCGATGGGGGAGGAGTACCCGCGCGCGTTCCTCGCACGCACACGACAGAAGGACGGCACGGTCTACTTCGGTCCGTTCACCAAGGCCTGGGCGGTTCGCGAAACTCTTGACCTCCTCCTCTCGGTTTATCCCGTTCGCTCCTGCGAGAAGGCCACCTTCGCCAAGGCACGTCGAGACGATCGACCGTGTCTGCTCGGCGACATCGGGAAGTGCGCGGCACCCTGTGTGGGGCGTGTAACCGAGGAGCAACATCGTGACCTCGCGAAGGATTTCGTCGGATTCATGACGAAGCAGGATCAGACCGTGATCGATCGCATCACGGAGAGCATGGGTGCTGCCGCCGCACGTCAGGACTTCGAGACCGCCGCGCGCCTGCGCGACCAGCGTTACGCCCTGACCGCCGTGGCCGAACGAAGCGCCGTTGTGCTCCGTGATGAACTCGACGTCGACATCATCGGATTCGCCGCGAGCGAGCTCTCCGCAGCGGTGACGATCTTCCACGTCCGCCAGGGCCGGGTGCGCGGAACGAGGTCGTGGACCGTCGACACCGAACTCGAGATGGACCCCGCCACCATCCTCGAACAGGCAATCGAAAACGTGTACGAGGTCGACGCGCCTCCCCGCCTCATCGATGTTCCGTTCGAACCCGCGTCGATTGACGCTCTCACTGAGTCGCTCACCGGGCGGCGCGTGACCGCGAATCTGAGCGGGGGAGTCAAATTGGCAATACCGAAGCGCGGAGACCGTGCGACACTCCTCACCAGCGTGACCAAGAACGCCGCACTGGCCCTCGCTGAACACGAACTGCACCGCGCCCACGACTTCGTTGCGCGCTCCCGGGCACTCGAGGATCTCCGCGACTACCTGGGTCTGCCCGAAGCACCGTTGCGATTCGAATGCACCGACATCTCGCACCTCGGTGGCACGGATATTGTCGGTTCGCTGGTCGTTTTCGAGGACGGGCTTCCCGTCAAGGACGATTATCGACACTTCGGAATCGCCAAAGCTCGTGACGACACCGAGGCAATGTATCAACTCATCTCCCGGCGACTCGCCCGACTGGCAACAGAACGAGACGGAATGCGGTATCCGACAACGCTGTTGCTCGTCGATGGTGGCCAACCACAGGTCAACGCGGCGGCCCGCGCGCTCCGCGATTCCGGCCTGACGGGCATCTCGGTCGCTGGTTTGGCCAAGCGTCTCGAGGAGTTGTGGCTCCCGGACAGCGATTTCCCCGTCATCCTCCCGCGAGACTCCGATGCACTGTATCTGGTGCAGCGCGCTCGTGACGAAGCTCACCGGTTTGCGCTGCGGTACCAAAAGTCCAAGCGGACGAAAGTGTTGCAGTCCGAACTGCACGAACTCGATGGTCTTGGTCCGAAGCGCGTTCGCTCACTTCTCGGTCATTTCGGTAGCCCAACCGCCGTGCGGGAGGCGAGCATCGAGCAGATCGCTGCGGTGCCCGGTATCGGAGTTGAGACTGCGAGGAAGATTCATGAGGCCCTCAGCGTCGCGGAATCCGACGGTTAGGCTGGGGGTAGCATGAGCGAACCCGCCACCCACATCATCGTCGTCACCGGAATGTCCGGTGCGGGGCGCTCCACCGCTGCTCACGCCCTCGAGGACGGAGGTTGGCGCGTCATTGACAATCTGCCGGCCGAACTGCTGCCGTCGCTGGTCGAACTCGCGCGTCACCCCGACCAGGGTCTGTCTCGAGTCGCCGTCGTGGTCGATGTCCGTGGCGGAGACTCCATCGAAGACCTGGTTCCTCTCCTCGGGGATCTTCGCGCCCGGCTGGACGTGCGCGTGCTCTTCCTCGACGCGACCGATGCGGATCTCATCAAACGTTTCGAAAGTGTTCGGCGCCCGCACCCGCTTCAAGGGAAAGGGACCATTTCGGACGGAATCCGGCTCGAACGGGAGCGACTCGCGAATCTGCGCGACATGGCGGACGTCGTCGTCGACACGACGGGACTCAATGTTCACCAAACAACGACTCTTGTGTTTGATTCGTTCAAATCGGACACCATCCCCGACGTCAATGTCGTCGTGGAGTCGTTCGGCTTCAAACACGGCCTCCCCGCCGATGCCGACATCGTGGCTGACGTGCGATTCTTGCCCAATCCCTTCTGGAGCGAGGCGCTGCGCAACGAGACGGGGCTCCACCCGGACGTTGCGGCGTTCGTGCTGGGTCAAGCCGACGTCGAACAATTTCTCGCGGGTCTCGTCATGTTGATTGAGGCCACCCTGAGGGGGTATATCCGCGAGAATAAGCGCCACGCGACCATCGCAATAGGATGTACGGGAGGCAAACACCGCAGCGTGGCCATCGCGGAGGAACTCGCTCGTCGCATCGACGTGAATCCTGGCGTGTCGGTCAGCCGAAAGCATCGCGACATCGGTCGCAACTAGAGCAGGAAGATCACCATGTCACTCACCGCGACGGTCAAGGACGAAGTTCTCGGACTCCCCGAGGCCGCTCCGTCGACGCGTCTCGCGGAACTCGCCACGATTCTGCGCTTCGGTGGCTGGCTGCATCTCGTCGGGGGCAAACTCGCAGTCGAGGTCAAACTTGATCACGCCGGCGTCGCCCAGCTCGTGCGGTCTACCGTCCAGCGCGCACTCGGCGTTCCCTCGACGTCGAAGACGGTTGCACCCACCGCACATGAAAAGTACGAAACCTACGTCATTCAGGTGACGGAGGGCGCCGACAAATTGGCGCTCACCACCGGACTGCTCGACACCCGCCGTCGTGCGGTGCGCGGACTCCCCAACAAACTCACGACGGCGCCCATCGGCGACGTGGTCGGAATTCTCCGCGGAGCGTTCCTCGCTCGTGGCATCGTGTCCGATCCGGGTCGCAGCCACACCATCGAGATCGCGGCTCCCACCAACGAAGCCGCAATGGCACTCGTCGGGGCGTGTGGTCGTTGCGGAATCGCCGCGAAGACCCGCGATGTGCGTGGCGGATTCCGTGTGGTCATCAAGGATTCGGATGCCATCTCCGCATTCCTCACCTACATCGGCGCGACGACGAGTCTCGAGCGATGGACCGAGGCGCGCGCTACCCGAGAGATTCGGGCAAACGCGAACCGCCTCGTCAATTTCGACGACGCCAACCTCCGTCGCAGTGCTCAAGCCGCGGTTGCCGCGTGCGCCCGCGTGGAGCGCGCCTTCGCGATTCTCGGTGACGACATCCCCGATCACCTCTCCTACGCGGGCAGGTTGCGCCTCGACCACCGCGACGCGAGCCTCGACGAACTCGGACATTACGCGAACCCCGTCATGACGAAGGACGCCGTTGCGGGTCGAATTCGCCGCCTCCTCGCGATGGCCGACAAAAAGGCCTCTGATCTGGGAATTCCGTCGACCTCCGACGGCATCCCCGACGACATCGACTAACGACATCACCGCACAACGAAAGGACCAACCCATGGCCACCTACGCACTCCCCGAATTGACCTACGACTACGCCGCGCTCGAACCGCACATCTCGGCGCGCATCATGGAACTTCACCACTCCAAGCACCACGCAGCCTACGTGGCCGGCGCAAACGCCGCTCTCGACCAGATGGAGGAAGCCCGTTCGACGAACTCCTTCGGCGCGATCAACAAGCTCGAGAAGGATCTTGCATTCCACCTCGGCGGTCACATCAACCACTCGATTTTCTGGACGAACCTCACGCCCGACGCGCAGGGCCGCCCTTCCGGTGAGCTCGCCGCCGCGATCGACGAGTTCTTCGGCTCGTTCGACGCCTTTCAGGCACACTTCTCCGCCGCGAGCTTGGGAATCCAGGGAAGCGGTTGGGGAATCCTCTCGTGGGACCCGGTGGGGGCACGTCTCATCATCCAGCAGCTTTTCGATCAGCAGGCGAACACCGCTCAGGGCACGATTCCGCTCCTGCAGCTCGACATGTGGGAGCACGCCTTCTACCTCGATTACCAGAATGTCAAGGCGGATTATGTGAAGGCCTTCTGGAACATCGTCAACTGGGAGAATGTCGCGGCGCGTTTCGAGGCCGCACGCGCCCACACCGCGGGAATTTTGCTACTCTCATAGGTAAGGGTGACGTCGCCAGCAGCACGTCTCCTTTTATTTTTTCCACCACCACACACCTCCCGTTAGGACACTATGAGCGTCAAAATTGGAATCAACGGCTTCGGACGTATCGGCCGTAACTACCTCCGAGCCGCCCTCGCGCAGGGAAGCAAACTTGAAATCGTCGCGGTCAATGATCTCTCCGACACGAAGTCGCTCGCGACCCTCCTCAAGTACGACTCCATCACGGGTCGCCTCTCGGCGGACGTGACCTATGACGACACCAACGTCATCGTCAATGGTAAGAAGATCAAAGTGCTCGCCGAGCGCGACCCCGCCGCCCTGCCGTGGGGCGAGCTCGGGGTCGACATTGTCATCGAGTCGACGGGCCGGTTCACCGATGCCGCCGACGCGAAGAAGCACATCGACGCTGGCGCCAAGAAGGTCCTCATCTCGGCCCCGGGCACGGGCGTTGACGGCACCTTCGTCATGGGTGTCAACCACGAGAAGTACGACCCGGCGAACCATCACATCATTTCGAACGCGTCCTGCACCACGAACTGCCTCGCGCCGCTCGCCAAAGTGTTCAACGACGAGTTCGGTATCGAGAATGGTCTCATGACAACGGTTCACGCCTACACCGCCGACCAAAACCTTCAGGATGGCCCCCATTCGGATTTGCGTCGTGCCCGTGCGGCCGCAATCAACATCGTTCCGTCGTCGACGGGCGCAGCCAAGGCCATCGGTGAGGTACTCCCGGAGCTGAAGGGCAAGCTCGATGGCTTCGCCCTGCGTGTTCCCGTTCCCACCGGCTCGATCACCGACCTCACGCTCGTGTCGAAGAAGACCGTGACCGTCGAGGAGATCAAGGCCGCGTACAAGAAGGCTGCCGAGGGTTCACTCAAAGGTATCCTCGCGTACACCGAAGACCCGATCGTGTCGAGCGATATCGTCACCGACCCGCACTCGTCGATCTTCGATTCGGGACTCGTCAAGGTCATCGGCAACACCGTCAAGATTTCTTCGTGGTACGACAACGAGTGGGGTTACTCCAACCGTCTCGTCGACCTCACGGAGTACGTGGCGAAAAGCCTCTAGATGACGCTCCGCACGCTGGATTCGCTGGGCGATCTCGCCGGCAAGACGGTGGTCGTTCGCTGCGACTTCAACGTGCCTCTGGCCGACGGTGTCATCACCGACGACGGTCGCATTCGCGCATCGCTACCGACGCTCCAACGCCTGTTGGCGGCGGGGGCAGCGGTCGTGGCTATCTCGCACCTCGGTCGGCCCGAAGGCACACCGGAAGCGAGATTTTCTCTCGCTCCGGTTGCGAAGCGTCTGGGCGAATTGCTCGATGCTCCGGTGGCGTTCGCGAGTGACACTGTTGGCCCGGACGCGACGGCCCGCCGTGCGTCACTCGCTCCCGGACAGGTTCTCGTTCTCGAGAACCTCCGTTTCGATCCCCGCGAGACGTCGAAAGCCGAAGACGATCGCCGCGAGTTCGCCGCCCTGCTCACCGCCGGTGCCGACGCCTTCGTATCCGACGGATTCGGCGTGGTTCACCGCAAGCAGGCGAGCGTCTTCGAAGCGGCACAATTGGTGCCGAGCGCTGCCGGCCTCCTCGTCTCCGCTGAGACGGCAGTGCTGCACCGCCTCACCACCGACACCGCACGGCCGTATACCGTCGTTCTCGGGGGGTCCAAGGTTTCGGACAAGCTCGGGGTCATCGAGCATCTCCTTCCTCGCGTAGACCGCTTGCTCATCGGTGGCGGAATGCTCTTCACCTTCCTCAAGGCGCAAGGCTACGCAATCGGTGGCTCGTTATGCGAGGTCGATCAACTCGACACCGCACGTCGCTATCTCGCCGACGCCGAGTCGCGTGGCGTTGAGATTGTTCTCCCGACCGACGTCATCGTCGCGTCGAAATTTGGTGCCGATGCCGAAACCGCCATCGCGCCGATTGACGAAATCGAAACAACCGTCATCGGACCGAACGGCCTCGGGCTCGACATCGGTCCGGAGACCGCGAAACGGTTCGCGGAGCTTGTGGCGTCGTCCAAAACCGTGTTCTGGAACGGTCCGATGGGCGTTTTCGAGCTCGCCCCCTTCGCGGGTGGCACTCGCGCGGTGGCTGAGGCGTTGACGAAGGTCGACGGGCTTGGCGTCGTTGGCGGGGGAGACTCCGCCGCGGCTGTTCGCGCGCTCGGTTTCGACGAACGCGCTTTTGGTCACATTTCGACCGGAGGCGGTGCGAGCCTCGAATTCCTCGAGGGTAAAGCACTTCCCGGACTGGAGGTATTGGGATGGTAGATCGTCGACCGCTCATCGCGGGCAACTGGAAAATGAACTTCGACCACCTGCGCGCCATCGCGTTCGTCCAGAAGTTTGCGTGGACTCTCAAGGACGCGAAGTTTCCCACGACCGAAGTCGAGGTCGCTCTCTTCCCTCCGTTCACCGATATCCGTTCGGTTCAGACCACAATCGAAAGCGACGGCCTCGGCTTCGCGTTCGGCGCACAGGATCTCTCGCCTTTCGAGTCGGGCGCTCACACGGGAGACATCTCTGGGGAAATGCTCGCGAAGCTCGGTTGCCGTTACGTCATCATCGGTCACTCGGAGCGTCGTCAGGATCACCACGAGGATGACGCGATTGTGTCCGCAAAAACCGTCGCCGCCATCGCCAGTGGCTTGATCCCCGTAATCTGCGTCGGCGAGACGAGCGACGACCTCGAAAAGTTCGGTGCGAGCGCAGTTCCGGTCGGTCAACTTCGCGAAGTTCTTACCGCGCTGAAGCCTGACGCGGAAATCGTCGTCGCTTACGAGCCCGTCTGGGCAATCGGATCGGGGCAGGCGGCAACTCCGAAACAAGCCCAAGACGTCTGCGCTGCTCTTCGTGCCGTCATCGCCGAAGAGATGTCCCCCGAAGCTGCCGAAGCCACACGGGTTCTCTACGGTGGAAGCGTCAAGTCCTCGAACATCGCCTCGTTCCTCCGCGAAAAAGACGTCGACGGCGCTCTCGTAGGCGGTGCGAGCCTCGACGCGGAAGAGTTCGCCAAGATTGTTCAGTTCCCTCGGCACGTCATCGCGTAAACTGGAGACACCATGGACATTCTTTACATCATCATGCAGGTCATCCTCGCTCTGACGAGCATCCTGCTGACCCTCACGATTCTCTTGCACCGCGGTCGCGGTGGCGGACTGTCCGACATGTTCGGCGGTGGGGTGTCCACCACTCTCGGTTCCAGCGGTGTCGCGGAGCGCAACCTCAATCGCCTCACCATCATCATCGCGGTGATCTGGGTGTTGTCCATCATCACGATCGGGCTGTTCGTCCGATTCCAGCTGGTTTAAGGAGTAACACCATGGCCGGAGGAAGCGCCATTCGCGGTACCCGTGTCGGTAGCGGCCCCATGGGCGAGCACGACCACGGAAACCACGCCGATCGAATCTCGGTTTCTTACTGGGACGCCCAGGGAAATGAGACGGTGCGTTTCTACGCTGCCGACGTTCCCGCTGATCAGATTCCTGAATTCATCGACTCTCCGACGACCGGTCTTCCCGCGGGTCGCGACAAGGCCAATCCGCCGCAGGTACAGAAGGCCGAGCCCTACAAGACTCACCTCGCCTATGTAAAAGAGCGTCGCACCGAGGAAGAGGCTGCGCAAATCCTCGCCGACGCACTAGAGCGCCTTCGCGCAAACGGTCGCCCGTAACCACCTAGAGACGAGCTGCCGCGGACTCGTCAACCCAGACCACGGTCTCTTCGACGCCGTGAAGGCCGGCTGCCGGTGTCGCGTCGACCGACGCATCGGACATGAGCCGTTCGATTGCCTCGGCCTTGTCGTCGCCCGCCGCGACGATCCAGACGTGTCGTCCACCGTTGAGCGCGTCCAGAGTGAGAGATAGGCGGCGCTGGGGAGGCTTCGGTGAGTTGTCGACGGCGATGACGAGTTCTCCGGTCGAACCGTGGGGGAGTCCGGGAAAAAGGCTCGCCACGTGCCCGTCCGGACCGATGCCGTTGAGCACCACATCAAATCGGGGGCGATTTCCCAATTCGGCCCGTAGGAGAGAGCGGAACTCATCCCGAGCGTCGTCGACGCTCTGGCCGACATCCGACGGGAAGCGGTGCACGTTCGTAGCGGGGATCGCAACGTGATCGAGAAGGGCCGCAGTGGCCTGACCCTCGTTTCTATCCGGGTCACCGGCGGGAACAAATCGCTCGTCTCCCCACCAGAGGTGAACGAGATTCCACGCGATCGACTGGGCGCGGGGGTCTCGCAGAACGGCCGCGAGCGCACCGATTCCGACGGTTCCCCCCGTCAGAACGATGTCCGCGCGACCGCGGGCGAACGTTGCATCGACGATTTCATCGAGCAACGCCGTCGCGACCGCGGTTTCGACCGCACCGCGGTCGGGAAACACGACAAGACGACGCATCATCAGATGAGCGGTGACTCGGTGACGAGCGTCGGAACGCCTTTCGTCAATACTCGACCGAACACGACGTCGGGGTCGAGCCGGCGCAATTCCTCGGCGAGACAATCACCGAGGTTGCGCAACGGCAACGAAATGACGTGGTCCGGTTGACCCGGTTGAGTGAGGTGAGCGAAGCCCGGTTCCGTGCGTTCGAGCACAATCGACCCGTTACGACACTCAATCTCGGCGCGAATAATGTTTCCAAGTTCGCTCTTCGGGTGCAACTCGAGTTCGACGGGAACGCCGAGTTCGCTGCGAAGCCACGCTCCGAGAAGAATCGGGGCGGAGTTGTCGAGAGCGCCGGAGACGCGTGCCGCGGTGATTCCCAGATCAATGCCGCCATCCAATGTCGCGGCGAGGAGCCCCCTCCACTGCGTGATGCGCGTCCAACCGAGGTCGACGTCACCGGGCTCGTAATCCTCGGCGAGCACCCGAAGCAGGTCAATGGGATTTTTGGAATTGATGGTGTCGGCGATTCGGTGCCCGGCGACCTGGCCGAGTGACGTCTCGGACATGTTTCGTGGTGCCGCGTCGGGCCACCAGACGACCATCGGTGCGTCGGGCAGGAGCAATCCGTTAATAAGCCCCTGGGGGTCGGAGACAAGTTCGTCCGACGCGTTGAGGATGATGACCTCACTCGCGCCCGCATCGCCACCGAGACGAAGTTCCGCATCGAGTGGGACCGTTTGGTTCGCGTTTGTCACCAGGTTGATGACGATGATGCGCATCGGATGCTCGCGCGACGCCTCATTCGCCGCGGCAATCGCCGTCTCCGCGTTATCGTCTGTCGTCGTGATGACGAGCGTGAGTACACGACCGAGCGCGACCGCGCCACCTTCTTCTCGAGCATGCTGAAGCGCCTTGAGAATGTTCGCGACCGTGGTGTCGGGAAGTGGGATGATCACGGTCGCCTCCATTCACGGCCGTCACGGCGCAGAAGTTCGTGGGCCGATTCCGGACCCCACGAGCCGGGTGCGTACTGCTCGGGCTTCCCTCCCGATGCCCAAAACTCCTCGATCGGATCGAGAATCTGCCACGATAGTTCAACTTCTTCGTGACGGGGAAACAGGGGAGGATCACCAAGGAGCACGTCAAGGATGAGTCGTTCGTAGGCCTCGGGGCTCTCTTCGGTGAACGCGTGTCCGTACCCGAAGTCCATGGTGACGTCGCGGACCTGCATGCCCGCTCCGGGAACTTTCGACCCGAACTTCATCGTGACACCCTCATCGGGTTGAACGCGGATTACGAGGGCGTTCTGGGAAAGGCTCGAGATTTGAGATGATTCGAACAAGTACTGCGGTGCCTGCTTGAACACGACGGCGATTTCCGTGACGCGACGACCGAGCCTCTTCCCGGCGCGCAGATAGAACGGCACACCGCTCCAACGGCGTGTGTCAATGTCGAGTCGCATCGCGGCGAATGTTTCGGTCACGGAGTTAGGGTTCATGCCCTCCTCCTCCAGGAAGCCCGGGACCTTGATTCCGCCCTGCCACCCGGACGAGTACTGTCCGCGTGCGGTGGCTCGGGAGAGATCGACGGGCAATTGCACCGCCTTGAGGACCTTCTCCTTCTCGGCGCGCAGATCGGCCGCGGCGAACGACACGGGTTCCTCCATCGCGGTCAGCGCGAGGAGTTGCAGGAGGTGGTTCTGAATGACGTCGCGAGCGGCTCCGATGCCGTCGTAATACCCTGCGCGGCCGCCGACGCCGACATCTTCCGCCATCGTGATTTGCACGTGGTCGACGTAGTTCGCGTTCCAAATCGGCTCGTAAAACATGTTCGCGAAACGGAGCGCGAGGATGTTTTGCACCGTCTCTTTTCCGAGATAGTGATCGATACGGAACACCGCATCCGGCGGAAACACTGACTCGACGACGGCGTTGAGTTCTCGTGCCGTTTTCAGGTCCGAACCGAACGGCTTCTCGATGACCACACGGCGCCACTGGTTATCTTCTGGCGTGGCGAGCCCGCTTCGGCGAAGTTGCTCGGTGACGAGCGGGAACGAGCGCGGGGGAATTGAAAGGTAGAACGCGTGGTTTCCCATGGTTCCGCGCTCTCGATCGAGTTCGGCAATGGTTTCGCCGAGACGATCGAACGCGGCATCATCGTCGAAATCACCCGTGACGAAGCGGATTCCATCGCTGAGTTGGCGCCATACGTCTTCGCGGAACGGCGTGCGCGCATATTCCTTGACCGAGTCGTGCACAACCTTCATGAAGTCCTGGTTGTCCCAATCCCGTCGGGCGAAGCCGACGAGCGCAAAACCGGGTGGCAACAGACCGCGGTTCGCGAGGTCGTACACCGCCGGCATCAATTTCTTGCGTGACAAATCTCCCGTCACTCCGAAAATGATGAGCCCCGAGGGTCCGGCGATTCGCCCAAGACGGCGATCGCTCGGGTCACGTAGGGGATTAGCAAAGGTCACGCGTCGGCTCCGATGGCGCACAGCGTTGCGGTGAGGTCGACTACTGCTTTCTGGCCCGTCACGGTGAGGGTCAGCACGGGACGCTGGTGATCGGCGAGCACCTGGGCGTCACCGCGCGCCTGAGCTGCCATGAGAACTCCGAAGGTGAACGGTCGCCCGGGAACCGGTCGATCCGTTTCGGCGAGCTCAACGATCTGAAGGAACACACCTTGCGCGGGGCCGCCCTTGTGGTACTGCCCGGTCGAGTGAAGAAAGCGCGGAGCCCATCCAAACGTCGTGGGGCGCCCGCCTGCGGCGGCGAGGGCGTCCCGAATCGATTCGAGTCCGCTTCCCGCTTCGCGGTCCGAATAGGCGTGAATCGAGAGATATCCATCGCCGGGAAGATGTGCGAGCAGTTCACGAACAGCCTCCGTGACGGTCGTCGATCGCGCCGAGTATCCGAGCGCCGTGAGGGATACCGCGCCGTCCGTTGCGAATGGCTCGAGAGCTTCTGGAGTGCCATCGAGGAACGCTCGTGCCGCGATTTTCGCGGACTCAACGTCCGGCTGGTCGAACGGATTGATTCCCAGAAGGTGACCCGCGACCGCGGTCGCCACCTCCCATACGAGGAGTTGCGCTCCAAGGGGTCCCCCCACCACAACGGAGTCACCTTCCGCGGGTGTTGGTTCGTCGGTGATGTAGACAGGGAGAACGTCGGGCGCGTCGAGATCGGCGGTACCGGGCTCGAGCACGACGGGGAGGACGCCGGTGCCCTCTTTTCCGGTGGACTCGGCAACGAGCTGTTCAATCCAGTCACCGATTCCGACGATCGAAGATCGAGCGGAGAGGATCGCGATCTTGTCGCGGCGCGGCGAGGTTCCCGCAATGGCGACTCCGAGCAACAGGGCAGGGTTAGCGAGCGAATCGGCGAGAACGTCGGCCAGCGTAGCGTCGGCTTGATCGAGCAATTCGGCGATGTCCACTCCAGCGAGACCCGAGGGCACCAACCCGAACGCGGTGAGCGCTGAATAACGTCCTCCGACGTTGGGGTCGGCATTGAATACGCGGTAGCCCGCTTCGCGGGACGCGACGTCAAGCGGCGAACCCGGGTCGGTGACGATCACGATGCGAGTGAGCGGGTCGATTCCCGCCGCGGCGAAGGCGGCCTCGAAGGCGCGTTTTTGGGAGTCAGTTTCGGCGGTGGAGCCCGACTTCGACGACACGACGACGACCGTGTTCTCGATGGCCTCGTCAACCGCTCGCGCAACCTGCGTCGGGTGTGTCGAATCGAGGACGACGAGGTCGACACCAGCGGTGCGCGTGATGACCTCGGGAGCGAGCGATGAACCGCCCATTCCGCAGAGGACAACTCGCGTCAGGCCGCGCGCGCGAAACTCATCCCGCAGTGCGACGATGTCGTCGACGAGCGCGCGTGAGACGGCGGAGGCGTGAACCCATCCGAGACGGATGGCAGATTCGGCTTCGGCGGCGGGGCCCCAAAGAGTGAAATCGCCGGCGCCGAGCCGAGATGCAAACCGTGACTCGACGAGTTCCGTAAGGTGGCGCTCAGCCGCGTCGGCGGCCGCTCCGGAGAGCGAGACTCCGGTCATCGGGTGGCGTCCATGGCGGCCGTGACGATGTCGAGAAGTTCGTTCCACGACACGATGAACTTGTCGACTCCTTCACGTTCGAGCAGAGCGGTGACCTCGTCAATGGAGATTCCGAGTGCTTCGATTGCTGCGAGTTGGGCGCGGGCTTCGTCATAAGTGCCGTGAACCGCGTCACCGTGCACGGGTCCGTGGTCAAAGGTCGCCTCGAGGGTCTTTTCCGGCATGGTGTTGACGGTGTCGTCCACCGCGAGCTCCGTCACGTAGAGCGTGTCGGGGAGCGCCGGATCCTTGACCCCGGTCGACGCCCACAACGGTCGCTGGCGGTTCGCGCCCTTCGCGATCAGCGCCGTGGCACGCTCCGTGGAGAACTTCTGTTCGAACAATTCGTACGCGAGTCGCGCGTTCGCTATAGCGGCGGTGCTCTTCAGGGCGAGTGCGTCGTCGGTTCCGAGCGCGGTCAAACGCTTGTCGACTTCCGTGTCGACACGGGAAACAAAGAACGACGCCACCGAGTGAATCGTGCTGAGGTCGTGACCGTTGGCTGCCGCCTTCTCGAGACCGTCGAGGTAGGCGTCGATGACCTGTCCGTGGCGCTCGAGCGAGAAGATGAGGGTCACGTTGACCGAAATGCCTTCGGCGAGAACCGCCGAGATAGCACCGAGCCCCTCGAGGGTCGCGGGAATTTTAATCATGACGTTCTCACGGCCGACTCGGGCGTGGAGTTCCTTGGCTTGAGCAATGGTCGCTGCGGCATCGAACGCGAGCGTCGGCTCAACTTCGATGGAGACGCGACCGTCTTGTCCGTTAGTTCGGTCGTAGATGGGGCGGAAGATGTCACACGCGGCCGCGACGTCGTCGGTCGTCGCCGCAAAAACCGCTTCCGTGACGGTAGCACCGTCCTTCGCGAGTTCCGCAATCTGCTCGCCGTACGACTGCCCCGTCGCGAGTGCGGTCGCAAAAATGGTCGGGTTGGTCGTCACGCCGACGACGTTGCGGTTCTCGATGAGCGATTCGAGCGAGCCCGAGCGAATGCGGTCGCGCGAGAGGTCATCGAGCCAAATGGAGACGCCGACGTTGGAGAGTTCTTGAGTGGGACTGGTCACGAGGGTGGTGCCTTTCGGGTTAGAGAACGGAGTGCACGGCGGCAACAACGGCTTCCGGCGTGATTCCGAATTCGCGGAAAAGAGTTTGATAATCGGCCGACGCACCGAAGTGTTCGATCGACACGCTCGCACCGTTCGCGCCAACGTATCGCGACCAGCCGAGGGAGAGTCCGGCCTCAACAGAAACGCGAGCGGAAACGGACGAGGGAAGTACAGACTCGCGGTATGCCTCAGGTTGTTCCTCAAACCATTCGAGACACGGCGCCGAAACGACGCGGGCGCCGACACCCTTGACCGCAAGCACATCGCGCGCCTCGACGGCGACCTGGACTTCGGACCCGGTCGCGATGAGAATCACGTCGACGGTTCCCGTGGGGGAGTCGATGAGCGTGTAGGCACCCTTCGTAGTCTGCGATGCCGGGGCGAACTCCGTTGCCGATGCGGCGGTACCCCGGGGGACAACGGGCAGGTTCTGACGCGAAAGCGCAATTCCCGCCGGGCCGTTACGGCGTTCCAACATCGTGCGCCACGCCCATGCGGTCTCGTTGGCGTCGGCGGGTCGGACGACGTCGAGGCCCGGGATCGCTCGAAGGGTTGCGAGCTGCTCGATGGGCTGGTGCGTCGGACCGTCTTCTCCGAGTGCGACAGAGTCGTGGGTCCACACGAAGAGCGACGGCGTCTTCATCAATGCGGCGAGACGTACGGCGGGGCGCATGTAATCGCTGAATATGAGGAACGTACCGCCGTAGGAGCGGGTTGGTCCGTGCAGGGTGATTCCGTTGAGAATCGCCCCCATCGCGTGTTCGCGAATGCCGAAGTGAAGGACGCGGCCGTACGGGTCTCCCGACCAGTGGTGGGTCGAGTGCTCGGAGGGCACAAAGGACTTCGCCCCGTCAATCGTCGTGAGGTTCGATTCGGCGAGATCCGATGAACCACCCCAGAGTTCGGGCATGACACCGGCGATCGCGTTGAGAACCTTGCCACTCGCGGCACGGGTTGCAATCGAGGTTCCACCCTCGAACTCGGGCAAAACCGCGTCGAGTTCGGCGGGGAGTTCTCCCGCGGTGAGGCGATCGAGCAGCTTTTTCGCCTCCGGATTGGACGACGCCCACGCGTCGAACCCCTGACGCCACTCGGCGTGATCGGCGGCGGCACGATCTCGAAGAGAACGTGTGTGTGCGAGCACCTCAGCGGGAACGTGGAACGAAAGCTCTGGGTCCCACCCGAGTGCTTCCTTCGTACCCTTCGCCTCGTCAGCGCCGAGCGCGGAACCGTGGATCTTGCCCGTGTTCTGCTTGGTGGGAGCGGGCCAGCCGATGATGGTCTTGAGAATGATGAGCGACGGCTTGTCCGACACGCTCTTCGCAGCTTCGATTGCGGCGTGCAGCGCGGGGACGTCCTCAACGTATCCGTTCGGTGTTCGCCATGACACCTCGCGAACATCCCAGCCGTAGGCACGGTAGCGAGCGGCAACGTCTTCGGTGAAGGCGATGTTGGTGTCGTCTTCGATCGAGATCTGGTTCGAGTCGTAAATCACGACGAGGTTGCCGAGTTGCTGGTGGCCGGCGAGCGACGACGCCTCGGCGGTCACGCCCTCCTGCATGTCGCCGTCGCCACAGATGACGTAGGTGTGGTGATCGAACGGTGACGTTCCGGGCTTCGCCGCGGGGTCAAAAAGACCGCGTTCAAAGCGCTGGGCGTAAGCCATCCCGACGGCCGACGCGAGTCCCTGGCCGAGCGGACCCGTGGTGATTTCGACGCCGGCGGTGTGACCGAATTCGGGGTGACCCGGAGTCTTGGAACCCCACGTGCGGAACGACTTGAGGTCGTCGAGCTCGAGCCCGAACCCGCCCAAATACAACTGGGTGTACTGGGTGAGCGAGGAGTGACCGATGGAGAGCACGAAACGGTCGCGACCGATCCAGTGGGTATCAGCGGGGTCGTGACGCATGACCTTCTGGTAAAGGAGGTAGGCGACCGGCGCCATCGACATCGCGGTGCCCGGGTGGCCGTTACCGACCTTTTCGACAGCGTCAACCGCGAGGAGTCGTGCCGTATCGACGGCCGTGGCGTCGAGTTCGGTCCAGTCGAGTTTCGTCATGGGGGAGTCCAATCGTGGCAGAGGATGCGATGCCTCCAGAACTGCACGGTGACGACGACGGCACACGCGGGGCACGCTTGTGGTGGTGGAACAATTCTAGCGCGGTCAGGCACTCCGAGCAGAGAATAGACTGGCCAAGTGACGCCGTTGAATCTTCCCCCGTCGAGCGGGACTTTCGATTTCGCACCAGCCGTTCGTCGCATCAGCGCCTATGTCGCACTCACGAAACCGCGCGTCATCGAACTGCTCCTGGTCACGACCGCACCGGTCATGGTGCTCGCGCAACACGGCATCCCCGACCTGTGGCTTGTTCTTGGAACTCTTCTCGGAGGAGCGATGAGCGCCGGTTCGGCGAACGCGTTCAACATGTACATCGACCGCGACATCGACCAATTGATGGCCCGTACCAAGGGTCGTCCCATCGTCACGGGGGACGTCACCCCGGGCAAGGCACTCGCCTTCGCGTGGTCGATCGGCGTCGCGTCCATCGTTTTACTCGCGGTTGTTGCCAACCCCCTCGCCGCGGCCCTCGCCCTCGCCGCGATTCTGTTCTACGTCTTCGTTTACACGTTGTTGTTGAAAAGGCGCACCGAACAGAACATCGTGTGGGGCGGTATCGCGGGGTGCTTCCCCGTCCTCATCGGGTGGGCCGCCGTTACCAACTCGCTGTCGATTGAGCCGTGGATTTTGTTCGTCGTCGTCTTTTTGTGGACACCCGCACACTATTGGCCGCTGAGCCTTCGATACGTCGACGATTACGCCGCGGCGTCCGTTCCCATGCTCAGTGTGCTTCGCCCCAAGGTCGCCGTCGGGCTGCAGGTCATCCTCTACGCGTGGGCTACCGTCGTCGCGTCGCTCGTGCTCATCCCCGTCGCTCCGATGGGTCCGATTTACATCGCAGTCTCACTCCTTGTCGGAGGGTGGTTCATCGTCGAGACCCACCGGCTGTACAACCGCACCGTCACTGATCAGGACGCGAGCCCGATGCGCGTGTTCCATGCGAGCAACACCTATTTGACGGCACTCTTCCTCGCGGTGGCGATCGATCCGCTCGTCGTGCTGCGATAAATCGCGGCGGTCGCCACAGCGACCGTGACGAGCGCGAGACCGACGTGGACCGCAACGAGCTCCACGGGCAATCCGAGGCGTGATTGAACGATGCCCACGGTGATTTGTGCTCCGAAGCAGCCGATCAACCCGAGCCACCAACCGCGTTTTTCCCGGACCGACCGCGCGAGCGTCAGGAGCACCAGAGCGACCGTGATGTAGGCCGGCCAGGAGTGCAGGTGTTGCATGAGTTCGGGTTCGAGGCCATTGCGGGGTGCCGCCGCATCGCCCGCGTGGGGTCCCGACCCGGTCGTGAGAATGCCGACCACGACCGTGACGGCAACGCCGAGCGCGATCAGCCACGACCAACCCGTGACGACCCGCAAACGGGCGACGTGATCTCGGTCGATGACGCGAAGCAACACGATCACCGACAACGACGCCATCACGACGGAAAGAACGAAGTGAAGTCCGACCACGTAGGGGTTGAGCTTCACCCAGACGGAAATGCCACCGACGATCGCCTGGAGTGGAATTCCCGCGAGGATCGCGAGCGCCAAACGCCACAGGTCAGGTCGCGATGTTCGTGAGCGCCACAGCGCCCAGACGAGCGCGACGGAAATGATGAGCAACACGAAGGTGAGGAGGCGATTCCCGAATTCGATGATTCCATGGATGCCCATCTCGGGGGTAGTGACGAGCGATTCGGCGGTGCAGAGTGGCCAGGTGGGGCAACCCAATCCGGAGGCGGTGAGACGAACCAGCGCTCCCGTGACCACGATGCCGATTTGGGCGATGAGGTTGGCCCAGGCGATGACAACGACGCGGCGGTCGGCGAGTGAAGCGGGCGACGAGAACTGCATTTCGTCCTTACGGGTAAGATTGAAACAACGAGCCGGATGGTTTCATTGTAGGTTCGCCCCGCACTCGCTGCGGTTCGTCGGCACGCTGAACGTGTTGGAGACGAGAAAGGACACCATGGGAGACATCATCGTCGACCGCCCCGAACTCGAGGGCCTCGGCCAATACGAATTCGGTTGGCACGACACCGACGCAGCGGGGGCGAGCGCGAAACGCGGCATCAACCCCGACGTCGTGAAGGACATCTCCGGTCGCAAGAACGAACCGGAGTGGATGCTCGAGCGACGCCTCAAGGCGCTGGAAATCTTCGAAAAGAAGCCGATGCCCAACTGGGGCGCCGACCTGTCCGGCATCGACTTCGACAACATCAAGTACTTCGTCAAGTCCACCGAGCGCCAAGCTCAGACCTGGGAAGACCTCCCCGAGGACATCCGTCGCACCTACGAGCGACTGGGAATTCCCGAGGCAGAGCGTCAGCGTCTCGTCGCGGGTGTCGCGGCGCAATACGAATCCGAGGTTGTCTACCACCAGATTCGCGAAGACCTCGAACAGCAGGGCGTCATCTTCCTCGACACCGACACCGCTCTTCGCGAGCACGAAGACATTTTCAAGGAACACTTCGGCACGATCATCCCGTCCGGCGACAACAAATTCGCTGCGCTCAATACGGCGGTGTGGTCGGGTGGGTCGTTCGTCTACGTGCCCAAGGGCGTCCACGTCGAGATTCCCCTCCAGGCCTACTTCCGTATCAACACGGAAAACATGGGTCAGTTCGAACGCACCCTCATCATCGCCGACGAGGATTCGTATGTTCACTACATCGAGGGCTGCACCGCACCCATCTACAAGTCGGATTCGCTCCACTCAGCCGTCGTTGAAATCATCGTCAAAAAGGGCGCGCGCGTCCGATACACGACGATTCAGAACTGGTCGACCAACGTCTACAACCTCGTGACCAAGCGGGCGGTCGCTCACGAACACGCCACGATGGAATGGGTCGACGGAAACATCGGGTCCAAGGTGACGATGAAGTACCCGTCGATCTTCCTCGTCGGCGAACACGCCAAGGGCGAAACGCTCTCGGTTGCTTTCGCCGGCCCCGGCCAGCATCAGGACGCCGGCGCGAAGATGATTCACCTCGCTCCGAACACGACGTCGTCGATCATCTCAAAGTCGATTGCGCGCGGTGGTGGCCGAGCCGGTTACCGCGGCGAGGTGCGCATGGGGGAGAAGGCACACAACTCGGCAAACACGGTGCGCTGTGATGCCCTGCTTATCGACACCATTTCGCGCTCGGACACGTACCCCGCGATCGACATTCGTGTCGACGACGTTCACCTCGGCCACGAGGCGACGGTGTCCCGAGTATCCGAAGAACAACTGTTCTACCTGCAGTCTCGCGGACTGCCCGAGGACGAGGCGATGGCGATGATCGTGCGGGGGTTCATTGAGCCGATCGCGCGGGAACTTCCGATGGAGTACGCGCTTGAACTCAACAAGCTCATCGAGATGAACATGGAAGGCTCGGTCGGCTGATGGTCGAGCATACTCAGGCCGCCGCTGCGGCCGACACCGCCGCGTGGTGGGAGAGTCCCGTTCAGACACGCAACGAACGGTTTGCGTCGACGAACCCAGCGGACTTCCCTGTTCCGTCCGCTCGTCAGCCCGAGTGGCGTTACAGCCCGCTCGATGCGCTCGGCATTCTCACCGACGGCGAACTCGACGGGGGACGTTACGACATCTCCGTCGACGGTGCCGAGCTGACGTGGGTTCCCTTGGCCGATGTCGCAGGTCGCGCCGGCCTTCCCGAGGATCTTCTCGCCGCACGTGCCTGGACCTCCACGGTCGAGGCAGCCCACGTGGTCGTCTCGGGAAGCGGTGAGGGTGTCACGATTCGCCGAACAATCGACGGAGTGCGCGCGGCGCACCTCGTGATCGAGTTCGCTCCGAACGCCCACCGCCACGTGGTCATCGAGAACAACGGTGCCGGCGCCCTCACCGAGAACGTCGAGATCATTGTCGGCGAGAATGCCACGGGCTACGTCTACCACCTCGGTGAATGGGATGACCAGGCGATTCACGCCGCCGCACACTTTGCGACCATCGGAAAGGGTGGGTCGCTCGACCACATTCTCGTTTCCCTCAGCGGAGCAATCCAGCGCGTCAACCCGTCCTTTACCCTCGACGGTGAATATGCGACCGTCGTCTCCTCGGGCGTGTATTTCGCCGATCGCGGTCGGCACGTCGAGCACCAAGTCTTCGTCCACCACAAGGGCGCGAACACCCGTTCCAACGTCCTGTACAAGGGAGCGCTTCACGGTCAGTCGACTCACACGGTATGGATTGGGGACGTGCTCATCGGTCGCGATGCAATAGGCACCGATTCCTACGAGGCGAACCGCAACCTCATCCTCTCCGACGGCGCGCGCGCCGATTCGGTCCCCAATCTAGAAATTGAGACGGGCGACATCGCCGGCGCGGGGCACGCGAGTGCAACGGGTCGACTCGATGACGACCACCTCTTCTACCTACAGGCTCGGGGAATCTCCGAAACCGAAGCACGTCGTCTCGTCGCACTCGGCTTCCTGCTCGAAATCGTCAACCGCATTCATATTCCGGCGGTGGAAGAACGACTTACCTCGAAATTGGCCGACGCGCTCGATGAACTGGAGAACAACGCATGACCCGCGAACTCGTTGCGAACCTCGATTCCCTCGCGCCGGGCTCGGCGGTCAAGGTGGTCGTGGATGGCCACCCCATCGCGCTCGTTCGTGAGTCATCGGGGTCGGTCCATGCGCTCGGCGACCGATGCTCGCACGGTGACATCTCCCTCTCCGAGGGATTCGTCGAGGATGACTCCATCGAGTGCTGGGCACACGGTTCCAAATTCGGCCTCGCCGACGGCGCACCGCGCAACTTCCCGGCGTTCGAGCCGGTCCCCGTCTACGACGTCGAGATCGACGGCAACGACATCTACGTTGACACCGACAAGCGAAAGTAAATCATGGCCACTCTCTCCATCATCGACCTGCACGTTTCCATCGAAACCGACGCGGGCACCAAGCAGATTCTCAAGGGCGTCACGCTGACGATCACGTCGGGCGAAACCCACGCGATTATGGGTCCCAACGGCTCGGGCAAATCCACCCTCGCCTACACAATCGCCGGTCACCCGCGCTACACCGTCGATTCGGGACAAATCCTTCTCGACGGTCAGGACGTTCTCGCGATGAGCGTCGACGAGCGTGCCCGTGCTGGGTTGTTCCTTGCCATGCAATACCCCGTTGAGATCCCTGGCGTTTCCGTTTCGAACTTCCTTCGCACCGCCAAGACGGCGATCGACGGTGAGGCGCCGACTCTGCGCACCTGGGCGAAGGATGTCAAGCAGGCAATGGGTGACCTCAAGATGGACGAGTCGTTCGCGGCGCGCAACGTCAACGAAGGTTTCTCTGGCGGAGAAAAGAAGCGCCACGAGATTGTTCAGATGGAGTTGCTCAAGCCGGCCTTCGCAATCCTCGACGAGACCGACTCGGGGCTCGACGTGGATGCGCTCAAAATCGTGTCCGAGGGTGTTAATCGCGTGAAGGAGAACACCGGTCTCGGAGTTCTACTCATCACGCACTACACGCGAATCCTCCGTTACATCCGTCCCGACTTCGTCCACGTGTTCGTCGACGGAGCCATCGCCGAGGAGGGCGGGCCCGAACTCGCCGACCGTCTCGAAGATGAGGGCTACGACCGTTACCTCCACGCGGCCTCGTGAGCGAACTCGCCGCCGACCGATTTGACGCCATCACTGAGGCGCTCAAGGACGTCGTCGACCCCGAACTCGGCGTGAACATCGTCGATCTCGGTCTCGTATACGACCTGTCCTGGGACGACGAAAACGACGCGCTCGTTCTGTCAATGACCCTTACCAGTGCGGGCTGCCCGCTCACCGACGTCATCGAGAAGGAACTCGAAAGTGCGTTGGACAACGTGGTGGAGCGTTTCCGCATCAACTGGGTGTGGATGCCTCCGTGGGGCGTCGAGCGCATCACCGATGACGGGCGTGACCAGATGCGTGCGCTCGGCTTTTCGATCTAATGATCGACGTCACGAACCTCGAGATTCGCATCGGGGCACGCACCCTCATGTCCGAGGTGTCGTTCCGCGTCGATAGCGGTGACAAAGTAGGTCTCGTCGGCCGAAACGGGGCGGGAAAAACCACGCTCACCAAGGTTCTCGCCGGTGATCTGTTGCCCAACGACGGCAACGTCTCTGTCCGCGGTGAACTCGGGTACCTTCCTCAAGATCCACGATCGGGGGACCCGGAGCAGCTTGCTCGCACCCGCATCCTCGACGCACGAGGCTTGGGAACAATCCTCGTTCAGATGGAGGAGTCGAGTGCGCTGATGGGCGCTGACGATCCGGACATCGCATCGAAGGCGATGAATCGTTACGGCAACCTCACCGACCGATTCGCGGCGATGGGCGGATATTCCGCGGAGGCCGAGGCGGCCTCCATTGCCCACAACCTCGGCCTGCCCGACCACATCCTCGCACAGCCACTCTCGACTCTCTCCGGCGGACAGCGTCGACGAATCGAGCTCGCGCGAATCCTCTTCTCCAACGCCGACACCATGATTCTCGACGAACCGACGAACCACCTCGACGCCGACTCGGTTGTCTGGCTTCGCAACTTCCTGCAGTCGTATCGCGGGGGAGTCATCGTCATCTCCCACGACGTCGCACTGGTCACCGAGACCGTCAATCGCGTCTTCTACCTCGATGCGAACCGTGAGCGTCTCGACGTCTACAACATGGGGTGGAAGCACTACCTTCGACAGAGGGAAGCGGACGAAGAACGACGCAAGAAGGAGCGCGTCAACGTCGAAAAGAAGGCGACGGCGCTCCAACTTCAGGCGGCCAAGTTCGGCGCGAAGGCGTCGAAGGCCGCCGCAGCACACCAGATGGTGGCGCGCGCGGAAAAGATGCTCTCGGGACTCGAAGATGAGCGTGCGGTCGATCGCGTTGCCAAATTGCGGTTCCCCACGCCGGCGCCCTGCGGCAAAACCCCGATCCTCGCCCACAATCTTTCGAAATCTTACGGGTCACTCGAAATCTTCACCGCGGTCGACCTCGCCATCGACAAGGGATCGAAGGTCGTGGTCATCGGGCTCAACGGCGCGGGAAAGACCACGCTGCTCCGCATTCTCGCCGGGGTCGACGAACCCGACACCGGAGCGATTGAACCCGGTCACGGGCTCCGCATCGGCTATTTCGCTCAGGAGCACGAGACACTCGACGTCAAACAGTCGGTGCTCGCGAACATGATGTCCTCCTCCGAATCCATCAGCGAGGTCGAAGCCCGCAAGGTGCTCGGCTCGTTCCTCTTCACCGGCGACGACGTGCAGAAGCCCGCGGGGGTTTTGTCGGGCGGGGAGAAGACGCGCCTCGCACTCGCGACCCTCGTTGTTTCGAAGGCGAACGTGCTCGTTCTCGACGAGCCGACGAATAACCTCGACCCAGCGTCGCGCGACGAAATTCTCGGTGCCCTCTCGCACTACGAGGGTGCCGTCGTTCTCGTGAGCCACGACCCCGGCGCGGTCGATGCGCTCAACCCCGAACGCGTGTTGATCCTGCCCGACGGTGTCGAAGACCTCTGGGGTGACGACTACCGCGAGCTCATCGAGCTCGCATAGCGTCGACGGCGGCGTCCTCGAGATCTTCGTCAGACGGAGTTCGTCGAATCGGTTGCGGCGCAGGGCCGACCTCGCCCCGTGCCTCCTTGCGCAACGCCCAGCCGTAGCCGATGAACCCCATCAGAGCGAACACCCACCATTGCAGCGCGTAGGAGAGGTGAGGCCCTTCATCGAGCACGGGCTTCTCCCAGATTGCGCCGGCGCTCGACGACGGCTCTTCGGTCGCTAGGCGCCCGTACCACCCCGCGTAAACATCGCCATCGGTCCAGTCATCGAGAGTTGCGAGGTGGATTGTGGCAATCTGCCCCTTCGGCGCGGCGCGGCCGTCGATCTGTTGTTCGCCGGGGATGAGATGTGCGGTCACAGTGACAGTACCGGAGGGCACTGCGGGTGATGTCGCAGGAGCAGAGTTGTCAGCGTTCGCGGCGATCCAGCCGCGGTCCACGATGAACACGGTGCCGTCCGTCTGCCGAAGTGGCGCGAGTTGCTCGAACCCGATTCCCGCTGCGCCCGACCGCGTTCGCACGTAGACGACGGCGGACGTGTCATACACACCGACGACTCGGACCGGTCGCCATTTCTCCGACAATTCAAACTCGGAGGGTGACGCGACGACCGCCGCGAGATCAGCGGTGGGCTGGTCGTAATTGGCGTTGAGGAGGTGGATGGCGGCCTGCGCCTCGGCCCGACGCGCAAACTGCCACTGGCTGAGTCCGTAACAGGCCACCGCGAACAGTGCGGTCATGCCGAGTATTCCGAGCCAGCGCCGAGTCAGTGCGAGTCGCCACACACTCACGGGTTCATGCTCGTGAGCGACGGCACACTCGATTCGGCTCGGCGCACAGTGTGCGACTTATTCGGGTTCGTGACGTTCGCGAGTGCGACGCCGACGAGAGGGAGAACGATGACACCGACGATGGGGATGATCACCCACCAGTCGGGCACGACAAAGCACAAGAACAGGCAGACGAGTCGCAATGCCATCGAAATCAGATACGACACCATTCGAGAGCGTCGTTCTTCCGTCGGGGAGGCGGGGAGGGACGTGAGGGACTGCGTCTCACGATTCATGCCCCCAGTGTACGCCCGCCACTACGCTGTCCTTTATGACGACCACGCGCACAGTTCTCATCACCGGCGGCAATCGAGGCATTGGCCACGCTATTGCCGAAGCGTTCCTCGCCGCGGGACACCGTGTCGCCGTGACCGCTCGATCGGGAGAGGGACCCAAGGGCTCTCTGACCGTCACCGCTGACGTAACCGATGGAGACTCACTGGACCGTGCAATCTCCGATGTTGAAGAGAAGCTCGGTCCCATCGAGGTGCTCGTAGCGAACGCCGGCATCACGCGTGACATGCTCCTCATGCGAATGAGCGATGAAGATTTTGAAACCGTCATTGACACAAATCTGACTGGCTCGTTTCGACTCGTCAAGCGCGGCATCACATCGATGATCAAGCAACGCTTCGGACGCGTCATCTTCATCTCATCGGTCGTCGGACTCTTCGGGAGCGCCGGACAGGTCAATTACTCGGCGTCGAAGAGTGCGCTCGTCGGTTTTGCTCGTTCGCTGACCCGGGAACTGGGCGGCCGCGGAATCACCGCGAACGTCATCGCGCCGGGGTTCATCGAAACCGACATGACCGCAGCACTTCCCGAGGATCAACAGGCGGAATACAAGAAGAACATCCCAGCAGGTCGATTCGCCCAGCCGTCCGAGGTGGCCGCAGCCGTCGTGTGGCTTGCCTCCGATGACGCTGCATACATTTCTGGTGCTGTCATTCCCGTTGACGGTGGCCTCGGAATGGGCCACTAACCGCCTACGACTAGTCGGCGCGTCGACCGAACAAACCGGCAACGAGCGCGAGGTTTCGCACATCGATTGCGTAGTGTGCTCGTTCACGCACGGCGGGTTTGGCGCAGAAAGCGACCGACATGCCCGCGACCTCCATCATCGCGAGGTCGTTCGCGCCGTCGCCCACCGCGATGACGTTCGCGAGATCAACCCGGCGCTTCTTGGCGACAGATTGGAGGTAGGCGGCTTTGGCGGTCGCGTCGATGATGGGCCCGTAGGTTTTTCCGGTCAGGACGCCGTCGAGCGATTCGAGTCGATTTGCCACCCAGTCATCCAGTCCCAAATTCGCGGCGAGGGGATCGAGGACTTCGTGAAAACCGCCCGAGACCGCCACGATGAGCCCGTTGGCGTCGTGCACCGCTTCGACGAGTTGTTGGGCGCCGGTCGTCAGCGTCACCTGCCCGATGGCCTTCTGGAGTGCAGAAGTGGGTAGACCCCGCAATGTAGCGACGCGTTCACGCAGAGATTCGGCAAAATCGAGTTCGCCCCGCATGGCACGCTCCGTGATTCGAGCGACCTGCTCACCGGAACCCGCCTCAACGGCGAGGAGGTCGATGACCTCGTTGTCGATGAGAGTGGAGTCGACGTCACAGACGACGAGGAAACGCGCCACGGTCACCCCTCCTCGGACTTATTCGACGTACACGCCCTTCTCCACCACGACGAGGCCGCTGGGAGTCACCGTGTAACCACGGGAGCGATCCAGTTCGTGATCCACGCCGACAGTTGCACCGGCGGCGACGACCACTTCCTTGTCCAGAATAGCCCGTTGAACGGTCGCCCCTTCCCGGATGTGAACCTTGTCGAAGAGCACCGCATCGGTCACCCTCGCACCCGAGTCGACAGTCACCCACGGACTGAGGATTGACCGTTCGATGTGCGCACCGGAGATGACGCAGCCGAGGGACACAAGCGATTCCAGCGCAGAACCGCTGCGACCCGTCGAATCGCGGACAAACTTGGCGGGCGGAGAATTCCACTGTTGAGAGAAGATCGGCCATTCGCGGTTGTAAAGGTTGAAAACGGGGAGCGGCCAGATGAGATCCTGCTGCGCCTCGAAGTAGGAATCGATGGTTCCCACATCGCGCCAATAATCTCGGTCACGATCCGTCGAGCCGGGAACGGTGTTTCGGATGAAGTCGTACACAAAGGCCTCGCCCTTGTTCACGAAGTAGGGAACGATGTCACCACCCATGTCATGCTTCGAGTCGGGGAGATCACCGTCGCGCGTCACAACGTCGATAAGCACGTCGGCATCGAACACGTAGTTACCCATCGAGGCCAACACCTCGTGGGGGGAGTCGGAAAGCCCGACGGCGTCCGCGGGTTTCTCACGGAAACGACCAATTTTCTCAGGGTTATTCGCGTCAACCTCAATGACGCCGAACTGACTGGCGAGGTCGATTGGCTGACGAATCGCCGCGACCGTTACGCCCGCCTTGTTGGCGATGTGTGCTTCCACCATGTCGCGGAAGTCCATGCGGTACACGTGGTCGGCACCCACAACAACGACGATGTCAGGCTTCTCGTCACGAATGAGGTTGAGGCTTTGCAGAATCGCATCGGCGCTGCCCTGGAACCAGTGTTTGCCGAGTCGCTGTTGTGCGGGGACAGACGCGACGTAGGCATTGAGCATTCCCGACAGCCGCCACGTCTGCGACACGTGTCGGTCGAGCGAGTGGGACTTGTATTGGGTGAGAACGACAATCTGGCGCAGTCCCGAATTGATGAGGTTGGAGATGGCGAAATCAATAAGACGGTACTCGCCCCCGAACGGCACCGCGGGCTTCGCTCGGTCGGACGTCAGGGGCATGAGCCGCTTCCCTTCACCGCCCGCGAGGACGATTCCAAAAACCTTTAGTTCGCTCATTCGCTCACACTAGGGGAGAGGTACCCGATGCGCTAGCGTCTCTTTCATGCGGGTCGACATCATCTCCAAGGAATATCCCCCCGAGATTTACGGGGGAGCGGGAGTACATGTTGCCGAGCTCGTCACCGCACTACGCCGTCACATCGATGTTCAGGTTCGCGCGTTCGGTGCCGACCGTGACGAAGTAGGAACACAGTCGTACCGAACCCCCGTCGAACTTGCGGAAGCGAACCCTGCCCTTGCTACTCTGGGCACCGACCTCGCGATCGTGGGCGATGTCGCCGGGGCCGACGTTGTTCACTCGCACACCTGGTACGCCAACTTTGCGGGACACCTTGCGAAACTCCTTCACGGAATTCCGCACGTCATCACCGCCCACTCCCTCGAGCCTCTGAGGCCGTGGAAGTCCGAGCAACTCGGCGGCGGCTATCGAGTCTCCTCATTCATCGAGAAGACCGCGTATGAGTCCGCCGATGCGATCGTCGCGGTCAGCGACGGCATGCGCCGCGACATCCTCCGGTGCTATCCCAACGTCGATCCAGAAAAGGTCGTCACCATTCACAACGGCATCGACCTCGAGCGCTGGGTTCGTCGCGAGGATCACGACGTCGCGCGCTCGCTCGGCATCGACCCAACACTCCCGACCGTCATCTTCGTCGGTCGCATCACACGCCAAAAGGGCTTGCCCTACCTCCTCCGCGCGGCGCAGCAATTGCCCGCTGACGTGCAGTTCGTGTTCTGCGCTGGAGCACCTGACACGGCGGAGATTCTCGCCGAGGTTGAATCGGCGGTCGCCACGCTCCGCGCCGAACGTGACAACGTGGTGTGGATTGATCGCATGCTGTCGCGCGATGAGCTTTCGACGGCCCTTTCGGTGTCCACCGTCTTCGTCTGCCCGAGCGTTTATGAACCGCTCGGAATCGTCAACCTCGAAGCAATGGCGTGTGGCGTTGCGGTCGTCGGAACCGCAACCGGTGGAATCCCCGAGGTCGTGGTGGACGGCGTCACGGGCCGCCTCGTCCCGATCGAGCAGGTCGACGACGGCACGGGAACTCCACTCGACCCCGACCGCTTTGTCGCTGACCTCGCCCGCGCACTCACCGAGGTTGTCACGGATCCCACCCTCGCGAAGCGTTTGGGTGAAGCCGGTCGGACGCGCGTCGAGGAACATTTCGCGTGGTCGTCGATCGCCGACCGCACCGAAGCGCTATACCGCCGTCTCACCGCGTAGGCTGAACCCATCATGGCGGTGGTTCTCGACATTCAGGACGTTTCGGTTGTCCGCGACGGGACCACCATCCTCGACGACATCACCTGGACCGTACGGGACAGCCAGCGGTGGGTGATCATCGGACCCAACGGCGCCGGCAAGACAACTCTTCTCGCCCTCGCTGCGGCAACGGAACACCCCACCGAGGGAACAGTGACGGTGCTCGGCGAAACGCTCGGAGAGGGCGACGTTTTCGGCCTTCGGCCCAGGCTCGGGTTCGCGTCGACCGCAATGGCACGACGCATTCCTCCGACGGAGACGGTCGTCAACGTCGTCATGACCGCCGCCTGGGCCGTTACCGGGCGCTGGAACGAGCAGTACGACGACGTCGATGAAAAGCGCGCTCGACTCGTGCTGGCGGAATGGAAGCTCGGGCATCTCGCCGACCGCACCTTCGGCACCTTGAGCGACGGGGAACAAAAGCGCGCGATGATCGCTCGCGCCGTCATGACCGACCCCGAAATTCTGCTTCTCGACGAACCCGCGGCGAGCCTCGACCTCGGTGCCCGCGAAGAACTCGTCACTCTCCTCGGTCGCTACGCGAGTGCCCCGAACGCGCCCGTCATCCTGATGGTCACCCACCACGTTGAAGAGATTCCCAAGGGATTCACAAACGCCCTCGTGCTTCGTGACGGTCACATTCACTCCGCAGGGCCAATCGACAAGGTCATCGCGTCGGCGGTGCTGACCGAGGCATTCGACGTGCCCCTCACCGTCACGCGAGAGGGCGGTCGTTTCATCGCCCGCGGGTCGCACGGCTAGAAATCCTCTGATAACATGGGGTGTTGCGCTCACGTGCGCCCAGACTTTAAAAGGACATCATGAAGGCTGACATTCACCCCACCTACGCTCCGATCGTGTTCCGCGACCTCGCTAGCGGTGAGTTGTTCCTCACCCGTTCGACCGCGACGTCGGAAAAGACCGTCACCTACACCGACGGAAACGAATACCCCGTGATCGACGTCGAAATCTCGAGCGCATCGCACCCGTTCTACACGGGAAAGCAGCGCATCATGGACTCGGCCGGCCGCGTGGAGAAGTTCAACAAGCGTTACCAGGGCTTCGGTTCGTAGCGAACAATTGTCAATCGAGGGTCGGGCTTTTGCTCGGCCCTCGATTCGTTTAAGCGCTCAGCCGCGGAATACGGGCCACACGCCATCGCCGACGCGTCGCGATGTCTCACCCTTTTGCGCCAGCCACTTAGCGAAGGACTCCGCCTGAAGTCTTGCCCATTCGATCTGGGCGGTGTGAAGGTCGAGCGGCGACAAATCCATTTCTGGTGCAGACGCGAACTTCTTTTGCATCGCCTGAAACACAAGTCCTGCGGCGACCGCATCGGCCATCGAGTCGTGGGCGGCTTCACCGAGGTCGACGCCGTACACGTCGCACGCGCTCACCAGGGTTCGTGACCCCTTGCGATACGTGTCCACCTTCTTGTCGATGATGAGCGGGTCGACTACGGGAGCGGGTTCGTTGAGTGGCTCGACTCCATTGCGAATCGCATCGTGGTGCAAAAGGGAGAAGTCGTAGGACGCGTTGTATGCGACCACGGGAACACCCTCGGCGAACAGGGCGCGCAAGCGTTGGACGACTTCGGCGACAACTTCACCGGCCGGACGGCCCTCCGCCTGAGCGCGTTCGGTCGTGTACCCGTGCACATTGGCCGCGGGGGCGGGGATGGGGATACCCGGGTCGGCGACCCACGCGGCCGATTCAACAACGGAACCGTCAGCATCGAGAACACCGATGAATGCGGTGACGACGCGACTCTGCGTGACGTCGAGTCCGGTCGTTTCGAGGTCAAAGACCCCGAGTCTGTTCCAATCGCTCATGCACTCAGATTACGCGGACGACCGTCACGAAACGGTGAGCCAATGCCACGACATCGCCGGCAGGGCCAATGCCATGCCCTCGTCCTCTCCCACCTCGCCAACCTCAGCACCTCCGCGCGCGTTCACGAGGCGAGCACCGGCGGGTCCGATTCCCGAAATCGTCACCTCAGCCGCATTTTCCGAGAAATTGAACGCACAGAGCACCGGTACGCCTGGGCCGTTCGGCTCACGAACGAACGCGAGCACCGACGGGTGATCGGTGGTGAGTACCCGAGTCGACCCCGTCCCCATGACCCCGAGTCGGTGGCGAAGTTCGAGAATCGCCTTGGTCCAGTTGAGGAGCGAGTCAGGGTCTGCCCGTTGCTCTTCGACATTGACCTCCGCGGTGGTGAAGCCCTCGCTGGTGACGACGGGCAAATAGAACGAGGACGGGTCGGCATGAGAGAAGCCGCCCGACGCGCTCGCATCCCACTGCATCGGCGTGCGCGAGGCGTCGCGGTCGTCCAGCCAGATGTTGTCGCCCATGCCGATCTCATCGCCGTAATACAAGAACGGGCTGCCGGGCAGACATAGCAGGAGTGCGTTAGCGACCTCGAGTTTGTCGCGTCGATTGTCGAGTAGGGGAGCGAGTCGACGACGAATACCCACGTTGACCTTCATTCGAGGCTCGGGCGCGTACAACTCGTACATGGTCGCACGTTCCGCCTCGGTGACCATCTCGAGAGTCAGTTCGTCGTGATTGCGCAGGAATACCCCCCACGCCGAGCCGCCCTGTATCTCGGGAAGCTCGGTGAGTGTGCCACGCAGACCCGTCGTTTCACCCGAGGCGAGTGCCCAAAAGATGTAGGGCATGACGGGAAAGTTGAACGCCATGTTGCACTCGGGCGCGTCGGGTGTTCCGAAGTATTCCACCACCTGGCGGGGAAGTTGGTTCGCCTCGGCGACGAGCATCCGCCCGGGGAACTCCGTGTCGAGCATCGCGCGAAGTCGCGCAATGAACGCGTGGGTGGGCGGTTCGCTCTCCCCGTTTCCCTCATCGGATACATAAAGGTAGGGAATCGCGTCCAGCCGAAATCCGTCGACACCCTTCTTCGCCCAAAATCGCACCACATCGAACACGGCCTCGTGCACCGCGGGGTTGTCGTAGTTGAGGTCCGGCTGGTGCGAGAAAAACCGGTGCCAGTAGTACTGTTTGCGCTCGTCGTCCCAGGCCCAGTTCGAATCCTCGGTATCCGTGAAGATGATGCGCACGTTTTCAAAGCGCTCGTTGGTGCCGCTCCACAAATAAAAGTCACCGAAAGGTCCGTTCGGGTCGCGCCTCGACTCCTGGAACCAAACGTGTTGATCCGACGTGTGGTTGATGACGAGATCGATGACGACTTTCATCCCGCGGGCGTGAGCTCCGTCGAGGAGCGCATCGAATTGCTCCATCGTCCCGAAGAGAGGGTTGACGGCGGTGTAATCGGAGATGTCATAGCCGCCATCGCGAAGCGGGGAGGCGAAGAACGGCGGGAGCCACACGGCATCGATGCCGAGCCACGAGAGATAATCGAGCTTCTCCGACATCCCCGCGAGGTCACCGTAGCCGTCACCGTTCGTGTCACGGAACGACCGGACCATCACCTCGTAAAAGACAGCCGAGCGGTACCAATCGAGAGGTGAGGAAGATGCGTCATTCACCGTCTTAAACTACTGGAGTGACGTTGCCGTATCCATATCCGGGAATTCTCCGCCCACGGGAGGCCACCGAGCACGCTCGGGCGGTCGATGGTGTCAATACCCACTGGTGGGAGTACCCGGCGAAATCGGGAGCAGACACGTTGGTGTTCGTCCACGGTTTTCGCGGCGATCACCACGGTCTCGAGCTCATCGCTGACGCCCTTCCCGAGTATCGTGTTCTGATTCCCGACATCCCCGGCTTCGGCTTGAGCGCCACCTGGGCGGACGGTGTTCATTCGATTGATGACTTCGGACGCTGGCTGCGCGCATTCCTCCGGGAAACGAAGACGGAGAACGCCGCTGTCGTCGGCCACTCGTTCGGCACGATAGTCGTGGCCAACGCGGTGCGGGGGATTCGGTCCGCTCCCGTCGTGCTCATCAACCCAATCTCGCAGAAGGCGCTTACGGGCCCGAAGAAGGTCGAATCGGCCATTGCCAACACGTGGTACTCGATCGGCCGTTCCTTGCCCGCTGCCCTCGGCAACCGGTGGCTCTCCGCACCGTTCTTCGTTCGCGCAATGAGTGTGATGCTCGTTAAGACCCCCGACAAGGCGATTCAACGGTGGGTGCACGAGCAGCACAAGCGCTACTTCTCGCTCTACGCCGACCGCGATTCACTCGTGCAGGCCTATGGCGTTTCCACGTCGAGCACGGTGGCCGACTTTGCGGGTGAAATCTCCGCTCCCACTTTGCTCATCGCCGCTGACCGCGATGACATCACGCCGCTCGCGGCGCAGCGCGCTGTGGTGGCGAAATTCGCGGATGCACGGCTCGTCGTTCTCACCGGTGTCGGGCATTTGGTTCATTACGAAAGGCCAGTCGAGACGGGTACCGCAATTCGGGAGTTTCTCGCCTCGATCAAATAGTTCGGTGTGGTCGATTCGGGTCAGTGACTAGTGAACGCCGACGTCGAGCGGTTCACCGCGAGTGATACTGACGAGTTCGTCGAACGACGTGGGGAAGACATAGTGTGGGTGTCCGCCAGCAGCCCAGACGACCTCCCAGTTTGCAAGGTGGGTGTCAACGATGGTGCGGATGGCTGCGGGGTGGCCAACGGGCGCAACGCCACCGATGGGCTGTCCCGTGAACTCCCGAACAAAATCGGCATCGGGGCGGTGAATTGACTCGAAGCCGAGCTCGCGCGCGACTCGATCGAGGTCAACGTTGTGCCCTCCCGACGCGAGGATCAACAGCGGACCGCCGTCGGCGTTGAACACCAGCGAGTTACACACTTGGCCGACCTCGATGTCGAGCTGGGCGGCGGCGGTCGCGGCGGTCGGTGAGCCCTCGAGCGTCTCGACAATTCGCGTAGCTACACCACGTTCGGCGAGAGCCTCCTGAACGCGCACGCCGTTCGGATGCGGGTTCTCGATGTTCTTCCAGGCCATCAGTCACGCCTTTCGAGGGGTTGTTGGTCTTCGAAGTCGGGGAGTTCGATGCCCTCGGTGAGCGCATCGAGCGGGTCATTGAAGTGCACGAGCGTCAGACCGTCATCGGAGTGGTGGAACGAGTGCACCGACCCGTTCGTGATGCGTTCCCCGAAGAACGCCGAACCGGTGGTTGCGTGCAACAGCGCGCGGATGACACCACCGTGTGCAACGACGACAACGTTCTTGCCGGGGTATTCCTTCGCGAGCTCGTGGAAGGCCGCGACCACGCGATTTTTCACCGTCTCCCGAGACTCTCGTCCCGGCACGGGAGTGTCACCGGGGTACAGCGCCTCAACCTCCGGTCCCGTCAAGCCCTCCGCGTCACCGTAGTGACGCTCGACGATGTCGGCGACGGGGGTCGGTTCAGGAAGACCGACACACGACGCAATGATGCTCGCGGTCTCCATCGCACGGGAGAGCGGGCTCGCGACGAGCACATCCCAGCGACGACCTTGCATTTGCATGCCCGTGGACTTCGCTTGAGCCCGGCCCGTGTCGTTGAGAGGAATGTTGGTCGACCCTTGAATTCGCCCCGCGAGGTTCCAATCGGTCTCGCCGTGGCGGATTACAAAGAAGTTGGTCATGGTACTTCCAGTCTAGGAGCGCGGGAGCGCCGATAATGGAGACATGACCACCACGCGCATCACCTTCGTCGACGCGATCGCCGAAGGGTTCCGCGGTTGGCGGAACTTCTCCGGCACAGCGTCGCGACCGCAGTTCTGGTACTGGACGCTGTTCACCGTACTAGTGAATATGGTGTTGTCAACGCTTGACCTAGCCCTGTTTCCCGCTGTTCCCCTCGAGGTTCCGCGCGACCCCGCCCAGTTCACTGGCGCCAACTTCGTGACGCTGCTCGACGCCGTCACTCACGACCTCGTCCTTTCGGTCGCCTCCTGGGCCGAGCTCGTGTTGCTCGTTCCGACCATCGCCGTGACCGCGCGCCGGTTTCGAGACGGCGGCTGGCCGGCCGCACTCGGAGTCATGGTGCGGGTTGTTCCCTACGTTGCAACACCAGCGATAGTGGCACTCGGATACTCGGTCGCCGGCATCGTCGACGACACCTCAGATGCCGCACTCGGCACGCTCCTCGGCGCCACCCTCGGATTCTTGGCGCTGGGAATCGTGAGCTTCGCTTCGGTCATCGTGATGTTCATCGGCACAGTGCGTCCCACGCGTTCCCACATCGGGGCGTAACGTGCGCGTCGAACGAATCAACTCGCTCGACGACCCGCGACTTTCGTTCTACACGAACCTCACCGACGTCTCGCTGCGACGGCTCACCGAGCCCGAGACGGGACTGTACCTCGCGGAGTCCACCAAGGTGATCGAACGCGCGCTCCATGCCGGGCACGTTCCCGTTTCCGTCATCACGCTCGACAAATGGTTGCC
>JAHEGC010000001.1:127999-178349 GCA_024639965.1 Micrococcales bacterium
GACTCCGTTCCTCCACCTCGACATGGACGCGTTCTTCGCATCCGTCGAAGAACTCGACGACCCTAGCCTTGTCGGCAAACCCGTCATCGTTGGCGGATCGAACGGTCGCGGGGTCGTCTCCGCCGCGAACTACGCGGCCCGCAAATACGGGGTGAACTCAGCGATGCCGATGTCGACGGCGTTGAAGCGCTGTCCCAACGCCGAGGTGCGCCGACCCCGGTTCGATCGCTACTCCGAGGTGTCGAGACGCGTGTTTGAAATTCTCGAAGATTTCACCCCGCTCGTTCAGCCGTTGTCGATTGATGAAGCGTTCCTGGACGTTTCGGGAGCGCGGGCACTTCTCGGACGACCCGTCGAGATCGCCCGCGCGATTCGCGCCCGCGTTCGCGAGGAAGTCGGCCTCGCCGCCTCGGTGGGCATCGCATCGTCGATGTTCGTCGCCAAGGTCGCCGGCGCGAAATCGAAACCCGATGGTTTGCTGGTGGTTCCCGCGAACAACACGGTCGCATTCCTCGAACCGCTTCCCGTCACCGCACTCTGGGGGGTCGGGGGAGTGACGGCCAAGCGTCTTGCCTCGTTCGGTCTTCAGACCGTGGGGGACATCCAGCGGGCGGGACTCGACTCGCTCACGCCGATTCTCGGAGCACGTCTCGCAACCCACCTCTCTAATCTCGCTCACGGCATCGACCCTCGTGAGGTTGAGGGTGCATCCCACGATCGCTCGATTGGCCGGTCGAATACGTTCGGCACCGACCTCCTCGACGTCGCCGAGATGAAACGAGAGATTCTGCGCATGGCCACCGACGTCGCTGCCCGTGCACGTCGCCGTGACGCTCTCGGCCACACCGTGGTTTTGACGGTTCGGTTCCCCGACTGGAACACCATCACTCGGTCCCACACGATGACCGATCCGAGCAACGCGACGCAGACCATCGTGCGTGAGGCCGCCGCGCTGCTCGACGCTCTCGACCTCCGCGGCCAGGCGGTGCGTCTGCTCGGGGTTCGACTGGAGAATCTGGTCGGTGAGGGTGACCTCGGGTTTCTCTGGGAGGACGAGGACGACGGGCACAACATCGACGTGGTGGTTGATGCGGTCTCCGACAAGTTCGGTTTCGGGACGGTGCAACCCGCATCGCTGTTGCGTCGCAAACGAAAGGGTGCCGACTAGCGGAAATCGCGCGATCGGTGTGCCCCCACGAACCCGAGCGGTTCGAATCGGTCGGCGACGAGGGTGGTGACTCCGTCGGCTGAGCGCTGGAGGATTCCGCGAACGATGAGGGCGGCGCTTTCTCGGGCAATCGTCCGTTGCGCCTTCCACAGTCCGCGCGAGCAGAGCACGTTGACGACCCCCGTTTCATCCTCGAGGTTGAGGAAGGTGATGCCCTTCGCCGTGGCGGGGCGCTGACGGTGAGTGACGAGCCCCGCGACCTCAATACGTCGATCGGGTTCGTGGCGACGCAACGCCTCGACGGGAATGACACCGCGTTCGTCGAGTGCCCCGCGCACGAACTGGACGGGGTGTGCGTTGGGGGAGACTCCCGTCGCCCAGCGATCACTCACCATCGCGTCGAGGTCGTCCATGTCGTCGAAGAGCGGCATCTGAATGGTCGCTTGCGCGCCCTCGAGGTATTCGGCCCGGCTCTGGGCGGCGTGACCCGCCTCCCACAGCGCTTCGCGCCGGCTGAGCCCGAACACGTCGAACGCCCCCGCGGTGGCGAGCGCTTCGAGATGGGTGCGTTCGAGGCCCGTTCGGCGTACGAGATCGTGGAGGTCGCGAAAGTCGCCGCGAGTGTCGCGCTCCGTCACAATCGCCTCCGCGAGGGACCGACCGATTCCCCGCACGTCGGCGAGCCCCATTCGGACAGCGAAGTTGCCGTCACGCCGGTGCGCCCCCGTCTCGTCGAGGGCGGTGGGGTCGAACGGGGGAACCGGTTCGGAGTTGTGGAGCAGGCACGAGTCCCTGCCCGTCGACTCGGCGTCGACCCCCATCGCTTCAAGCCCCGAGTCGACCCCCGACCGTGCGATGCACGGAACGCGAATTTCCACCCCGTGCCGTTCGGCGTCGGCGGAGAGCGTGGCGGCGGAGTAGAACCCCATCGGTTGTGAACGGAGCAGACCGATGAGGAACGCGGCGGGGTAGTGCACCTTGAGCCACGCTGAGACGTACACGAGCAGTGAGAACGCGATGGAGTGCGACTCGGCGAACCCGAAGTGCGCGAACGCTTCGAGGGTGCGATAGATCTTGTCGGCGCTCCCCGTCGGGATGCCGTTCGCCGCCATTCCGGCGAAGAGTTTCTCGCGAATCGTCGCGAGCCGTTCGAGTCCGCGTTTCGAGCCGATGGATCGACGGATGACGTCGGCATCGGCACCGTCCAAACCGCCGACGGCCATCGCCATCTGCATGAGTTGTTCCTGAAAGATGGGAACCCCCATGGTCCGCTCCAGCACGGGGATGAGCTTCGGGTGGTCGTAGACGATGGGCTCCTGTCCCGTTCGACGGCGAACGAACGGGTGCACGCTCCCTCCCTGAATGGGGCCGGGGCGCACCATCGCGATCTGCACGACGATGTCGTAGAACCGCCGAGGGCGAAGGCGGGGGAGTAACCCCATTTGAGCACGCGATTCGATTTGGAACACCCCGATGACATCGGAGCGACACATCGCGTCGTAGACCGCGGGCTCTTCACGGGGAACCGTGCCGAGCTCCCACGTCTCGCCGAAGCGCTTCTCGACCTCGACGAACACCTGGCTGATCGCCCCGAGCATGCCGAGCCCCAGCAGGTCGAACTTGACGAGCCCCATGTACGCGCAGTCGTCTTTGTCCCACTGCAGCACCGTTCGCCCCGGCATGCGCGCGTGTTCGATGGGCACGACCTCGCCGACGGGCTGATCGGTGAGCACCATGCCCCCCGAGTGGATTCCGAGGTGGCGCGGAAGCGTGAGCGCCTCGTTGGTGAGTCGGATGACGTGCGGGGGCACCCCGACGACGTCGGCGGGTTCGATGGATCGCCATCGTTCAACGAGCCTCGACCACGCGTTCTGTTCGTCGGTGCCGTGACCGAATGCGCGGGCGATGTCGCGAATCGCGTTCTTCGGGCGATACGTGATGACGTTGGCGACCTGGGCGGCGTTGCGCCGACCGTACTTCTCGAACACGTACTGGATGACCTCTTCGCGGCGGTCGGTGTCGAAATCGACGTCGATGTCGGGGGGCTCGTCGCGGAGGGCCGAGAGGAACCTCTCGAATGGCAGACCGTAGGCGATGGAGTCGACCGCGGTGATTCCGAGGGCGTAACACACCGCCGAGTTCGCGGCGCTGCCACGACCCTGACAGAGGATGCGCCGTGAACGTGCGAACTGCACGATGTCGTGCACGATGAGGAAGTACCCGGGGAAGTCGAGTTCCTCGATGACGGTGAGTTCCCGCTCGATGCGCTCCCGCACCGCTTCGGTCACGGGGGAGTAGAGCCTCGGTACCGCCTCCCACACGAGTTCGCGCAGGTGACCGGCGAGCGTTTGACCTTCGGGCAGGTCGAATTTCGGCAGGTTGGGGCTCGCCCGCTTGAGTTCGAACGCGCACGCGCGCGCGAGGCGCACGCTCTCGGCGACGGCGCCGGGGTAGCGCGCGAACTGCCGTTCCATTTCCGTGGGGGATCGCAACCGCGAGACGGGGGCGGCGGGCAGGTATCCGTCGTGGTCGTCGAGCGATCGTCGACTGCCGAGCGCGGCGAATGCGGTGAACAGCGGGAATTCGGCGGCGGTGGCGTAGTGCACGAGTCCCGTGGCGACGACGGACAACCCCCGTTCGACGGCAAGCCCCGCGAGAACGTCGTTGTGGACGTCGTCGAGCGGAGACCCGCGATGCCAGAGTTCGACAACAACGTTGTCGTGCCCGAACCTCCGCACGAGTTCATCGATCGCCCACCCCGCACGCTCCACATCAGTGGCATCGGGCACGCCCCGCTCGGGCAGACACGACCGAACGGTTCCGCGGCGACATCCGGTGAGGATGACCCACTCGCCGCCGGCCCGTTCGGCCAGTTCGTCGAGGTCGTACCAGGGTTCGTGCTTCGCCCCGCCCGCGAGGTGCGCTTCGGTGATGGCGCCGGCGAGCCGGTGATACCCCGACTGCCCGCGTGCGAGCACGAGCAGGTGTTCGTCGCGTTCGCCCCGCAGGGTGAGTTCCGATCCGAACACGGTGGGCAGGCCCGTTCCCTCGGCGGCTTCGGCAAACCGGGCGGCACCGTGGAATCCGTCGTGGTCGGTGAGGGCGAGCCCGGCGAGCCCGAGTCGAACCGCTTCGGCGACGAGTTTCTCGGGCAGTGACACCCCGTCGAGGAAGCTGAAGGCACTGTGGGCGTGGAGTTCGGCATATTCGGGTTCGGCGTACCCGGGCATCAGTCGTACCGCGCTTCGACGTGCCACTCGTCGCCCTCGGAGAGCAACACCCACGCGACCCCGTGGTCGTCGACGAGTTGGAGCCGGAATCGCAACGACCCACCCTCCCACCAGCGCTCCCAGAGCGGCCACGGCCCACTCCACTCGACGATGCGGCGCATTCGCCCCTCGAATTCGATGCTGCGCGGAATGTCGGCCAGCACCTCGGCGGGGGCGACGGGTTCGGCCCCGCGCACCACCACGACAGGCATCTCGCGAAAGACCGTGGTGGGGTGAATCGCGGTGAGCGCGCCGGGCCACGGTTCAATCTCGACGCGGTCGACGACGGGCCGGTCACCCCACGCGGCGAACACTTCGCGCGCGGCGAGGGTGCGACCACCGCCGACGGTGAGGCTCTGCACCCCGTCGTGGCCGAGGATGCTTTGTACGCGCGAAAGCACCGAGTGGATGCGGTCGTTCGCGGGGGCACCCCACAGTCCCTTCTCGTAGCGTGCGATGGGGGCGAGGTGGTCGGGGGTGAATCGCACCCGCACGATGCCGTCGCCCGCGAACCCCTCGGTGCTCGTGTCGGTCGTGAGCCGTGCGATCGAGTCGAGTTGCCATCGCACCCGGTCGACGAGGTCGCCGGGCGTGAACGAGCGCGGATGCGCCCAACACCGTTCCCGGGTTTCGCCGCGTTCGTTGGTGAGGCTGACCCACACGCTCGTGCAGACGAGCCGATCGCGAGCGAGAACGTCGACAAACTCGTCGGCGGTCTGGCGCACGGTGAAGGCGAGCTCGTCGGCGCGCGACACGGGCGGTTCGCAGTCGAGTTGCCGCGCATAGTCGACGGGAATGTCGCGCGGGCGGATGGGGGAGTCGTCGTCGCCCGAGGCGCTGCGATGGAGAAACTCGCCCGTCACCCCGAAGCGGTCGCGCACGGCGACCCGGTCGAGTTCGGCGAACCGCCCGAGGGTGTCGATACCGAGCCGGCGGAGCAAGTCGACGAGTTCGGGGTCACCGAGACGTTCGACCGCGAGTGGCGCGAGGAACCGCGGCGACGCCCCCTCGGGCACCACCCGAACGGGGTCGGCGAGATCGGCGGCGATGACGGCGGTGAACAGTCCGTCGGCGAGACCGACGCGGGAATCGGGGTGAACCGCCCGTAACGCCGTCACGGCCCCCTCCTCGCCCCCGTAGAAGCGAACGGGACCGCGCGCGGTCATCGCCACTCGCCCCGGGCGCAGCACGCGCACGAGCGGAACGGTGTTCTCGATCGCCTGAATGACGGGCTCGAACACCCGCATCGCCTCGGCGGGGTCGTCGAACCTCTCGCCCCACCCCGGCACATCGACGACGATCACGCGGGTCACGGCACGACTCGCAGGTGACGAACGGGGGCGGCGGGCACCTCGCGCTCGAGAGGCCACGGCACCACCCCGCGCTTGGTGACCCCGCGCGTGACGGCACTGACGTGAATGTCGCGGGCGGCGAGCACCCCGTGCCCGTCGTCGAGCCCGTGATTGTCGACGCTCGTGACCTCGATGCGGGCGGTGGCGCCGGGCCACTCACCGAGTACCACCAGCACCGCCCCCGTGCGGTGAGCGAGCGCACTGATGCGCGCCGCACTCGACGGCGCGAGGTTGTGGGGCGAGCGTGCGATAACAACCGTGAACCCGTCACACACCGCACCGACCACCGTGGCCCAGTGTTCCTTCGGCTTCGGGATCGACACGAACCGTTCGAGCGACACTCCCGCGTCGCGCACTGCCTCAACCCCGAGGTGGGGGAACCCGATTGCGGCGCACCACCCCGACTCGCGCACCGCCTCAACGGCGAGCGCCAGCCCAAGGCTCAACGACGGCGAAATCGAATAGACACCGCCCGGCACGAGACCGCCTCCAAGCAGGGGAGCGAGCGCGGCGTGAACGGGAACCCGCGGGGTTACCCGGGTTCCCTCCATCTCGCGAATCTTGTCGCGTAACGCCGCTAACTCGAACATATGTTCGAATGTACGCCCGGCCGCCGACATTAATCAACTCGACACGAAATTTATGCCGAGGGGATGTGGATACTTCACACAATCGCAACACAAACAGCCAAAAAGGAGGCGCCAAAGCAAGGTGGTGTGACGAATTCACTCAAACAGCCCGGGACGTGTACAAAAAACAAGTGCGGGGGAAAGAGTAAGGCCCCGAACCGTTTCCGATCCGGGGCCTGTCGCGTGCGCGAGGGGGGACTTGAACCCCCACGCCCCTAAGGGCACTAGCACCTCAAGCTAGCGCGTCTGCCATTCCGCCACCCGCGCGCGAGTCGCATTTACTGCAACGAGTCACCACCATACCAGCAATTGCGAGAGCGCAAAAACGCTACGGTGGAGTCGTGAATGACACCCCGGAGACCCTGTCGGAGACCGCGCGGATCGCCCGCGACCTGATCCGATTCGACACGTCGAACTGGGGAAACGGGGTCGCGAACTCCGAGACGGAGGCCGCGCGATACGTCGGCGACTACCTCGAATCGCTGGGACTTGCCGTCACCTACATTGATTCGGTTCCCGGTCGCACCTCGGTCGTCACGCGAATTGCCGGTAGCGATCCGAGCCTTCCCGCACTCGTCGTACACGGTCACCTCGACGTCGTTCCCGTCGATGCGCACCACTGGAGCGTCGACCCGTTCGCGGGCGTCATCCGCGACGGCATGCTCTGGGGTCGCGGCGCCGTCGACATGAAAGACATGGATGCGATGATCCTCACCGCACTCCGCGAAATCCTGACCGACGGGGGATCGCCCAAGCGCGACCTCATCGTCGCGTTCTTCGCCGATGAGGAGAACGGCGGCGAGTTCGGTTCTCACCACCTCGTCACGAAGCACCCCGAACTTTTCGCGGGCGCCACCGAAGCGATCAGCGAGGTCGGCGGATATTCGGTCACCATCGACGGCCAGCGCGCGTATCTGATGCAGACGGGGGAGAAGGCACTCCTCTGGGTCACCCTCACGGCGAAGGGCGAGGCGGCACACGGCTCCCGTGTCGTTCCCAACAACGCCGTCACAAAACTCGCCGAGGCGGTCGTGAAACTCGGCCGCACCGAGTGGCCCATCGAGATGACAACGACCACCACCGCGCTCGTCGCCGAACTCGCTGACATTCTCGGGCTCGACCCGGCTGGCAATCCGCGCGACATCGTGCGCGCGACGGGAATCGCCGCCGGGTTCCTCGAACCCGCCCTCGCCACCACGTCCAACCCGACGGGGCTCACCGCGGGGTACAAACACAACGTCATCCCCGACTCGGCGAGCGCCACCATCGACATTCGCCCCCTTCCCGGTCGAGAGGATGCGATTCTCGCCGAGGTGCAGGGCATCGTCGGCCCCGACATCGAGGTGTCGATCGCGGTGAAAGATATCGGCCTGGAGAACGCCTACGACGCACCCATCGTCACCGCGATGGCGAACGCCCTGCGCGCGCACGACCCCGAGGCGCGCATGCTGCCGTATTTGTTGTCGGGCGGCACCGACAACAAGGCCCTCGCACTTCTCGGCATCACGGGGTACGGGTTCGCCCCGTTGCAGTTGCCCGCAGACCTCAACTTCCCGGCCCTCTTTCACGGTGTCGATGAGCGCGTGCCGCTAACGGCGTTGGATTTCGGGCACCGCGTGCTGACCGACTTTCTCAGGAATTACTAGAAGAATGAGCGCGTGAACCCCCTCGATTACGCGAACATCGTTCCCGCGCTTATCCTCGGCCTCGTTCAGGGCCTCACCGAATTCATTCCCGTCTCCTCCAGTGCGCACCTGCGCATCGCGGGCCTGTTCCTGCCCGGCGCGGAAGACCCCGGTGCGACGTTCACCGCGATCACCCAGCTAGGCACCGAGCTCGCGGTCATCCTTTATTTTGCGAAGGACATCGCGGGGATAATTCGTTCGTGGTGGCTCTCGGTGTTCTCGCGCGGTCGCCGTCAGGGCAAGTACCTCACACCCGAACAGCGCACCCAGGCGAAGATCGGCTGGTACGTCATCTTTGCGACCATCCCCATTGGTGTGGTCGGCTACCTCTTCCAGGACACGATTCGAGAAACCTTCCGGTCGCTGTGGCTCATCGGTGCCGTGCTCGTCGTGTTCGGTATCGTTCTGTGGATTGCCGATCGCGTCACGCGCAATGACCGCTACCTTTCCGAGATGAACGCGCCGCACGGAGTCATCATTGGTCTCGCGCAGGTTCTCGCGCTCATCCCCGGCGTTTCGCGTTCGGGTGCGACCATTTCCATGGCGCGAGCCCTCGGCTACCGTCGAGACGCCGCCGCACGTTTCGCTTTCCTCATCGCCATCCCGGCGGTATTCATCAGCGGCCTGTTCGAGCTGTACAGCGCCATCAAGGACGAGGTAACGGGCGCGGGGGTCATTCCCGCAATTCCGTTCTCGTGGCTCGAGATCGGGGCCGCAACGGCGGTCGCGTTTGTCGTCGGGCTCGGCGTCATCGCGTTCCTCATGCGCTACCTGCGTACGCGCACGTTTCTGCCGTTCGTCATCTACCGCATCCTCGTCGGCGGCACGCTTCTCGCGCTTCTCGCCTCTGGCGTCGTCGCCGATTAGGAGTCGGCCGCGCCGTCTTCTTTCGACCGAAGGAACTGCTCGAACTCTGCCGCAATGGCGTCACCCGAAGCGTCGGGGGCGGTCGCCGCATCGCGATCCTCTTCGAGGCGGTGAATGTAATCCGCCATGTCCTCGTCGTTTTCGGCGATTTCGTCGATGCTCGATTCCCACTCGGTCGCACGCTGACGCCACTCCGTGAGGTCGATGTCGAGGTCGGCGATGCGCTGCATCTCTTCGAGCAGGGCGAGCGTCACTTTGGGGGAGTGCGAGTGGTGCACGTAATGGGGGAACGACGCCCAGAGCGAAACGGTGGGCAATCCGACCTGCTCGGCGAACTGTGCGATGACCGTGGGGATTCCGATGGGGCCTTCATACTGCGAACGCTCACAGTCGAGTTCTTCGCGCACGCTCGCGTTGTCGCTCGTGATCGAGACCTCGATGGGACGCGAGTGTGGAGCATCGGCGAGCTGTGAACCGACAACGATGATGCTCGTCACGTCGTGGGCGAGCGCCTCGTCGAGGAAGGTGGCCGCGAATGTGGGCCACGACCGCGTCGGTTCGGTGCCGAGAATGGCGTAGACGTTGATAGTCGGTTCGCTCGGAACGAACACACTCGCGGTGGGCCAGGTGATTCGTCGGCCCTCATCGGGAACGAAGTCGATCGTGGGGCGCGACACGCCCTGGCTGTAGTCGTAAAACGCTTCGGTGTCGACCGAGAAGGTGGCCTGGAGTTCGTAATTCTCCACGATCGCGCGCACCGCGCTGGATGCAGCTTCGCCCGCGTCGTTCCACCCCTCGAATCCGAGGATGAGGGGGCGACCCTCCCGCGATGAGAATGGTGACATCGACGCCCTTCCGTTTATGCCTCCTACATTAGACGCGTCTAGACTCAACGGATGAGCGCCACGACTCCGCACGCCGTACTTTGGGATCTCGATGGAACCATCGTCGATTCGGAGCCCTACTGGCTCATTTCGGAACAGCGTCTCGTCGAGCAATTTGGCGGCACGTTCACCGAAGCGGATGGTCTCGCACTCGTCGGCTCGGGTCTTCCCGTCGCGGCGTCCGTGTTGCAGCGCCACGGAGTCGAATTGTCGGTTGAGGAGATCGTCGACCGCATGGTCGCCGACGTCAACGAGATGGTGTCCCGTGAGATTCCGTGGCGACCCGGTGCGCGCGAACTGCTTCGGTCGATTCACGACGCGGGAATCCCGCAGGTGATGGTGACGATGTCGTACCGCTCGAGTGCCGATTACATCGCCGACACCCTCGGTCTTTTTGCCGGAGTGGTTTCAGGCGACGAGGTCACTCACTCCAAGCCTCACCCCGAGCCGTACCTGCTCGGCGCGGCGCTAGCGGGGGTCGAGGCGAAGAATTGTGTTGCGTTTGAGGATTCGAGGGCGGGATCGGAGAGTGCCATCGCGGCGGGAGCTGTGACGATCGCCGTACCGCTCCACGTGCAGCTGCCCGAGAGCGCCGAGTACACGCTGTGGCACGGGCTCGTGGGCCGTGACGTCAACCACGTCCGCGCGGTGTTCGAGGCGGCGCGGGCGTGACCGCTCGCCATCGCGGCGTTTTTGTGTGGGGTGACCGCGTCCAGCTGACCGACGAGAAAGGTCGCCATTCGACTCTCTCACTCGTCGCCGGGGGAGAACTGCACTCCCACCGCGGAGTGCTCAAACATGAGGACATTGTCGGTAAGTCCGAAGGGTCGCTCGTCACCAATTCGCGCGGAACCGTGTACCTCGCTTTTCGTCCCCTCCTCACCGATTTTGCGATGTCGATGCCACGCGGTGCCGCCATCGTCTATCCCAAGGACGCCGCCCAGATCGTCACATTCGGCGACATCTTCCCCGGCGCAACCGTGGTCGAGGCGGGGGTCGGTAGCGGCGCTCTCTCGCTCGCACTCCTCCGCGCCGTCGGCGATTCGGGCACACTCGTCTCGTTCGAACGCCGTGAAGAGTTCGCCGAAATCGCGAGTGCGAACATCGCCGCGTTCTTCGGTGAGGCCCCTCGAAACCACCGAATCGTTGTCGGCGACCTCGTCGAATCTCTCCCCACTCAGTTCGAGGCGGGCAGCGTCGATCGTGTCGTACTCGACATGCTCGCCCCGTGGGAATGCATCGACGTCGTCGGCACCGCACTCGTCGCGGGAGGGGTGCTCGTCTGTTACATCGCGACCGTCACACAAATGTCCCGAACCGTCGAGGCGATTCGCCACCACGGCGGCTTCACCGACTGCGACTCGTTTGAAACGATGGTGCGCGGTTGGCACGTCGAGGGTCTCGCCGTGCGTCCCGATCACCGCATGGTTGCGCACACGGGATTCCTCGTCACCGCGAGGCGTCTCACCGACGGAGTTGTTCCGCCGAAAGCGCGGCGCTCAAAACCGGAATTCGACGACGCCGACATCGAATCGTGGACTCCGGGAGCAGTCGGTGACCGTGAGGCATCACCGAAGAAGTTGCGTCGCGCCGCTCGCGATGCCGCCGCTCTCGCGGAAATTTCCCGGCGGGAAGCCGAATAGAATTGCCGTTGTCGAAAGAGGTTTTTGTGCGTTTTTCCGCTCGTATCTCCGCCCTGGTCGTCACCGCCACAATCGGCGCCACCGCGCTCACCGCGTGCGCCGCCTCCGAGGCGACGTGTGTCAATCCGCTCGGCGACGGAATCGCCTCGTCGGTGTCCGCGACAGGCCCGCTCGGATCGGCCCCGACAATCGATTTCCCGCTCCCGCTCGTCGGCAAGGATTCGAGTACCGCAACGATTTCCACCGGCGACGGTGATCTAATCCGCGACGGAAACTACGTCGATTTCGAAGCGACCGTGCTCAATGGGGCCGACAAGACGGTTCTCACCGCGACCACCTATGGCGCGAACGGGTCGTCCGCGCAGCGCATTGGCATTCAGGTGGGCAACAACGTCCTCGCCGATTCATTCCTCTGCCACCGAGTCGGGGAACGTTTCGCCCTCGTCGGCACAATCGGAGACATCTTCGGTGCGACGGGTGGCAACGGTGTCGACCCGACCGCGACCGCGGTTGTCGTCTTCGACGTCCTTGCGGCCTACCCGCACACTGCACAGGGGGAGACGCAATTGGGAACGGATGGCCTCCCCGCGGTGACCAGCGCACCCGACGGTCGTCCCGGCATTGCTATACCGAACTGGGCGCCCCCCACCGAACTCCGTGTCGGAACGCTCATCAAGGGAGGCGGGGCCGTTGTCGCCCAGGGCGACGCACTCGTCATTCACGACCTCGGCGTGACCTGGGGCAAGTCGGTTTTCGAGAACACGTGGGACACCGATCACCCGAAGACGATTCTCGTGCAGTCGGCCGTCGACAACGGTGGGGTCGGAGTCGTCCCCGGACTCGCCCAGGCACTTGTCGGTCAGACGATCGGATCGCGTGTGGTCGTCGTCGTTCCCGCGGCACTCGGCTACCCCGACGGAACTCAACCGCAGGAAATCCCGGCTGGTTCGGTGCTGGTGTACGTCGTCGACATCCTCGGTGCGCAACAGTAATTCCGCCGACGGCGAAATGACGGAGATTCGCTTTTCGCGTTGGCTAGAGTTTGGGTGTGCCCGAACTGTTTGACAGCCCCGACGGGGTGAGCGCCGAGGAGCGATTGCTCTGTCTCGTTCTCGCGTTGCTCCCATCGGATCGTGGCATGTCGAAGGCCGACATCTTCGCCACCGTGCGCGGCTACCGCGACGAGTTCCGGGCCCAGGGAGCGACGGAAGCACTCAACCGCAAGTTCGATCGCGACAAGGACGACCTCAAGTCGCTCGGCATTCCGCTCACGACGAGCGAAACCGACAACCCGGCCGACGCCGTGTACTCGATTCCGAAGTCGGAATATTCCTTCAGCTTCACCGAACGCGAACTCGCATTGCTCACCGCCGCGGGAGCGGTCTGGTCAGAAAGCGCACACTCGAACGAAGTGCGCGAAGCGCAGATTCGCCTGGCCGCCGCCGATGCGGACGGTCACGATCTCGTCGCCTATGCACCTCGAGTCGAGATGCACGATCAGGCGTATGGTCCGGTCGCCCGGGCGATAACCGATGGTCGCGTCATCACCTTCCCTTACCTCAAGCCGGGTGAGTCGAAGTATGAACAGCGTGTCGTGTCACCGCTGGCTCTGGTCGATTACGACGGTCGCTGGCATCTTCTCGCTTACGACCACAAACGCAACGCGGAACGCACCTTTCTCCTCCGTCGCATCGTGGGCAAGGTGGGCAACCTCACCGGAGCGCCCCAGGCAACTCCAACCCCGGCGACGCAATCTGAGTTCACCGCACACCTCGACGCTCTCTGGGATTCCCTCACCGCCACCATCCGTGTGACGCCGGAGACGAAGGCAGCGAGCGTGCTGGGAAAGCGTCGTGGCACGGTCATCGCCGGCGACACCTACACCGTGCACTTTCTCGATGAAGCGGTGTTTGCCGACGAACTCTGCGAGTACGGAGCCGAAGCCGTCGTCGCCGAACCCGCGTCTCTTCGTGCCGCGGTCGTCGCACGTCTCGAGAGGCTGGTGAGCGACCATGCCTAAGCAGAAGGGCGATTCGGCCCGCGATCGCGTCAATCTTTACCTCTCGCTCGTTCCGTGGGTGCTCAAGCACGGCTCCGTCTCGATCGACGATGCCGCCGAGCGGTTTGGGGTTCCCCGCGACAAGATCATCAAGGCGATGGTCACGATCGCCTGCGACGGAGGCGCCAACGAGGCGCGCTTCGACTTCGAAACCGAACTTTTCAGCATCGACTGGGAGGCACTCCAGTTCGACTGGGACCTGTTTGAGGCCGACGGCAAATACGAGGCCCACGGCGAACTCGTCCTTACCGTCGCGGAGACCCTCACGGTCCCCACGCCGTTCTCGGCACAACAGCGGGCGATGTTCCTCGCCGGACTCGAATTGCTCAAGGTCATCCCGCACTACCGCCGCCTGCCCGAACTCGCGTCGCTCATCGTCAAGCTGCGGGGGGACGGTTCGTCCGAAGTGACGAACGTGTTCTCCGTAGCCCTGTCCGATGACCCGCTCGCCAACCAGATCGAAGACGCCATCGACGCCGATCGCCGGGTGCGTTTCGCGTACACGAATAACAAGGGAGAGCGCTCGGTGCGCGAGGTCGACCCCTACCGTCAGGACGTCGATCGCGGAAGTCGCTATCTCAAGGGGTACTGCTACGAGCGCACTGAGATTCGAACGTTCAACCTCGACTCGATCGACGACTTCGAAATTCTCGATGTCGCCATCGAGCCCCGCGAGTTCGATGCACTCGCCCTCGTTGGGCCGCTCTTCGTCGAACGCGACGACGACCTCCAGGTGACCGTCACACTCGATTCCGAGGCGCTCCCGCTCATCGCGGCGTATCGCCGTCCCGGCGACCGTCCCGTCACCCGCGGCGATCTCACTACCATCACGCTTCCCTTCACCTTCGCCGAAACCGCGGTGCGCATGGTGTCGGTCCTCGCCGGTGTCGCGACCGTCACTGAGCCGTCCGATGTACAAAAGCACATCGTCGACCACGCCTCCGTGGCACTCGCCGCGTACCGCGCCTGACAACGCGCTCGGTAGACTGAGAGGCGAACGCAAGGAGTCCGCATGCTCGGCAATCTCAACGGATGGCACTTCCTCATCCTGCTCGTCGTCATCCTGCTCGTTTTCGGTGCGAACAAGCTGCCCGGCCTCGCGAAGAGCCTCGCCGAGTCGCTCAAAATCTTCCGCAGCGAGATGAAGCCCAAGGGCGACGACAAGAGCGACAAGCCCGCGAAGTAGCGATGGCGCGCAATCCCGAGGGGCGCATGTCGCTCGGCGAACACCTCGTCGAATTCCGTCGTCGTTTGATGTTCGCGGCGTTCGGTGTTGCCATCGGCACCATCGCCGGCTTCCTCGTCGCCGACTCGGTCTGGGCCTTGCTGGCCGCACCGCTCCTCGAGGTAGCCAGCGCCAGCGGGCGCATTGCAACGATCAATTACACCTCCATTTCCGAGGCGTTTGACACGAAGCTCTCCATCGCGATGACAATCGGCATCGTGGGGTCAAGCCCCGTCTGGCTCTGGCAGATTTGGTCGTACGTGACCCCCGCGCTCGTGCGACGGGAGAAGCGCTACGCGTTCGGCTTCCTCCTGACCTCCATCCCGCTTTTTCTCGCGGGCTGTGCCGCCGGGTGGTGGGTGTTCCCTCACGTCGTCGAACTGATGACGAGTTTCGCGCCCGAAGGGTCGACAACCCTCCTCACCGCGAAGTATTACCTCGACTTCTCCATCAAGTTCGTGCTGGCCATCGGGGTCGGTTTCGTTCTCCCCGTGTTCCTCGTGCTGCTTAACTTCACCGGCATCCTTTCCGCCAAAGGAATTCTTGCGGGCTGGCGCTGGGCGGTCGTCGGCATCACCACCTTCACCGCGTTGGCCACCCCCGCGGCCGATGTTGTGTCGATGTTCCTTCTCGCCATTCCCATGCTGGCGCTCTATTTCCTCGCAGCACTCGTCGCGACGATCCGCGACCGCCGTGTCGCGAAGCGCGCGGTGGCGTGATGACGATCACCCTCGACGAATTCGTTCGTTCCCGCCCGTTCCCGCTCGACTCATTTCAGCTGCGAGCGTGCGAGTCCCTCGAAGCGGGCAGGGGGGTGCTCGTCGCGGCGCCGACGGGTGCGGGAAAGACCGTGGTTGCCGATTTCGCGGTCTATTTGGGGCAACAAAACCTCGACGACAAGACGTTCTACACAACGCCCATGAAGGCGTTGTCGAACCAAAAGTTCCAGGACCTGCAGGCGGTGTACGGCGTCGACGAGGTCGGCTTGCTCACCGGCGACACGAGCATCAACCCGACCGCGCGCATTCTCGTGATGACAACCGAGGTTCTCCGCAACATGCTGTACGCGGGAAGCGATCTTCTGACGCACCTCCGTTTCGTCGTCCTCGACGAGGTGCACTTCCTGGCCGACAAATTCCGAGGGCCGGTCTGGGAGGAAGTGATCCTCCACCTCCCCACCGACGTCATCATGGTCTCCCTCTCGGCAACGGTGTCCAATGCCGAGGAATTCGGCGAATGGCTCCGTGCCGTGCGCGGGGAGACCGACATCATCGTCTCGGAGGAACGTCCCGTTCCCCTTTTTCAGCACGTTTACGCCCGCGGCGAACTATACGAACTGTTCGAGCCGGGCGGAGAGTTTCAGAACCCGCCGCGCATTCACCGCGATGTGCAGGGGCTCGGTCGCGGCCAACACCGATTCGGATCGGGAGCCGGCGGGGGACACGGCCGACGGTCGTTCCCGCGGGAGCGCGTGCGCAGCCGGTTTGACCAGAAGGGTCCCCGCGAACGCCGTTCGGAGCCCATGGAGGTCGCCGAGGTTCTCAACGATCACACGATGCTGCCCGCCATTCACTTCATTTTCTCCCGCAAGGGGTGTGACAACGCGGTGCGTGACGTGCTGTTTTCGGGGAACGTTCTGACCAACAATGACGAACGCCAGGAAATCCGCCGCGTCATCGAGGAACGAACCTCGCACCTCACGGGGGACGACCTTGCCTCGCTCGGGTTCCACGAATGGGAGGATTCGCTGCTCGCCGGTGTCGCCGCGCACCACGCCGGGCTCATTCCCGTGTTCAAGGAGGTCGTCGAGCACCTTTTCCGTCGCAAGCTGGTCAAGCTCGTGTATGCAACGGAGACACTCGCACTCGGAATCAACATGCCCGCCCGAAGCGTCATCCTCGACAAACTCGACAAGTACAACGGGGAATCGCGCGTGCCCATCACGCCAGGGGAGTACACCCAACTGACGGGCCGTGCCGGTCGACGCGGAATCGACGTGGAGGGGCATTCGGTCATCCTCTGGCGCGAGGGCATGAACCCCCACGCACTCGGCTCGCTCGCGTCACGTCGTTCGTATCCGCTGTATTCGAGCTTTCGCCCCACCTACAACATGGCGGTCAACCTCATCGAGCGCTACGGACGCACGGAAGCCCGTGAAATCCTGGAACGCTCGTTCGCCCAATTCCAGGCCGACCGCGCGGTCGTCGACATGGCGGTCCAGGTGCGCACGAATCAGAAGTCGCTCGGGGAATACTCGGCGGCGATGGAGTGCCACCTCGGCGACTTCCGCGAATATGCGAAACTCCGCCGTGAGATCTCCGACCTCGAGGGCAAGTCCAACCGTGGTGGAAGTCACGCGAACGCCAAGCGTCGTGCCGACCAAATCGAGAAGCTCCGCGGACGACTTCGCAAACACCCGTGCCACCCGTGCCCCGAGCGTGAGAAGCACGCGCGCTGGGGGGAGAGGTTCTGGAAGTTGCAGAGTCAAACCGACCGTCTCGCGAATCAGATCAAGTCGAAGACGGGGGCGATCGCGTCGATCTTCGACCGGGTCTGTCGGGTGCTCGAAGCGCGGGGATATCTCGACGGCACCGACGACGATTTCAGCCTGACCGACGCTGGCTTCGCGCTTCAACGCATCTACGGCGAGCGGGATCTTCTCGTCTCGGAATGCATCCGTGAAGGGTTGTGGGAAGGACTCGACGGTCCGGCACTCGCCGCGGCTCTCTCCACCGCAATCTATGAATCCCGTCGTGACGACGAATACAACCCCAACCTTCGCGTGCCCAAGGGGGAGTTCGGTCGGGTCGTCATCGACATGGAACGGCTGTGGGATTCGATCTCGGACGCCGAGGAACTCAACGACCTCGACGTGACGCCACCGCTCGCGTTCGGACTCGCCCTCGGCATCCAGAGGTGGGCGAAGGGTCAACGTCTCGAAGACGTCCTGCGGGAATGCGGGCTTGCCGGAGGCGATTTTGTGCGCTGGGCGAAGCAGGTCGTCGATTCACTCGACCAGATCGCGCACGCCGCCCCCACCGAGATCGCGCGAGTCGCCCGTGATGCCATCCCCATGATCCGCCGGGGAATCGTTGCCGATTCCGCCACGCTCTAGAAGTTAGGCTGAGACGATGAAACCGCTCGTTCGACGCCTGCTCCTCGCGGGACTCGGAGCACTGGCGGCCAGTCTTGCGCTGCCCGAGCCCGGCATCTGGCCGCTCATTTTCGTCGGAATCCCCGCCATCGTCTTCTCGTTTCGCGGCGCGACCGTTCGCCAGGGAATCCTGCTCGGGTTTGTCGCGGGTTTCGTCTATTACGGGTCCGTCGCCCGGTGGCTCACGGTCTATCTCGGGGTGGTTCCGTGGTTGGGATTGGTCAGCCAACAGGCGGTGATGTTCGCTCTCGGTGGCATCCTGTTCGTAGCGTCGTGGCGCGGAGTCGACCGCATGAACCTTCACTCGTTCGTGGGCCGCCTCAGTGCCAGCGTGTTGCTCGGTGCGACGTGGATTGCGCGCGAATCCATCGCCGCACAGTGGCCGTGGGGCGGTTTCGCCTGGGGTCGTGCAATTCAGGCTCTTGCCGACACTCCGTTTCGTTATCTCGTGACGATGTGGGGCATGACGGGCGCGAGCGCCGTCATCGTCATCGCGTCTCTCTTTGCGACCTTCGTGTGGCAGAACGTCCCGGTCATCAAAGGAAAAGCTGTTCACCTCGGGGGCGTGGTTGCCGTGGTCGCCCTCATGCTGCCGATCCCGTATCTCATGCTCGTCGATGCCGGCACTGGCTCGATTCGCGTCGCCGCCGTTCAAGGGAACTCCGATTCGGCACTGTTCTCGACCGCCTCGCCCGGTGACTCGATCCAGCAACACTATTCGGCGCTGACGGCGACGCCCGTTGGGGATGTCGATGTCGTCATTTGGCCCGAGAACGCGATGGACGTCGACCCGCTGCGCAACTCGTCGACTGCCGCGATTGCCGATCTCGTGTCAACCCAATTCCGCGCCGATTTCATCTTCGGCACGATCACCCAATCCGGGGACAAGACCTTCAACTCGGTGCTTCAATGGCGTGCCGGCTCGGGCGCGGTCGATCAATACGACAAGATTCATCCGGTGCCGTTCGCCGAGTATTTGCCGGCCCGTGAATTCTTCTACCCGCTCGCTCCGTCGATGTTCGACATGGTGCCGCGTGATTACACGCAGGGAACCCGGGACACCGTCATGAAAGTCGGCGAGGCGGTGGCGGGCATCGCAATCTGTTACGACATCGTCGACGACGGTATTTTCCGTTCGATGCTCGCCGAAGGAGCCAACGTCATCTTCGCCCCGACGAACAACTCCGATTTCGGACACTCCGACGAGTCGATTCAACAACTGCAAATCGCACGCTTGCGAGCGGTGGAGACCGGTCGTTCGGTCGTCAACGTGTCCACGGTCGGTGTGAGTGCCATGATCCTGCCCGACGGTAGTGACATCGATCGGCTCGCACCCTTCACTGCGGGAACCATGGTCAAGGACGTCCCCCTCTCCACCGTGGTCACGCCGGCGAGCGTCATTGGTTATCCGCTCGAGATCGCCCTGATGTTCATCGGCGTCGCTCCGATTGTCACCGTGTTCCGGCGGCGCACCGCGTGAGTGACGCGCTGGTCATCATTCCGACGTACAACGAGCGCGAGTCGGTGATCGACGTGCTCGATCGCCTTTCCCTCGCGGCACCCAACGTCGACGTTCTTGTCGTCGATGACGGTTCGCCCGATGGCACTGCCGACCTCGTCGCTGCCTACGCAGAGCACAATCGTCGAATTCACGTCCTCAACCGACGGACCAAAGAGGGGCTCGGCCCCGCCTACATCGCCGGCTTCCGGTGGGCGTTTGAGCGCGATTACGACTGGGTCGTCGAGATGGATGCAGACGGGTCCCACGACCCTGCGGTCGTGCCTGTGTTGGTGCGCATCGCGCGATCCATTTCCGCTGAACTCGTCATCGGGTCTCGCTGGATTCCGGAGGGGGCCGTCGTCGGATGGAATCCGCTTCGGCAACTCATCTCGCGTGCCGGGAACATTTACGCCCGCCTTGCCCTTCATTCCCACATCGGAGACCTCACCGCAGGTTTCCGCGCAATTCGGGTCGATGCACTCCGTGCAATCCGACTCGACAGCATCGCCTCGAGTGGGTATTGCTTCCAGATTGAAATCGCGGATCGCATCGAACGACGCGGAGGGTTGGTGGTCGAACATCCCATTCGGTTCGCCGAACGCGCTCATGGCACCTCAAAAATGCACCTCGGCATCGTGGTCGAAGCGTTCCTTCGAATTACCGGTTGGGGACTTCTCCGGCTTATCGGTCGGTACTAGGCCGATTTACGACGTTCGGTCGACGTGAGCTGCCCGTTGGCACGCATTTCGGCGATTCGATCGGCGAGAATGACCTCGAGCTCCGGAATCGTACGGCGCTTGAGAAGCTGCTCCCAGTGCGTCACGGGAGTCGGCGGGGGAGTTGGCGCGTTGGGATCGACGCCCTCGATGGGCTTGCCCTTGGCATCGAGTCGGCGTCCTTTGGTGCCGCTCCTCGGTGACGTCCAGTCGTAGGGGAGTTCAGCGTCGGCCGCGAATCGGACCGAGAACTCTTCACCCTGTTCCGTGCGGAAAGTGGCGATCTGGGTAGGGGCGAATTCGACTCCGACCTCGGATTCGAGACTGACCGAACCCAGTCGTGTGCCGCGCAATCTTTTTTCGCTCATGTGTTCCTCCTTCGGCTTGTGGCCTACCTGTTAGAAGACCACAGACCGCCCACATATTCCCTGAGAGAAAGCCAAGATTCGGCTAAAAATTATCCAATTCAAGCCCTAGGTCGGCCCGATCCGTGACAATGCCATCGACACCGAGATCCAGAAGCCGGCGCATCTCGCGCGGGTCGTTAATCGTCCAGACGTGCACTTCGAGACCCGCCCGGTGATAGCGGTCGATCAGAGCAGGCGTGACGGTGTCGAGCCCGAGCGCTCGGGCAGGGATCTGCAGAGCCTGAATTCGGGGGAGCGGGGGAGTTATCCCCAGGCGCGAAGTGGCGAAAATGCGGAGAAATTCCGTCGAAGCGGCACTACTTGCCACATCGGGTAATTCGGCAGCGACCGAACGACGACGGGTGGCGGAAAATGACGTCACGAGCACACGGTCTCGGGCATCGATCGAGCGAACTGTGTTGACGAGGTCGGGAATCGCTCGAAAATCCTTGACATCGATGTTGAATCGCGCGGTGGGGAACTCCTCGAGAGCACGACGGAGCGTGATGAACCCCTCACCGCCGAGGTCGATGTCGGCGAGCTCGGCGGCCGAAACCTCGGCGAGCGCCCTCGAATCTCCCGCGATGCGGTCGAGGGTGAGGTCGTGGGCGACCATCGCTGTGCCGTCCCGCGATGCAACCACATCGGTTTCGAGGTAACGAGCACCGGCCGCGAGCGCCGCCCGGAAGGCTCCCGCGGTGTTCTCGGGGAATTCGGTGTGCAACCCGCGATGCGCGAAAATGCGCGGACCGGGCAGGTCAAAAAAGGCGAAATCGCGCGTGAGGAACGTCACTCCCGCACCGTATCACGCGCGGTTTGGTTGGTAGTGTTTCCCCATGAGCGCTAACCCCTTGAAGCCCGGACAACTCGCGGGAAAGACCGCCTTCGTGACGGGGTCGTCCCGCGGAATCGGTGCCGACACGGCGCAATATCTCGCCGAAGCGGGGGCACGGGTCGCCATCAATTACCGCGACAAGGAGGCGCGCGCCGAGAAGGTGGCCGCCGGGATTCGCGACAACGGCGGAGACGCCATCACCGTGGGAGCGGATCTCACCGACTATTCGACCATCACGGCACTACGCGACACCCTCGACAAGGAATTCGGCGGGCTCGACATCCTCGTTCTCAACGCATCGGGCGGTATGGAGGCGGGCAAGGGCGAGGATTACGCGATGACGCTCAACCGCGATGCTCAGGTCAACGCCCTCACCACGCTTCGCCCGCTGTTGCACGCCGGGTCGCGCGTAGTTTTCGTCACCAGCCACCAGGCGCACTACATCCGCACAGTCGACACGATGCCCGAATACCTTCCTGTCGCGCTGTCGAAGCGCGCGGGGGAGGACGCCCTCCGCGAGCTGATTCCGAGCCTCGCAGCGGACGGCATCGACTTCGTCGTCGTGTCGGGAGACATGATTGAGGGCACCGTCACCGCGACCCTGCTCGACCGCGCCAATCCCGGGGCCATCGACGCCCGCAAGGAAGCCGTCGGAAAGCTCTACAACGTGTCGGAGTTCGCCGCCGAGATCGTCCTCGCGGCCGTCGAGCCCGTCCCTGCGGACAATACCCGTCTCGTCGGCGACGTCTCGTATTTCGAGAAATAAGCCGCGCTCCGTGGCGTCGATCGAGTTTCCCAAGCCGCTCGTCCTGCTTCGGCTCATCGTCGGGCTTTACCTTTTCGGGCTGGGGATCGCATTTCAGATTCGCGCTACCATCGGCCTCGCGCCGTGGGACGTTTTTGGTCGAGGCCTCGCCAACATCACGGGAATGAGTTTCGGCCTGGCCACGGTTCTCGCGAGTGCGCTCATCCTGTTGCTCTGGATTCCGCTCAAGCAGATGCCGGGGCTCGGAACCGTCTTTAATGCGCTTCTCATCGGACCTTTTGTGGATTTGTCGCTCAAATTCGTGCCCGACGCGGCAACCTGGGGGCTGTGGGGTCAAGCGGGCTGGTACATCCTCGGAATGTCCATCATCGCCCTCGGTACCGGGGTATACATCGGCGCTCGACTCGGACCCGGCCCACGTGACGGACTGATGACCGGTTCCGTCAAAAAGTTCGGGAAGCCGGTCTGGCTGGTTCGCACGGTGCTAGAGGGTGGTGCGACGCTCATCGGCATCGCGCTGGGCGGCCCGGTCGGACTTGGGACGCTGTTGTTCGTGGTCGGCATCGGACCGATGGTTCAGGTGTCGATGCGCGCGTTCGGTCTCGTCGACAAGTCGGGCAAGTGAATCACCCCGAGGGGCGCACCCACGTCACACACCGCGAAACCGCGCGCATCGTGTTGCACGACGGTGGCGGCCGCTTCCTGTTGATGCTCACTCACTTCGAGTCGCGTGTGGGGCTCCCTCCGCGATGGATCACGCCGGGTGGAGGGATCGACGACGGCGAAACACCGATCGAGGCGGCCGTGCGGGAGCTGCGCGAGGAGACCGGTTTGGTAATCAACACCGCTGAGCTGACCGGCCCGATCGACGTCGTTCCCGGTTATTGGGATTGGCCCGACGGCGAGAACTTTCACTCGTACGTTGACCATTTTTACGGCTACCAAACCGAACCGTTCGAACTCGACCGTTCAGGCTGGACCGAATCCGAGCAGCAAGACGTTCTGGATGTTCGGTGGTGGACTCTGGCGGAGTTGGACGTTGAACAGCCGTTCCTCGGGCCGCCCGGCCTGGCCGACGTGGTCGCGCGTGTTATCCGATAATATACATTATGTCAGAATAGCGTTTTTACAGCCATTGGGCAACTGAACGCCCCGCTTCTCCGTCACATTGGGGCGTCGGCGTTAGTGTGTCGCGGCGACCCACGCATCGAGTTTCGCACTCGCCGCACCCGAGTCGATCGACTGCGCGGCGATAGTCACGCCCTCGGCCATTCGCTCGACAAACGGTCGGTCGCGCTCAGCGGGATTGTTGGAAAGCTTGTGCGCGACAATGCCCGCAGCCGAGTTGAGCAGAATGATGTCGCGCGCAGCGCCGGTTTCGCCAGCGAGTACTCGTCGTGCGAGGTCGGCGTTGTGGTCGGGAGTTCCGCCACGGATTTCGTCAACGCTCGAAAAGGCGAACCCGATCTCCCGCGGGTCGAAGTCGTGCTCCGTGACCGATCCGCGTGTCACCTCGACCACCTTGGAGTGACCGGTCGTTGTAATTTTGTCGATTCCGTCTTCGCCCCGGTAGACCAAGGCCGTCGCACCGCGCTGTTGAAAAAGACCCACCGCGAGCGGAATTCGAGCGGGGTTGGACATTCCGAGTGCGTTCGCCTCGGGACGCGCGGGATTACAGAGTGGCCCGAGGACGTTGAAGATTGTGGGGATTCCGAGCTCACCACGGACGGGGCCGGCATTGCGGAAACCGGGGTGGAAGACCATCGCGTTGACAAACGTCACACCGATTTCGGCGAAAACGCGAGCCACTCCCGCGGGATCCAGCGAAATGTCGATGCCGAGGGCGGTCAGCACGTCGTTCGCCCCCGATTTCGAGCTCGCCGCCCTGTTTCCGTGCTTGATTACGGGCGTTCCCGCCGCGGACACCACGATTGCGGCGATGGACGACACGTTGATGACCCCTATCGGGTCGCCGCCCGAACCGACGATGTCGACGGCATCGGTCGACACGGGAAGCGGAAGTGCTGCCTCGAGGATCGCGTCGCGGAATCCGACGACCTCGTCCACCGACTCCCCCTTGGCGCGAAGCGCAATGAGAAATGCCGCGAGTCGCGGCTCGCTCACCTCACCATTCATCACCGCGGTCATTGCGTTCGAGGCCTCGGCAACGGTCAAGTTCCGCCCGGCGAGTAGCGATTCGATCAAAGCGGGGGAAATGGCTGCGGTCACTCCCCTACCCTATCGCCCGCAATCGAAACGATTTGAGGAAAAATGTCGGAAAATCCGCGAGAAAACGCCCAAATATCGTCACGCCCCGAACGAAATTCGACATAATAGAAGAGTGACTAGCGCTTCCATGATTAGACCGCAGTCGGTTGTCAACCGGCCCAATTCGGTCGCTGTCGGAACAATCGTTTGGCTCGCGAGCGAGGTGATGTTCTTCGCGGGTCTCTTCGCGATCTACTTCTCCCTTCGCGCGATGGCTCCCGAAGTGTGGGCGGAGCAGTCGGCGAAGCTGAACATTCCGTTCTCGACGATCAACACGACGGTGCTTGTCCTCTCGTCAGTGACCTGCCAGTTCGGCGTTTTTGCCGCCGAGCGTCTCCAGGTTCGTCGCACCGGCTGGGCTCCCTCGAAGTGGGGTGTCACTGAGTGGTTCTGGCTCACCTACGCGATGGGCGCATTCTTCGTCGTCGGTCAGGTCTTCGAGTACGCGACGCTCACCTCGGAATGGCTCATGCTCAACACCGACGCCTACGGTGCCGGCTTTTACCTCACGACCGGTTTCCACGGACTTCACGTGACCGTCGGTCTCATCGCCTTCATCCTCATGCTCGGCCGACTCAAAGCAATCAAGGTTTTCACCCACCGCGACGCGATGTCGATGGTGGCCGTCTCCTACTACTGGCACTTCGTCGATGTGGTGTGGATCGGCCTGTTCCTCGTCATTTACGTCCTGAAATAGCATCGGAAGAGATTAATGTCACGCTCTGAAAACCGCCGCGGGCGTCGTCACCCGCTCGCCTCCGTCGCACTTCTCGTCGTCGGACTCTTTGTCTCGGGTGGCGCGTATGCCGCTTTCACGGGCGCAGCAACGGCCGAAGAATCCACCGTCACCGCCGTTGAAGTGACCGACGGCAAGGCACTCTTCGCGGCGAACTGCGCCTCGTGCCACGGCCTCAACGCCGAAGGAACCAAGGCCGGCCCGTCGCTCATCGGTGTCGGCGCACTCGCGGTCGAATTCCAGGTCGGAACGGGCCGCATGCCGATGTCGGGCTCAGGCCCCCAGGCGGAGAAGAAGCCCGTACAGTTCACGCAACCCGAAATCGATGCGATGGCGGCGTGGGTCGCTACCCTTGCTCCCGGCCCCACCGTTCCCACCGAGGCATCGCTTCAGGGCGGTGACCCCGCCAACGGCGCCGAACTGTTCCGCATCAACTGCGCGATGTGCCACAACGTGGCGGGCGCCGGCGGTGCGCTCACCGAAGGCAAGTACGCTCCCAACCTCCACAACATCGATCCCGTTCACATTTACGCGGCGATGGTCACCGGTCCGCAGAACATGCCCGTCTTCTCGGACATGAACATCACTGCCGATGAGAAGCGCGACATCATCGCCTATCTCAAGTACCTCGACGAGAACCCTTCGGTCGGCGGTCTCGACCTCGGTGCACTGGGCCCCGTTTCGGAGGGGCTCTTCGTCTGGATCTTCGCCCTCGGTGGCCTCGTCGCCATCACCATCTGGCTCACGGCAAAGTCGAACTAGGTTTCATCAGAAAGGTCACCCCATGGCTGACAAGAGCAACGAACTCGAGGTAAGTGCCGGTTCCGCCGTAGCGCGTCCCGACCGCCTTCAGAACCCGGGATTTGAGCCCGAGCACCAGCGCGTGACGGACGAGTCGCCCGCCCGTGAGAAGGGGGCAGAGCGGGGCGTTTCGTTCTTGTTCCTGCTCTCCGCAATCCTCTCTGTCGCGGCGTTTGTCCTCAACTTCATCTTCCCCATCGTCCCCGGTGATCTTCTGTCGACCCGTCTGAACAACCTGTTCGTCGGAATTGCGATCGCCGCCGGCCTCCTCACCCTCGGAGTCGGAGCCGTTCACTGGGCCAAAGCGCTCATGCACGGACACGAACTCGTCGAGGAACGCCACGGAACCCGCGGCGACGACGCAACGCGTTCGCGTGCGGCGGAGATCTTTACCGAAGCCAACAAGGAGTCGGGCTGGACCCGGCGTCGAGTGCTTCGCAACTCGCTCATCGGCGCGCTCGTCGCGTTCCCCATCCCCGCAATCGCGCTTTTCCGTGACCTCGCCCCGTCGAAGTCGCCGCAGGAGTTGCTCAACCACACCCTGTGGAAGAAGGGCGTGCGCCTCACCCGCGACCCCAACGGTGTCCCCATCAAGGCCAGCGAAGTGACTATCGGATCGGCATTCCACGTCATCCCCGAAACTCTCGGCGATGTCGAAGAGGGCTTCCTTGACGAGAAGGCGAAGGCGGCGGTACTACTCATGCGTCTCCCCCTCGCCGACCTCAACGAAGCGGAAGACCGTAAGGGTTGGTCGTACGACGGCATCGTCGCGTATTCCAAGATTTGCACCCACGTCGGGTGCCCGGTCGCGCTTTACGAACAGCAGACGCACCACCTTCTCTGCCCCTGCCACCAGTCGCAGTTTGACGTGTCGAACCACTGTGCGGTCATCTTCGGACCGGCCGCCCGACCCCTCCCGCAGCTCCCCATCGCCGTGGACGCCGAGGGCTATCTCGTCGCGCAGAGCGACTTCCTTGAACCTGTCGGACCGAGCTATTGGGAGCGTGCACGATGACCGTCGCAACACAGAACAAGCAATCCTCGGGTCGCGGAATGCGATTCGTGGGCGGAGTAGCCAACTACCTCGATGAGCGAACGAGCCTTTCGGGAGCCGTCAAGTTCCTCGGCCGAAAGATCTTCCCCGACCACTGGTCGTTCATGCTCGGCGAAATCGCGTTGTACTCGTTCGTCGTCATCCTTCTGTCGGGAACGTTCCTCACCTTCTTCTACGAGCCGTCGATGGTCGAGGTTCACTACAACGGTTCCTACGCACCGCTCAAGGGCATCCAGATGTCGGTCGCGTATTCCTCGACACTCGACCTGACCTTCGACGTTCGTGGCGGATTGTTGATGCGTCAGGTTCACCACTGGGCCGCACTTCTCTTCGTCGCGTCTATCGGGCTGCACATGCTTCGCGTGTTCTTCACGGGCGCTTTCCGCAAGCCGCGTGAAATCAACTGGGTCATCGGTTTCGGACTCTTCATTCTCGCCATGGCCGAGGGATTCACCGGATACTCGCTTCCCGACGACCTTCTCTCCGGCAACGGTCTGCGCATCATCGACGGAATGGTCAAATCGATTCCGGGAATCGGCGCCTGGATTTCGTACCTCCTCTTCGGCGGCGAATTCCCCGGCGACAACATCATCCCGCGCCTCTATGTGCTTCACATCATGCTGCTCCCCGCGCTGGTCATCGCGTTGCTCGCGGTACACCTCGTGCTGCTCATCGTGAACAAGCACACCCAGTTCGCGGGACCCGGTCGCACCAACGAGAACGTCGTCGGAGCGCCTATCCTCCCCGTGTTCGCCGCGAAGGCCGGTGGATTCTTCTTCCTCGTGTTCGGTGTGATCATGGCGATCGCGTCACTGGTCACGATCAACCCGATCTGGACCTACGGACCGTACGACCCCTCCCCCGTTTCGGCGGGAACACAGCCCGACTGGTACATCGGATTTGCCGACGGCATGCTCCGACTCATCCCTTCCGGTTGGGAGTACGTCGCCGGCGGCGACACGTGGTCGTGGAACATCCTCACGCCCATCATCGTGCTCATGGTGTTCATCATCATCGTCGCCATCTACCCCTTCATCGAGGCGTGGATCACGGGCGACAAGCGCGAACACCACATCGCCGACCGTCCGCGAAACAACCCGACTCGCACCGCAATCGGCGCGGCGGGCGTCACGTTCTACGGAGTACTGTGGGCTGCCGCCGCATCGGACCTCTTTGCGACGCACTTCCGACTGACGATCGAGGGCGTGATTCGCACCCTGCAGATCTTCCTCATTGTCGGACCGATCATCGCGTTCTGGGCGACCAAAAAGATCGCTCTTGCCCTCCAGCGCAAGGACCGCGAGATGGTTCTCCACGGTTACGAGTCGAGTCGCATCGTTCGCCTCCCCGGTGGCGAATACCAGGAAATTCACTACCCGCTCGACGAGTACGAGCAGTGGCGTCTCGTCTCCTACGAGGAGTACGCTCCGGCACAGGTTCGACCCAACAAACGCGGGAAGATCACCGTCGGAACGCGCATGCGTGCGTCGCTCTCGCGCTTCTACTTCGAGGACCGCATCGCACCGGTCACCACGAAGGAGCTCGAGTCGGTCCACCACGGTCACCACTAAGGTTCAACGACAGTGAGGCCCTCACCCATCGGGTGAGGGCCTCACGTGTTGGCCGTCGCGCTGGTGCCCTTCGTCAGCGGGCGAAGAGTGCGCCGATGAGCCATACAACGAAAAAGACACCGAGACAGCTGAGCACGACGCCTCCGCACGACCGCGAACAGCTCTGGAACGAGTTCTCTTGGGGCGGCCCACCGCCGGATCGACCGAGAAGAGCGGGGTCGATGTTGATGGTGACGTTGCGGGTCCCCTCGGGAACATCAAACGACGCGGTGGTCTTTCCCGGTTCGATTGGTATTTCAATCTCGACCGGAGGAACGTCGGGTTCGTCTTCGGGTTGTTCGGAGGGCTCTGGTTTTGTTGTACTCACGGGACAACTCTAGGCTTCACCACCGACGAGTCACGGACGCCCCGAGGGACGTCCGTGACTCAACAGCAGGGGTATGTTTTTAGCGTCGGTACGCTCCACCACGGAACGGCTCGAAGAACCACCCAATGAAGGTGATGACAACAAGGCCGAGCGAGAAAAGCGCGAGCCAAATTCCGATGCTCATCGCGAGCATTGCCACACCGCCGGCGGCGCCGGCGAAGAACGGCCACCACGACCACGGAAGGTAATAACCCATTTCGGTGTCACCGTCGTCAACGTCGGCAACGAGGCTGTCCTCGGGAAGCACTCCCCCGCCCTGACGACGAAGGTTGAGTAGCAGAAAGCTTCCGAGCAGCAGGAACATGATGAAGGTGAGAGGAATGCCGATCGTTCCGACCCACTCCGTCTGACGACCCGAGATGAACACCCAGGTCGGGTAGATCACGGCGAAAAGCAGGAAGAAGGCGGAGAGCCCGAGGAACAGAGTGACGTTGGTCTTCATTCGGTGTGCCCCTTACTTGGTGTCCAGGTAACCCGCGGGAGCGACCTCGGGGTGGTTGAGGTCGAACGCCGGCGACTCCGAGCGAATGCGCGGGATCGAGGTGAAGTTGTGACGCGGCGGCGGGCACGACGTCGCCCATTCGAGCGAGCGACCGTAGCCCCACGGGTCGTTGACCCCCACCATCGGTGCGTTGCGTTTGGTCCACCACACGTTGTACAGGAACGGAATCATCGAGACGGCGAGAATGATGGCGCCAACACTCGAGAGCTGGTTCATCCACGTGAATCCATCTTCCGGAAGGTACGTCGCATAACGACGCGGCATACCCATAACTCCCGCCCAGTGCTGGATGAGGAACGTCATGTGGAAGCCAATGAACAGCAACCAGAAGTGAAGGTGTCCGAGATCTTCACGGAGCATCTTTCCGGTCCACTTGGGCCACCAGAAGTAGAAGCCCGCGAACATCGCGAAGACCACAGTTCCGAAGATCACGTAGTGGAAGTGCGCGACGACGAAGTACGAGTCGGACAGGTTGAAGTCGAGCGGCGGCGAAGCCAGGATGACACCGGTAAGGCCGCCGAAGACGAACGACACGAGGAAGCCGAGCACGAAGACCATCGGGGTTTCAAAGGTGATCGACCCTCGCCACATCGTTCCAACCCAGTTGAAGATCTTGACCCCCGTCGGGACGGCGATGAGCATAGTCATCAGGGCGAAGAACGGAAGCAGAACGCTTCCCGTGACGTACATGTGGTGCGCCCACACGGTCATCGACAATGCCGCGATGGCGATTGTTGCAAAGATGAGGGTCTTGTAACCAAAGATGGGCTTGCGCGCGAACACCGGAATGATTTCGGAGACGAGTCCGAAGAACGGCAGCGCGATGATGTACACCTCGGGGTGGCCGAAGAACCAGAAGAGGTGTTGCCAGAGGATCGCTCCCCCGGTTTCAGCATCGTAAACGTGCGAGCCGAAAACGCGGTCCGATCCGAGCGCGAGCGCGGCCGACGCGAACACGGGGAACACCATGATGACGAGCAGCGAGGTGATGAGCGTGTTCCACGTGAAGACGGGCATGCGCCACATCGTCATTCCCGGTGCGCGCATCGTGATGATGGTGGTGATGAAGTTGACGGCACCCATGATGGTTCCGAAACCGGAGAGACCGAGACCGAACACCCACATGTTCGCACCAACTCCGGGCGTGTAGGTGGTCGTCGACAGCGGGGTGTACGCGAACCACCCGAACGACGCCGCACCCTGCGGGGTGAGGAATCCGGCGGTAGCGACGGCCGAGCCGAAGAAATAGAACCAGAAAGCGAGAGCGTTGAGTCTCGGGAACGCGACGTCGGGCGCACCGATCTGCAACGGCATCAGCACGTTAGCGAACGCCGCAAAGAGCGGAGTCGCGAACATGAGCAGCATGAGTGTTCCGTGCATCGTGAAGAGCTGGTTGTACTGCTCTTTCGTGACGAGGCTCATTCCGGGCTCGAAGAGCTGTCCGCGGATGATGAGCGCCATCACCCCGGCAATCAGGAAGTACACGAACGACGTGTAAAAGTACATGTACCCGATGGTCTTGTGGTTCGTTGTCGTCAGGTAATCGAGGAAGACGGAGCCGAGTCGGCCAGCCTTGGGCGAGCTGGAGCCCGCGGGAATGGCCGCAGTGGGGCGAGGAGCTGTAGTGGTCATGGCGTGGTGCCTTAGCCTTCCGTGTTTCCGTCTTTACCGGGAAGATTGTGATTCGCGTTGTACTCAGGTCCGAGTCGGCCTTCGTTACCCGCGTCACGTAGCGCCTGCATCTGTGCGTCAAATTCCTCTTGCGAGACGACCTTCACCGTGAACAGCATGAGCGAGTGGTACTCGCCACACAGTTCGGCGCATTTTCCGCGGTACGTTCCCTCTTTTTCGGGAGTGAAATACCAGTGATTCGTCTGACCAGGGATCATGTCCTTCTTGTACAAGAAGTCGACGATCCAAAACGAGTGATTGACGTCCCGCGACTCGAGGTCAATCTCAACGGACTTACCGACAGGCAGGTAGAGCACGGGAAGCGAGTCGGCCTCGATGAGCCCTTGATCGTTTTCCTGAGCCTGAATTCCCGACGAATAGACGCCGTCGGTGAGGTAGTTGAAGTCCCACGCCCAACGCTTACCGTAAACCTCGACCTTGTAGTCGGGGTTCGGGTTGGCCTGTTCGAGAACCGCTTCATCGCGCGCGGTAAATGCGAAAAACCCGATGATGAGGATGAGCGGGACGATGGTGAAGAACGTCTCGATGGGTGCGTTGTAGCGAAGCTGCGAGGGAAGACCGGTATCCGACTTGCGACGGCGATACGAGATGGCGGCCCAGAGGATGAGAATCCACGTGAGGATGCCCACACCGAGAAGCACGATCCACGACGTGGACCACAGCCCGATGATGCGCGACGTCTGGTCCGTGACCCCCGCCTCAGAGGGAAGCCAGCCTCGAAGTTCCTGATCCGTACAACCCGAAAGGGTCAATGCGACGGCAATTGCTGCACTCGCCGCAATCCAACGAAGGCGATTGTGTGACACAGGGGAACCTCTCGACGAACCTTGTCTTCCGTTGTCAGTCTAGGACATTCGAATACGAATGGAGTGCGATTTGACACGAAAAAACCGCGAAAATTCGGAGATTTTCGCGGTTTTTCGGTGAATCAGGTTTAGTTGAACGAATCCCCGCAGGCGCACGAGTTCGACGCGTTCGGGTTGTTGATCTGGAAGCCCGACGCCTGGAGCGTGTCTTCGTAGTCGATGGACGCTCCGTCAAGATACGGTGCACTCTTCTTGTCGATGACGACCTCGACACCGTCGAAGGCGACGATCGCGTCGCCCTCCATGTCACGCTCGTCGAAGTACATGTCGTAACGGAATCCGCTGCATCCGCCCGCCTTGACGACGAGGCGTAGTCGGAGGTCATCACGCTGTTCGCGGGCGATGAGAACCTTGGCCTTGTCGACGGCGGCCGGAGTGAGAGTAACGCCGTGCGTCGACGCGGTGAGAGTGTTTCCTGCGATGTCGGTCATGATCCGATTTTACCAGTCCTTGTCAATTTCACTCGGCGCGGTCGTTGAGGCGTGTGAGAAAGAGCGTCTCGGCGAGAATCGCGCGTTCGAACACCGCGATGGAGAGTGACTCGTTGGGGCTGTGCGCGCGGGAGGCGGGGTCTTCCACTCCCGTGATGAGAATCTGTGCGTCAGGGAATCGGTCGACCAGATCGGCGACAAACGGAATCGAACCACCAACACCGACCATCACGGGGTCGGCGCCTCCCCACGCGTCACGAAGCGCATCGAGTTCGAGGCTTGCGGCGCTACCCGAGGCATCAACGAGGAACGGGTTACCGAAATCGACGTGACCGAATTCGAGATGGGCACCCCACGGCGCGTTGGCACGAAGATGCGCCGCGACAACGTCGAACGCCTCGCGTGCGGTCTGACCGGGTGCGACTCGAACCGAAATCTTGAGCGTCACCGACGGCACCAGCGTGTTCGAAGCGTTCTTCACGCTCGGTGCATCGATGCCCGTCACGGTGATCGCCGGCTGGAACCAGAGACGAGACAGAATCGGTCCCGTCCCCACCTCGGAAACCCCGTCCTTGAGACCAGCGTCGTGGCGCAATTCTTCGACCGTGAAATCGGGAACCGGTGCGGAATGGGACCGCAACCCTTCGACCGCGACCGAACCGTCCGCCGTGTAAAGAGTCGACACGAGTGTCATCGCCGCCATCATCGCGTCGGGAACCGCTCCTCCGAGCATTCCCGAGTGTGAGGCGTGATCCAGTGTCGAGACCGTCAGGGCGAAGGTCGTGTTCCCCCGAAGGCTCACCGTCAGTGACGGGATGTCCACGGTTCGGTTGTCGGAATCCGCAACGACGATGACGTCACTTTTCAACAAAGAAAGGTGGCGGTCCAACACGCTCGTGAATGACCGTGACCCGAACTCCTCCTCCCCCTCGATGAAGAGGGCGAGACCGATGGACAGGTCATCCCCGAGGACGTCGCGCAACTGCTCCAGCGCCGTGAGGTGAACGAGCACGCCCGCCTTGTCGTCCGCCGCGCCGCGACCGTACATGCGCCCATTGCGGATTTCAGGCTCGAACGGGTCGCTCTGCCACACGGCGCGGTCGCCCTCGGGCTGCACGTCGTGGTGCGCGTAAAGCAACACCGTCGGAAATCCCGGTTTCGGATCACGTCGGGCGAGTACCGCGGGCTGACCGTGACCGGGGCCGTCGGAGTGAGGTTCGCGCACGATCCGGACCTCATCGAAGAGTCCTAGAGTGCGCACGCGGTCCGCGACGAATTCCGCCGACGCCTCGACGTGGGCGGCGTCGAAACCGTCCCAGGACACCGATGGAATTCGCACGAGCTGCGTAAGAGTGTCGAGCGCCGCGGGTAGCGCTCGCGCGACATTGGCGCGGAGCGAGTCCACGGAGCGAGAGGAATCCGTCATGACGGTAATCTTAGGAGCAACCGTCGAGAGGACCCGTCGTGACCGACACCCCCGAATCCGCGCCCGTCACGGGCAAGGGACACGCAACGCCAAGCCGCAAGGCGCGCGAAGCAGCGAACAAGCGTCCGCTCGTTCCGCAGCGCAAGTCCCTGACCAAGGAAGATCGACGGAAGCGCTCCGCCGAGCGCCTTACCGCGCGAGCCGGCTACGAAGCCGGCGAAGAGCGCTACCTCCCGCCGCGGGACAAAGGTCCGCAGCGCCGCTACGTTCGCGACTACGTCGATGCGCGGTACACCGTGGGTGAATTCATGATTCCCATCATGTTCGCCGGTGTCGTTGTTACGTTCCTCCCCGACTTCGGGTCAAGCTCGCCCAACGGTCTTCTCCTTCAGTCCACGCTCCTCATCGCGGTTTACGGTTTCCTCCTCATCGGTGTCGCCGATGCGATGATCTGGTCGCGCAAGATGGTTCGCCTGATGGGCGAAAAATTCGGTGCGAGCAACGTCGAACGCGGACTGAAGTGGTACGGAGCGGTTCGCGCATTCCAGTTCCGCCCACTGCGCACCCCCAAGCCCCGCGTTCAGCGCGGACAGTTCCCCTCGTAACCTACGCGGCGAGTCCGCGAGTCACGGTGCGCGCCCACCACGGACCCTCGTAGAGGAACGCGGTGTATCCCTGCACGAGTGTCGCACCGAGTGCGAGGCGCTCGCGGACGTCCTTCGCCGTGGTCACTCCCCCGACCGCAATGATGCACAGGTCGGCTCCCACTCGGCGACGAAGGCGGATGAGAATCTGCTTCGACCGGTCGGCGACGGGCGGCCCGGAAAGTCCGCCGGCACCGATTGAATCGATTGTTTCGGAATCCGCGGTCAGGCGATCACGGGACAAGGTCGTGTTCGTGGCGATGATGCCGTCGAGGCCGATGCGGAGCGCGAGGTCGGCGACCGCGTCCACCCCCTTGTCGGTGAGGTCGGGAGCGATTTTGACGAGAACCGGGGTGCGCCCGGCCTCGCGCTTGATGGCGACGAGAAGCGGTTCCAACCTGTCGATTTCTTGAAGACCGCGAAGTCCCGGAGTGTTCGGGGAGGAGACGTTGACCGCAAGGTAATCGGCGTGTGGCGCGAGGATGCGCGTGGACTCGAGATAGTCCTCGAGCGCCTCGTCGACATCGACCACTCGACTCTTGCCGATGTTCACGCCGACAATCGGCCCGCCCCGACGCTCCAGCCGCGGTTCGATTGCGGCGGCGCCGTCGTTGTTGAACCCCATTCGATTGATGAGCGCGCGGTCGCCGATGAGGCGAAAGAGTCGAGGGCGAGGGTTTCCCTCTTGAGCGCGAGCGGTTACGGTGCCCACCTCGACATGGCCGAAACCGAGTCCCCACAGGATTCGAAATACGCGGGCGTTCTTGTCGAACCCCGCGGCGAGACCGAATGGTGACTCGAAGTCGAGCCCGAGGGTGCGAACCCGCAGTGACGGATCGGGTTTCCCCCAGACGCGAAGCATGCGAGTGAGCCCGAGTCGCTGTCCGAGTTCCAGCATCGACACGACGAACTCGTGGGCGTGCTCGGGGTCCATTCGAGCAAAAACCATACGAAACAGAGCGCGATAGATCACGAGGTGGATTCCTTCGCGCGTTCCTCAGCGCGAAGCGTGACGATCGCCTTTTCGAAGTCGTCGAGCGATTCAAACGCTTGATAGACGCTGGCAAAGCGAAGGTAGGCGACGAGGTCGATGGTGCGTAGCTCGGGAAGAATCGAGAGTCCGATATCGTTCGCGTCGATTTGCGAGGCACCGGTGGCACGAATCGTCTCTTCGACGCGCTGAGCTAGTCCGGCGAGATCGGCATCGGTCACCGGTCGCCCCTGGCACGCCTTGCGAACGCCCGCGACGATCTTCTCACGCGAAAACGGTTCGATGACACCGTTTCGCTTGATTACCGAGAGGCTCGCGGTTTCGGTAGTCGACCAGCGTCCGTTGCACTCATTACATTCGCGGCGACGGCGAATCGCCAGCCCATCGTCGGTGGCGCGCGTGTCCACCACGCGGGTGTCGCTCGCTCGGCAGAACGGACAGTTCATCTAGCGCTCCTCAAATCGGGCGGTTACGGCGTCCCCGTGAGCGGGAAGGTCTTCGGCGTTCGCAAAGGTCACGACGGCAGCGGCCACCTCGGCGAGGGCGTCGCGCGAATATCGCACGGTCTGGCGCGGGCGGAGGAACGTGGCCGGCCCCAACGCGGCAGCATGGCGCGCATGTCCGTCGGTGGGCAACACGTGGTTCGAACCGGCAAGGTAGTCTCCGAGCGACACGGGGGTGTTCGGTCCGACGAAGATTGCTCCCGCGTTGTGAATCCGGGCCGACACGATCTCGGCGTTCTTTGTGTGAATCTCGAGGTGCTCCGGCGCATACGCATCGGAAAGGGCAATGGCATCATCGAGTGACTCGACCACAATGATGCGCGATTGATCTCCGGCCAGCGCCGCCGTGATGCGGTCGCGGTGTGCCGTCAGCGCCACACGTGCCGTCACACGCTCGACGACCTGATCGGCGAGACGATTCGATGTTGTGACAAGGACTGCCGAGGCGCGTTCATCATGCTCGGCCTGGGAAATCAGATCCGCAGCGATGAGGTCGGCATCACCGGTGTCATCGGCGATGATCAGTATTTCGGTCGGGCCCGCTTCGGAATCGATACCGACAACGCCCGACACCGCACGCTTTGCCGCGGCTACGAACGCGTTACCCGGGCCTGTGATGACGGCGACGGGTTCAAGATCGAGCGCGGGCACACCGTAAGCGAGAGCTCCAATCGCACCGGCACCGCCCATCGCGTAGACCTCATCGATACCGAGGATGTGCGCGACTGCCGCGACGGTCGGGTGCACGGAATGAGCGTGGTCACGCTGCGGCGGGCTGACGAGCGCGATGGAGTGTACGCCGGCGACTTGCGCCGCGACGACGTTCATGACGACGCTCGACGGATACACCGCCTTGCCGCCCGGCACGTAAAGCCCGACTCGATCGACGGGGACCCAGTGCTGTTCGATGACAGCGCCAGTGGCTACCTCGGTGATGATCGGCGTGGGAACCTGTGCGGCTGATGCCGCGCGCACGCGGGTGATGGCGATGTCAATTACTTCGGCTACTGCGGGATCCAGTTCGCGAGACGCGCGCTCGAGTTCGGCGACGGGTACACGAACCTGCGTGGCCGCTCCCCCGTCGAAGTTTTCGGCCTGGGCGTGAAGAGCGTCGACGCCGCGCGCCCGAACGTCGTTGATGAGTTCGACGGCGACCGAAAACACATCGCTTTCCGCGTGACGCGCGCGCGGAACAAGCTCGCGAGCACGACTCGAACTGAGGGGTCCCCGCCCGGCCGAAATGATTGTCAACATGTACCCCCATGCTACCTTTTGGGAATAGTGGAGCCCTGCCCGGCCTTGAGAGGACTGTGAACATCGTGACGCCTCGAGATGCCTTCCTCGCAGCTTTTTCCCTGCATCCCGCTGGCGTTGCGGTGGTCACCGCGGTGCTCAACGACGGAACGCCGGTCGGCTTCACCGCGACGTCGCTCGCCTCGTTTTCCGCCGAGCCGCCTCGCGCGACCGTGAATATCGCGCGTCACGCGTCGTCCTATCCCGCATTGACGGTCGGCGCACCCGCGCTTGTGCACTTCCTCGCCGAGAACCAAGTCGACGTCGCGCGCGTGATGGCGGGCAATCACGCCCAGCGGTTCGACGGCGATCACTGGTCGCCCGACGAGGCGGGCCTCCCCCGTATTCGCGACGTCCGCGCGTTGCTCACCGGTCGGGTTGTCTCGGTCACCGAATTCGGCGACAACGCGACGGTCATCATCGAAGTCGAGGACGGTTCCACAGCCACGGACTGTGCGCCACTCGTCTACGTGGAGCGTCGCTTTCACTCTGTCGGCGACGTTCTGCCGGGCTAGACGAAACAGTTGGGCCCGAGCACCCGCTTGAGCTCCCCGTAAAGTGGGCCACTGACGCTCACCCGGTGCGGCAGCGTGAACACCTGGATTCCCTCGCCATGTCGAAGCCGAAGTTCGACCTCCGCTTCCCCGGGATAACGTTTGAGCACATCATCGAGTTCCGAAATTACCGACGTTGTCGAGTGCTCGGCGGGAAGTTGGACTCGAAGAATCGTGACCTCCTCGTCGCGCACGCCGTCGAGTGTGCGAATGTCCTTGGCCATGAGGGAGAGGCGTTGTTCGCGCAGTTTCGCACGACCCGTGATCGCGACGATCTGATCGTTGACGAGTGACGTTCGGAGAGCAGCGTATGCCTGGCCGAGCACCGTCACCTCGAGCGAACCCGACTGGTCTTCGATGACCGCCGAGGCGTAACCGTTGCCCGAGTTGCGGGCGACGCGGTGTTCGACGTTGCGCAGGAGCCCGGCGAGCGTGATGAACTCATCCTCACTTGCGCCTTGAAGTTCGAATTCGCCCTCGTCGATGCTGTCTTCGTTGACCTTTTCGACGACCTGCAATTCGGCGACCTGATGGGTGCGGGCCCGTTGGAGCGCCGACTCCTGGCCGTTGAGGGGATGATCGGACACGTAGAGGCCTAGCATTTCGCGCTCGAACTCGAGCTTGGTTTTGCGCGGCCACTCGGCGCGCTCGGGGATGATCTGAACCGGCTCGTCGAACAGGTCACCGAAATCGAATGCGACATCGCCCTTCGTTTCATCGCGCTTATCCCGCGTCGCGTCCTCAACGAGCTTCTCGTGAACCTCGACGAGCGACCGCCTCGTGTGCCCGAATCGGTCGAACGCACCCGATTTGAACAGAGACTCCACAGTGCGCTTGTTGAGCGCGGGAAGCGGCACACGAGCGAGGTAATCGTCAACTGATTGGAACGGACCACCCGATCGGCGCGCGGCGGAGATGTGCTCGACCACCGCCTCGCCCACGTTTTTGATGGAGCCGAGTCCGAATCGAACGTCGTCGCCGATTGCAGCGAAATGGAGCACCGACTCATTGATGTCCGGCGGCAAGACGGTAATGCCCATGCGACGGGCTTCGACGAGATAACCACCGAGCTTGTCCCGGTCGTCACCGACCGAGGTGAGCAGCGCGGCAACGTACTCCGCGGGGTAATGGGCCTTCAGGTACGCAGTAAAGTACGCGATCACACCGTAAGCGGCGGAGTGCGACTTGTTGAAGGCATAGTCCGAGAACGGAAGCAGGATGTCCCACAGCGTCTGAATGGCGGCTTTGCCGTACCCGCGCTCGGCCATACCCGAGGAGAACGGAACCCACTGCTCGTCGAGTTCCGACTTCTTCTTCTTTCCCATCGCCCGTCGGAGCGAATCCGCTTGGCCGAGCGTAAATCCGGCGACGCGCTGCGCGATCTCCATGACCTGCTCTTGGTAAACGATGAGCCCGTAGGTCGGCCCGAGAATGTCCGCGAGCGGCTTTTCGAGCTCGGGATGAATCGGTGCGATGGGTTGTTGACCGTTTTTGCGCAACGCGTAATTGGTGTGGCTCTTCGCCGCCATCGGACCGGGCCGGTAAAGCGCGAGCACCGCGGAGATGTCCTCGAAACTGTCGGGCTTCATTTGCCGGAGCAGTTGCCGAATCGGCGGGGAGTCGAGTTGGAAGATTCCGAGCGTATCCCCCGTGGAAAGCAGTTCGAACACCGCGGGATCGTCGAATGACAAGTCCTCGAGAACGAGTTCGACGCCTCGGTTTCGCTTGATGTTATCGAGCGCGTCGTCGAGGATGTCGAGGTTGCGAAGGCCGAGGAAGTCCATCTTGATGAGGCCGAGTTTTTCACACGTCGGGTAGTCGAACTGGGTGATGATCTGGCCGTCGTTGTCGCGCATCATGAGCGGCACGATGTCGTGGAGTGACACATCGGACATGATGACGCCGGCGGCGTGGACTCCCGTGTTGCGTTTGATGCTCTCGAGCCCCCTGGCCGTTGCGACGATCGCTTCGGTGTCGGGTGACTCGTTGACCGCCTCACGGAACTGTTGGGCCTCCTTGTAGCGCGGGTGGTCAGTGTCATACATGTCGCTGAGGGACATGTCACGACCCAGCTGCATCGGGGGAACCGCCTTGGTGAGCTTCTCACCGATGCCGTAGGGGTGTCCCATCACACGGGCGGCATCCTTGATGGCCTGCTTCGCCTTAATGATGTTGAATGTCGCGATCTGAGCCACGCGATCGTTCCCATACTTCTCCGTGACATAGCGCTTCACGTCATCGCGTCGTCGCGTCGAGAAGTCGATGTCGAAGTCGGGCATCGATTCGCGCTCGGGGTTGAGGAATCGCTCGAAGTAGAGTCCGTGTTCGAGCGGATCGAGATCGGTGATGCGCATCGCGTAGGCGGCGAGCGAACCAGCACCCGAACCGCGACCGGGACCGACGCGAACACCGTTTTCTCGAGCCCAACGTACGAAGTCGGCCACGACAAGGTAATACCCCGGGAATCCCTTGTCGATGATGACGCCGATCTCGTACTTCGCTCGAGCGTCGATCTCGGGGGTCGTGCCGTTCGGGTAGCGGAACGTCAACCCCTCCATCACCTGTTCGGTGAATAGTTCCGCCTCCGTCTTCCCCGCGGGAACCGGGAATTGAGGCATGTGGTTCGCTCCCGTGTCGAACTCGACGTTGCATCGTTCTGCGATCGCGAGAGTGTTCTGCGCCGCCTCCGGGTGGTCCGGGAACAACGAGCGCATCTGCTCCGCCGATTTGAGGTAGTAATCGCTGCCGTGAAACTGGAACCTGTTCTCGTCGAGGAGTGTCTTGCCCGTTTGGACGCACAGGAGCGCATTGTGCGGTACCGCATCCTCGGCGTGTGTGTAGTGCAGGTCGTTCGTGAGGACGAGGGGAAGATCGAGTTCCTTCGCGAGTTGCAACAACTCCTTGATTGTCCGGCGCTCGACGGCGATTCCGTGATCCATGATTTCGACGAAAAGGTTTTCTCGGCCAACGATGTCGCGAAGTTTTTCCGCGGTCGCCCTTGCCCCGTCGTAATCGCCGAGTCGCATCTTCGTTTGAATTTCTCCACCGACGCACCCGGTGGTGACGATGAGCCCTTTGGAGTATTGGTCAAGAAGTTCGTAGTCGATGCGTGACTTCTGGTAGAACCCCTCAATGTACGACTGGCTGGACATGCGAAAGAGGTTGTGCATCCCCTCCGTCGTCTCGCTGAGGATCGTGAGGTGGGTGTAAGCGCCCGACCCCGCTACGTCGTCGTCTCCCCCGTCGCCCCAGCGAACGGGTTTCTTGTGGAGTCGGCTTTCCGGAGCGAGGTAAGCCTCGATTCCTACAATCGCCTTGATGTCGTGGCTGCGCGCCTGTTGCCACATCTCGAATGCGCCGTGGAGCGTGCCGTGGTCGGTGATCGCAATCGCGGGCATTCCCTGAGCCGCCGCGGCTTCCACGAGGGGGGCGACGCGGGCTGCACCGTCGAGCATTGAGTTGTCCGTGTGGACGTGGAGGTGCACAAACGAATCGCTCACGCACACTCCTTTAACAACGCGGGGAACTACAGTTTAGGTCGCGCCGGCGAAGTCACCGCGAAGCGCGTCAGCGACTCGCCGCGGTGTCGAGAGCTCGCGCGAGATCGGCCGGGTACTCGCTGGAAACATCCAACGGCGCGCCCGTCGTGGGGTGCGCGAATTGCAGGCGAACAGCGTGCAACCACTGGCGGTCTAGTCCGAGACTTGTGGCCAACTTCGGGTCGGCGCCGTAGAGGATGTCCCCCACAAGCGGGTGACGTTGCGCCGCCATGTGGACTCGAATCTGGTGAGTTCGTCCGGTTTCCAAACCAATCGACAGCAGCGAGCAGGCGGGAAAGGTGCGGAGGGTGTCGAAGTGCGTGACGGAGTGGCGTCCGTCGTGCGTCACCGCGAACTTCCACTGAGCGCCAGGGTGACGTCCGATGGGGGCGTCGATTGTTCCCGAGCTGGGGATCATCTCACCCTGCACGAGAGCGTGATATTCCTTGATTACTTCCCGCTCCTTGAATTTTCGCTTCATCACGGAGTATGCAATCTCGCTCTTCGCAACGATCATGAGGCCCGACGTTCCAACATCGAGACGGTGAACAATTCCTTGTCGCTCCGGCGGACCGGATGTCGCGATGCGATAACCCGCGCCGGCGAGGGCACCGAGAACGGTATCCCCCTCCCAACCAAGAGAGGGGTGAGCCGCGAGAAATGGCGGTTTGCTGACAATAACGATGTCGTCGTCGTCGTACACGATGTGCATGTCCTTGACGACGACGGGAACGATTTCTGGTTCGCGCGGGTCGTCCCATTCGACCTCGAGTGTCGCGTCCGCGACGAGTCGATCCGATTTCTGTGCGGTTCGACCGTTGACAACGACTCCGCCCGACTCGATGACCTCCGCAGCGAAAGTACGTGAGAAACCGAGGAGCTTGGCGAGACCGGCATCGACGCGCTCTCCCGCAAGCCCTTCGGGCACGGGAAGCGAGCGACGCTGTGGCATCGCCCTACGACTTCGAGGCGTTGGCCTCTAGGTCCGCGAGTTGCTTCTCGAGGTGCTGGCGCAGCTGCTGGCGATAATCCTTCTCGAACTGCTTGAGGCGTTCGATTTCGCGCTCAACGGCGATGCGCTGTTGGTCGAGCACATTGATCTCGTTGCGCTGTCGAAGCTCTGCTTCCGCGAGCATACGCGTCACTTGGTTCTTGCCCTCTTCGATGATGCGGTCACGTTCCGTCTGGCCCTCTTGAATGTGTTGGTCGTGCAGTTTTCGGGCGAGCTGAAGAAGTTGGCTGGATGTGCCGGATTCGGCGGCCGAGGGTAGCGGCGTCGACGGGAGGGGCGATCCGCCCGAGCGTTGAAGTTCGGCTACACGAGATTCCGAGGCGAGGAGTTTTTGGTTGAGGCCGTCGTTGTCAATTTGAATGCGGCGAAGTTCGCGCACTACCTCGTCGAGGAAGTCGTCTACGTCATCGGGGTCGTACCCCTCGCGTTTCATCTTGAATTGCTTATTGACGATGTCTTCAGCGCTGAGCATGGACTTCCTCATTCCTCATTACGGACACATCGGGTACTGATTCCACTTTACCGCTCACTACACGACCCAGGACATTGCGATGTAGACGAGAACGAGCACAATCGTCCACGAGAAATCGATTGCGACAACTCCGAGCCGCACCGGTTTGACGAAACGTCGCACGAATTTGATGGGCGGGTCGGTCACGGTGTAGGCGAATTCGGCGACCCCGAGTATCAGTCCCCGCGGACGCCATTGCGGGGCGGCCTGACGAATCCATTCGAGAACGAACCGCGCCCACAAGAGCACCGAGTAAGCCCAGAGGAGGTACCACCCGATGATGCCGGCGATGTTCATCCGTTAGCCGGCGAGATCTTCGTACCCGGCGTCCAGCGAATCCTGGTCCTGCTCGTCGTCCCACTGCTGGATTCCCGCCGGAGTCAGCATGAAAACCTTGGCCGCAACGCGACGGATCGTGCCCTCGAGGCCCTTGACGAGGCCGCTCATGAAGTCGATGAGGCGTCGAACTTCGGATTCCTGCATCTGTGACAGGTCGATGATGACGGGAGAGCCAAAGCGGAATGTCTCGGCGATGTGCTCAGCGTCGTCTGCGTATCGACGGGGACGAATGGTGTGAATCGTCGAGTAGCCCACGTCGTGACGGCTCGATCGCACCGGTGACCGAGTGGGCGCGATCGACACGGGACGAGGCTGCGCCGTGCGGGGGGCGTCGACTCGACGCTCAACGCGCGGGGCGGGATAGCCCCCGTCGGAACCGACGAATCCCAAATATTCCAATGCCTTGCGCACCATGGTTTCCTCCTTGAAGATTGGGTTCAGATTAACCCTGAACCGGCCGATTTCCGGTGATTGACGTTCCGATTCGAAGGTGTGTCGCACCGTGGGCGAGCGCATCCCGCCAGTCCGCACTCATCCCCGCGGAGATGTCCGTTGCGTTCGGATGCGCCTGCCGCAGCGCTTCGGACAGCGTCGCGATGCGCTCGAAGGCGCGCCCCGCGTCATCGTGTTGCGGTGCCACCGCCATGATGCCCCTGAGATCAATCGTGTCGGTGCTGGCGATGAGCTCCGCCAACCTCAACATCTCGTCGGCATCGTTCACTCCCCCACGGCCGGGGTCATCCGTGAGGTTCACCTCGATGAAACCACCGACCTGGGAATCCGCGGTGCGTAGCGCCTCGACCACGCTGTCGCGATCGAGCGAGTGAATGAACGTGGTGTAACGCGCGATCGCCCTCGCCTTGTTCGATTGCACCTGTCCAACGAAATGCCACGTCAACTCACGACCCGCAAGGGCCTCCGTCTTAGGCGCGGCGTCCTGATGGCGACTCTCGCCGAAATCTGTTGCCCCCGCGTCGAGCAATTCCTCAATGACGGACACGGGATGAAATTTCGTCACGACAACAATTGTGATGTCGTCCGGGTTACGGCCTCGCCGTTCGGCTTCGCTCGCGACTTCCGCGCGAACGGCGTTCCACCTCTCGGTGACGCCGGTCACGGTCTAGCCCTGAAAAAAGCGCGGCAGGTCGAACTGGTCGTTGTCTTCGTGCACGGCGGTGTCGGCGAACTGATCGGTCAACACCGGGATGTCCGTCGTGGTCGAGGTGGAAGTCGACTCGCCGCGGCGAATTTCTTCGTCGAGTGTCTGGAACGATTCAAGCGACCCGACACGGTCGTGGCGTCCGAGGTCGGCGTCGTCGAAGCCCGCAGCGATGACCGTAACACGGACCTCGTCGCCGAGGGTGTCGTCAATCGACATTCCGAAAATGAAGTTAGCTTCTGGATGGATGACCTCGGTGATGAGCGAGGCGGCTTCATTGACTTCCAACATCGCAAGGTTCGACCCGCCCTGAATCGACAGCAGAACCCCGTGTGCGCCGTTGATCGTCTGGTCGAGCATCGGTGAGGCCATCGCCATCTCGGTCGCCTTGACGCACCGCTCAGCTCCGCGCGCACTTCCAACGCCCATGAGCGACGTGCCCGCGTCCTTCATAACACTGCGAACGTCGGCGAAGTCGAGGTTGATGAGCCCGGGGTTGGTGATGAGGTCGGAGATGCCCTGAACTCCGGCGAGTAGAACCTCATCGGCGACGGCGAATGCCTCGGTGATGGAGATTGACGGATCCGAAATCTGAAGCAGCCGATCGTTGGGGACGACGATGAGGGTGTCGACCTCGGCGCGAAGGCGCTCGATGCCGCTCTCGGCTTGCGTCTTGCGTCGAGTCGCCTCAAACGAAAAGGGTTTGGTCACGACACCAATGGTGAGAGCACCGACCGATTTGGCAATTCGAGCGACGACGGGAGCCGCACCGGTTCCCGTTCCACCGCCCTCACCCGCGGTGATGAATACGAGGTCGGCGCCCGTGATGCTCTCTTCGATTTCGGAGGCGTGGTCTTCCGCCGCGCGACGCCCGATTTCGGGGTCGGCTCCAGCACCGAGTCCACGGGTGAGTTCGCGCCCGATGTCGAGCTTGACGTCGGCATCGCTGAGGAGGAGCGCCTGCGCATCGGTGTTGACGGCGATGAACTCAACTCCCTTGACGCCCGCGTCAATCATTCGGTTGACGGCATTGACGCCGCCACCGCCGACGCCAACGACCTTGATGACCGCGAGGTAGTTGTTCTTTGCGGATGCCATGTGGATTTCTCCCAACGTTCAGGCTCTACTTGAAGCCGAGACTTTTTGCGCCCTCTCAGGCACCCACAAGGTACGTGCGCTCCCCCGGAATCTCGGGAAGGGCAGTCGGCGTGTCGCGCGGTTCTCAGATTGGCCGAAGAACAATGTTGTCGGGTGCCGACACGTCAATTTCATAGGCACGGCCGTTCTTCGACACGATTTTGAGTGCCCGCTGAGCAACGATGGCCTTGAGCGGGGTGCGCTCAGGAGAGCCCCAGATGATGCGATTCGGCGTCCCACGCATCATGATGGTCACCGAGTCGCGCGTCTTCGCAGAAACCTCCGCAATGTCGCGCCGGAACGAATCCGGGAGTGCGACGAGCGTGTCGGTAATCGCCGAGAAGGCGAGATCGGTGGTGGACGCGACGGCGAACAGTGGCACCGAGGTAGGTGGCGTCGCCACCGTGTCGACGACAATCCCGGCGGCATCGACGAGATTCCATTTCGTCCCGTCCGCCATGTAGCCCACCGGCTGGCGTTCGACGATACGCACAACGATTGTGTGTGGCGGTTGCAGCTCAGTCGAGAACGATTGGATTCTCGTGACCGTCGCGAGCCGCGAACGAATCGCGTCGTAGTCGAGCAGCGCGAGCGGCTTTCCGATCTGATCGGCCACCGCCCCCGTGATGATCTTTTCCGCCACGTCCGTTCGCCCCTTGACCACCACCGTCGTGAGGGTCATGAGCGGAGACATCACGACTCCCGTGACAATCAAGGCGAGTGCCACCAGCACGCCCCCACCGAAAAACACTCGACGGCGACGCCGACGTCGATCCGCGGTGAATCGCGCAGCATCGCTTTCCACACGCTGAATTCCGATGTGCACGCGCGGCGCGGCCCCTCCGGTCGCAGTGCTCGGCGTGACATGACGCGGTGCGGTCAACCGACTTCGCGGCGAGTGCCCGTGAATTTCGGGACGCTTCACGACACCGCCAGCTCGTCGAGGACGCGAGGGATGATTCGATAAACGTCGCCACACGACAGCGTCATAATGATGTCCCCGTCGCTCGCGTGTTCCGCCGCGACCTGAGCCGCGGTGTCCCAATCGGGACAATACGCGACACGCGATTCATCGACGAATGCGGTCGACACGAGTGCCCCCGTCACGCCCGGTATCGGATCTTCTCGAGCGCCATAAACATCGAGCACGATAGTGAAATCCGCTCCCTGTTCATATTCCCGGGCGAACTCAGTGGCCATATCACGGGTGCGGGAATAGAGGTGGGGTTGGTGAATCGCGATAACGCGCCCCTCACCGACAACGCTCCGCGCAGTCGCGAGTGCGGCTCGCACCTCTCGCGGATGATGGGCGTAATCGTCGTATACGCGAACGCCGCGCACCGTGTCGTGAAGTTCGAATCGACGACCCGTCCCGAGAAATTCACCGAGCGTCGCGGCGGCAGCGCTGAGAGGGTGGCCGAGCACGAGCAATACTCCCAGTGCGCCCGCCGCGTTGAGCGCGTTGTGTCGTCCGGCGACCGGCATGGTAAGGGTGATTGATTCACCCTCGTGGTGCAACACTGCGGTCACTCCCGTTGCTGTCGCAGCGATGTCGCTGACGCGCAGGTCGGAATCGGGTGACTCTCCGAAACTGAGAACGGGCGTGTCAATGCGCGCACGAAGTCGGGCGAGCGTCGGATCGTCGGCGGAAATCACGACCCTCTCGCGGCACGCGTTCGCGAACGTGACGAACGCATCCTCGAACGCGGCCTCCGAACCGTAGGCGTCGAGATGGTCGCTGTCGATGTTGGTAATGAGTCCGACCGAGGTCGGATACAACAGAAACGAACCGTCCGACTCGTCCGCCTCGATGACAAATTCCGGGTCGGATCCCGAATCGGAGGAAACCCCGAGCGACGAGATGACACCGCCGTTGACGAAAGACGGGTCGGCACCGACACCGCGAAGTGCCGTGACCACCATGGCGGTCGAGGTCGTCTTTCCGTGCGCACCGGCGACCGAGATGACGCGTGCGTGTCGCAACAACCAGTTGAGCGCGAGCGATCGGTGCAACACGAGGATCCCGTGTTCTACTGCCCACCGATATTCGGGGTTGTCCGTCCAAAGCGCGCCGGTGACGACGACGGTGTCGGCGTCACGCACCGCGTTCGGGTCGTGTCCGATCTGTACGTCGATTCCGAGGTCGCGAAGCGCGTGTGTCGTGGCCGATTCACTTCGATCCGAACCCGTGACGGTGACTCCCCGCTCGACGAACATGCGCGCAATACCACTCATTCCGCTGCCACCGATTCCGATGAAATGCACTCGCCCGAGATTCTCGGGGACGGTTACGGTGAGGTCGGGGGCTATCACGAATCAACCCTAGGTCGGGAATCGATCGCGGCATCGAGGATCATGGCGGCGAGGCGCTCGGCGCCGTCCCGAATCCCCGATTCGCGCGCACGGTGCGCCATTGCACTCCGTCGTTCGGCATCACCGAGAAGCGGAATCAGTGTGCGGTCAACCCACTCACCGTTAAAGTCCTTATCGAGGCACACGTTCGCCCCGCCGGCCGCGACGAGCCCCTCGGCGTTGCGTTCCTGTTCGCCGTTTCCAACGGGATAGGGAACAAAGATTGCCGGAATTCCGAGCCCGGCTAGTTCGCAGACGGTTGCTGCTCCCGAACGAGCGATGACGAAGTCGGCAGCGGCGAAGGCCAGGTCCATGCGATCGCAATACGGGAGGGGGTGATAGCCGGGAACGTTCGGGTCAACGAACTCTCGTGTCTCGCCGACGGTGTGAACGACCTGCCACCCCGCCGCGACTATCGCGCCGACTTTCGAGCGAACGGTCTCATTGATGCGGGCCGCACCCGTCGATCCGCCTGTCACAAGCAGAACGGGCCGCGCAGAGTCGAGTTCGAAGTGGCGAAGCGCCTCGGGTCGCACGCGACGGCGGTCCAATCGAGCAATCTCGGTGCGCAACGGCATCCCCACGACTGTCGCCCTCGGTAGCGGTGTTTCGGGGAACGTCACGGCGACTCGATCGGTCCACCGCGCTCCCCAACGATTGGCGATGCCCGGAATCGCGTTGGCCTCGTGGATCACAATCGGCGTGTTCGTTCGTTTCGCCGCGAGGTATGCGGGGGCGGCGGCGTATCCACCGAACCCGACCACAACATCGATATGACGCAATCGAATGAGGCTCTCAACCGCGCGCACCGCGCGTGCGAAACGGACGGGGAATGTCACCGCGTTCACGGAGAGTCGGCGCGGGAACGGCAGTCGATCAATCGTGACGAGTTCATATCCGCGCTCCGGAACCAGCCTCGATTCAAGTCCCTCGTGTGTTCCCAGGACGAGGATCTCGACTCCTGGCTCAGTCTGTCGCAGAGCATCCGCGGTCGCGAGCAGCGGATTGACGTGACCGGCGGTACCCCCGCCGGCGAGGAGAATTGTGGTCATCCGAATTTCTCCTCGTGACGGACACACGAAATCACCACACCGATGGCCAACAAATTGGCAAGGATCGCGGATCCGCCCGACGAAATAAAGGGCAAAGGGACTCCGAGCACAGGTAGGAGATTGAGCACTACCGCAATGTTGACAAGTGATTGTCCGATCAGCCAGATGAACACGCCGCCGAGGAGGACACGGGTGAGGGGCTGAGGGAATTCGCGAATGAGCCGAACGAACACCACGGCGAGAGCGATGATGAGCGTCAAGAGCGCCATCGCACCGAGCAATCCGAGTTCTTCCCCGATGATCGCAAAGATGTAGTCGGAATCGGCGTGAGGCAGCCACGACCACTTTGCTCGCGACGAACCCGGTCCGAGGCCAAACAATCCACCCGAGGAGAGAGCCCAGAGGCCATGCATCGTCTGCCAGCAGATGCTCTCGTAATCCTCAGGCGAGCAACCCTGAAACCAGGAGATGAATCGGTCCCGACGAGAACTGGAGAATGAGATGAAGAGGACGGCGAGCACCGAGACGAGCCCGGCGATTCCCCACAATGTTCGACCGGGCACCCCGGCTAACGCCATCATCCCCAGGACGATGAAACCGAGAATAATCGTCGTTCCGAGGTCACCGCCTCCGGCGACCATCACAACCGGAACCGCGACGTAAATTCCGGGTTCCTTCCAGTGGGAGAGGGGCCAATCGGCCATGTGCTCGTTGTCGTGGAACCACGACGCGAACCACACGATGACCGCGAGCTTGAGGAACTCGGACGGCTGGACGGTCGTGAAACCGATGTCGAGCCAATTTCGGTTTCCACCGTATTCGACCCCCAGGGGCGTGAAGAGAACGAGGAATTGAAGAACCATGCCGGCGATGACGAAGATGTTGCGCCAACGGTGCCAAACATCGATAGGGAATCGCGAGATCATCAGTGCGAGGATGATTCCGATCATCGCACCACCCGTCTGCATCCCCGCGTCGTAGAGGAAGTTTCCGCCGTTATCGAGTCCGCTTGACACCGACGAGGCCGACAGAACCTCGATGAGCCCGAATCCCGTCAGCGCTCCAACGATGGAAATGAGCGCGGTGATGCGCGGAGAATCCGACGCGAAGGGGTTGAGCACGACGGGACGTCGACGCGGCGTGACTCCGCGGGGTGCCGTGCGCTGCGGAATTGGTGCGCGACGGGTCGGAGTTCGGCTAACCATCTACTCCCCCGACGAGCGCGTGAACAGCGTCCTGAAACTTGTGACCTCGATCGGAGAAGTCGACGAACTGATCCATCGACCCCGCGGCGGGTGACAGCAGAACGGTGTCTCCCGGTTGAGCGATG
>JAHEGC010000001.1:178449-233434 GCA_024639965.1 Micrococcales bacterium
TCCCCCGACGAGCGCGTGAACAGCGTCCTGAAACTTGTGACCTCGATCGGAGAAGTCGACGAACTGATCCATCGACCCCGCGGCGGGTGACAGCAGAACGGTGTCTCCCGGTTGAGCGATGACCGACGCCGCGGCGACCGCTGCACCCATGACGTCGTCATCGTCAATTTCGACGAACGGTATCGAGGGGGCGTGAGCCACCATGACCCGTCGAGGCTCGCTTCGGTCGCGACCGATGGAAACGACTCCGCGAATGCGTGAGGCGTGACCCTGAACCAATTCATCGATCGGCGTTTCGGCGAACACACCACCGACAATCCAGACGATCGACGGGAACATGAGCAGTGCCGCGTTGGTGGCGTGCGGGTTCGTCGCCTTCGAGTCGTCAACCCAGGTCACGCCACCCCGCTCGACAACAACTTCGTTGCAGTGTGGTTCCATGACAAACGTGTCCAACCCGTTGGCAATCGCAGCGGCCGGAGCTCCGGCAACGATGGCGAGTCCCGCCGCGGCGAGCACGTCGAGCACGAGGTGCGGCGCAGCCAAACCCCTTTCGGCGAGCCGGTCGAGTGTGCTCAGTTCCTGAGCGGTGTTGCGGCGATCGGGGACAAAAGCGCGATCGACGAGGATGCCGTCGATCGTGCCGAGCTCACCCGTGTCCGGAGTGAGAAGGCCAAATCCAATCGCTTCGCAGCCCTCTACTACTTCCGCCTCGCGGACGAGTTCCTCGGTCACAGCGTCACCTCGGTTGTACAAGACGGCTCGCACCGTGTTCGAAAACACTTTCCCCTTCGTCGCTCGATACGCTTCGGCCGAACCGTGCCAGTCCAGGTGTTCCTCCGACACGTTGAGGCAGACGCTGGCCAGTGGGTGAAGCGCGCCCTCTCCCACGGTTGGCAACCAGTGCAGTTGCGTGCTCGACAACTCAACAACCAACACGTCAAAACCCGAGGGGTCGCGAATCGCATCGAGCACGGGAGTTCCGATTGCACCGACGGGGGCAACGGAAATGTTCGCCGCGGTGAGGAAATGCGCGACCAATTGAGTCGTCACCGTTTTGCCGTTCGTGCCCGTCACCACGAGCCAATCCGCGATCGACACCTTGTCCCGAACGCGCCACGCGAGCTCGATGTCACTCCACACGGGGATTCCGCGCTCGGTGGCGAAGGCCACGATGGCGTGATCGGGGCGAACCCCCGGGCTCACGATGACGAGTTCCGGGTCGAACGTTCGAGCGAGTTCGACCATCTCGTCCGTCGAATCGGTCACGGTGCAGTCGATGGCGAGCGCGTCCAACATCGCGAGATGTTCTTCCGATGCGGACGCCGTCGCGACGAGGGTTTTCGCCCCCAGTTCCCAGAGTGTGTCCGCCACCGAGAATCCGGTGACCCCCATCCCCACGACAAACGTTCGGAGGTCTGTCCAGTCGGCGTGCCAGCTGGAGAGACCGGCCGCGCGGGACATCAGCGACTCGCCCACTCGAGATAGAACAACCCGACACCGACCGCTGCTCCCAGCGCTGCGATGAGCCAGAATCGCACCACCACCGTTATTTCCGCCCAACCCTTGAGTTCAAAGTGGTGATGGAGCGGGCTCATGAGGAAGATGCGTTTACCCCTGGTGGCCTTGAAGTAAAGACGCTGAACGATGACGGAGCCCGCGACAATGACGAAGAGTGATCCGATCAACACGATCAGGATTTCGGTTCGGGTGAGAATCGCCAGCGCAGACAACGCGCCGCCGAGTCCCAGAGATCCGGTATCACCCATGAAAATCTGCGCCGGCGTCGTGTTCCACCACAGGAATCCGATGGTGCTCGCGGCGATGGCCGCCGCAATGGCCACCAGGTCGAGCGAATCCCGCGCTTCGTAACATTTGTAGGCGACTTCGGGGTCGAGCGAGGTGGCGAAACAGGACTGGTTGAACTGCCAAAAACCGATGACGACGTATGAAATTGTTGCGAGAATCGCGCTGCCCGAGGCCAAGCCGTCAAGCCCGTCGGCCACGTTCACGCCATTCGTCGTTGACACCGTGATCAGGTTGACCCAGAGAACGAAGAGAACGAGCCCGACGCCACTCCCGATGACCGCGAGATTGAGCCAGTCGATGTCGCGAACCCAACTAATCGCCATCGACGCCGGTGTGACGCCGTGCTCGTCGGGGAAATTGATGGCGATGATGGCGAAAGTTGTTGCCACGGTCGCTTGGCCGAGGATTTTCGCCCAACCACCGAGACCGAGGCTGCGCTGATTTCGAATCTTGGTGAAATCGTCGAGGAACCCGACAAGACCCATACCAACCAGCATGAACACCACCAAGAGGCCACTCAACGTGGGCGGGTACTGCTCGATGAGGTGCCCGAGGAAGTACCCGACGACCGCGCCGACGATAATCACGATTCCGCCCATCGTCGGAGTGCCGCGCTTGGTGTGGTGGCTCTGAGGTCCGTCATCTCGAATGAACTGTCCCCACCCGAGACGTCCGAAGAGTCGAATGAACACCGGTGTCATGAAGAGCGTGAAGGCCAGGGCGAACCCCGCGCCGTAGAGAACGGATCTCACGCGTCCTCCCCTTTCATCCGCTCGACCAACTCCGCAAGCGGTTCGGACATCGACCCGGTCACGAGAACGACAACCGCGTCACCGCGGAGGCGTTGGAATTCATCGTAGGCGCGCGACACCTCGGAAACGTGGAGCGACTCCCCATCCCACGAACCTTCGTGTTCCGCGGCGAGGTGGAGAATCCGGGCGTCATCACCGACAACGATGAGATGGTTGATATTGAGTCGAACTGTGCGACGTCCCAACGAATCGAGGTCTTCGCGCAGGTCCTCCCCCGCGAGGGAACCCGCGATGTGAACCGTCACATGGCCAGCCTGGCGCGCTTCCGCGAGTTGCGTTTGCGCATCGCGCACCGCGTCAGCGGAAATCGCTCGAGAACCGTCGAGGAGGATGGTTCCGTCGGGAAGCAGAATGGACTCGATCACGACCACCCGGCATCGGCGAGGGCGGCGCGGGCCAAGTCACGCGCGGAATACACGGTGCGCTCACCTCGGATGTCACGGTAATTCTGATGGCCCGGTCCCGCCCACAAAATCGAGTCGCCCTCGCGCGCGAGAGAAACCGCGAATCGAATCGCGTCTTCCGGGGGTGAAACCTCGTGGATCTCGGGACCGCTCGGCACCGACCGTGCCCCAACGAGAAGCTCCTGGCGAATTGAGGCCGGGTCCTCGAAGCGCGGGTGGTGGTCCGTGATGACGAGGATGTCGCATCCCTCCGCGGCAACGCGCCCCATGTCGAATCGCTTCGTCGCGTCCCGATCCCCGTCAGCACCGAACACCATGATGGTGCGACCCGTCGTGAATCGCCGAACCGCAGCGAGGGTGTGGTCAAATGCGTCGGGCGAATGGCCGAAGTCGACGTACACGTTGGGCCCACGGTCACCAGAAACTTTTTCGGTGCGCCCGGGGAGATAGGAAACGATTCCGCCGTCGCGATCGAGCGCAGCGCGAATCGCGTCGGGAGCGAAGCCCGCCTCGATGAGCATGACGATCGCTAGGCCGGCGTTTGCGGCCATGTGTCTCCCGATGACGGGCTCCCGAGTCGCGATGGAGACACCGTCGCGTGACGTGAGGGTGAAGGCGGTGTAGGCGGCGTTGTCTTCAGTGACCTCAACCTGCCAGTGAGCGGCGGGGTCCCCGAGCGAGGAAATCGTTGTGACGGGGATGTGCGACTCCTCGACAACGCGGGCGCCCCACGGGGAGTCGAGCGAAACGACACCGCGCTTGGCGAAGTCGGGAGTGAAGAAGGCGAGCTTCGCGCGGAAGTATTCCTCCATGTTCGCGTAATCGTCGAGGTGATCGTGGGAGAGGTTCGTGAACCCCGCGACATCGAATCGAATGCCGGCCACGCGATTGTGGGTAAGTGCTTGAGCCGATACCTCGATCACAACCGCCCGAACGGCAACTTCCTTCATGCGTGCGATGAGAGCATGAAGTTCGCTCGCCTCGGGCGTCGTCAGTCGAGAGACGACCGTTTCATCGGCAATGTGGCGTTCCGCGGTGGTCGACAACCCGGACACGATGCCGAGCTGGCGGATGATTCCCTCGAGTAGATATGCGGTCGAGGTCTTGCCGTTTGTGCCGGTGATGCCGAAAAACTGAGGGGCGTCCACGTCGGTTCGATAGAGCCAGCGCGCGACTTCGCCGAGTGCGGCCCGCGGCGAATCGACAATGACAAGCGGAATTCCCTGATCGGCGGCGATAATCGCCCCCTCCTCATCGGTGAGAATCGCGGTCGCGCCGTTGGTCTTGGCATCGGCGATGAATTCCGCGCCGTGGCGATTGGCACCGCGGACGGCGACGAACATGTCTCCGGGACGAACCTCACGCGTCATCACGGTGAGTCCCGATATCTCAACGCCGCGAAGATCGCCCACCGAACGCAGCCCGAGTTCGTCCACGAGAATTTCCACCGAACGCGGAGTCGTGTGTTCCGGTCGAACCACGGGAGGAATGTTTCCGCTCACCGAACCACTATCTCCAATCAACGGGAAGGGTCTTAGCGTGCCCGCTCGATGGCGGAACTCGGTAGTACTTGAGTATCTGTCCCATGAGTTTACTGAACGTCGACGCCGCGGCGAGGGATGTTCGTTCCCATCGCGGCAATCCGAACGTCACCACGACTGCGAACTTCGGACTCTCCGCGGGTGCAACACCCGCAACGGAGATGATTCGGTCGTTCGTGTACACGCCATTGCGCGCAACTTCGGCGGTACCCGATTTGATAGCGATGCGATAACCAGGAACGCCGACCAGCGAGGCGAGCGCGCCCTGTTGCGCGACGGTTTCCATCATCTCGATCGTCTTCTGAGCGGCCGACTCAGAAATGACCCGCACTGGCGTCGACGGTGGCTGATCCGTCAGCGTGCCATCCGACTTCTCGCAACCCGACACGAGTGTGAGCGGCATTCGCACTCCCTCGTTGCCCAACGTTTGGTAGATGCTGGCGATCTGAGCGCTGGTCGCGGTCACGCCCTGCCCGAAAATTTCCGTGATCTTGGTTACGTCGTCGACCGTTTCGGGCGGTGCGATGTAGCCGGGATCCTCACCGAGGAAACCGACGGCGGTCGGAGTTCCAACCCCGAAGCTCGTGAGTATGTCGTAACGCTGCTGCTTCCCCAACGCCTTCGCCATGATGTTCATGCCGATGTTTGACGAGTTCACGAGAATTCCGGTCGTCGTCCACTGCTCCGTGCCGTGCGCGAAGGAGTCGTTGATGAACTTGTTCTTCCCGATTTTGTATTGGCCGGGGACAATGTACTGTGACGTTTGTGTCGTGAGACCCTGATCAATCATTGCGGACGCCGTCATCGGCTTGAAAACGGAACCAGGCTCGTAGGGCACGGAAAAGAGCCGCGCGCCCATGTCTTCGACATGAGAAGCATCCACGTTGTTGGGGTCGACGTTCGGCCAATCCGCTGCTGCAAGTATGTGACCGTCTGCGATACGCACCACCATCGCGGTAGCCCACTCCGCCTGAAGTTCCTCTCCCCGAGCTTTGATCACCTGTGACGCGAACCATTGCAGGTCGGAGTCGATCGTGAGGTGAATCGTTCCTCCGTTCTTCGGCTCGACCTGGTTGAAGGTCGACCCGGGAATTCGAATCCCGTCCGAGCCTTGCGCGAACGTTTGCGACCCGTTCTCGGCTTCCAGGCAGGGGTTCTTGTAGTACTCCACCCCCGTGAGGGGGCCATCCGTCCCCATGAACCCGGTCAGGTTTCCGGCGACTGCGCCACGCGGGTAGGTGCGCGACGGCCGAAGCTCCGAATACACCCAGGGGATAGACAGTTCCTGAACCCGACGAAGGGTCGCAATGGTGACACCCTTGACGAGGTAGGTGAAATCCGACGTCGGGTCGGCCGTGACCGCGTCGGTGAGCTTCTTAGCGTCGCTTTCCGTGATTTTCGCGATGTCGGACAGTGCTTGATCGACCGTCACCGTCACGCCGTCACGCGTGAAGTCCGCCACGAAGCGAGGCGACGCGGTGATGTCGTATCGTTCAACGCTCTCGGCGAGCACGATTCCATTTGCGTCAACGATGGAGCCGCGCACTCCGTACAGGGTGCGGGTGATGCTTCGGCGGTTCGCCGCTTCCTCGTTAAGTCGACCCGCGTCGATGACTTGAACCCATACGAGACGGCCGACGAAGATCGCGACGATAGCGAAGACCGCGCCGAGAAGTAACGAGATGCGGCGTGAAAGGTCGAGGTCGTGATTCACCCCACCCGCTCCTTACCGTCGTGACTCAGTGCGTGTTCGGCGCGGGAATTCCCGTGGGCCCCGCCGACCCGCTCGCTGTCGACTCAGTGGTTCCCGTTGTCGTCAGCGACGAACCCTTCGATTCTGCGGTAGCGGTATCCGAGTTGGTGGATGCCACGCCACTCAGTGCGGCGTCCACTCCCAGTGAGTCGATGAGGTCGTTGGCGATTTGTGTGCGATCGATGCTTCCCCCAAATCCCACCTGAGCGCTTCCCCAGTGTCGACCGTCCGAAATTCGAAGATACGCGGGTCGGGGGTTTGCGATCATGCCGAGTCCCTGCGCGACGTCGGAAAGGTGTTGCGGGGAGTTGAGGACGTCGAGCTGTTCCTGGATGAACGCAGCGTCGCGCGACAGATTCTTACTCTCTTTCGCGAGACCCGCGATTTCGTAAGCATTGGCGTCGATGCCCACCGAGATGAAGAGTCGCCCAATCATGATGACGAGGAATGCGACAGCAATGACGGTCTTGTTTCGGCGGGTGGCGAGGGCACGAATTCGGCCGGTGCGCTCGACAGCGCGAAGTGGTGTGGCGGTCGCGGGACGAAGCACGCGGGCATTGGCTCCCGCGACGGCGGTGCGGTAGCCCGCGACGTACGGGGCCGTGGGTCGATTGACGACGCTGGTCACGCGGCCACCTCCAATCGTTCGATTGCCCGGAATTTCACCGACGCGGCGCGCGAATTGCGGGCGATTTCCTCGGCACTCGCCCCGCGAGCACCGTTGAAGACGAGTCGGAACTTCGGGCGAAGGGCGACGGGAACAACGGGAAGTCCCGCGGGCGCTTCCGACGTCGTCGCTTTGGCAAAGGCGGTCTTGACGATGCGATCTTCGAGTGAGTGGTACGACAGCACAACGAGACGGCCTCCGGCGGAAAGCGCACCAAGGGCGTTGTCCAGCGCATCGCGGAGAATGTCGAGTTCTCCGTTTACCTCGATGCGCAACGCCTGAAACACACGTTTGGCGGGGTGACCCTGATTCTTGAGTGCATACGGGGTTGCATCGTTGAGAACCGCGACGAGTTGCCCACTGCGCGCGATCGCTTCGACGGCACGCGCGACGACGATGGCGCGGGCGTAGCGTGCGGCGAGTTTTTCCTCACCGTATTCGCGGAAGATTCTGGCGAGATCCGTCTCGCTGTAGTCACGAATGATGTCGGCGGCAGTGAGACCGGTTGAGCGGTCCATGCGCATGTCGAGCGGAGCATCCATCGAATAGGCGAACCCACGGTCGGCCTCATCGATTTGCATTGACGAAATACCGAGGTCGAGGAGGATTGCCTCGGCAGCGACACAGTTGACCGCGTCGAGAGCCTCGTCGATCTCGTCGTAGGTCGCGTGGATGGCAACAAAGCGCTTACCGAACGCTGCGAGCCGTTCGCTGGCAAGTCGGAGGGCCGTCTCGTCACGGTCGATTCCCACAACGGTGACCCCCGGGAAGCGGTCGAGGATGGCCTCGCTGTGTCCACCGAGACCGAGCGTTCCGTCCACCACGACAGCGCCGTCACGACCGAGTGCCGGCGCGAGCGCATCGAGGCACTCGGTGAGGAGGACGGGAATGTGCTTCGGGGTGGTGTTCATCATTTTCCGGTGGTGTCTCGGTGATCCGATTCCCTTCCGCAACCTGTCGAGGGGGAAGTTCGTCAGGGGGCGGCGGGGAGTCGCATCACCGCGACTTAGAAGAGTCCCGGAATCACCTCCTCCTCGGTGTCCGAGTACGCCTGTTCCTTCTCGGCGTAATAGGTTGCCCACGCATCGGCGGCCCAGATCTCTGCACGACTTCCGACGCCGATGACGACGAGGTCGCGCCCAATGCCCGCGTAGTCGCGGAGCTGGGCGGGAATCATCACGCGGTTCTGCTTGTCCGGCGTCTCATCGCTTCCACCGGAGAGAAGCAGACGCGCGTAATCACGGCCCGCTTTGCTCGACAACGGTGCGGCAGACGCCGACTCGAGAAGTCCTTGAAACGTCGCACGGGGAAACACATAAATACAACGCTCTTGGCCGCGCGTGAGGACGATTCCGCCGGCGAGTTCGTCACGGAACTTGGCGGGGAGGATGACGCGGCCCTTGTCGTCAAGCTTCGGTTCATACGTTCCGAGCAACATGGCCGCCTCCCTTCGTTGGTTCTCCGTTGGCGATTCCTCCACTTTACTCCATTTCTCTCCATTTCGCTCCACTTTTGGCACATTTCGCGTTCTTTATTGGCGAGTCGTGGGACAACAAAAAACCCGGCCGAAGCCGGGTCAGTTGCCGCGATCAGTGTGAGCGGTTAGAGCTCGCCGTCCATCCGACGCTGCCACCGTTCCTCGAGGGTCGAGTGAACAGGACCGCCGGAGTTCGAGCGCGATCGGTTGTTTCGAGCTTGAGGTTCACCACGACGGTTGATCATGAGAAGAACCCCAACCGTCATGAGGCCGAAACCGATGACGCCCAGAAGGGGCAACTGAGTGACAACGCCCGCGACGAGACTGCCGAGACCAAGAACGAAGATGCCAAAGCCGAGCGCGGCGAGGCGAAGGTTCGCTCGGCGCGGCGCACGAACGGTGACCACCTCGGTGCCGGTGAGATGACGTTCCATCTCTTCGAGCACGCGGCGTTCCTCATCGGAGAGAGCCATCACGCCTCCTATCGTTCTCGTTCCAGTGTACGACCCACTTCGCTAGTGTGGAAATGTGACTTCCCCCAAGCCCGTGACTGACCGCGTGTCCGATGCACTCCGAGAGATTCTCGACCGCGGGGCGATTGAACTGGACACCATCGCGGCCGATGCCGAGTCCCTCACGCACGTGGCGAGCTCACTCGTGTCGGGCGGGAAGCGATTCCGCGCTCGTCTCGCCTACTGGGGGTGGCGTGCCGCCCTCACCCACGGCGATCTTGCCGTCGACCCTGACACCGATCCCGGCCTCGACCGCGTCGTGACCCTCGCTACTGGACTGGAACTCTTTCATGCCGCCGCGCTCGTTCACGACGACATCATCGACAACAGTGACACGAGGCGAGGAACACCGTCGGCACATCGTCAGTTCCACGCGCACCACCGCGAGAAGGGCTACGCGGGGTCGGGGGTCGACTACGGTTCGTCGAGTGCAATCCTTCTCGGCGACTTGCTTCTCGCGTGGGCCGACGATCAATTCCTTCGCACCGCACTCTCCCTGTCCGAGCAGGACAGGGATATTTTCGCGACGGAACTTCGCACCATGCGCCAAGACGTCACGGTCGGGCAATTTCTCGACAACCACGACACCGTGGCGTGGGCGTCGATTCCCCTCGACGAAGCGGTCGACCGCGCCCAACGGGTCGTCATTTATAAGTCGGCGAAATATTCGGTAGAGGCGCCACTGGCGCTCGGTGCCATCACTGCATCGGCCAGTCCGGCCTTGCTCTCAGCGTTGCGTGGGTTCGCGGTGCCCCTCGGATTCGCCTTCCAACTCCGCGACGACATTCTCGGCGTGTTCGGCGACCCCGAGGTCACGGGAAAGCCCGCCGGCGACGACCTTCGCGAGGGAAAGCGAACGGTCCTCCTCGCCATCGCGCGCCAACGCGCCGATCGTTCGACACGGGAGACGCTCGACGAAATCATCGGAGACCACAATTTGGGCGATGACCAAATCGCGATGATTCGGACAACGCTGACCACCACCGGTGCGCTCGACGAGGTCGAATCACTCATTGCGCGCTCTCGCGAGCGCGCCCTTCGCGTCCTCGACGACATGGGAGTCGATGGTGCAGTCGATCGCGAACTGCGGACACTCGCCTCCGCTCTGACGGAACGGGCGGTCTGATCAGACACACCCTCGCCACCTAAGTCGATTAGCCGCCCCGCGCGTCCACAATCGAAGGGACGGGCAAGGAGGTGCGTTGAGCGTTTCGAGGAACGACGGGGAGACGTCGCCAATCTTCGACGGGCTGACACCCGGTGTCCCGACCGATTCTCGTCGTTCGCGCCGTGCCAAGCTCGCCGTTGCGGCTGCCGGCGCCCTCCCGATTATCGCCGCAGCGACGGCATCACTCGTTGCTGGTGCCACCACGCTCCCCGATGTCGACCCGACGAATTTAGCTCCCGCTCCCCCCGAACCGACGCCCGAGGAACTCGTCGGTGCGACCAGCGTTCTCGGCCACGTCACCCACACGGTTCTCTCCGGAGAAAGCCTGACCTCGATTGCCGAGATGCACGGCATACCCACGGCAGCGCTTCTCGCACTCAACGGTCTGTCGTGGCAGACCACCCTTCACGAAGGTCAGATCCTCGTGGTGAGCAAGAGCCATCGCAAGCCGCTCGCCGAGAAATCCGATTCCCTGCCGGGCCTCGAGGAAAGCCCGTTGCTGGAATCGGGAATCCGCGCAAACGACCTGTCCGGCGTTGCCGATGGTGGTGTCGTCAGCCCGATGTCCGCGGAGATGGCAACCAACGCGAGAATCATCATTCAGGTGGGTCGAGAGCTCGGCGTCCCTAACTACGGAATTGTCATCGCACTCGCCACCGCGGCGCAGGAATCACACCTCCGCAACCTCGACTATGGGGATCGCGACTCCGTCGGACTTTTCCAACAGCGTCCCTCGTCGGGATGGGGAACAATCAGTCAGATCCGTGATCCACGTTATGCGGCACGCGCATTCTTCGGCGGTCCCGGTAGCCCCACACCCGGAGGAACCATGGGACTCCTCGACGTGTCCGGGTGGCAACACATGTCGGTCTCCAAAGCGGCACAATCGGTTCAGCGAAGTGCTTTCCCCGATGCGTATGCGAAGTGGGAAGTCAGCGCGTGGCACTGGCTTTTCGACCTCACCTGATACTCGCGGCGCGTCACCGAACCGACGAACTCCACGACCTCTTTACACTGGAAGAATGTCCACCGAGCAGAGCGACCGCCTCGTCGGCACCGTGCTCGATGGGCGCTATCGCATCATCTCGCGCATCGCCCGAGGAGGCATGGCGAAGGTGTATCTCGCCGAAGACGTGAGGCTGGAACGCCAGGTCGCGGTAAAAATCATGCACGACCACCTCACCGAGGACGGCGACGGAGACTACGCAACAAAGTTCATTCGTGAGGCGCGTCACACCGCGAAGCTCGCACACCCGAACATCATGTCGGTTTTCGACCAAGGGCATGTTGACGGAACGCTCTACCTGGTCATGGAATATCTCCCCGGTATGACGTTGCGCGAGCTAATCAACGACTACGGCACTCTCACGGTCGAGCAAGGACTCGATATCGCGAGCGCAGTGCTCCAGGGATTGGGTGTCGCCCACCGCGAAGGCATCCTTCACCGCGATGTCAAACCGGAGAACGTCATTCTCGTCAACGACGGCCGAATCAAGATCGGTGACTTCGGTCTCGCACGACCCGTCAACAACGCCACCGACACAGGCAAGTCGCTCATGGGGACGGTCGCGTATATTGCCCCCGAATTGTTGACGCGAACCCAGGCCGACAATCGAAGTGACCTCTATTCGGTCGGGATCATGTTGTACGAGATGCTCACGGGGAAGCAACCATTCGTGGGCGACACCCCGATGCAAATTGCGGTACAGCACGCACAACAGCCGATGCCCTTCGCGGCGGAGACGAACCCCACGGTGAGCCGAGCGATCGACGATGTTATTCAGTGGTCGACGCAGAAGAACCCCGAGGATCGTCCCCGTGATGCCCGCGTGATGCTCGATGCCCTCCGCCACGCGTTGACTCGACCGGACGGCGAGACCGCGGCGCCGACCCGAGTGATCGAGCCGGCGCTCGGAAGTGTGGAGGACAACCTCGAGACCCAACGCGCGATTCCCACGGTCACCGCGACCGCCACCGCGCCACTCGTTCTCGACGAGCGTCCGGTTCGAGTCACGAAGCCCAACAAGCGTCTTTTTCTCATCATCGCGAGCCTGCTCGTCATTCTCCTCGGCGGAGGCTCCGGGTGGTGGTTCGTCTTCGGACCCGGTTCCGTGACCTCGAGTGTGGCCATCGCGGGTCTCTCCCCCGCGGCGGCGACGGCGGCCCTCACCAACGCCGGTTTCGTTGTCGTGGAGCCCAACGAATCCGTTTACGATTCCGAAATACCCGTCGATGCGGTCGTGACGACAAATCCCGTGGTCACGTCGGGACTCCCCAAGGGAACCGAAGTTCACCTCGTGGTGTCTCTCGGCCCGGAGCCTCTAGCCTTCCCCGATTTCGCTGGAGTGACGACGGGCGACTTCACGACCCAACTCGCGGCACTCGGAATCGACGTCGTCGACACACTCCGCGCCTTCAGCAAGGGCGTGCCCGCAGGGCAGCTCGTGAGCGTCGAGTCAGAAGCCGGTGGAGCCATCAAGCCCGGCGACACCGTGTACGCGGGCGATAAGGTCACTCTCACCGAATCGATTGGCAAGATCCCCAACGTCTCGGGGCTTTCGCTCGCCGACGCCACCGCGACACTCAAGGCGGTCGAGTTGACGGTGTCAACGACAACGACTCTCGAATTCTCTATCGACGTGCCCAAGGGGTTCGTCATCGGGATTCAATCGACGGGAAACATTCACCCTGGTGACGAGGTGACCCTCGTCGTGTCCAAAGGCCCCGAGATGATCGACGTTCCGGAGGTCGCGGGTCTCACCATCGCTGCGGCACGCGACCTACTCAAGAGCCTCGGTTTCACGGTCACCGTCATCACCGACATACCAGAGAAGCACTGGGGCCAGAGTTGGACGACCGCTATCGACACCGACCCCGCTGCGGGAACATCCGCTCCGATGGGATCGAACGTCGACCTCCGTGGCGGTGCGAGCTAGCGACTAACCCAGCGGCATCATCAAAAGACTCGCGGCGAGCCCGAACATGATGACGGCGATGATTGAGTCGAGTACTCGCCAGAAGGCGGGCTTCGCGATGTGAGGAGAGAGCGCTCGTGCCCCGTACGCGAGGCCGAAGAACCAAACGAAACTCGCGGTTGCCGCGCCGACTGCAAACCACCAACGACCGTCCCCGAACTGGTTAGCGACCGCGCCCAGGAAAACGACGGTGTCGAGATAGACGTGAGGGTTGAGCAACGAGAACGTTAGCGATGCGATGAGTGCAGCGCCGAGTGATGTCGAGCCGTTGGCTGCCGCGGTCAGTCCGCCCGCGCTCCGCGCACGCCGCAGTGACGCGATTCCGAACCACACGAGATAGGCCGCCCCAAGCCATCGAACGAGCTCGAGTAACCAGGGAACACTGTTGAGAAAAGCACCCAACCCCGCCACGCCGACGACGATGAGCGTTGCGTCGAGAACTGCGGAGACCGCCGCAACCGCGAAAACGAACCGTCCGGTGAGGCCCTGTCGGAGCACATACGCGTTTTGGGCTCCGATCGCGACGATGAGAGAAATGCCGGTCAGAAAGCCGGCAACGACGGCGGCGATCATGGGGACTGCCTAGGCGAGCACCGCGAGTTCCTCGGCAACGAGAAACGCGAGTTCGAGCGATTGCTTGTGGTTGAGCCGCGGGTCGCAGAGTGACTCATAACGAGACGCGAGAGTCTCTTCGTCGATCATCTCGGCACCTCCGAGACATTCCGTGACATCGTCACCCGTCAGCTCTACGTGGATTCCGCCGGGGAACGTGCCGACCTCACGGTGCGCCTCGAAGAAGCCCTTCACCTCGTCCACCACGTCATCGAATCGACGGGTCTTGTAGCCGTTCGGGGTGGTAATTCCATTTCCGTGCATGGGGTCGGTGACCCACACGGGCAACGCGTCAGAGTTCTTGACCGCCTCGAGGAGAGGCGGGAGTGCGTCGCGAATGACTCCAGCACCCATGCGCGTGATGAACGTGAGTCGGCCCGGCGTGCGGTTCGGGTCGAGGATGTCAATGAGCTTCGCAACATCGTCCGAGGTGGTCGACGGGCCGAGCTTGACTCCGATGGGGTTCTGGATCCGCGAAAAGAAGTCGATATGTGCACCAGTAAGTTCGCGCGTGCGCTCACCGATCCAAAGGAAATGCCCCGAGGTGTCGTAGGGGTTCCCGGTGCGCGAGTCGATTCGAGTCAGCGGTCGCTCGTAGTCCATGAGCAGTCCCTCGTGAGAGGAATAGAATTCGACGCGCTTGAGTGAATCGAAGTCGGCTCCCGCCGCACCCATGAACCGGATTGCGCGGTCGATATCACGCGCGAGCGACTCGTAGCGCTTGTTTGCGGGGTTCTCGGAGAACCCTTTGTTCCACGAATGAACTTCGCGAAGATCGGCGAATCCACCCTGCGTGAACGCACGAATGAGATTGAGAGTCGACGCCGCGGTGTGGTAGCCCCGCAGGATGCGGTCGGGATCCGCGCGGCGTGACTCCTCGGTGAAGTCATAACCATTGACGATGTCGCCACGGTAGGCGGGGAGCGTCACGCCATCGCGCGTCTCACTGTCGCTTGAGCGGGGCTTGGCGAACTGACCCGCCATGCGGCCCATTTTGACAACGGGCATCGACGCGCCGTAGGTGAGCACCACGGCCATTTGCAGAATCGTCTTGACGCGATTGCGGATCTTGTCGGCGGTTGCACCGTCGAACGTCTCGGCGCAGTCACCTCCCTGCAGCAAAAACGCATCGCCACGAGCAACGCGGGCGAGCCGGTCGGTGAGTTGGTCGACCTCCCCCGCGAAGACGAGCGGCGGAAGCTTGGACAATTCTGCGGTGACGCGGTCGAGTTCCGCCGCATCGGCCCACTGGGGCTGTTGCTTGATGGGGAGCGCACGCCATGCGTCGAGCCCCTCCAGGACGGCGGGGTCGACGGTCACATTCGGTTCGGTCACGGGGTTCCTCCAGGCAACGACCCTTCCAGCCTATCGAAGCTTCAGTTCGCGGGACTCCGAGTGCGATGCACGCTCGCGTATTCGTCGACGTACTCCTGACCGGACAGCCCAGCGAGTTCGTACATGATCTCGTCGGTGATCGCGCGAAGAACGAATCGATCGTTTTCGTAGCCCTGGAATCGGGAGAAGTCGAGAGGCTGACCAAACACGACACCGACTCGGAGCACGGTCGGCATCTTCTTCCCGATCGGCATCACCTTATCGGTGTCGATCATCGCTACGGGGATGACGGGCACGTTCGCATCGAGGGCCATGCGTGCAATTCCCGTGCGGCCGCGATACATTCTGCCGTCGGGGCTGCGCGTTCCTTCGGGGTAAATCCCGAGGAGCTTCCCGTCGTCGAGCACCGCAATTCCGGTGTTGAGCGCGTCTTCACTCGCCTTACCGCCGGATCGGTCGATGGGAAGCTGTCCCGAGGCACGGAAAAACTGACGAACGAGCCAACCTTTCATGCCGCGACCGGTGAAATATTCCGATTTCGCGAGAAATGTGACGGGGCGGTTGAGCACCAGGGGAAGGAACACCGAATCGATGAATGACAGGTGATTGCTCGCGAGAATCGCCGCACCCTCCGCCGGAACGTTGTCGATGCCCTTCACCCACGGCCGAAACACTCGGAGCAGAATCGGCCCGAGGATCAGGTTCTTCACCAACCAATAGAACACAAACCCAAGACTAACGAGGAGAGCCAGAAATCGGTCCTACTGGCGAGGCACACCACCAAGTAGGCTGGTCGAAATCTTGCGCCAGCCAAAGGAGACTCGGTGAACGAAACGCACCACGCCGCAATCGTGCGACACGATGAGGCTGCCAACGTCACGGATCTTCTGGAGTCGCGCGTCGTCGCCACCCCCGACCTGGTGTTGTTCTCCACTCCCCGCACCGACGGCGGATTCCACGGCGTGACCGTTCGAGAATTCCACCAACGGGTCATCGCACTCGCCAAAGGGTTCGCTGCCGCTGGTGTGAAGCCGGGCGACAAGATTGGCATCATGTGCCGCGTTCGATACGAATGGACACTCATCGACTTTGCGATGGCCTACGCCGGAGCGATACTCGTTCCGATTTACGAGACGTCCTCTCCCAGTCAGATTGCTTTCGTGCTCGCCGATTCCGGTGCGAACGCGCTCATCCTGGAGAACGCTGAAATGTTTGCTCGCTACGACGAGGTGCGTTCCGAAGCGCCCGGCATTGGCGCTGTGTGGCGAATCGATCACGACGATCTCGAGGAACTGGTTGCCAAGGGTTCGGAGACGACCGACAAGGAGATTGCCCGTCGCCGCAAACTTGCCAAGGGATCCGACCTCGCGACGCTCATCTACACGTCCGGCTCGACGGGAACGCCCAAGGGCTGCATGCTCACTCACGCGAACTTTGTCGACACCATTCGCAACGCCGCGAAGGAGATGCACGAGGTCATCTACGTCGGTTCGTCGACCGTACTTTTTATCACCGCGGCGCACATCTTCGCGCGCGTCGTCAGCCAACTCGCGGTGTATGCGGGCGTTCACGTCACGCACCAACCCGATACCTCGTTGCTGCTACCGACCCTTCAGTCGTTTCGACCCACGTTCCTCCTCGCGGTACCCCGCGTATTCGAAAAGGTATACAACTCTGCCGAGCAAAAGGCCGAAGCGGGTGGCAAGGGGAACATATTTCGTCTCGCAACAAAGACGGCCATCGAGTACTCGATGGCTCTCGATGCGGGGCACGTCCCGCTGGGCCTTCGCCTTAGATTCGCGGCGTTGGACAAACTCGTCCTCTCCAAGCTCCGAGCAGCGATGGGTGGACGCGTGGAGTTCGCGGTCAGCGGCTCGGCACCACTGGGCCTCCGACTCGGGCACTACTACCGCGCTCTCGGACTCAAAGTTCTCGAAGGCTACGGCTTGACGGAAACGACCGCACCCGTCACCATCAACGTCCCGAGTAAATACAAGATCGGGTCAGTCGGCCCCGTGCTCCCCGGGATTTCCGTGAAGATCGCCGACGACGGTGAAATCCTGGTTCGCGGGGTCAACGTGTTCGACGGATATTGGCACAACGACAAAGCGACCACCGAAACCTTCGATGGCGATTGGTACAAGACGGGAGACATCGGCGCTCTCGACGACGACGGCTACCTCTGGATCACCGGCCGTAAGAAGGAGATCATCGTCACGGCCGGAGGGAAAAACGTGGCACCCAGTGTTCTTGAGGATCCGATTCGCGCGAACCCGCTCGTGGGCCAGTGCGTCGTCGTCGGCGACGGCAAGCCCTTCATCGCGGCGCTCATCACTCTCGATTCCGACATGCTTCCGGCCTGGCTCGCGAACAACAAACTTTCGTCGACACTGACGGTTGCCGAGGCCGCCCAGCACCCGGCGGTGCTCGCCGAGGTTCAGCGTGCGATCGATCGTGCGAACACCGCGGTGTCTCGTGCCGAATCAATCCGCAAGTTCGCCATCCTCCCGATCGAATTCACCGAGGCGGGCGGCCATCTCACACCGAAGATGAGCATTAAGCGCCACGTCATCGTCAAGGAATTCGCGAACGACATCGCCGCGATGTACGACGGGAACCCGGACACGTCAGGCATTTCGCTCGGCAACTAGCCGCGGAACCAGGCCGAACCGCGAATCGCACGCATCGCCTCTTTTTTTAACTCGGGGTCGAGCCCTTCGATGTACAGCCGACCGTCGAGGTGGTCGGTTTCGTGTTGGAGCGCCTGGGCCATCAGGCCCTCCCCCTGGAGTTCAATCGAGTGTCCGTCGAGGTCCGTTCCGGTGACCCGCGCCCACGGATGACGAAGCCGGGGGAAAGTGAACCCGGGAACCGACAGACAACCCTCATCGACAAGCTCCGGTTCGCCACGAACCTCCACGAGCACGGGGTTGAGAATATAGCCCGATCGTCCGTTGACGTTGAAACTGAAAGCGCGAAGCCCCACCCCGACCTGGTTGGCGGCAAGTCCCGCTCGACCAGGCAGAGCAACGGTCTCGAGCAGATCCGTCACGAGCGCTCGAACCGAATCATCGACCTTCGTGATGGGGTCGGTAGCACTTCGAAGGACGGGGTCCCCGAAAAAGCGAATCTCGCGAATCGCCATTATTCGGTCGGTGCGATGCCCTCGACCACGTAGGCGGCGAGTAACTCGGCGGCATCGCGCGTGATCTTGTTCAACTTCGACCAGGTGATAACCGAACCCGCAGCGATGTGTTCGTCGTAGGGGATGCGAACGACCTGGCGAACACGCGAGGCGAAGTGATTCTCAATTTCGTCCAACTTGACGAGCATGGTTCCCTGCGTTGCGGTGTTGAGCGCAACAACGGAGTTCTTGACGAGGTCAGTGTGGCCGTTCGATTCGAGCCACGAGAGCGTCTCCGACGCAAGGCGTGCCTCATCGACCGATCCACCCGAAACGATGACCAAAGAATTCGCGCGCTGGAGAATCGGCTTCATCACCGAGTGCACGATTCCGGTACCGCAGTCGGTCAGGATGAGCGAGTAATAGCGCGATGCCACATCGGCGACGATGTTGTAGTCGAACTCGTCGAAAATATCCGAGACACTCGGGTCCGGGTCCGAGGCGAGAACGTGAAGGCGTGTGTCGTCCTTGCTGACGAACTCACCGAAGTCGGTGAACGAACCGATGGAGGGCGCCTTCTGCACAACCGACCGAATGGTGTTCTTCGTCTCACGAGGAATGCGCTCGGCGAGCGTTCCCCGGTCGGGGTTCGCATCGATCGCGATCACACGGTCATCGCGGTACTGCGCGAGCGCCATTCCGAGGAGAACCGTCGTTGTCGTCTTTCCGACACCACCCTTGCGAGTAAGAATCGGCACGTATCGTGTGTCTCCCCCGAACGGGACGGCGATGCGGGCGTGAAGGGCTTTGCGCGCTGCTGCACGACGTGAATCTCCGAGGTTGACGGTGTGGAACGTCGTTTCGTAGATCAGACGCTGCCACCAACCCTCGGGAACGAGTTGCTTTTCCTTGACGTCCAGAAGGCGGTCATCGGTCAACATTTCCGAAGGCTCGGGGGTCGATGACACGCCCGAATGACGTCGAGAATAGAGCGGATCGCTTTCAACGCTCGCCGACACGAGAACCGTCGACGCAGCCGTCGGCGTCACGTCCACCGATACGGGCTCCGAGATGATCTCGGGAATCGCCGACGCATCGTCGATACCGTCAGCAACGGTCGAACGAGGATTCTTATCCGAAGGGGTGGGTCGCTTGCGTTCCGCCACAGTGACTCCTTACCAATTCTGTCCTGCTCTATAACACTACCCGACATCACGCTCGGTGGACCCGCGCGCTAGTCGAGGATGACGAGAAGGTCTCCCGCTTCAACCTGCTGTGTGCGCGGCACGACGAGTCGTGACACCGTTCCGCCCGTGGCGGAGGTGATCGCGGCCTCCATCTTCATCGCCTCGATCGTCGCCACTGTTCCCCCCGGTGCGATGATGTCCCCCACCTCCACCTGAAGGGTGACGACCCCGAGGAAGGGCGCAGCAACGTGGTGGGGGTTAGCGGAATCCGCCTTTTCGGCGGTAGCAACGGTTACGGCGATGCTCGAATCCCGGACGAGAAGCGGTCGCAGCTGACCGTTGAGGGTGGCCATGACGGTCCGGATACCCTTCTCGTCTGGTTCTGAAATCGCTTCGAGTGTGACGAAAAGGCTGACTCCCTTGCGCATCTCAATGACGTGCTCGACGCCCGCAGTGAGTCCGTAGAGGTAATCTTCTGTCGCCAACACGCTGAGGTCACCGTACATTTCGCGACCGCGCGTGAACTGCTCGGTCGGTCCGGGGAAAAGAAGACGGTTGAGCGTGTTACGTCGAGTTGTCGGGTCCGCGCCGAGCGCCGCCGCGTCCGCAGGATCAAGATGTTCGCTCACGGGTTTGTAGGCGCGTCCTTGGAGAGCCTTGGTACGGAACGGTTCCGGCCATCCACCGGGAAGGTCACCGAGTTCGCCCGAGAGGAAACCGACAACCGAATCGGGGATGTCGTACTTGTCGGGATTCGCTTCGAAATCCTTCGGATCGGCGTTCGCCGCGGCAAGTTGGAGCGCCAGATCGCCGACGACTTTGGACGACGGCGTCACCTTGGTAGGGCGACCGAGGATGCGGTTCACCTCCGCGTACCAATCCTCGACGCGCTCGAAGTGGTCACCAAGGCCAAGCGCAATCGCCTGCTGGCGAAGGTTGGAAAGTTGACCGCCCGGAATCTCGTGTTTGTACACACGGCCGGTGGGGCCGGGCAGTCCCGACTCAAACGGTGCGTACATGATGCGAACCGCCTCCCAAAACGGTTCCAGCGAACTGACCGCATCGAGCGAAATCTTCGTGTCCCGTTCAGTGTGGGCGAGAGCCGCCACGAGTGCCGAAGCGCTGGGTTGGCTGGTCGTTCCCGCCATCGGCGCACTCGCCACATCGACGATGTCCGCGCCCGCGTCACTGGCCGCGATGAGTGCGGCGAGCTGCCCACCGGCGGTGTCGTGGGTGTGAACATGAACCGGAAGATCGAATCGTTCTCGAAGCGCGGTCACGAGAGCCGTGGCGGCGCCCGCACGAAGCAAGCCCGCCATGTCCTTGACCGCGAGGATATGAGCGCCCGACTTCACGATTGACTCGGCGAGTCGGAGGTAGTAATCGAGCGTGTAGATGTCTTCGGCCGGATTGAGCAGATCCCCCGAATAACAGAAGGCGACCTCGGCCACGGCAGTGCCCGTTTCAAGCACCGCGTCAATCGCGGGACGCATCTGGTCGACGTCGTTAAGAGCATCGAAGATTCGGAAGATGTCCACGCCCGTCGCCGTCGCTTCGCGAACAAACGCCTCGGTCACCGCCGCGGGATAAGGCGTGTAGCCGACGGTGTTGCGACCGCGCAGGAGGGCCTGAATCGCGATGTTGGGGAGTGCCTCACGCATCTCTGCGAGACGTTCCCACGGGTCCTCCCCGAGGAAACGAAGTGCCACATCGTACGTCGCACCTCCCCACGCCTCCACGGAGAACAACTCCGGGGTGAGTCGTGCGACGTGCGGCATCACCGCGGTCAGGGTGCGAGTGCGCACTCGTGTCGCAAGAAGGCTCTGGTGCGCATCACGGAACGTGGTGTCGGTAACGGCGAGTTCCTTTTGGGCGCGAACGCGCTCAGCAAACTTCGTCGGGCCGAGTTCGAGCAACAGATCGCGCGAGCCCTTGGTCGGAGCGCTCGCAAGATCGACCGCGGGCAACTTGGTCAACGGGTCGATGATCCCCGCGCCGTCGCCGTTCGGTCGGTTGACCGTCACTTCGGCGAGGTACGTCAGGAGCTTGGTTCCACGGTCTTGACTCGCTCGCGCATGAAGGAGATGGGGACGTTCGTCAATAAAAGACGTGGAAAGGTCTCCCGCGATGAAGTCGGGTTCATCGAGCAGAGCCTGGAGGAACGAAATGTTGGTCGTCACGCCACGGATTCGGAACTCAGCGAGTCCGCGTCGCGCTCGGGCGACTGCTGCCTCGAAATCGCGTCCACGCGTCGTCATCTTGGCGAGCATCGAATCGAAATGCGGTGAAACGCGGGCGCCCTGAGCGATGCTCCCGCCGTCCAAGCGAACGCCCGCTCCGCCCGGTGAACGATAAGTCGAGATACGACCGGTGTCGGGACGGAATCCCGCGGTCGGATCCTCGGTCGTGATTCGGCACTGAAGTGCAACGCCCCGAACCTGAAGCGAATCCTGGCGCAACCCGAGGTCGGCGAGCGTTTCGCCCGATGCGATACGCATCTGGGATTGCACGAGATCGACGTCGGTGACCTCTTCAGTGACGGTGTGCTCGACCTGAATTCGCGGGTTCATCTCGATGAACACGTGTTGACCTGCGCGGTCCCCCGCGGTGTCGAGTAGGAACTCGACCGTTCCCGCATTGACATAGCCGATTGACTTCGCGAACGCGATGGCGTCGCGGAAGAGCTCCTGACGAATCGAATCGTCGAGGTGCGGAGCCGGTGCAATCTCCACAACTTTCTGGTGGCGGCGCTGAACCGAGCAGTCTCGCTCAAAAAGGTGGATAGTGTCACCCGTCGAATCGGCCAGGATTTGGACCTCGATGTGTCGAGGGCGCAGCACTGCTTGTTCGATAAACATCCGCGCATCGCCGAAAGCACTCTCGGCCTCCCGCATCGCCGCGTCGAGTGCGGCGCGGATGTCCTCTGCCGCTTCGACGCGCCGCATTCCACGACCGCCTCCTCCTGCGACGGCTTTGGCGAAAACCGGATATCCGATCGAATCGGCGAACGCGACGAGTGTGTCGATGTCGGTCGTTGCGTCACACGACTTCAGCACGGGAACTCCCGCGGCGATGGCGTGTTCTTTGGCGGTCACCTTATTCCCCGCCATTTCGAGCACCGACGCTCCGGGGCCGATGAAGGTGATGCCGTGCTCCGCCGCAGCGCGCGCCAATTCGGGGTTCTCGCTGAGGAACCCGTAACCGGGGTAGATGGCGTCGGCACCTGATTCCTTGGCGACACGGATGATCTCATCGATATCGAGGTAAGCGCGAACCGGGTGGCCGATTTCGCCAATCTGATAGGCCTCATCTGCTTTGAATCGGTGAGTCGACTCGCGGTCTTCGTAAGCAAAAACGGCGACGGTCTTAGCCTTGAGTTCAAAGGCGGCACGGAACGCACGAATCGCGATTTCGCCGCGGTTCGCAACCAGAATCTTGTCGAACATCGTCCCCCTCACCACCGCACGTGATCGGCGCCATCGAGGCACCGAATCCAGACTACTTGACTACTAAGGTTGGACTCGTGCAGGTAATCAGTGTGAGCTCGCTCAAGGGCGGTGTGGGTAAGACCACCGTCACGCTCGGCCTCGCATCCGCCGCATTCGCGAAGGGGTTGCGCACCCTTGTAATCGACATGGACCCGCAATCCGACGTGTCCGCCGCGCTCGCGTCACGCTCGAGCCACGGCTATTCGGTTGAATCGGTTCTCACCAACACATCGGGATCGATCGTGCGCCAGGCCGTGGTTCCCAGTTCGTGGACCGGTCAGAACGATATTCCGGTGCACATCATGATGGGTTCCCCCACCGTTTCCGCACACGACACCCCAACCCCCACCAAGCACGACCTGTGGAAGCTCGAAGAAGCGCTCGCGTCAATCGAAGCCCAGTACGACCTCGTTCTCATCGACTGTCCGCCGTCGTTCAATGCTCTCACTCAGACCGCGTGGACCGCCGCGGATGGCGTCGTCATCGTCGCCGAACCGGGTCTCTTTTCGGTAACCGCGGTGCACCGAACACTTCTCGCACTTCAGGCGATGCGGCTCAAGATGTCACCGCGTCTTCGCACCGCGGGTGTCATCATCAATCGGCTTCGTAGAGACAATCCCGAACACGAATTCCGCCTCCAAGAGATGGGCGACCTCTTCGGTGACCACATCCTGGACCCGATGCTGGAAGAAACCATCACTCTCCAACGAGCGACGGGGGCGGCGACACCGATTCACCGGTGGCCGGGTGACGTCGCGCAGAACATTTCGCGACAGTTCGACCGTCTGCTTGTGCAGATTCTGACGGACGGTCGTCGCTAGGACGCGCGCGACGCGCGCTTTGCTGCGAGATCGTCGACGACATCGCTCACACGCTGCGCGTCGATCGTGATGAGGGTCGTCTCGACCTCACGGAGCACAGCGCCGACTGCGATACCAAAAACGCCCTGGCCGCGGTTGACGAGGTCGATCACCTCATCGCTCGACGTGCACAGGTAGACGGACGCACCATCGCTCATGAGCGTGATTCCGGCGAGATCGTCGATTCCCTCGGCTCGGAGCTGATCGACCGCAACGCGAATCTGCTGCAGCGAGATGCCCGTGTCGAGGAGTCGCTTGACGAGTTTGAGAACGAGAATGTCTCGGAACGAATAAAGGCGCTGCGAACCCGAGCCCTGAGCGGACTGAACGGTCGGTGCGACGAGCTCCGTGCGAGCCCAGTAGTCGAGCTGGCGATAGGTAATTCCCGCTGCGGTCGCAGCGGACGTACCACGGTAGCCCTCCGCGGGCTCACCCGTGGTGTGTGCGAAATCCGTCATGTCGCTCCAACCTTCACCTTGTGCCTGAACGTTAACGTGTCTCAATCTAGCGAAGCGAGAATTTAACCTTCGCGAATTTAACTCTTCGGCGTGTCGCACTCAGCCGATGAGATCGTCGATCGACCCCATCATGACTGCCAACCGAACATGCTCGAGATTCGTTGCAAGATCCCGAGCAACGTCTACCGCCCGCTGCTTGCTCACTCTACTCGCGCTTTTCACGATGGGAAGGACTGCGCTGTGAACGATGACAGCGTCTTTCTCCGCTTGTGACTTGAGCCCCCGGAGGTGGCGTGGCTCAATTCCCGCCTTCTGCAATTCGACGAGCGCGGTGAGTGTCTTCACCGAGTCGTCGGAGTACACATCGGCGGCGGGCAGGAGACCCATCGAGATGGCGTCGTTCAGAAGTGACTTCGTTGCGCCGGAAGCGTCGAGCATCTCCGTGCGCGTGAACCGCACGTCGAGGGACAGGATCGAATCGACGGAAATGGATGCGCCACCGGGTAGGACGGGGGTTTTCCCCGCGTCGACATCGGCGAGCACCTTCGCAATCTGCTTGAGCGGGAGGAAATAATCGTGCTGCAGTCCCAGGACAATACGGATGCGCTGCACGTCAGCCGAACTGTAGGAGCGATAACCGCTCGCCTTGCGTTCGGGAGTGACCAGGCCCTCCTCCTCGAGGAAGCGCAACTTCGTGCTCGAGAGGTCGGGGAACTGAATTCGCAACTGCTGAAGAACCTGACCGATGGTCAATCCAGAAGGCACGGCACCCGTACGTTGCGCACTCATTGTCACGCGCCGGCGGGGAGGTCGTGGCGCGACGGGTAAAACGTCATGCGGTATTTGCCGATTTGAAGTTCCGAGCCGTCCTTCAGGACGCCACCCGCAGTGCGGTCACCATCAAGATAGGTGCCATTGAGTGAGTCGAGATCAGTGACCGTAAAGACCGATCCGTCGCGAACAATTTCAGCGTGACGTCGCGACACGGTCACATCGTCAAGGAAGATGTCGGCGTCGGGGTGGCGACCGGCGATGGTGGAATTTGTGTCGAGAAGAAAGCGCGCTCCCACGGTTGGCCCGCGTCGAACGATGAGGAGTGCGCTTCCCGAAGGAAGTGCAGCAATCGCGGCGCTTTCGTCGGCGGAGGCGTTGGCTTCGAGTGCCGCGAGCCGAGCGGCGAAGTCATCGCCGAGGTGCTCGGTGCTGTGACGAGTGTCGTCGTTGTCGCTCATTCCGCCTCCTTACGTGGCAACTCTACTAGACGCCTGAACCGCGTTTCGCGGACGGTGTCACTCGCAGTAACTGCTGAAGGTACCCGTATCCGGCGACCCAGTACATACCCGCACCGACGCCCCCGAGGACCCACCCGATGAGTTCGAGTGGGACTGCCGTTTGCACCCAGACGGTTCCGAGCACCGTGACGGGGAACGACGTGAACAGGATGAAGGTGGCCGTCTTTCCGACGAAGGTGACCTTGGGGAGGTCATGAATTCGAAGTCGACGAGCGAGGATGACCGAAAGGAGCAGCACGTCGCGAGCGAGGACGACAGCGAGAAGCACGACCGGAATGAGACCTCGGACTGCGAGCCCAATGACGCTCGCCGCGATGAACAAGCGATCCGACATCGGATCCAAGTACATCCCGAGTCGTGAGATTTGGTTGAAGTTCCGGGCGATGAGACCGTCAATGAAATCGCTCGTTGTGGCAATTATGAGAATCGTCAATGCCGGACCGTCGTTTCCCTGAATGAGAAGGACGAGGAAGACCGGAACGGTGAGAAGTCGAATAAAGGAGATGACGTTGGGAATCGTCCAGATTCGATCGAGTCCCTCGCGTGCCATGTAGTAATTCTACTCGGAGTGTTGCTCATCACTAGGGGACGACCGACTTACCATGGTGTCATGTCGTGCATCCGCTTCAACACGTCCGCTCAACGTCGCCAGAACGAGGAGCTGAGTCAAGGAGTCGTCCACTCGAGCGATCCCGTAGCAGCGTTCCTCTCCCCCGCGGTGACCGATTCCAAGATCGCCCGCATCCGTCGTCTCGCGAACGACCCCAATCCGAAGATTCGCGCCAGCGCTGCGGCGTCGTATCACGCACCCGACGACATCTACGAGAAATTGGCGAAGGATTCCGACCCGGAGGTGCGCTCGTGGATCGCACGCAACGAACACGTTCCGTGCGACATCCTCCGACAGCTCGTGAATGACCCCGACGAACAGGTTCGCTCGTTTCTCGCAATCAATTATTACGTTCCGGCCGATGCCATGGACGTGTTGTCCCACGACGAGAGCCGACAGGTTCGCGCTCTCGTCGATTGGAAGGCGAAGCTCGCAGTTACCGCCTAAGCGCTAGACGCGAGCAGGCGTGTGCGCAGGACTGCGCTGGGCCGCGATAAAAGCGACGGCGGTCGGCACGAGGTACGCGGACCACACGCCGACTTCGAGGGCCGTCGGGTTCGGCCGGAATGAAAACATTCCCTTGAGGAACGAGCCGGCGACCGTGTCTTCGCCGAGCCACGACGAGAGATCCCAGAGGGGTGCGCCCTCGGGGAGCAGGCCGACCTCCTGGAATTCGTGTACGCCGTAGGCCGCGAGTCCCGCTGCGACGACGAGCAACCCCACGCTGGTCCAGAGGAAGAAATGCTTGAGGTTGATGCGCATGAGCCCGCGGTGACCGAGCCACCCGATGAGCGCAGCGACGGCGATACCGAGGAATGCCATCGCAATGTCGATGAGTCCATCACCGCTAGAGTTGGCGGACGCCCAGATGAAGAGCGCGGTTTCGATACCTTCACGGACGACCGCGGTGAATGCCACCACCGCGACGGACACGCCACTTACGGCGATTCCCGCGCTGAGCGAACCCTCCAACGTTCCCTTCATCCCGCGCGACGCCGTCGCCATCCAAAAAATCATCCAGGTGAGCAGTCCGGCGGCGAGGATCGACAGCGCGCCGGTGATGATGGGTTCGAGGGACTCCCCCGCTTCCGACAGCAGGAAAAAGATAGCGGCGCCGGCCGCACAGGCTACGAGGACCGCGGCCGCGACTCCCACCCAGATCTTGGACACGACATCGCGTCGGTCCATTTTCAACGCGAAAGAAATGAGAATACCGACGATGATGGCGGCTTCGAGGCCTTCGCGGATTCCGATGAGGAAGCTGGCAAGCACGAGTAGTTCTCCTGAGTTCATTCAGCTCGGTTTAGCCGAGGGGAATTGAGGTAAGGCTTACCTTACCAGAATATTCGCGCCGCGACGGGCACCGCGTTACGGTGGAGTCATGCGCAACGCCCTCATCGTCATCGACGTTCAAAACGGATTCGAATTTCCCCTTTTCGGAAAGCGAAACAATCCCGAGTGCGAGGACAACATTCGCGCGCTCCTCGCGCTCTGGCGTGAGCGAGACATGCCCGTCGTTCTCGTGCGACATGATTCGTCGTACCCGGGCTCACCGCTCGAACCGGGCCAACCGGGCAACGACCTCAAACCGGGGATTGACGGCAAGCACGACCTCTTTGTCTCCAAGCACACGAATTCGGCGTTTTATGGAACCCCGAACCTTGAGGAGTGGCTCCGCGCCAACGACATCGACCACGTGACGATCTGCGGGATCACCACGGACCACTGCTGTTCGACGACCGCACGAATGGCGGACAACCTGGGATTCGGCGTTGACTTCGTGCTTGACGCAACGCACACCCACGACCGCACTCTCGCCGACGGAACAGTGGTCTCGGCCGACGAGGTGGCGCGTGTCAACGCCGCGAGTTTGGACGGGGAATTCGCCCGTGTCCGAACCACCGCAGACGTTGTCGCTGATTACGCTTGAGGAATGGCTAAGAAAAACACCCTTGTCAACGCCCTTGTCGTCGAGTTCCTCGGAACGGCGCTCCTCCTCGGAGCGCAGGTCGGCACCGGCTACTCCCTCGCCGGGCTCGGCGGCCTGACTCTCTTCGGCATTGCAATCGTGAGCGCGTTCGCGCTCGCCATCGCAATCACGATCGGTGGACAGGTCTCGGGCGGGCACTTCAACCCCGCGGTCACCATCGCACTCACCATCACGGGCAACTCCCCCGTGTCCAACGCGATTCCGTACATCATCTCGCAACTCGCCGGAGCGCTCGTCGCCGTTGGCGCCGCCAACCTCCTCTGGGGCGGCGAGGTTATCTCGTCGAACCTCGGCGAAGCGCCGGGTGTTGCGGCACTCGCCTCGGAACTCCTCGCGACCGCGGTTCTGGTGGGAATCGTTGTCGCCATGGTTCGCCGCCAAGGCGGAGCGGGCCTCAACTGGCTCGTACCCGCGTGGGTGGGAACAGCAATTCTGTTGACCCCGACCGGCTGCATGGCGAACCCCGCCGTCGCGTTCGGCCACATGTTCACCAATTCGACCGTCGGCCTCGGAATCAACGCTGTTGCCCCGTTCATCGGGATCCAGATCCTCGCGGGCCTCGTTGTCGCGGGCGTGACCATCGTCCTCGCGCCGAAGGCTCCTGCCAAGAAGGCCGCAACCACCAAGTAACCTCACTACGAACGTCGAAGGCCCCGGGCAATAGCTCGGGGCCTTCGACGCTGTGCGGAGAGTTTGATTTCGACACGAGAACAAAGAAGGTCGCGCGCGCGACGCGGTCTCGTTTTACGCGGTGGCGGTTTTCCACGAACCGGGACGCGGCGGGCGCACCACGTAAGAAAAAACGGCGGCGACCACACAGAGCAAGGCCCCGCCAATCCAGGCGTAGGTGTAGGCGCCGAACGCATCCCGCACGAGCCCCGCGGCGGTCGCGGCGATCGCGGCACCAACCTGATGCGCGGCGAACACCCAGCCGAAAACGATTCCCGCGCGTTCTCCGAAATATTCGCGGCAGAGCGCAACCGTTGGGGGAACCGTCGCTACCCAGTCCAAACCATATACAACGACGAACAGCACGATGGTGGGGTGGATGTCCTTCGCCAGCAAAAGAGGCAAAAACGCGAGTCCGACTCCGCGGAACGTGTAATACGCGGCGAGCAGATAGCGCGGGTTCACGCGATCCGTCAACCACCCGGAGAGCACGGTGCCGACGACGTCGAACACGCCGACCGCCGCGAGAAGGCCCGACGCGGTCGTGATGGACATGCCGAAGTCGTGGGCGGCGGGAACGAAGTGAACTCCGATGAGTCCGTTGGTCGTCATTCCGCAGATTGCGAATGCGCCGGCGAGCGCCCAAAAGGTGCCGGTTCGGCTCGCATCGCGGAGCGCCCTCAGCGCACGCGGGACCGCGCCGCGTTTGAGCACGCGAGCGGGCGTGGATCCTGGTTCCGCCCCGAACGCGTCGACGCCGAACTCGTGCGGGTGATTGCGGATGAAGAAGTACACCAGCGGGACAACGGCGAGCGCCGTCACCGCGATGGCGATGGAGGCGGGACGCCATCCGACGTTTTCGGCGAGTGACGCGACGAGCGGGAGGAAGACCAACTGCCCCGTTGCACTTCCCGCGGTGAGGACACCCGTCACCAGACCTTTGCGCTTGACGAACCAGGTTCCCGAGATCTCCGCAGCGAATACGAGCGCCATCGACCCAGTGCCAAGGCCGATGAGCAGCCCCCACGTGACGAAGAGAACCCATTCCGCGGTGGCGAACACCGTCAGCCCGGAGCCCAGCGCGATGAATGTCAGAGCAGTCATCGTGATCGCGCGAAGGCCGAATCGATCGATGAGCGCGGCGGCGAAGGGCGCGGTGAGTCCGTAGAGGAGGATGTTGAGGCTCACCGCGACGGACATCGTCGAGATGGGCCACCCGAATTCCTCGTTGAGAGGGATCATGAGCGGCCCTGGCGCGGCGCGGAACCCCGCGGCACCCATGAGCGCGATGAACCCGACCCCCGCCACCCACCACGCGGGGTGAATCCGGCGTGGGCGGGGAGAATTCACGGTTTAGACCTTCGCTGTGGGGAAGAACGGGCGCGAGACGCCACCCATCTTTTCCAACACTCTAACGACCTGGTGACTGTAGCCGTACTCGTTGTCGTACCAGACATAGACGACCGCGTGATTGCCGCTCGCGATGGTGGCGAGTCCGTCCACGATGCCGGCGCGGCGACTCCCAAGGAAGTCCGTCGAGACGACCTCGGCGGATTCGATGTAGTCAATTTGATGGCGTAGCGGGGAGTTGAGCGACGCATTGCGCAGGAACGCATTGAGTTCGTCCTTGGTGACCGAGCGGTCGAGGGTCAGGTTGAGGATCGCCATCGACACGTCGGGGGTGGGCACGCGAATCGCGTTTCCCGTCAGCTTGCCGTCGAGTTCGGGGAGCGCCTTCGCGACCGCACTCGCCGCCCCCGTCTCGGTAATCACCATGTTGAGGACGGCGCTTCGTCCACGACGATCGCCGCTGTGGAAGTTGTCGATGAGGTTCTGGTCGTTGGTGAACGAGTGCACCGTCTCGACGTGACCGTATTCGACTCTGAACTCGTCGTTGATGACCTTGAGCACGGGAGTGATCGCGTTGGTGGTGCACGACGCGGCGGTGATAATCCGTCCACCGTCGTCGATGACGGCGTGGTTGATTCCGTACACGACGTTGGGCAGTGCACCCTTTCCCGGTGCGGTGAGCAACACGCGCGCCACGCCCGTGGAATCGAGATGCTGCGACAGGCCTTTTTCGTCGCGCCATCGACCCGTGTTGTCCACGACAACCGCATCGTGAATTCCATGTGCGGTGTAGTCAATTGTCGCTGGGCTGTCGGAATAAATGACCTGAATCGCGGTTCCGTTCGCGATGATGAGATTGCGCGACTCATCGACCGTGATCGAACCGTTGAACGGTCCGTGGACGGAATCACGGCGAAGCAGACTCGCGCGCTTGACGAGGTCATTCTCACCGCCGTTGCGAACGACGATTGCTCGCAGGCGCACCCCACTGAGATCATTGGACCGAGCGAGCAGAATGCGGGCGACGAGCCTGCCGATTCGGCCGAAGCCGTAGAGGACCACATCGCGTCCGCGCTCGGTTCCGTAAGGCCGTCCATCACGAATCGAGCCGAGTTCGGTGGTAACAAACGAGGCGAGGTCGGTGTTTGCGGAATCAGCGAACGCCGCGACGAGGCGAGCGACGTCGATCGAGGCCGGTCCGGGGTTCATCAAATCGACGGCACGCAGCACCTCGCGCGTCCGTTCGATTTCCAGTTCGGCGCCATCAACGTGTCGCGCGAATCGGTGAATTCGCACAATGTCGATGGGCGACAGATTCAGCAGGCTCCGCCCGTGCACCGACACAACAATCCCGTTCTCGCGGTACAACCGCCCAATGACAGGGACGAGTTCCTCGGCGAGTGATTCCTTGTGCGACCACTCCTCGGCGGCTGCGTTTTCGACGGAATCCGACACGGTCGACCCTTTCACTCGGCTTCGACCAGACTACCGACAAGTCGTTTGGGAGCGAATAACCAAGATTGGTCAAAAGTTGGGAAAATTCACAGGAAGCGTTCGTACCTTTTATCCATGAGAAAACTCGTTGCTCCCTTCGCCCTAGCTTCACTCCTCGTCGTCGGACTCGCCGGTTGCGTCATCGTCCCCGGGCAAACCACCGACGCCCAGCACGGCGGAATGATGAACGACGGCGATTCCGACAGCGACACCAGCAGCTCGTTCGACATGAACGACGTGATGTTCGCCCAGATGATGATCCCCCACCACGAGCAGGCGGTCGAACTGGCCACGCTCGCGGAGGCGAACACGACGAACCCCAAAATTCTCGACCTTGCATCACGAATCAAGTCGGCGCAGGCCCCCGAGATTGAGCAGATGAAGGGGTGGCTGGATTCCGCTGGAGCCGGGATGGACATGAATCATTCGATGCCGATGGCGGGAATCGTCTCCGAGAAGGACATGGCGACAATTCGTAACGCAATGGGTGCAGAATTCGACGGGCTCTTCCTCGTCCACATGATCGCGCACCACCAGGGTGCGATCGACATGGCGAAGGACGTCGTTGAAACGTCCACCAACGACGAGGTCATCACGCTCGCGAACAACATCATCACGTCGCAGCAGGCGGAAATCGACGAGATGAACGCTCTGCTCGGCTAAGTCACCCTTCGGCCGCGGCCAGCTGGCCGCATGCGCCGTCGATCTCTTTTCCGCGAGTGTCGCGGAGCGTTGTTGGGATTCCCGCCGCCTCGATGCGCGCCACGAACTCGCGTTGAACGGAGCGTTCCGACGCGGTCCAGATCGACCCCGGCGTGGGGTTGAGCGGAATTGGGTTGACGTGCACCCATCCGGTACCGCGCTCATTGAGCTTCGCGGCAAGAAGATCCGCGCGCCACGCGTGATCGTTCATGTCCTTGATGAGTGCGTATTCGATTGACACGCGCCGTCCGGTCGCCTCGAAATAGCCCCGTGCCGCATCGAGCGCCTCGTCGACCTTCCACCGCGAGTTGACCGGAATCATCTCATCCCGAAGTTCGTCATCTGGTGCGTGGAGCGACAGCGCAAACGTGAGCTGAAGTCCTTCTTCGGCGAGCTTCCGCATCGCGGGAACGAGGCCGACGGTCGAGACCGTGATGTGACGCGCAGACATGCCGAGACCGTGCGGTTGCGGTTCGAGCATCGAGCGAATGGCGGTCATCACTCGGTTGTAGTTGGCGAGAGGCTCCCCCATCCCCATGAAAACGATGTTGGACACACGTTGCGGGCCCTCCTCGGGGTGACCGCCGAGATCACCTGCTGCGATCGCGGCATTGGCGCGAACGACCTGATCGACGATTTCGGCGGCGGACATGTTGCGCGTGAGCCCCGCCTGTCCCGTGGCACAGAACGGGCAGTTCATTCCGCAGCCGGCTTGTGAGGAGACGCAGAGGGTGATTCGCCCGGGGTAGCGCATGAGTACCGACTCAACGAGCGCGCCGTCGAACAAGCGCCAAAGGAACTTGATCGTGTCACCGTTGTCCGTGGCGAATCGTCGAACCTCGGTGAGGAGGGGCGGAAGCGTTGCGGCGACAATCTCCTCGCGAGTGTCCGCAGGAAGATCCGTCATCGCGTCGGCGTTGGATGTGTAGTGCGTGAAATAGTGCGTCGATAGTTGTTTGGCCCGAAATTTCGGCAAACCAAGCTCGACAACCTTCGACTCGCGCTCGGCGATGGATAAATCTACCCAGTGAACGGGAGGCTTAGCGCCGCGCGGGGATTCGAAGCGAAGTGCAGGTCGCCCCTCCGAATCGAGCTCCTGCTGCCACCCCTCGGCCTTGGGCCGGATTTGAGGTCGATCGCCCGACGACGGGAGACGATTAACGGCCATGTCGTCAAGGGTAACCTGCGCACACTTCGGGGACGACCATTCGGGGGTACACTGGGAGAAGCGCAGTGACGATTTGTTTCCCTGCCCGTCGAATTATTCTTCCCTCACCAATTCCGTTGGTTGACATTTCTTCTTCGGCGAACGACGCGCCACGAGGCGCGCTCGCCCTCCGATTGCTGCCGTGCATCGCGTGCGCAATCACCACAGAAAACTGGTAACACCGTGACTTCTCACACCTTCGGCACGCTGGGCGTGCCGGCCCCTCTCGTCACCGCACTCCTGCGCGACGGCAAGGAAACCCCCTTCCCCATCCAGATTGACACCCTCCCCGACACGCTTGCGGGTCGGGACGTGCTCGGTCGCGGAAAGACCGGCTCGGGAAAGACGCTCGCGTTTTCGATTCCCATGGTCGCTCGCCTGAGCGCCGTGGGCGCACCTGCGCGTCGACCTGGTCGACCGCGCGGACTCATCCTTGCGCCGACCCGCGAACTCGCCACACAGATCGCCGCGACGCTCAACCCGCTCGCAGCTGAGATGCGGCTGCGCACCATGGTCATTTTCGGTGGCGTTTCCCAGAACCGTCAGGTTTCCGACCTTCGCAACGGCGTCGACATCGTCGTCGCAACTCCCGGTCGCCTCGAGGACTTGATGAAGCAGGGCCACATTCACCTCGACGCGGTTGAGATCACTGTGCTGGATGAGGCCGACCACATGGCCGACCTCGGATTCCTTCCCGGCGTCACCCGCATTCTCACCGCAACCCCCGGAAACGGTCAGCGCCTCCTCTTCAGCGCAACGCTCGACAACGGAGTGAACAAACTCGTCTCGCGATTCCTGACCAACGAGGTTCTTCACTCCGTCGACGAGGAGCACTCCCCCGTCGCCGCGATGACGCACCACGTGTTCGAGGTCGACGGCGTCGACGCGAAAAATGCGCTGATCGACACCCTCGCCTCAGGAACGGGACGTCGCATCCTCTTCATGCGCACCAAGCACCACGCGAAGAAGTTGGCGAAGAAGTTGACCGAGTCGGGAATCCCCGCGGTTGACCTCCACGGGAACCTCTCCCAGCCCCAGCGCGATCGCAATCTCGCAGCCTTCAGCACCGGTGCGGTTCGCGTTCTCGTCGCCACCGACGTCGCCGCCCGCGGTGTCCACGTCGACGATGTCGAACTCGTCATACACGTCGATCCCCCGGCCGAACACAAGGCCTACCTCCACCGTTCGGGCCGTACGGCTCGCGCCGGCTCCGCCGGAGACGTCGTGACCATTTGCCTCCCGACTCAGCGCGGGGACCTCGCGGCCCTGCTCCGCAAAGCGTCGATCACGGTGACCCCGGAACGTGTCACCGCGGCATCGCCCGCGGTTGCGGCACTCGTCGGGGCGGTCGCCGAATACGTGAAGCCCGCCCCTCGCGTCGCACCCCAGCAGGGTGGCGGTTCGTCGAACGGTGCGAACGCCCAGCGAAAGCGTGCGCGTCGTTCTAACGTCGAACGCGGCGGCGCACAACCGCGCCAAGAGCGATCAGGCCAGCGCCCAGCGCGACAAGGCCGCTAGCGTCGTAGGGCGCTCCAGTCGCGGCGAGTGTCGAGCCGCTGCCGGACTGGTTGGCGCCACCGGAGTCCCCACCCGAGGATCCCGCAGTGACCGTGACCTCGACGTCGGCACCGTAGCTCGTTCCACCGGCGTTCGTGGCATACGCACGAACGTGATACGTCCCGTTGTCGAGAACCGCGGTCGTCCCCGAATAATCGGGATCAATGCCCGAGCCGACCGAAACCGTCGCGTCGCTCGTCGTGGGGTCTGGCGTCGTTGAGTACACAAAACCATATTCGGTGACCGAGGCGCCGCCGTCGTCGGTCACGGAGCCGTCCATGGCAATGGCTCCCGAGGTTTCACTCGCATCAACCGTGAGAACGACAGGGTTTCCTTCGTCGATGACGGAAATTCCGCCGTCTAGGTTGACCGAAAAATTATCGAAGTTGTAGACGCGATTGCCCGAGAGGTTGAAATACGCGTGAATCTTCGTCGCACCGAGAATATCCGTGGCGGGACGGTCGTTGAAGGTGTACTCCGCCTTCGGCGACGAATCCACGAGCGTTCCGTCCGCGTTCGCGAAATAGACCTTGACGCTCGTGTCCATCGACGTCGCCGTATCGCGGTAAACCGTGAACACAACCTTGTACCAGTCCGAGTCAGAACCGGTGCCCACGCCCAGCATCTGGTCGGCGACGTCGTAACTCGTGACGGTACCGATTCCGGAACCTTCGCCCAGAGCAGAGCGCCAAAAACCGTCGACGGTGGTTGTGCCGTCGTGAAATTTGAACCCACCACCGTGCACGGAAATGCCGAGTGCGTCGTTCGGGCGGAATGGGGTGCCTCCCGTGGATCCCGCCGAAGAAGGTTCTGCGGTAAAGCCCATACCCGAATAGCCGTTGGGGCCCTGGCTCTTCAGAAATGCGGTGAAGACGTAGGTGCTGCCCACCGGCCCCATCGCGTAGCTGGATTTGGTCGTATACACACCGAACGCGTCTCCCGGGGCGATCTCCATCGAACCCGTATTACCGATTCCCCCCGACGACGAGTTAGAAATCGTCCCGCCAGTCGAGTAGCCGTCAAAATTTGCGGCGAGGTCGCCCGTGGAATCGAAATCGAACGTGAGTTCCGTGGATGCCGACGCGAATGACGCCGAAAGCCCAACGAGCATTGCCGCGCCAACCAGCGCCCCAAACTTTTTCATCCCGATTTGCATGGCGACCCTCCCTGACGTTGCGTCGAGTTTAGTGGCTCGCCGGCACCTGTTGAATGTTGCGGCGGGAGCGCCATCGCAGCGTAATCCCCATGCCAACAAGCGCGAAAGACAGCGCCACAACACCAGCACCATCAAAACCTGTTTGCGCGAGCGACGTGGTTCCGCCCGAGCTTGAACCTCCACCACCCGACGAATCCGCTTCCCAGAGTGCCGTTAGCGTGATCGGGCCGTAACCGTCCGGGCTGGCCGTGGTCGCGCTCGCATCGAGCGTTTGGGTCGTCACGTGGTCTCCTGTGAGTTGCCAGCCGGCGAACCGGAAACCGGGGCGAGACGGCGGCGTAGGAAGCGTGAAAGATCCATCGGTGAAATATGACGAGTCACCGCCACTGTGGGACGTTCCGGCGTCCGTCTCGTCGAACGTGATCACGTTAGAGTCCGCGTCCCACACCGCGTAAAGGTCGATGTCGCTCGAGAAGTCGTAATTTTCGCCGTCATCAAAATTGTCGGTACCGGTTCCGTCATCTGCCGAGTTCCACCCGACAAACGTGTAGCCGTCGCGCGAGAACCCGTTCGCGGGAAGTGCATGTGACCCTTCCGAGTAATAGGCATCCATCGACCCGCTCGTCGAACCGTTTCCGTGGAAGGTTGCGGTGGGAACCTCAACGGGAATCTGGAAACCAATTCCGTTATATCCAGGGGCCGTACGGCCATTCATCGCACTCACTGTGATGGACGTGATCGGAGTGGCGAAGTGAAGTCGCACCTCGCCGTTGTAACGCGAGCCCGCCGACATCCCATTCGCGATCTTTCCGCCCGACGTCAACGTTCCCGTTCCGCCACAGTCACCAGTGCACAAGTAGTCGGAAATCGATGTTGCGATGGAAGCGTCGGTGAAATCGACACCCGAGCTTGCCACGTTGGTGGTGACAATTACCTCGTCACCTATGTTGACCCAGCCATAAAACAATTTCAGATCAGAAATGCCGGCCCACGAACCGTTGGAGCTCGAGAAGGTGATCGTCAACGCGCTGTCTGCTGTGGTCGTCGTTCGATACCAAAGGTTCGGCGCTAAGGTTCCACCGGATTGATAATTCGACGTCTTCTCGGCGCCGTTGGAGAACGATGCCGTCGCGGTCACACCGTCGGCGAACGTTTCCGCAGTGGCCGTCGAAATTGACTTCCATACCGTGGTCGTTGCGGACGCCGGGAGCGGTGTGGCGAGGCCACTCAACACCGCCCCGATGGTGAAAGCTAGTGCCAGACGGCGCATCAAAAATCCTCTCGAAGGGTCACTAAATTATATCGGCAGAGCCGGGGCAACTGCCGTTGTCGGGCTGCGCCACCCTGGGAAATAAAACAAGGACCGACGTTCAATCGGTCCTGTTGTATGGTCGGGCTGCACCCCTCCGCTCGAAGCCGGCGACGCGATGCGGCGCCAAACGGGCTTCTCGAACGTCGGGGGGCGCCTGTCATGCCGGAAAATGAAATAAGGACCGACACGAAGCCGGTCCTTCTTTCACGGTCGGGCTGACAGGATTTGAACCTGCGACCCCTTGACCCCCAGTCAAGTGCGCTACCAAGCTGCGCCACAGCCCGTTACCCTAGGGCAACCAAGCCAGCCTATCAAGAAATCAAAGTCCGCTCGCCGAGGTGTCAGGCGCCGAGGAGTTCCTTTACCGCATCTTCGAACACTCGGTGATGTTCGGAAACATCGTCGAGCGTGGTCGTCGGGCACATCAGCGCCATCGAGTGGAACGGGGTCAACATGATCCCACGGTTCGCGAGGTAGAGGTGGAGGAAATCCTCGAGATCGCCGTCGGCAGCGTCGTTCGCCTCACCACCGTTTCGGGGATAAGGCTTGCGGAAACGATATTCACAACGAGCACCGAGTTGATTGATTGACCACGGAAGGTCATGGCGCTCGAGAATCTCCTCGAAGCCGGCCACGAACGCATCGCACGTTGCAATCATCCGCTCGAACGTCTTGTCGGTGAGTACGTGCTCGAGTGTCGCGCGCATCGCAGCGACCGACAGCGGGTTACCGGCGAGAGTTCCGCCGACACCGCCCATGTCCACGAGGTCGAGGTCGTCGCGCGCGAGTGCCTTTTCGGCGAACTCCGCGCTGAGCCCGTAAGCGCCGGTCGGAATTCCCCCGCCAATCGCCTTCCCAATGACGACGATGTCGGGCTCAAGGTTCCACGCGCGGGTTGCGCCTCCAGCACCCGCGCTGAACGTGTGCGTCTCATCAATGATCAACAGCGCGCCGTACTTGCGCGTCAGCGCGCGAACGCCCTCGTGGTACCCCTCCTCGGGGAGCACGATTCCGATGTTCGTCAACGCCGGTTCGATGAGCACCGCAGCGACATCGCCGTGAGCGAGCTCGCGTTCAAGGCCCTCGAGGTCGTTGAATTCCGCAACGCGGCTCGTCTCGAGCACGTCGACGGGCGAACCCACGTTGCCCGGCCGGCTCATGGAGTCACCGTTCGGTCCGACGACGATGAGCGACTCGTCGACCGAGCCGTGGTAACAGTAGGAGTGGAAGAGAATCTTGGATCGACCCGTCAGCGCACGAACAAGACGGATCACCCATCGATTGGCGTCGGTGGCGGTGAGCGAGAAGCTCCACCGCTCCATGCCGAAACGTCGGGCGAGTTCAGCGCCAACCCATTCCGCGTCCTCGGTCGGAAGCATCGTTGTCAGCCCGCCCAGGTCACGCACACGATGTTCAATTGCGGCGACAACCTCGGGTGCGGAATGCCCGGCCATCGATCCGGTGTCACCCAGAGCGAAGTCGATGTATTCATTCCCGTCAATGTCCACAATGCGGTTTCCGCGCGCGGACTCAACATACACGGGGAATGCGCCCGCTTTCTTGTTCATCCACGTCATCGGCACACGACCGAAAAGGTGATCGGCACGTGCGTAAGCGGCCTTGGATTTCGGGTGGGTTCGGTCAAACTCGGCGCGTTCGCGCTCGAAAAGTTGATTCAGACGGTGACGATCGATGTCGGTCATGCTCACATCCTTGTGAAGTCGTTGCGATAAGCCCAGACTAATTCAGATCAGCGGCGTTGTTGCTCGAGTTTGTCCCGAAGCAACGGCCACGACTGCCCGAAGCGCGGATGCAGCTCTAGGGCATCCGCGTCGAGACGGGGAACCCACTGCAGGTCGTCGCTTTCGCCGTCGTTGTAGGCCGGCTCGAACTGGTCGCGCGATTCGACGATGACGGTCGTGTACGACCAGAATCCGAGATCAATGACGTACGTGTCAATCGCGATGAGGTCCTCCTCGGGAACTCCCGCCTCCTCGTGTGCCTCGCGCATCGCGCCAGCAATCGCGTCCTCCCCCATGCGAAGCGCGCCACCGGGGATGCCCCAGGTTCCCCCGTGATGGGACCATTCGACGCGAAGCTGTAGAAGAACCGTGTCCGTCTCGCGATGCCAAACGAGCACGCCGGCGGCACCGAATGCCCCCCACACGCGCTCACCGTTCGGGCCGTGCACCCAGTTGTCACCGGGGTCGCGCAGGTGCGGCGGGGGCAACATCGCCACGGGTTACTTCTTCGGGCCTCGGCGTTCGCGAACGCGCATTGAAATGTTGATGGGCGACCCTTCGAATCCCCACACCTCGCGCAGCCGACGCTGTATGAATCGGCGATACTGCGGGTCGAGGAAACCTGTTGTGAACAACACGAACGTCGGCGGGCGGGTCGAAGCCTGGGTGCCGAAAAGGATTCGCGGTTGCTTGCCTCCACGCACGGGGTGCGGGTGCGACGCGACGAGTTCGGCGAGGAACGCGTTGAACTTGCCCGTCGCGATTCGGGTATCCCACGACTCGAGTGCGAGCTCGATGGCGGGCACGAGCTTTTCGAGATGACGGCCCGTGCGCGCAGAGATGTTGACGCGAGGTGCCCAGGCGACGTGGGCGAGGTCTTGCTCGATTTCACGCTCGAGGTATCGGCGTCGGTCGTCGTCAAGGATGTCCCACTTGTTGAAGGCGAGAACGAGCGAGCGACCCGATTCGAGCACCATGTCGATGATGCGCACGTCCTGCTCGGACACGGGCTCGCTCACGTCGAGAACGACGATCGCGACCTCTGCCTTCTCCAGCGCGGCGGCCGTGCGAAGAGACGCGTAGAAGTCGGCGCCTTGCGCCATGTGCTGGCGGCGGCGAATTCCCGCGGTGTCGACGAAACGCCACACTTTGCCGCCCAGTTCGATTTGTTCGTCGATGGGGTCTCGCGTGGTTCCAGCGAGTTCGTTGACAACGACTCGCTCCTCCCCCGCGGTCTTGTTGAGCAGAGACGACTTTCCCACATTGGGGCGACCGATGATGGCCACGCGACGCGGCCCACCGATTTCCGTCTTGGCGACAGCGCTGACCTCGGGCAGAACCGTGAGCACGTGATCGAGCAAGTCGGCAACACCACGACCGTGCAGCGCCGACGCCGGCCACGGCTGTCCGAGTCCGAGCGACCACAGAGCGGCCGCCTCCGGCTCCTGACGAGTGTCATCGACCTTGTTCGCGACGAGGATGACGGGCTTGTTCGAGGCGCGAAGCATGCGAACGACGCGCTCGTCGGTCGCCGTCGCACCCACCATCGCATCGACGACGAAGAGAACGGCGTCGGCGAGGTCGACCGCGATTTCAGCTTGGGCGGCAACGCTCGCATCGATACCGCGGGCATCCGGCTCCCATCCACCGGTGTCAACGAGCGTGAACTTGCGGTCGTTCCATTCGGCTTTGTATGTCACGCGGTCGCGGGTGACCCCGGGAACATCCTCAACGACCGCTTCGCGGCGACCGAGGATGCGGTTGACGAGCGCCGACTTACCGACGTTCGGACGGCCGACAATCGCGAGAACGGGAAGTGCGGGAAGGATGATGGGCTCGTCGGTATCACCGATCTGCGATTCGAGGAGTGCGATGTCCTCGTCGTCAAGGTCATAATCGGCGAGTCCGGCGCGGAGTGCGTCCGCACGCTGGCCCGCATCTTCGTCGGACATCTCGGCGAGGCGCTCGGCGAGATCCCCGATCGGCTCGTCGATATCGTCGTCGCTCATTCGGCACGCCCCCTCTCCACAATCGTCAACACGGCGTCCACCGTCTGGTCAAAGTTCAAATCCGATGAGTCGACAACCGACACACCGGGTGCTGCGTCGTGGAACTCCACGACACGCGAATCCTTAGCATCCCGCTCACGCACCGACGCGGTGGTCTCCGCGAGATCCCGGCCGGCGGCTTCACCGGCCCGTCTCGCAATTCTAACGTCCTCGCGGGCCGTGAGGAGAATGCGAGTTCCCGCATCGGGAAACACGACCGTCGTCATGTCGCGCCCCTCCGCAACGACGCCAGGAAATCCCGATTCCGCGGCGACTCGGCGCGCGTGGTCGCGCATCCACGATCGAACCGAAAGGTTGGCTGCGACGGCGCTCACACACAGACTGATCCGCGGGTCCCGAATCGAATCCGTCACGTCAACCTCACCGACGACGACGTGTTCGCGCTCGGGATCGAGAGATATCGAATACGGGAATGAATTGAGCAACCCCGTCACCGCGGACTCGTCGGTGACGTCGATTTCGAGATCGAGCGCCCACCAGGCGAGTGCACGATAGGCGGCTCCCGTGTCGAGAAAACCAAAGCCGAGTCGACGGGCAGCGGCGCGGGAAACGCTCGACTTGCCGCTTCCGGCGGGCCCATCTATTGCGACGATTTTCACGCGCCGTCGCCCGCGATGCGCCAGCCGCGCTCCTCGAGTGCGCGCACGAGTCCCGCTTCCGCGGCGGGCAGTACCGACACCTCGGCAAAACCGATGGCCGACCCCGGTGAGTGCTCAAGTCGAAGATCTTCCATATTGACGTCGAGTTCGCCGATGTCCGTCAAAAGCTTCGCGAGTTGTCCGGGACGGTCGTCGATTACTACGAGAATCGTCGCGAAATGGGCACTAGCGCCATGCTTGCCCGGTATGCGTGCGACGCCGGCGTTTCCTGACGCGAGTAGTTCGGCGAGCGTAGCTGTGGTGGCGGTGCCGTCTTTGAGCGCGGCAACGACCGCGTCGAGTCGATCGCGAATGCCTTCGAGAACCGAGGTGATGTCGTGCGAATTGGCGCCGAGAATCTGAATCCACAGGTTCGCGTCGCTCGCGGCGATTCGGGTGACGTCACGGAGTCCCCCGCCAGCGAGTTCCACCGATTTCGCGGGCGCACCGACAAGACTTGAGGCAACGGCGGAGGCAACGATCTGGGGAACGTGAGAAACCAGCGCTACGGCGGCATCGTGGTCGCTTGTCGACATCTCGACGACGTTCGCTCCGCAATCTGTCGCGAGGTCGACGACCGCTCGAATTGCCCCCGGTGCGAGCCCGTCCCGCGAGCACACAACCCACGAACGCCCCGTGAAGATGTCGGCGCGAGCGGAAACCGCTCCCCCGCGTTCGCGACCCGCCATCGGATGCGAGCCCACGTATCGCGCGAGGTCGACACCCCGCGCCTCGAGGTCGTGAAGGATCGACCCCTTGACACTCGCAACATCGCAAATGATGGCGTCGGGGAATTCATCAAGCGCCCCGGCGACGACGTCAGCGACGACGTCCGGCGGTGTCGCCACAATCACCAACGTGGGGGCGTCGTCAGCGCGAGAGGGACGGCCGGCTCCGTATTCGGTCGCCAGCTTCACTGCGGTCGGCGACGAATCGACGAGCGAAACATCGACGCCGTTGCGCCGAAGCACGAGACCGATGGAAGCGCCGAGAAGTCCTGCCCCGATGATGCGAACGGACCCGGAAACCCGCGATTCAGTCATCGGACGACTCCTCGTTGTCGGTTCGGGCGAGAGCAAGAATCTGACCCACTTCAACCTTACTGAGGTCCCTCATCGCGCCCACGGCAAGCGAACCGAGCGACAGTGGCCCGAAACTCTTGCGATGAAGTTCGACCACGGGATGCCCGACCGCCTCGCACAGGCGTCGAACGATGCGATTGCGCCCGGAGTGCAACGTGATCTCGAGGAGCGTGTGCCCCTTCGACGGTTCGCCAATTTTCGCAACCCGATCCACCGCGATCGGCCCGTCGTCGAGTTCGACACCGTCCCGCATCGCCTTGAGGGAAGCGGGTTTCACCGGTCCCGTCACCTTGGCAAGATAGGTCTTGGTGACTTCGAATGAAGGATGGGCGAGAACGTGAGCGGCGTCGCCGTCATTCGTCAGGATGAGAAGGCCGGAAGTGTCCGCATCGAGTCGACCGACATTGAACAGTCGCTCCTCGTAGTCGGCGACAAACTCGGTGAGGTCACGGCGGCCACGATCGTCGGCGAGCGTCGAGACGACACCCGTGGGCTTGTTGAGCATGACGTACCGCTTCGAGACGTCGGTTTGAATCGGAGTTCCGTCAACGGTGATGTGATCAACCTCGGGGTCAACCCGCGAACCGAGCTCGGTGACGACCACACCGTTGACCGTCACCCGACCCCGCTCGATGAGTATTTCGCTCGCACGTCGCGACGCGACGCCCGCCGCGGCGAGCACCTTCTGAAGTCGTTCAGTGGACATCGTCGAAACCGGCCGACCCATCGTCGAGCAGTTCCGAGACGGGCGGCAACTGATCAGCGGAATCGATGCCGAGGTGCGTCAACAGGAGGTCCGTCGTTCCGTAAAGGATTGCGCCGGTCTCCGTCTCGGTGCCGACCTCGGTGATAAGTCCCCGTCCGACGAGTGTGCGCATCACCGAATCGACGTTGACCGCACGAATGCTAGACACTTGCGACCGCGTCACCGGCTGCTTGTAAGCGATGACCGCGAGCGTTTCCAACGCGGGTTGAGACAACTTGGACGACACCTGGGAGTGAACCACATCGCGAACGAGGTCGTCAAAATCTTCGCGCACGTAGAAACGCCAACCGCCACCGACTTCACGAAGCTCGAAGCCGCGACGAATCGTTCCGTTCGTCCCGTTGAAGTCGTCGACGAGGCGGGCGACGGCCTCATTGACCTCAGCGACAGGACGTTCGAGGACTGTCGCGAGTGAGACGAGACTTTGCGGCTCGTCGGCGACCATCAGGATCGCTTCGAGCTGTCGGTCGAGATCAGTTTCCATAGTCGGCTCCCAGTGTCACAAGGTTTTCATCGGTCCAGGTATCCGCGGTCCAGCGGACGGTCAATTCCCCGAGTGGTTCGATTTGCTCGAATCCCACCGCGGCTTGGCGATACAGTTCCAGGACCGCAAGAAATCGGGCGACAATGACGCCCTTGTGGTCGGCTCCCGCGATGAGCTGGCGGAACGTCATCGGTGTCGACTTGAGCATCGACACCACAATCGCGGCCTGCTCACGGACGGAAACCAGCGGTGCGTGAAGATGTGTGAGCCCGACAAATGGAATCTCCCGCGGAGCAAGAGCCAACATTGCGAGCATCTGGAAATCTTCGAGAGAGGTCGACCAGACGAGGTCCGGTGTGCGGTCACGGTACTTCTCCTCGAGGCGCACCTGACGCGGGTGGCGCGCCATCTCACGTTCAATATGCTCACCGAACCACACCGAAATCTCTTTGAACGCGCGGTATTGCAACAGTCGTGCGAACAGGAGATCGCGCGCTTCGAGCACCGCGACGTCCTCCGCGTCGGCGTATTCCCCGGCGGGGAGTAACCCCACGATCTTCATGTCGAGGAGAGTAGCCGCGACGACGAGGAACTCGGAGGCGGCATCGAGCTCGGCGGGGCCGTCGAGATCCTTGAGGAATTCGATGAATTCCCCCGTCACCACAGCGAGGGAAACCTCGGTGATGTCCATCTCATGTTTGGAGATGAGCGAGAGGAGAAGGTCGAAGGGTCCGTCGAAATTCGCGAGGCTGACGCGGAATCCGTCGTCCTGGCTAGGCAATCTTTCCACGATGAATCAGCTCTCGAGCGAGGTCGCGGTAAGCCTCGGCGGCGGAGTGGTCGGGTGCGAACTGCGTGATCGGGATTCCCACGACGGTCGAATCGGGGAACTTCACCGTGCGACGAATGATGGTGTCGAGCACCTTGTCGCCGAGGTTCTGCTTGACGAGGTCGAGCACCTCGATCGAGTGAAGGGTGCGGGGGTCGTACATCGTCGGAACGATGCCGTCCACCTCGATGATCGGGTTGAGGCGCGCCTTGACCTTGTCGATGGTGTCGAGCAGAAGAGAAACTCCACGCAGTGCGAAAAATTCACACGCGAGCGGGATGAGCACACCGTGCGATGCGGTGAGCGCGTTGACAGTGAGCAAACCGAGCGACGGCTGACAATCGATGAAGATCACGTCGTACTCGCCGAGAATCGGCTTGAGAACATCGGCAAGGACATGCTCACGCGCCACCTCATTGACGAGCTGAACCTCGGCGGCGGAGAGGTCGATGTTGGCCGGAACGAGGTGAATGTTGTCAACCTTGGTCGACTGAATGACGTCACGAATCGAGAGTTTGACCGCGAGTGGATCCGACGAGCGTTCGGGGACCAAAAGGTTGTAAATCGTGGGGACGTCGTGTGCAACGGCACCGAGGCCGGCGGTGAGTGCGCCCTGCGGGTCAAAATCGATGACGAGAACGCGGCGACCCATTTCGGCGAGTGCCCCGGCAAGAGAAATCGTCGTCGTCGTCTTTCCCACGCCACCCTTTTGGTTACAGAGCGAGATGACACGGGCGGGGCCGTGACTGTCCAGCACTGGGGGCTCGGGGAAGGCACTCATGTCGACAATCTTACGGCGAAACGTGAACGTCGATTCAGCGCGCACGCGGGTGAGCGGTGCGGTACGCCTCGGTCAACGCGTCCCGCGTGATGAGCGTGTAAATCTGGGTCGTACTGACCGACGCGTGCCCGAGAAGCTCTTGTACGACGCGAATGTCGGCTCCACCGCGCAGCAAATGAGTGGCGCACGAGTGTCGAAGAGTGTGGGGCGACACGTGGGCGGTGATCCCCGCACGCTCCGCCGCCGCACGAATGATGAGAAAGACGTTCTGGCGTGACAGCGCGCCGCCGCGGGCGCCCAGGAACAACGCGGGTGTCCCTTTCCCCTTGGCGAGCAACGCGGGTCGACCGCGCACCAGGTAAGTCGCCAGCGCGTCGCGCGCGAATCGACCGACGGGGACGATTCGTTGTTTGTTACCCTTTCCCGTCAGTGTGATGACGTCGTTCGTCTCGTCGAGCCGCACATCGTCGACCGCGAGGGAAACGACCTCGCTCACTCGGGCGCCCGTCGCGTACATGAGTTCGAGAAGCGCGCGATCGCGAAGCCCCACCGGCGAATCAACCGCGGTCGCATCGAGCAGATCGGAGACCTGGTCAATCGTCAGCGCTTTGGGGAGTCGCATGGGTTTCTTCGGTGCGTCCACCGCGCCCGTCGGATCGGATTCAACAAACCCCTCCGCGACGAGGAAGCGATGAAACGATCGAATCGTCGACAGCATTCGCGTGACGGAGGTGGCGGCGAGTCCTTCACCGCTCAGTCGCGCGAGATAGTCAGCAACGTCGACGGGTGTGACATCGGTCAGTGGCCGAGGGCCGAGGAAATCGATCCACCGTTCGACGTCTCTGCGATAGGCCGCGACCGTGTTGGCGCTTCGTCCACGTTCGAGCGCGGTGTGTCGAAGGAACTGCTCGGCGAGATCGCCCGCCCGCATCGGCCCCTACGACCCCTCGGTGTAATCGACATCGAGGATGTCAGCGGAGTGACGTTCCTTTGCGGCACTAACGAGGCCTACAAACAGCGGGTGTCCGCCGGTCGGTCGTGACCGCAGTTCCGGGTGCGCCTGGGTCGCGACGTAATAGGGGTGCACGTCTTTGGGGAGCTCCACGAACTCCACGAGGTTCCCGTCGGGGCTGGTGCCCGAGAAGACGAGTCCCGCTTTAGCGATCTGGTCGCGATACGAATTGTTGACCTCGTACCGGTGACGGTGTCGTTCGAACGCGGTGTTCGAACCGTACACACCCGCGACCACGGAGCCGGCGGCGAGTGTGGCTTCGTACAAACCGAGACGCATCGTTCCGCCGAGGTCACCGTCGTTGATGATGTCGACCTGTTCCGCCATCGTGGCGATGACGGGGTGGTTCGTGTCCGGGTCGAATTCGCTCGACGACGCTCCGTCGAGACCGACGACGGTGCGGGCGTATTCGATAACCATGCACTGAAGACCGAGGCAGATGCCGAGGGTGGGAATTCCGCGCTCGCGCGCGAAGCGCAGCGCCCCCAGCTTTCCTTCGATACCGCGAATGCCGAAACCGCCCGGGACGAGCACGCCGTCCACGTCCCCGAGATGTTCCTCGGCGCCTTCGGGGGTGTCACAAAGGTCAGAAGCGACCCAACGGATGTCGACTGCAACGCCATTGACGAAACCGCCCGCCTTGAGTGCCTCGGTGACCGAGATGTAGGCGTCGGGAAGGTCAACGTACTTTCCCACGAGCGCGATCGTCACACGTCCCGCGGGGTTGTGCACCGTGTTGAGGAGGTCGGACCAGCCGGTCCAATCGACCTCGCCGGCACCCTCGAGACGGAGCTGATCGACGATGTACTGGTCGAGACCCTGCGAGTGCAACATGCTGGGGATGTCATAAATGCTCGGTGCGTCTACCGCGTTGACGACGGCATCCTCGTCGACGTCGCACATGAGCGCGATCTTGCGACGATTTCCCGCGGAAACGGGACGGTCACTCCGGAGGACGAGAGCGTCGGGCTGGATACCGATTGACCTAAGCGCCGCAACCGAGTGCTGGGTTGGCTTCGTCTTTTGCTCCCCCGATGCATTCATGTAGGGCACGAGCGACACGTGCACGAAGAACACGTTCTTGCGACCGAGTTCGTGACGGACCTGTCGAGCCGCCTCGATGAACGGCTGGCTTTCGATGTCACCGACGGTTCCGCCGATCTCGGTGATGATGACGTCGGGTGCTGGGTCTTCCGTCGCTTGGAGTCGCATGCGTCGTTTGATCTCGTCGGTGATGTGCGGGATAACCTGCACGGTGTCGCCGAGGTATTCGCCCTTGCGTTCGCGTTCGATGACGCGCGAATAGATCTGGCCCGTCGTGACGTTCGCCGCCTGATCGAGGTTGATGTTGAGGAAGCGTTCGTAGTGGCCGATGTCGAGGTCGGTTTCGGCGCCGTCGTCCGTCACGTACACCTCACCGTGCTGGAACGGGTTCATCGTGCCCGGGTCAACGTTGAGATACGGGTCGAGCTTCTGCATCACGACGCGGAGACCGCGCCGAGTGAGGAGGTTACCGAGCGACGCGGCGGTGAGACCCTTGCCGAGTGACGAAACGACGCCACCCGTCACAAAGATGTGCTTGGTCACCGGTCGGGTGAATTCGAATTCCGTATTCTTCGCCACGGAATTCAACTCTAAACCCTCGAAACCGAACTCGGGTCGCTAACGCGATTCGCCACGCCAAAGACGAGCGGTTTCGAGCATTTCGACGGCGTGCGCGCGGGCGTTGTCGGAGTCGGGGGTTCCCGAGAGAAGTCGCGCCATTTCGGCGATTCGCTCCTCGCCGACGAGCCGCGACACCGTCGATTCCGTCACCTCACCGCTGGTGTCTTTCACGATGCGCAGGTGGTTCGACGCGAACGCGGCAACCTGCGGGAGATGGGTGACGACAATCACCTGCGCGCTTTCCGCAAGACGCGCGAGGCGCTTTCCAATCTCGATCGCGCTCGCACCACCGACACCCGCGTCGACCTCATCGAACACCAGGGTCGGAACAGTGTCCGTTGCGGCAATCACGACCTCGATGGCCAGCATCACACGGGAAAGCTCGCCGCCCGACGCGGTCTTCGTGACGGGCTTGGGGTCGCCGCCGGGATGCGGTCGCATGCGCATCTCGACGACATCGCGACCGTGCGCGAATAACTCTGCTCCACGCTGCGGGTCGACGACGACAACAAATTCCGCGGTCGGCATCGCAAGAGCATGGAGTTCCTCCGTCACCGCCACCGACAGTCGCGCGGCGGCGTCGGTGCGTGCGGCGGTAATACGCGTCGCGAGTTCGTCGAGCACGCGCTCATCGGCGGCGATCGATTCTCGCAATTCTCCGATGAGGTCGTCAGCACGATCGGTGTCCAGAAGTCGGTCGGATGCGCTCGACCACAGCGCGAGGACGTCATCGAGGCTTGGACCATAGGCGCGGATGAGCGCGTTGATCGCAGCGAGTCGCTCCTGCACCCGTTCCAGATCGTCGCCGTCGACGTCGAGCCCTGCCGCGTACGCCGACACGGACTGAGCGGCTTCACGAACGACGATGCTGGCTTCGGTGATCTGAGTGAGGAGTGTTTCGACGGTCGGATCGTGTGCGACCACACGTTCGAGCGCCCGACGCGCCGTGTCGAGCATCGTCACCGCGTCGAATTCGGAGTTTTCGGCGGAAAGCGCCTCGTGCGCCTCCTGTGACGCCCGACGCAAATCCTCCGAGTTCGTCAACCGTTCGATGGTCGACTTGAGGGCAACGTCTTCCCCGGCAACGGGCGAGACACTATCGATGTGCGCGATCGCGTTGCGAAGTTCTTCTGCTTCTCGGTCGCGGGTCGCCGCGTCGGTCGACAACCGCTCGAGGCGGGCGCGCGAATCGCTCCACCGCGCGAAAACGCTCGAGTATTCGCCGAGCGGAGTTCGAACTGGGTCTCCGGCAAAACGATCGAGCGATTCACGTTGAGTGGTCTGCGATCGCAGTCGAATTTGTTCACTCTGACCGTGGATCGCCACGAGCCGGTCACCGAGCTCGCCGAGTGCGCCGATCGGAGCCGCGACGCCACCGATGACCGCGCGGGAACGACCTTCAGCGCTGACCGCTCGAGAAACGATGAGTTCCCCGTCGTCGATGGTGCCCCCGAGTTCATCGACCCGCGCCGCGATGATCGGATCGTCAACGCGCCACCGCCCTTCGACCTGCGCGCGTTCGGCCCCGTGGCGCACGGTGCCCGAATCGGCACGGTCGCCCAGGATGAGACCGAGCGCGGAGACGACCATCGTCTTACCGGCGCCCGTCTCGCCCGTCACCGCGGTGAACCCGGGCGCGAGGTGGAGGGTCGCGGAACGGATCACTCCGAGGTCGCGAATCGAAATTTCATCGATCATGTCGAGCTGCCGCGCCATCCCTCGGTGGGAAGCGAGAACTTCTTGACGAGTCGTTCCGAAAAGGGTCCCGAGTGGGTGCGTGCAAGGCGCACGGGCGTTTCGGATCGTCGTGCGATGACGCGACTTCCCGGTGCGAGTGTGTGGGTGCGTCGACCGTCACACCACAACACACCCGAAGCGCCACTGCGTTCGAGCAAATCGACGGTCAGGGTTGAACTTGGCGCGGTGACGAGAGGACGCGAGAAGAGCGCGTGGGCGGAGAGCGGCACCATGATGAGCGCCTCAACCGTCGGCCATACGACCGGTCCGCCGGCGGAGAAGGAGTACGCGGTCGAACCGGTTGGAGTCGCCATGAGAACTCCGTCACAGCCGAACGTCGAGATGGGGCGATCGTCGACGCCGATGACGACCTCGATCATGCGTTCACGTGACAGCTTCTCGACGCTCGCCTCGTTGAGCGCCCAGGTCGAAAACACTTCGTTGCCGCCGACCTCGACGACCACGTCGAGTGCCATGCGCAGGTCGACGGTGTAATCCTTGGCGAATGCGCGGGCAACGGTCGCGTCCAGGTCTTCCGCCTCGAGCTCGGCGAGGAATCCGACGTGTCCCATGTTGACCCCGAGGATTGCGGCATTTTCGCCGCGCATCACCTCGGCGGCTTTGAGAATCGTTCCGTCCCCGCCGAGACAGATGACCAGCTCGATGTCCGCCTTCGCGACGCCGTCGTCAAGTTGAGCCACGGGAACGGTCGATTCCGCCGAGAGTGCGGGATGTTGCGAATCCAACGCGACGGGGACACCGCCCAGTCGCGTGAGTTCTTCGGCGACGCGCGCGGCGGCAAGAATGCTCGCCGGCCGGCCGGTGTGCGCGAGCAGGAGGAAGTTGCGATCCGTCACGTCACCCTCCCCACGTCGTTGACACCAGGTGCTTCCATTCTCTCGCATCGAGCGGGCTCGCGGGGTCTCCGTACACAATCGCCTCACGATTGCCGTGTTCCCCGTCAATCGGCGACGGCATTACCCCCGAAATCGGGAGTCCCGCGTTCGCGATGAACTCACACACCGTCAGTAGCGCAGCGTCACGTTTTGCGGCGTCTCGAACCACCCCGTCCTTGAGGTTGCCCTTTCCCACCTCGAATTGAGGTTTCACGAGGAAGAAGAATCGAAATCCCGTTCCTAGAGAGTCAATGAGAGCGGGGACGATGTGAGTGATGGAGATGAAACTGACGTCCATCACGACATCGTCAATCGACCCGACACCGAACTCCTCGACAATTTCGGAGGTCAACTCGCGGGCGTTGATTCCCTCGCGCACGACGACACGATGGTGTGCTCGAAGTGCCGGGTGGAGTTGCCCGTGGCCCACGTCGAGCGCGACCACCGCTCTCGCCCCACGAGCGAGCGCGACCTCGGTGAATCCGCCGGTCGAGGCTCCGATGTCGAGCACCGTTCGGCCGCGAAAGTCAACGTCGAATCGCTCACACGCGCCGAGGAGTTTCTGCGCCGACCGTGCGACCCAGCGATCGAGCGCCGTCACCGTTAACACGTTGCCCGCACCGACCTTGTGACCGGGCTTCATGTGAATTCGGTCGTCAACGCGAACGCTTCCCGCTTCAATGAGGCGAGCGGCGCGCGTGCGGCTCTCGGCGAGGCCGCGGTCAACGAGCGCGAGATCGAGCCGCTGTATCTCAGCGGGGTTGGTCATCGAGTCGCTCGCGGAGATCGCGTTCGACCGCGGCAAACGCCGCGCCGCGCACCTCGAGGGGCAACTCCTCGATCGTTGCGAGAGTGGGAACGTCGTTCTCGTTGTCCATGGTCACGAATATATCGCGGGGTCGACGTCGAGACCGTAGATGCGAAGTCCCGAACGGTAGATGGCGGCCGCACCGGCGCGCAACAGGTTGAGCTTGTTCGTGCCCTTGCGTTTGACGCGCACCACGTGACCCGTCATCGTCACCGCTGAGTTGCCGACGGTCACGATCACGGTCTCCCCCTTCTCGGCGAATTCCGTCTCAGGGTAATCCCGGTCGAGTTCACGGAGGTCTCCGAGAATGAAAGTCGGTTGTTGGTCGGGCGTCGCGGCGAGAACCTGCTTCGGACCGTCGATTCCGGTGAGAACAAGCGCCGACCGCATCTCGGCTCGGTTCGCACCAAGAATGTCGGTGTCGAGCCGGTCGCCCACGACGAGCGGATTGCGTGCGTCGAACCGCTCACGCGCGTAATCGAAAATGGCACGTTCGGGCTTTCCCGCAAACACCGGAAGTCGACCGACCGCGAGATGAACGGCCGAGACGAGCGTTCCGTTCCCGGGCGCGATGCCGCGGGCAACGGGGATGGTCCAATCGGTGTTCGTCGCTACCCACGGAATACCCGTGTGGAGAGCGAACGAGGCTTCGGCGAGATGAACCCAGCCCACGGTCGGCGCGAAACCTTGAATCACGGCGGCGGGCTTGTCGTTCGCCGAGTCGGTGATGCGGAATCCCGCGGCCTCAACCTCGGCGGTGAGTCCTTCTCCACCAACGACAAGGATGGTCGCCTTCGGCTTGACGAGGGCCTTCAGGAGCGTGACCGCAGCCTGTGGAGACGACACGATGTCGTCGGAGACCGTGGTGAGTCCGAGCGATCGAAGGTGAGTGGACACTTGTTCGGTCGTGCGCGACGCGTTGTTCGTGATGTAGGCGATCCGCGCACCGCGGGATGCCGCATTCAGTGCGTCGACCGCATGAGGTATCGCCGCGTCACCGGCGTAGACGACGCCATCAAGATCCGCGAGCACCACATCGGTGCCGTGAAGCGGGCTCATTTACCCTTCTCCGCAGCCGATTCGTCACTCTCGGTACCCTCGAGAATTTCCGCGTCGACGATCCGATCGCCCGACTCCGATTCGACCTCCACGTCATCCGCGTCATCCGTGACGTCCGCCGGAGTTTCCAGGTATTCGGTGTGAAATTCAATCGTCTCATCTGGGGTGAAGTGCGCTTCGGTCAACCGTGCGTATTTGCGCCACTTCGCAGCGTCGTCGCTGCGGCCGAGCTCCTCGAGCACCTCGGCATTCGCGTCGAATAATTGCGCGCTCTCCGGCGTCGCGTTCGTGGGATCAAGTTCGGGAATCTGAAGTTCCGCGTAGGCACGGTCGGTTTCGCCACGATCGAGTCGAATTCCCGACAAAACAATAGCCAAATCGATTCGACCCTCGCGCGGAAGCGCTTCCCTATCCAACCCCCGAGCAATCTTGAGACCCTCATCGGCACGATCGAGCGCACGAAGGCAATCGATGATGAGCGCAATCTGGTCGTTCGTTCCCGAGATCCGTTGCGCCGTGCGCAGCTCGCTCAACGCGAGCGTAAAGTCCTGGTTCACGTAGGCCATGATGCCCACCGTTTCACGGACGACGGCAAGCCTCGAGGCGCGATTCTTCGCCGCGATCGCGTGCTGAAGGGCCCGTTCGGGGTCCGACTCGGCGTACACCCCCGCCGCCTCAAGATGACGACCAACAACCATCGCGTTGTCTTCGCTCAGCGTCGACAGGTCACGAATCACGCCCTTATCGAGATCCTTCCCGGCAATCCAGTTCTCGATCTCGGGCTCTTTGTCGCGAATCTCTTTGCGTTGCTCTTCCGACATGCGAAAGCGCGGGAATTCTTCGGTCGGCGCGTCCTCACGAGGTCCACGCTCGGGCGGTCGACCGTCGCGGCTGAACGGTTTACGCTCACCAGGCTTACCATCACGGCTGAACGGCTTGCGATCACCAGGCTTGCCATCACGCGAATACGGCTTACGCTCACCGGGCTTGCCGTCACGGCTGAACGGCTTACGATCACCAGGCTTGCCATCACGGCTGAACGGCTTACGTTCTCCTGGCTTGCCGTCGCGGCTGAACGGTTTACGCTCACCAGGCTTGCCATCGCGCGAATACGGCTTGCGCTCGCCAGGCTTACCATCACGCGAATACGACTTACGCTCACCAGGCTTACCGTCACGGCTGAACGGCTTACGCTCACCAGGCTTACCATCACGCGAATACGGCTTACGCTCGCCCGGCTTCCCGTCACGTGAATACGGCTTACGCTCACCAGGCTTACCGTCACGAGCTGGCCGCGCAGATCGGTCTCCCTGCGGTCGCCCGTTTCGGGGCGCGCCAGAATCGCCCGATCGCGGTCGACCCCCGGAGGGGCGTCCCGAATCAGGCTTGCGAGGGTCATCACGGCGCGGCCGACGGTCGCCTCGATCGTCCCGAGGCTTCTTGTTCTCGTCGTCATCGCTCATGCGTGTGATCTCCTCTTAAACACGAATGGCCACCCTTGCGGGTGGCCATTCGGAAGTAAGTCCGGCGGTGTCCTACTCTCCCACAGGGTCCCCCCTGCAGTACCATCGGCGCAGGTGGTCTTAGCTTCCGGGTTCGGAATGTAACCGGGCGTTTCCCCACCGCTATGGCCGCCGAAACACTATTGATTTCTCAGTCTTCGGCACACATATCATGTGTGCGCAGTTCTTGACCGTCAATCAAGAACCACAAAGTGGACGCGAGTGCAACATAGAAATGTAATCAAGTCATCGGCTTATTAGTACTGGTCAGCTCCACGAGTCTTTAGTCCTCGCTTCCACATCCAGCCTATCAACCCAGTCGTCTACTGGGAGCCTCTCGACCTCGAAGGTCATGGAAATCTCATCTTGAGGCCGGCTTCCCGCTTAGATGCTT
>JAHEGC010000009.1:0-25472 GCA_024639965.1 Micrococcales bacterium
AGGTGTTCGGTCTTGTCCCACGAGCGGTTGTACACCGCGACGCGGTTTCCCTCGCGGCTGGCGAGGTTGCGGGCGAGGTTCGACCCCATCACCGCGAGACCGACGACACCGATGTTTGCCTGGGACATGACGACTCCTTGACGAGTGAAAACGCGCGCGAAAACCGCTTCCAGCCTATCGGGTATGCTGAAAGGGAACTTCGGCGAGGGGGCTCCGGCCCCGTGATCGACGCGGTGGGTTGACTCTGGTCTTCCTCACGCTTCGGGCGTTCGAGTTGAAAAAACACCAGGGGCATCAACTCCCCGCGAAAGGAACATCATGGCTGAACAATTCGCATTGAAGGGCGACGTTCGCGCGTCGTTCGGTAAGGGCGCCGCACGCAAGCTTCGCGCCAAGGGCCACGTGCCCGCCGTCATCTACGGCCACGGCGAGGACCCCCGTCACGTGTCGGTCGACGCCCACGAGCTCTCGCTCCTCGTGCGTCACAAGAACGTGCTCATCGACCTCGACGTTGAGGGCAAGAAGGAACTCGTTCTCGTCAAGGACGTCCAGAAGGATTACGTGCGTCAGATCATCGAGCACGTCGACCTCGTCATCGTCAAGCAGGGCGAGACCGTCACCGTCGACATCCCTGTCGTCATGATCGGGCACTCGTTCCCCGGAACCGTCGCGATGCTCGAGCACCAGACCCTCAAGGTCGAGGCCGAGGCGACGCACATCCCCGAGCACCTCGAGGTTGACGTCACCGACATGCACGAGCACACTCACATCTCGGCGAAGGACATCGTGCTCCCCAAGGGCGTCACGCTGCACCTCGACCCCGAGGCGATCATCGTCGCGGTTCAGGCCGTGCCGCGTGCCGAGTCGCTCGAGAACGACCCGGCTCACGTTGCCGAAGCCGCTGCCGCCAAGGCCGCGACCGAGGGCGACGCCGAATAATCCATGGCCGATGCGTGGCTCGTGGTCGGGCTCGGTAACCCCGGGCCCGACTACGCCGCGCATCGCCACTCGGTGGGGCAACGGGTCGTTGACGAGTTGGCCCGCCAAATTGGCGCGACGTTCAAGCGCCACAAAGCGAACGCGATGGTCGCCGAGGGTCGTTTCCGACCCGGCACGGACAAACTCGTGCTCGCCACTCTTCTGAGTTTCATGAACACCTCGGGTGCTCCGATCACCGCATTGGCGAAGTTCTTCGGAATCGACCCCGACCACGTCATCGTCATTCACGACGACATCGATCTGCCTTTCGACACCGTGCGCGTCAAGTTCGGCGGCGGCCACGGCGGTCAAAACGGTGTTCGATCGACGATCCAGCACCTCGGCGCCGATTTCCTGCGCGTTCGCGTCGGAGTCGGTCGACCCGCGGGACAAAAGGACCCGGCGGTGCACGTGCTCGAACCGTTTTCGAAGTCGGAACGCGAATCGGTTCCCAACCTCATCGCCGATGCGGCGGGTGCGGTGGAGTCCATCGTGATTGAGGGCGTCACCGCCGCACAACAGCGTTATCACTCGCCCGCCTGAGGCCGCCTCGCCCGCGCGTAAACTGACGACGTGAGTCTTCGGGGAGTGGCGTCGGTGTTGGAAGGCGTCGCCCGAACCCTGCGCGGTCCGACTCTCTCGCTCGAGGAGGGTGCTCGCGCGCCGCTGATCGCCGCGTTCTGTGCCGAACCGCGCATCGTGTTCGCCGTGACGGCGACGGGTAACGAGGCCGACGCGATGCGCGACGCCCTCACCACGTGGGGGGTTCGCGCCGTGGTTTTCCCGTCGTGGGAGACGCTCCCGCACGAGCGCCTCAGCCCATCAAGCGAGACTGTTGCGCGCCGCATCGCGGCTCTTCGCGAACTGCGGCAGTGGAACGGTATCGAATCGCTCGTCATCATCGCCAGTGTGCGGGCGGCACTGCAGCCACTCGCCGCCGACCTCGCCGATCGCCCCGTGCTTCGGCTCGCGGTCGGGGAACGCCACAATCTGCTCGACATCACGCGCGCGCTCATTGAACACGGCTACCAACGAGTCGACCTCGTCTCACGCCGTGGCGAGGTTGCCGTGCGCGGTGGCATTCTCGACATCTTCCCGCCGCTGTCACCGCATCCCGTGCGCGTCGACTTTTTCGGCGATGACATCGACGAGATTCGTGAGTTCGCGGTTGCCGACCAACGCACCATCGGTCAGGTCGACTCGATCGAAGCGACGCCCGTGCGCGAGGTGCCGTTGACGGCGGCGGTGCGGGAACGCGCGCGACGCCTTGCCGAGAGCAACCCGTCGTTGCGCTCCATTGCCGAACCCGTTGCCGAGGGAATCGCCGTGAACGGCATGGAAGCTCTTCTTCCCGTGCTCGCCGAGCGCGTCATTCCGCTCATCGACTACTTCCCCGAGTCGACGACCGTGTTCGTTCTCGCCCCGGAACGGGTGCGCGCTCGCGCCGAGGGTCTCGCCGCTACCAACGCCGAGTTCCTCGCCGCCGCCTGGAGTGTTGCGGGGGACGGAGGGGAGGTGCCCGTCGATGTGTCGAGCGCCGATTTCGTCGACTTCGACCAGTTCCGCGTCGACATCGCTCGCCGCGACTACTACACCATGACCGCCCTCAATTCGGGGCTCGAACAGCGCATCGAGTCGGCCCCCATCCCCTCGTTCGTCGGTGATCCCGACGGTGCCGTCAATTTCGCGGGGGAGAGGCTTCGCGCCGGCGGAGTCATCGTTGTCGTCGCCGCCGGTCACGGAACCCTGGAACGCGCCGCCGATCTGCTTGCCGAAGCGGGGCTCGCGGCCCGAATCGTCGAATCGATTCCGAACGCCCCCGAAACGGGTGTCGCCCACTTGGTGCAGGGGTCGATCGACCACGGTGTCGAGTTCGCCGAACTCGGAATCACCGTGATGAGTGAATCCGAATTCTTCGGTCGCCGCGAGACGCGCGGCGCACGCACGGGCACGCCGCTCGCCGCGAAGCGCAAGAACACCGTCGACCCACTCCAACTCGTTGCCGGGGATTTCGTCGTGCACGATACCCACGGAATCGGACGCTTTCTCGAACTCGTCGAACGGGAGATTGTCATCTCGGCGAAGACCAAGCAGAAAGCCCTGCGCGAATACCTCGTCATCGAATACGCGCCGAGCAAGCGCGGCTATCCGGGCGACAAGCTCTACGTGCCCACCGACCAACTCGCGTTGCTCTCGCGTTATGTCGGCGGCGAAGATCCGACTCTCTCCAAGATGGGCGGAAGCGACTGGTCGGCCACCAAGGGGCGTGCCCGTAAGGCGGTGCGTGACATCGCGGTCGGACTCGTCAAGCTTTATGCGGCCCGCGCGGCCAGCAAGGGTTTCGCGTTTCCGCCCGACACCCCGTGGCAGCGCGAACTCGAAGACGCGTTCCCGTTCCACGAGACACCCGACCAGCTCACGACGATCGACGAGATCAAGGCGGACATGGAGAGCGACATCCCCATGGACCGCCTACTCGCGGGGGATGTGGGTTTCGGCAAAACCGAGGTCGCCGTTCGCGCCGCGTTCAAGGCGGTCATGGCGGGCAAACAGGTCGCCGTCATCGCGCCGACCACCCTGCTGGTTCGCCAACACACCGAGACGTTCCGCGAACGCTTCGCCGGTTTCCCCGTGCGACTCGCTCCGCTCTCGCGTTTCCAAACCGATGCTGAGGCGAAGCACACCATCGCGGCGCTCGCAGATGGGACTCTCGACGTCGTCATCGGCACTCACCGCTTGCTCTCGAGCAACCTCAAATTCAAGGATCTCGGCCTCATCGTCATCGACGAGGAACAGCGCTTCGGGGTCGAACACAAGGAGAAGCTCAAGCAGCTCAAGACGAACGTGGACGTGCTCGCGATGAGTGCCACCCCGATTCCGCGCACGCTCGAAATGGCGATTGCGGGCATTCGCGAGATGTCGACGCTCGCGACCCCGCCCGAGGAACGACACCCCGTGCTCACCTACGTCGGCGAATACTCCGACGAACAGGTGGCCGCCGCCATCAAGCGCGAGATGCTCCGCGACGGCCAGGTGTTCTACGTGCACAACCGCGTGACGACGATCCCGGGCGTCGCGGCACGGCTCGCGGAGCTCGTGCCCGAGGCGCGCATCGCGGTCGCCCACGGCAAGCTCTCCGAAGCCGCGCTCGAGAAGGTGATGGTCGATTTCTGGGAACGCCGGTTCGACGTGCTCGTGTCGACCACCATCGTCGAGACGGGTCTCGACATTCCCAATGCGAACACGCTCATCATCGACCGCGCCGACAAGTTCGGGCTCAGCCAACTGCACCAGTTGCGCGGCCGCGTCGGGCGTTCGCGCGAACGTGCCTACGCGTACTTCCTTTACGCCCGCGACCACACGCTGAGTGAGACCGCCTACGAACGGCTCAAGACGATTGCCCAGAACTCCGACCTCGGTGGAGGCATGGCGATTGCGCTCAAAGATCTCGAACTGCGCGGCGCGGGCAACCTGCTCGGTGCCGAGCAGGCGGGCCACATCGCCGGCGTCGGGTTCGACCTTTATCTGCGCATGATCTCGGAGGCGGTGGGTGAGTTCAAGGGCGAAACGGTGGCCGAATCGACCGACGTGCGACTAGAGATTCCCGTCGATGCGCGAATTCCCGAGGAATACATCGAAAGCGAGCGCTTGCGCCTCGAGGCGTATCAGAAGCTCTCGGCCGCGTCGTTCCCGACCACGGCGACGAACGCCATCGACCTCGAAGTCGACGAGATGCGCGACCGTTACGGCGAACCGCCCGCTCAGGTGCAGTCGCTCGTGGCGATCGCCAAACTGCGCCGCAGAATTGCCGAACTCGGAATCACCGAGATGGTCACCGCGGGCACCAACCTCCGCATCGTCGGGGTGGAGTTGCCCGATTCGCGGCAGGGACGACTCGCGCGGTTGTATCCCGGCGCGAAGTACGTCGCCGCACTCGGTGCGAGTGTCGTGCCGATGCCCGCGCGCGAGGGGGATTCGCTCATCGAGTGGGTGGGCGAACTCGTCGACCTTGTGTACGGTGAGGGCTGATGGCCGACCCAACCCACCCCGAACTCGACGCACTCATCGCCGTGATGGCGAGGCTCCGCGGTGAGGGTGGGTGCGCGTGGGATCGCGAACAGACCCACGAATCGCTCGTGAAGTACCTCGTCGAGGAGAGCCACGAGTTTATCGACGCCGTCGAATCGGGCGACCGAACCCACATGCTCGAAGAGCTGGGGGATGTTCTCTACCAGGTGCTGTTTCACGCCGACCTCGCCGCGTCCGACCCGAATCAACCGTTCGACATCGAGGATGTCGCCCGCGTCTCGCGCGAAAAGATGGTCGGTCGCCACCCGCACGTGTTCGGTGACGTGGTCGCCGACACCGCTGATGAGGTCGTCGCCAATTGGGAGACGTGGAAGGCCGCGGAGAAACCCGAGCGTGAGTCGCCGTTCGAGGGTCTGCCCAAAGGATTGCCCGCTCTCGCGATGGCGGACAAGGTCATCGGCAAACTCGACGAGTCACCCGAGCAATCCGCGCTCGTCACCGCCGACACCACGGAAGACGACCTCGGCGCGATGTTGCTCGCCATCGTCGCGGCCGCGAAGGTCAACGGGCTCGACGCCGAACGCGCCCTGCGGGTTGCGGTTCGCCGGGTTATTTCCGAGGCCGACGGCCGATAAGCACCAGCGCGGCACTCGCCACGGCGAGATATGCTCCCTGGCCGATCAACCCGACACCGAACCCCGACGTCGAATTCGCGATGATGTAATCCGGCGTGTACGTTCCGTCGTAGCCCGAGGGGTAAGGGGTTCCGTACTTCGCGAGGTTCGCGCACTCGTCGATCGTGATGTCGGTTTCGATCGGTAACTGCATCTTTCGCACCGCGAGGTCGACGGTTCCGAACAAGTCGACGGGTTCGACCGCCGTCGTGTCGTAGGTGAAGTCGGGATTGGTGAACGTGGTCACGGTCGGCGGAATCGACGCGCTGACGAGGACGATGGGGTTGAGCTCGAGAATTGGCCACACGAGGTCGTACCGGGAGACGATTCGCGTCTCGCTGTCGCTCGCCATGCAGGTGGGGTTGGTGGGGAACCCCGTGTTCGGATCGACGTCGTCCTCGCCGTTGCCGTAGTCGAGGTAGTTGTGTCGAACGATTTGTTTCACGCCCGGGGCAAGTGCCGCGCTTCCCACCACGAGGAGCGGGGCGATCGCGAGGCCGGCGATGAGGCCGAAGGCGGTGACGGCGGCGGCGCTGTCGCGCCGGACGTTGGCGAACGCGAGTGCGACCAGCGCGGCGATGACCCACACCTCGAGGTGAACCGAGCCGACGACCGAGAGCCACTGCCCGAAATCGATGCCGCCGACGATGGCGGAAACGATGCTCGACGGAATCGCCGCGAACACGAACGAGAATCCGACCGCGAGGGTCAGCGCGAAGGTGCGAAGGAACGGCTGACGCCCGATTTCGTCGCGGACGTTCGCGAGAACCGCGGGCACGCCGATCATCACCGCGATGAGCACGAGATAGACGACGAAGGAACGACCCATTCGACCCGGGTCGGTTCCCGCAACGAGAGCCGTGGAACTCGTCATCGTCAGTGAGACGAGGGTGAGGGTGAAGACGAACACCGCTCCCGCGATGATGGGCCACAGTCGGGCTCGAAGAAGCGTGAGGAGGGTGGAACCAACGAAGCTGAGGAATTCCTTCATGTCCACAGTGTCGCACCGATTGGTGGGTCGGCGCACACTGGGCGGGAGGGTCGACTGTGAAACAATAGACAGTATGGCGAGCGTCAATCCACCCCGTGGCATGCGCGATTTCACGCCCGCCGAGAAATCCCAGCGCGACGCGGTTCTCGCGGTGATTCGCGACACGTACCGCTCACACGGCTTCGATGAGATCGAAACCCCCGTCATGGAGGAGTCCAGCCGTTTGTCGGCGGGGCTCGGCGGCGACAACGAAAAGCTCGCGTTCGGAATCCTCAAACGCGGCCTCACCGTTGACGACGTGCACGGTGTCAGCGCGATCGCCGAGCTACTCGACATGGGCCTCCGTTACGACCTCACCGTTCCGCTCGCACGATTCTTCGCGACCAACCGAGCCGAACTGCCGCCCGTGTTCCGCGCCATCCAGATCGCTCCCGTCTGGCGTGCCGAACGCCCGCAAAAGGGCCGTTACCGCCAGTTCGTTCAGTGCGACATCGACATCGTCGGAGAACCGGGCTTCCTCGCCGAGGTCGAACTCATCACCGCCACCCACTCGACACTGGAACGCCTGGGCGTCACGGGAACCTCGATTCGCCTCAACGATCGACGGATTCTGCTCGGTCTGCTCGCCGCACTTGGTCTCACCGACACTGATTCGGCGCTCATCACGCTCGACAAGCTCGACAAGGTCGGTGCCGACGGCGTGATTGCGGAACTCCGTGAACGCGGAGCGGACGAGACCGCGCTGACGACGCTCGCGAATCTGCTGTCGTCCCACGCGAACCCGACCTCGGCCCCCACTCTCGCGGCGATGACCGACGCTCTGCCCGCAGGTGTTGCGCCCGAGGCCGTCGCCGAACTCGCCGCCATCGCCGACGCCGTCGGGCACGCGGTTCCGCTCGTGTTCGACCCGTTCCTCGTTCGCGGGATGGGGTATTACACGGGCGCGATCTTCGAGGTCGCCCACCCAGAACTCGGCTACTCGCTTGGCGGGGGAGGGCGATACGACGGCATGATCGGTCGTTTCCTCGGTACGGATGTTCCCGCCGTCGGATTCTCACTCGGTTTCGAGCGTCTCGTCGATCTCGTCTCCACCGCCACCGCCGTCGACGATTCCGCTGTCGCCGTCGTGTACGACGACACCATCACGCCTGCCGATCTCATCGCACTCAAGAAGCAACTCGTTTCCGAGGGGCTTCGCGTGCGGTTGGTGCGGAAAACGAAGAACACCCGCGCGATCCTCGAGCAGTTGGAACGCGACGGATTCCGCCGATACGCCTTCGCCAATCCGGGGGAGCCCCTGGATTGGAAGGAAATCGGCTAACGCCCTAATCTGGAAACACCACCACACAAGGAGAAGACTGTGTCCTCTATTGCTTTCGTTGATGCCCGCGAAATCCTCGACTCGCGCGGAAACCCGACCATCGAGGTCGATGTCGTTCTCGACGACGGAACCGTCGCCTCGGCGGCCGTACCTTCGGGTGCCTCCACCGGAGCCTTCGAGGCCTACGAACTTCGCGACGAGGACTCGAAGCGTTACGGCGGCAAGGGTGTTCTCAAGGCCGTCGAGTCGGTCATCGACGTTCTCGGTGACGCAATCGAGGGTCTAGACGCGAGCGAACAGCGCGCTATCGATGCCGCGCTCATCGAAGCCGACGGAACCGAGAACAAGGGCAAGCTCGGCGCGAACGCCATTCTCGGCGTCTCGCTCGCCGTGGCCAAGGCCGCGGCGCTCTCGGCCGACCTCCCGCTCTTCCGCTACCTCGGCGGCCCGAACGCTCACGTTCTCCCCGTTCCCATGATGAACGTCATCAACGGTGGAGCGCACGCCGACACCAACGTTGATGTTCAGGAATTCATGATTCTCCCCATCGGTGCCGAGTCGTACCGCGAAGGGCTCCGCTGGGGCGTCGAGACCTACCACGCACTCAAGTCGGAGCTCAAGGCGAAGGGCTTCGCGACCGGCCTCGGAGACGAGGGTGGTTTCGCCCCGAACCTCGCGAGCAACCGCGCGGCACTCGACCTGCTCATGGAGGCCATCGCCAAGGCGGGCTTCACCCCCGGTAAAGACATCGCGCTTGGACTCGACGTCGCCGCAACCGAGTTTTTCGAGAAGGGCTCGTACCGTTTTGAGGGCCGCGAGCTCTCCTCGGGCGAACTCATCGCCTACTACTCGGAGCTCGTTGACGCGTACCCGCTCATCACCATCGAAGACCCGCTCGCGGAGGATGACTGGACCAGCTGGGAGGCCATCACCGCCGAACTCGGCGAGAAGGTTCAGCTCGTCGGAGACGACCTGTTCGTCACCAATCCGTCGCGCCTCTCGAGCGGAATCGAGCGCCACGCGGGCAACTCGATCCTCGTCAAGGTGAACCAGATCGGGTCGCTCACCGAGACGCTCGACGCCGTGTCGATGGCACAGCGCGCGGGGTACACCGCGGTCCTCTCGCACCGCTCGGGTGAGACCGAAGACACCACCATCGCCGACCTCGCCGTCGCAACCAACTGTGGCCAGATCAAGACCGGCGCCCCCGCTCGCTCGGAGCGCGTCGCCAAGTACAACCAGCTCCTCCGCATCGAGGAAGAGCTCGGCGACGCCGCGGTGTATGCGGGAGCCTCGGCGTTCCCGCGCTTCTTGGCGTAATCGTCAACCTCACGGTCGGCGGGGGAGTGCGCGTTACCCTTAAGGAATGAGCACTCCCCGTCGCCCGATGGTGCAGCCGCAGGTGCGTCCCGGTCGAGCGTCGCGCACTCCGCGGGCTCCTCGAGTACCGCGTGAACGACGTTCGCGAATGCGGTGGACGCTCAACGAGTTCATCGAACGCGAGATCGAGCGCAGCGGTGTTGTCATCACGGCGGTCATCATCGCGGGTGCCGCGCTCGTCAACCTCGTTCAGCCCATCCAAATCTGGTTCGAACAACAACTGCAACTTTCCGACCTGCACTCCGAGGTTTCCGCCGCAAAGGCGACGCTCGTCGAGGCGCAGGCCGATCTCGCTCGCTGGAAGGACCGCGCCTACATCGAGACGCAAGCCCGCCAACGGCTGATGTACGTGTACCCGGGGGACATCTCGTATCTCATCGTCAACGACGTCGATGCGAAGCCGGCGAAATCCAACGAGGTCGCTTCGACCGTGCAAACGACCGACATCAACTGGGTCGATGCCTTTCTGCAGTCCTACGCGTTTGCGGCAACGGTGAGCACCGAGCCCGTCACGACGGAGCCGACCAAATGACGATTGAGACCGCGAGCGACCGCGACCTCGAAATCATGCACATCCAGTTGGGCCGCCCCATGCGCGACGTGGTTGGGGTTGCCGCGCGCTGCGTGTGTGGAGCCCCGACGGTGGTGGCGACCAAGCCGCGTCTCGCCGACGGCCAGCCGTTCCCCACGTTCTACTACCTCACGCACCCGGCCGCGGCCTCGGCGCTCTCTACGCTTGAGGCGAACGGCTTCATGGCGAGCGAACAACAAAAACTCGCCGACGATGCGGAATTTGCCGCCGCCTATGTCGCTGCGCACACCGCATACATTCACGATCGCGACGAACACGGTCACGTGGTTGAGATCGAGGGGATCAGCGCGGGCGGGATGCCGACGCGCGTCAAGTGCCTGCACGCTCTCGCCGCCCACTCGCTCGCGGTCGGCCCTGGCGTGAATCTCGTCGGTGACGAAGCGCTCGCCGCGTGCACGTGGTCGCCGCAGCGGTGCGTGTGTGCACCCGAAACCCGATAGATTTGTCGGGTTGTCTTCTCGAACTCAGGAGTTATCAGTCGTGGCAAAAATTCTCATCGTCGGTGGCGGTTACGCCGGTTTCTACACCGCGTTCAAGCTTCAGAAGCACCTTCGCCGCGGCGAGGCCGAGGTCACCCTCGTTGACCCGCTTCCCTACATGACGTACCAGCCGTTCCTCCCCGAGGTCGCCGCCGGGTCGATCGAACCTCGCCACGTCATCGTGCCGCTTCGTCGACACCTCACCTCGACCAAGGTCGTTCAGGGCAAGGTGGTCGCCGTTGATCACACCAAGAAGACCGCGACCATCGAACCGTCCGCGGGCAAGACGTACACCGTCAAGTACGACCAGATCGTGATGTCGGCCGGTTCGGTTTCCCGAACGTTCCCCATCCCCGGTGTCGCCGATGTCGCCATCGGTATGAAGTCGATCGAAGAGGCTGCCGCCGTTCGCGACCTTCTCATCGACAACTTCGCGAAAGCCGCCAACCTGCCCAAGGGCAAGGAGCGCGACCGACTTCTCACCGTCACAGTCGTCGGTGGCGGGTTCGCGGGCATCGAAACGTTCGCGGAGCTCCGTTCGCTCGCATCGTCGCTCCTCAAGCATTATCCCGAATTGACGATCGCCGACACGAAGTTCCACCTCATCGAGGCGATGGGCCGCATCATGCCCGAGGTGTCACTCGAGACCTCGCACTGGGTGCTCAAAAACCTCGCGTCGCGTGAGGCGACCGTGCACCTCGACACGCAACTTCAGTCGGCGGTCGGTGGAAAGATCGAACTATCCACCGGAATCACCTTCGAATCCGACCTCATCGTCTGGACCGCGGGCGTCATGGCCAACCCCGTCGTTCGCGCCACAGACTTCCCGATCGAGGAGCGAGGACGCATTCGATCGTCGGCGACTCTTCAAATCACGAACGAAGACGGCTCGGTCATCGCTGGAGCATGGGCCGCTGGCGACAACTCCGCGGTGCCCGACCTCACCGGTGGTGGCGTCGGCGGAATGTGCGTTCCCAACGCCCAGCACGCTGTCCGTCAGGCGAAGCTCATGGCGAAGAACATCGTCGCGGTTCTCCGGGGAGAAAAGCCCGCCGAGTACTTCCACAAGAACCTCGGCGCGGTCGCCGGACTCGGAATCGGTCACGGCGTTTTCCAGTCGGGAAAGATCGCGGTCAAGGGCTTCCTCGCCTGGGTGATGCACCGCGGTTACCACGGCCTCGCCATGCCGATGTGGGAGCGCAAGTTCCGTGTCTTCGGCGACTGGTTCCTCCAACTCATCGTCGGCCGCGACACAACCACCGTGTCGTTACGCGAGACCCCGAAGGCGTACTTCCAGGCCTTCGCGTCGCGTCCCGCACCGAAGAAGTAGAACTTCAGAGCGAAGGCCCGGCGGAGAAACCGACCGGGCCTTCGACTTTCCCGCACAATTGAACAGACGCCCCAATAGCCCAACCGGCAGAGGCAGACGACTTAAAATCGTCACAGTCAGGGTTCGAATCCCTGTTGGGGCACCGGTTATTTGACTTGGTTGACGGTCACAATGAGCGACGGTGTCGCGGGACGAGTCGGTGATGACTGCGCTGTCTCATACCAAATGTTCGAATACGCCTCGGAGGCAGACCACATCAATTGGTACTGCGTACAGTCTCCGGCGCCACAGCTGACGGGGGCGAAAAAGTTCCACGCGGCGACGAGTTTCTGGCTGTTCGACTGCAGCGTCACATCCGTGTTCGATTGCGCCACGTTCGCCCCGTCGGCTCGCAGCCAAATGCTCACGACGCTCGCGCCTCCGCCTTGCGTGCGGAGGAGTTGTGCCGAAAACGCAATGTTGTAAACGCCCGGGTGGGTGAACGTGATGCACGATTTCGGGGTAACGGGGTAACCGCCAGGCTTCGCCTCGTCACCCGCGCACCGCTCGATGGTGATTCCGACGTTGTTGGCCGAGTCGGCCTCGGACAGGTAGAGCGGATGAGCGCTGTCGACGGCGGTCGACACGAGACCGTCGTATCCCTGGAGTGTTGTGTCCCAGAAGGAACCGGAATCGCCGAGGCCACTTGTGCCTGCTGGTCCCATCGCGCCAATATCGCCCTTCGGGCCCTCCGGTCCAACCGGTCCGATTGGGCCGGGTTCGCCCTGCGGTCCGATTGGGCCGATCTCGCCGGCGGGTCCCGTGGCTCCGGTATCTCCCTTGGCTCCCGCCGCACCGGCATCGCCGGGGGTGCAGGTGCCCGTGTCACCCTTATCTCCCTTGAGGCCCTCAAGCCCTTGAATTCCCTGCGGTCCTACGTTGCCCTCGAGATCGGCGAGGAACGCGGCCTCGTCGCCGATTCCCCCCTCGAGCACCCAGAGTTCGTAGGCGCTCAGTCCTTGCGCTCCCGTTGCACCCGTTTGGCCAACGATGCCATCCGATCCGGCGGCCCCGCGAAGCGAGTCGAGGAAGTCCTGCTCCGATCCCGTGTGTCCCGCATCGAGCCAGAGCTGATAGGCGCTGTGGCCGTGGTCACCGTCGAGGCCTGCCGCGGGGGTGAACCCGTCGGTTCCCGAATAGCCGTTCTTGCCCGGATCGCCCACGAGGGAGTCGAGGAAGTCCTGTTCCGTGCCAGTGTGACCCAATTCGAGCCACACGTCGTAAGCGCCGAGGCCCGGGATGCCCGTGCGACCGACGCTCCCGACGGGTCCGGGAATCGGGGTGCAGGTCGCGGTCGGAGTCGACGTGGCGGAGCAACTGTTGAGTATCAGTGCCAAAATGATGGCAATCAAGCCGAGAGTTGTGCCGAGCACTCCCCACGGGGCGCGAGCGCGATGGCGTCCGTCGTAGCGTTCGTCGCGTGTCGTCATTGTTCCGCCGTTTCGAAAGGGTTGCGTCGAGCCTAGCGAGAATTTCTCAGAACGCTCTAGTTGGGAATCTTTCGCCCTCGGCTAAACCCCGCAAACGCGTCGAGGGCCGGGCGTAGAGTGGCGACATGGATACCACTCAACTTGTCCTTCTCATCATTGCCGGGCTCGCCATCGTCGCGGGCCTTTACCTCTGGTCGACCTACAACGGCCTCATCACACTCAACGTTCGCGTCGACGAGGCGTGGAGCGACATCACCGTGCAACTTAAGCGCCGCGCGGATCTCATCCCCAACCTCATCGAGACGGTCAAGGGTTACGCGAAGCACGAAAAGGAGGTCTTCGAGAACGTGACCAAGGCGCGCGCCGCAACGACGAACGCGTCGGGCCCCGCCGAAGCCGCCGCCGCCGAGGGCATGATGCAGTCGGCGCTGAAGTCGATCTTCGCCGTCGCCGAGGCTTACCCGCAGTTGCAGGCGAGCCAGAACTTCCAGGAACTGCAGGCCGAACTCGTCGACACCGAAAACAAGATTCAGGCGGCGCGTCGCTTCTACAACGGCGGAGTTCGCGAGTTCAACACCATGATCCTCGTGTTCCCCAACAACATGTGGGCGAAGCAGCTCGGATTCGGCAAGCGCGACTTCTTCGAGGTCGACAACCCCGACGCCATCGCCGAGCCCCCGAAGGTCAAGTTCTAACACACCGATGTACAGCGCAATTGCCGCCAACAAGCGGAACACCGTCATCATCCTGCTCGTCTTCGTTGCGGCGATCGGCGGGGTGGGGTGGCTTGCCGCGAATTGGTTCGGTGCGAGCGCGTGGACGGTGACCGTCGGAACGCTCATCTTCGCCGCACTGTATGCGCTGTTCCAGTACTACAACGCCGGCGCGATTGCGGTGATGACCGCGGGAGCGATCGAGATTGAAAAGAAGGATAACCCTCGGCTCTGGCGAGTGGTCGAAAACCTCTCCATCACCGAGGGCATGCCGATGCCCAAGGTCTACATCGTCAACGACCCGGCACCGAACGCCTTCGCCTCAGGCCGTGACCCCGAACACGCCGTCGTATGTGCGACGACGGGGTTGCTCGACATCATGACCGACTCCGAACTCGAGGGCGTCATGGCGCACGAGATGGGACACGTCAAGAACTTCGACATTCGCGTCGCGACGATTGTTTTCGGCCTCGTCGTGGCGATCGGTCTCGTCACCGACATCGCCTTCCGCATTTTCGTTTACGCGTCGTACAACACTCGGGGAAACGACCGCGACAACTCGGCGGGCGCGATCATGCTCATTTCGGGTGCGTTCGCGTTGCTCGCGAGCATCATCGCGTTTGTCATCGGGCCGCTCATTCAGGCGGGGGTCTCGCGCCAGCGCGAATATCTCGCCGATGCGACCGGCGCGATGACCACGCGAAACCCCGAGGGCCTCGCGAGTGCGTTGCACAAACTCGGCGAATACGCACGGCCGCTGCAGCGTCAATCACCGTCGATGGCGCACATGTGGGTAGCCGACCCGCTCAAACCTGGCTTCTTCGCGCGCCTGTACGCGACACACCCGCCCATCCCCGATCGCATCACGCGACTTCTCGCGATTGGCGGGAAGTTCTAAAAGACGCGACGAAGGTCGGTGGCGGCATCGCCCCACTCTTCGACGACGATGTGCTCGAGCCCGCGCCAGGTGGCCGCATCCCGAACAATCGCGGCGAGACGGTCGACCGCGTCCTTCGGTCGATTCGGTTCCCAGTGGGCGCTGCGCACAATCAGGGTTGATGATTTGCGGTCGGCTTTGAGGTCGATGCGGCCGACGAGCCGATCGTTCATGAGAATCGGCAACGAGTAATAGCCGTAAATTCGCTTCGGAGCCGGCGTGTAAATCTCGATTCGGTAGTCGAAATCGAACACGCGGGCCGCCCGGTCACGGTGCCAGGTGACGGGGTCGAACGGGGAGAGAAGCGCCGTTGTCGAAGGCGTTCGAGCCGGGGTCGTCGTGCCGGCGAGCATGAAGCCGGCGACGGCTTTACCGTTTTTCTCCCAGCCGGCCACCGACACCTCGATGACCTCACCGGAGTCAACGAGATCGCCGAGCGCTTCGCGCGCAGGCGCGAGTTTGAAACGGTAATAGTCGGCGATGTCCGACACCGCACCGATTCCCACAGCACGAACCGCATCGCGAATGAGCGCCCGGCGGGCATCGGTCTCGGAGAGCGGTCGGCCGAGCAGGTGGTGCGGGATAACGTCGGCGACGGGCGCGTAGATCCGTTGAAAGTTGGTGCGTCCGATGGCGGTGATGGTTCCGTCCTCGAACAGGAATTCGAGCGCGCGTTTGGCGTCACTCCAGTTCCACCACGAACCGCGTCGCTTCTCCCTGGGACCTTCCAGTTGACTGAAGGTGGCGGGGCCTTCCGCGTGAAGCCGAGCGAGTAACGAGTCCGCGAGCGCTCGATGCTCCGCGAGCCAGGATCCAGGTTTCGCGTGGCGCTCCCGCGCGCGGTCCATCTTCCACTGCCAGAGCGGCCACGACTCGACGGGGAGAAACGCGGCTTCGTGCGCCCAGTATTCGACGTGCGTCGCGGGAGTGTGCGGTGCGAGCAGCATGCGATCGAGAATCGCGGTGTCATAAATGCCGAGTCGCGCGAACAGCGGCATGTAGTGGCTGCGTTCGAACACGTTCACCGAATCGATTTGGAGCACGCCGAGGTTGGCGATTGCGGAGGTGAGGCGCGCTTCGGTGACGCGACCGCGAGGCTTCGCACCGAAGCCGTGAGCGGCGAGCGCGATGCGCCGCGCCTCGGCCGCCGAGAAATCCACCATGCTTCTTACGGTAGCGTTTTCCGAAGGAGTAAGACATGTCGACATCGTTTGCTGGACCCACGCTCGCGGATTTCGAAGCCGCGCGCGAGGTTGTGTCCGCGGTCGCACAGGTCACTCCGATTGAGGAATCTCGTTACCTCTCCACCCGTCTCGGCGTTCCCGTCGTGCTCAAGTGCGAGAACCTCCAGCGAACGGGCGCTTACAAGATTCGCGGTGCGTTCAATCGCATCAGCAAACTCAACGCCGAGGAACGCGAACGCGGTGTCGTCGCGGCGAGCGCGGGAAACCACGCCCAGGGCGTCGCTCTCGCGGCGAACGCACTGGGCATCCATTCTACGATCTTCATGCCGATGGGGGTTGCCCTCCCCAAATTCCTCGCCACCCGTGACTATGGCGCCGAAATCGTGCTTCGTGGCGGAACTTTCCAGGAAGCGCTCGCGGCCTCCCTCGAATTCGTTGAGAAATCGGGAGCGGTGTTCATCCCGCCCTACGACCATGCGGACATCATCGCGGGTCAGGGCACGGTCGGGCTCGAGGTCATGGACCAGGTGCCCGACGTCGAAACCATCATCGTGCCGATCGGTGGAGGCGGGCTGATTTCGGGTGTGGCGAGTGCGATGAAGCAACGCGCTGCGGTCGAAGGCCGCACGATTCGTGTCATCGGCGTTCAGGCGGCTAATGCGGCCGCGTACCCCGTTTCCGTTCGCGCGGGCGAACCGACGACAATCGAAACGAAACCGACCATTGCGGATGGCATTGCCGTCGCTCGCCCCGGCGACCTCAACTTCGAAATCATCAAGGACGCCGTCGATGAAATCGTCACGGTGAGCGACGATGACATCGCCCGCGCGCTCATCGTGTTGATCGAACGCGCCAAGCTCGTTGTCGAGCCCGCGGGGGCTGTCGCGGTCGCCGCGATTCTCGCCGAAAAAATCGAAGCAGTGGGTAAAACCGTCGTACTGCTTTCCGGAGGCAACATCGACCCCATGGTGCTCGAGCGCGTCATTTCGCGCGGACTTCTCGCAGCCGGGCGTTACCTCCGCATGCGCATCCCGCTTCCCGACCGACCCGGCCAGCTCGCCCGCATCGCCGAAATCGTCGCCGCACAAAACGCCAACGTCATCGAGGTTCTACACACGCGCCACGGCGCCGGGCTTCAGATCACCCAGGTCGAACTCGAGGTGCACATCGAGACGCGCGGTGATGACCACGCGGCACAGATTCTCGACGCACTCCGTGCCGAGGGGTACGAGCCCCGCCTCGACTACTAGCCGAGGAACGGTTCGATTTCGAGAACCTCCACGGCGATGACCGCACCGCTCGGAGCGACGAATTCGCCCGTGTCGCCCGGTTCTTTGCCGAGAATGGCCTGGCCCATCGGGCTGTTCTCGCTGTAAACGTCAAGATCGGAGTCGCCCGCGATTTCACGAGAACCGAGCAGGAAACGCTCCTCGTCACCGTGAATGCGAACCGTGACGATGGTTCCCGAGGCGACGCGTGATGCATCGACCGGCTCCGCGCCGACGTGGGCGTTCTTGAGCATCTCGGTCAGTTCACGGATTCGAGCTTCAATCTTGCCCTGTTCGTCTTTGGCGGCGTGATAGCCGCCGTTCTCCTTGAGGTCGCCTTCGGCGCGGGCGAGTTCGATGCGCTTGACGATCTCGGCGCGACCGGTCGTCGACAGCGTTTCAAGCTCGGCGGCGAGCCGATCGAACGCGTCCTGGGTGAGCCAAACGGATGCCATGCGGGAAATCTCCTTCTCAGGGGTATCCCTTTAGGGTATCGGCGGGCACCCCGCCGAATCAAAACGACTACGAGTCGGTTTTCCAGCAGCGGTAGACGTCACCGTTCGCGGCGAGGCTCACCGCGTTGATGGTGACCGAGTAATCGGTGGAATGGGTTGCTGAGGCGGGAAAGTCGCGGATGATCCAGCCGTTAGTCGCCATCTGCTCGGAGAGCGTGCGAACCGCGCAGGACACGGGGGTGCCGGGAGGCGCGGTGACAGTGAAGTCGATGCGCGCGGAGTTGCCCGAAAATGTCCCGCCGTAGGTCAACCAGTCGAGTCCTGAGGTGGGGTCGGTGTCCATGACCCACGCAACCCACACACCGAACGACCCGAGCAGCACCACGGCGGCAGCCGAAATGGCAAACACCGGCGATCGCCGGCGACCGTAACGGTCGGCGAGGGGTGTCGATTCAGTCATGGTGCCCTTCGGTACTCTGGTAATCAGGCTACGCGAAACGGAGAACCCATGATTCACGCACTGCTCCTCGCCGAGAAAATCGACACCGATTCGGTGACGCCCGGTGTGGTCGGGTTCATCGCGACAGCCGGTGTATCCGTCGCCGTCATTCTGCTCATCCTCGACATGAATCGCCGAATGCGTCGGTTGCGATATCGCGAAGAAGCGAAAGAGAACGTCGACGCCGAGCAGGCAGTCGAGAAGCTCATCGCCGAGACGGATAAGGAGACGGGCAACCTCTAGCCCGCACCATGTCGTTTCGAGCGTCGGTCAAGCGAGTCCTGTACGGGCTCTACACCCGTCGACTCGCCAAACGACTTGCCGGGATTGCCGGACCGCGTCACGTGGGGATGATCATCGACGGCAACCGTCGCTGGGCCGAACAACAGGCCGGCGTCTCGGTCGCCGAGGGTCATCGCGCCGGTGCCGCGAAGATGCGCGAATTTCTCACCTGGTGTGATGAGGCCGGCGTGGAAGTCGTGACGCTCTACCTGTTGTCGACCGACAATCTCACCGGACGCCCCTCGGAGGAACTCAAAAATCTCGTGCGCATCATCGCGGATCTCGCGACCGACCTTGCGGCGGTGCCGAACTGGCGCGTGCATCACGTCGGCGATGCGACACGTTTGCCCGCCCCACTTCGAAACGCTCTCGAACGAGCGAGCCAGGTGACGGAGACTCACACAGGTCTTCACGTCAACCTCGCGGTGGGATACGGCGGCCGGCACGAGATCACTGTCGCGGTTCACGACATCATTCGCGAGCACGAAGCGGCGGGTAAGGGCATCGACACGCTTGCAGACGACATCACCCTCGACAACATCGCCGACCACCTTTACACCGCGGGACAACCCGACCTCGATCTCGTCATTCGGACGTCGGGCGAGCAGCGCATCTCCGATTTCATGCTCTGGCAGACCGCGCACAGCGAACTGTATTTCGTCGAGGCACTCGGTCCCGACCTTCGCGAGATTGATTTCCTGCGCGCACTCCGCGACTTCGCGAGCCGTCAGCGCCGATACGGAAAGTGAACCTTCGGTAACGCTTTCGATTGGCGGCGTGTCGTGCGAGGGAAGGCGACACGCCCGGTCGTAGTTTTTCGGTATGAGGTAACAGGCGTGGCGTTGAGGCCACACTCGATTGGTCCCGATGCCATGCGCGGCAACCGCCGCACTGAGAACGGAGACCGAGTGCCCAAGACCACCGCCCGCCAAACATCCGCCTCGACCGCGTCCGCGGTGAAGCAGCGAACCTACGTGCTCGACACCTCGGTGTTGCTCTCGGATCCGCGCGCGGTGTTCCGATTTGCGGAACACGAGGTGGTTCTCCCCGTCGTCGTCATCTCGGAACTCGAGAAGAAGCGCCATGACCCGGAACTGGGATACTTCGCGCGTCAGGCGCTGCGTTACCTCGATGACCTCCGCGTCAAGCACGAGCGGCTCGACATGCCCATCGCGGTGGGCGAGGGCGGAACCCTGCGTGTCGAACTTAACCACACCAGCGACGCGGCACTCCCGTCGGGCCTCCGCCTGGGCGACAACGACACCCGAATCCTCTCGGTCGCGCTCAACCTCGCGCAGGAGGGGTCGGACGTGGTCGTCGTCTCCAAGGATCTTCCCCTTCGGGTCAAGGCGTCGAGCATTGGCCTCGCCGCCGAGGAGTACCGGGCCGAACTCGCCCCTGAATCGGGCTGGACGGGTCTCGCGGAGATTAATCTGTCCGGTGATGACATGCAGAAGCTGTACGACAAGGAACGGCTCGTCACTCCGCTCGTGCACGACCTGCCACGCAACACAAACCTCGTGATCCACTCGGAGCGGGGGAGCGCTCTCGGTCGTGTGACCAGTGGCGGCGCGATGACGCTCGTCCGCGGTGACCGCGACCTCTTCGGAATGCACGGGCGCAGCGCCGAGCAACGGCTCGCGATCGACATGTTGCAGGATCCCACCATCGGGATTGTGTCTCTCGGTGGCCGAGCGGGAACGGGCAAGAGCGCGCTCGCGCTCTGTGCCGGGCTCGACGCGGTTCTCGAAAAGCGACTTCACAAGAAGATCATGGTGTTCCGCCCGCTCTACGCGGTCGGCGGCCAGAACCTGGGGTACCTTCCCGGCGATGCCGACGAGAAAATGAATCCGTGGGCTCAGGCGACCTTCGACACGCTCGGGTCGGTCGTCTCCGACAACGTGATCGATGAAGTTGCGGAGCGCGGGATCATCGAGGTCCTGCCGCTCACGCACATCCGAGGGCGTTCGCTGCACGACGCGTTCGTCATCGTCGACGAGGCACAATCGCTCGAGCGCAACGTGCTCCTCACGGTGCTCAGCCGAATCGGCCAGAACTCGCGGGTCGTGCTCACCCACGACGTCGCCCAGCGCGACAATCTCCGCGTCGGTCGACACGACGGAATTGCGAGCGTCATCGAGGCGCTCAAGGGCCAGTCGCTGTTCGGGCACATCACGTTGCAGCGCAGCGAGCGAAGTGACATCGCGGCTCTCGTGACCGATCTGCTCGACGACTACGAGATCGCCTGATTCCGGCCATCGGCTCGGTTAGAGTTTGTACTGACAAACTTCCGAGGAGATGCTGATGTCCTACCTACTCGCCGCGTCTGCGGAGATGCTGTTCACCGATCGTCCGTTCGTTGATCGCGTTCGGGCGATTCACGAGCGCGGACTCGGGGTCGAAATCTGGGATTGGACGACCAAGAACCTCGACGATCTTGCGGCGACCGGTGCGAACTTCACGTCGATGACGGGCTACATCGAGGGCGACCTTCTCGAAGCGGACGGCATCGAGCGATTCCTCCAAACCGCGGAACAGTCGATTGCCGCCTCGCGGATCATTGGCGCCGATCGACTCAATGTTCACGGAACGGGTCTCGACTCGAACGGTCAGGCCATTCGGAAGCGGGAGAGCGTCACCCCGGCGGAGCACCAGACGGCGCGTTCGACGCTGTCCCGACTCGCGGCGCTCGGTGAAAAGCACGACGTCGTGTTCATGCTCGAAAATCTCAACCTTCTCGTTGACCACCCGGGTACGCCGTTCGGTCGTGCCGCCGACACCATCGAACTCGTGTCGAGCATCGACAACCCTCACCTCCAACTCAATCTCGACCTGTACCACGCTCAAATCGGTGAAGGAAACCTCGTCGAGCTTGTTCGACAGGCTTTCCCGTGGATCGGTGAGATACAGGTCGCCGACGTTCCCGGTCGCTGCGAACCAGGAACCGGTGAAATAAACTATTCCCGCGTCGCCCGCGAATTGACCGCGCTCGGATTTGACCGAGTGGTCGGCCTCGAAGGGTGGGCATCGGGAGATTCCGACGCCGCGCTCGACGCGTTCGTTTCGGCCTTCGCCGAGTAGTGGGAGGGCACCCCGGATGAGCGAGCACCGAATCTTTGGCACCCCGTTTGCCGAGGTGTATCGCCTCTACCTCGCGAAGATTGAGCGCAAGGGGCAACGCGTGGAAGACCTCGACGTCGTGATCGAGTGGCTCACCGGGTTTTCGAAATCGGAGATCGCGAGCCACGTCGACGCGGGAACAACCTTTCGCGAGTTCTTCGCTGCCGCCCACATCAACCCCGCGGCAATTCTCATCACGGGGCGCATCTGCGGTGTCGTGATTCAGGAGATTGAGGACCCGTTGATGAAACAGATTCGCTATCTCGACAAACTCGTCGATGAGGTCGCGAACGGCCGTGCGATGACCAAGATCTTGCGCCAGCCGGTCTAGGCGGTACCGCTCTCAGGTTATTTCGCGACACCCGGCTTCGTCATCGAGATCAGGTCGAGAGCGGAATCGAGTTGGTCGATGGTGATGTCGCCGCGGTCGACAAAACCGAGATCGATGACGGCATCGCGCACCGTCATGCCTCGAGCGACCGCATGCTTGGCGATTGTTGCCGCCGCTTCGTAGCCGACGATTCGATTGAGCGGTGTCACGATGCTCGGAGACATCCCCGCCAGTGCGGCGGCACGCTCGGCGTTCGCCTCGAGCCCGTCGACGGTTTTGTCGGCGAGAACTCGGCTCGCATTGGTGAGCAAGCGAATCGATTCGAGGAGTGCGGTTCCCATGACGGGAATCGCCACGTTGAGTTCAAACGAGCCCGACGCCCCCGCCCACGTGACCGTCGCGTCGTTACCAATGATCCGCGCGCACACCATGAGCACGGCCTCGGGCACGACCGGGTTCACTTTGCCCGGCATGATCGACGAGCCGGGTTGAAGGTCGGGGATGTGGATCTCGCCGATTCCCGTGTTGGGGCCCGACCCCATCCAGCGGATGTCGTTGCAGATCTTGGTGAGGGACACCGCGATGACGCGAAGTGCGCCAGAGGCCTCGACGAGGGCGTCGCGCGCCCCTTGCGCTTCGAAGTGATCGACGGCTTCGACGAGCGGAAGCCCTGTCGCTTCGGCGAGCTCGACGATGACCGCCTGGGAGAACCCGGCGGGGGTGTTTATGCCGGTTCCCACGGCGGTCCCACCGAGCGGGACCTCGGCAACACGCGGAATCGTCGCCGTGATGCGGTCGATCCCGAGTCGCATCTGGCGCGCGTAGCCACCGAATTCCTGGCCGAGGGTCACCGGCGTCGCGTCCATGAGGTGGGTGCGACCGGGCTTCACCAGACCCGACCACTCCACCGCCTTAGTCTCGAGAGCGCTCGCGAGGTGGGCGAGGGCGGGAATCGCCTCGGCAAGCAGCCCGGCGGTGACCGCGAGGTGCACCGACGTGGGGAACACGTCGTTCGACGATTGCGAGGCGTTGACGTGGTCGTTCGGGTGAACGGGTTCTCCGCGCGTCGCGCTGGCGAGGCTGGCGAGCACTTCGTTCATGTTCATGTTCGACGACGTTCCCGATCCCGTCTGATAGGTGTCGACGGGGAACTGGTCGTGATGATGGCCCGCGATGATGGTGTCGGCCGCGGTGACGATGGCGTCGCGAATGTCGGTGGGGATTATTCCGAGCCGTTCGTTGACAATCGCCGCCGCCCGTTTGATGTGGGCGAGCGCAACAATCTGTGCGGGTTCGAGACCGTGGCCGGAGATGGGAAAGTTCTCGACCGCACGCTGAGTCTGAGCGGCGTAGAGCGCGTCCTTCGGAACGTGAACGTCCCCCATCGTGTCGTGTTCGACTCGGAACTCGGTCACGTTCTCTCCTCGGTTTTCGTCAGTCCAGGTCGCCGAAAAGTATCGACGGTGTCACTCGACCTTCGCGCAAGTTGTAGGTCGCTCCCACGATTCCGAGCGTGCCGTTCGCTATCGCCTCGGAGACGAGTTCGCTCTGCGACAACAGTTCGGAGATGGTGTCGCGCAGGTGTTCCTCGCCGACGACGTTGACGTCGATGTCGTCGACATCGTTCGTCGCGTTCGCGAGAAGCACGCGGTCGATCGCGGGTTGGATCGTGTCGGTGATGGCGCGAATGTTCACGGGCAACGGGACAGAATCGTCACGACGGGAGTTGACCGCTGCGTGGACCGCACCACACTCGTCGTGTGCGAGCACGAGAATCAGGTGCACGCCGAGCGCTTCGACCGCGAGCTCAAGGGATCCGATGACGGAGGGAGAGATGGTTTGGCCCGCGTTGCGGACGACGAACAGGTCGCCGAGACCCGCATCGAAGATGATTTCGGCGGACAGGCGCGAATCGGCACACCCGAACAGGGCGGCGAACGGTGCTTGACCACCCGCGAGCGCGTCGCGTCGATCGACGTCCTGGCGCGGGTGAGCGGGGTCTCCCGCAATGAATCGTTCGTTTCCCGCGACGAGCTGACGCCACGCTTCGCGCGGAGTGGCGGGCAGATGAGTGGTCACGGTCAGCCTTTCACGGAGTCGAACGCCCGCTCGGCCACCAACTCGATGGTGCCGGCATCGGCGGTTCCCGACACAATCAGGCTACCGCCCGCGGGGAGGGGTGCAACGTAGATGAGACGGTCGTTGCCCGGGTCGTCCAGTTCGGTGCGGTCGATGACCTGCCATTCGACTCCGGCGACCGTTGCGACGGAGGCCGGTGCGTCATCGAACTCGTTCGCAAGATCGGCGTTGATGTTGCCCGTGAACTGCCGGACGGCAACGTAGGCGCCGTCCGGCGTGATGAACCCGATGTACCACTCGGGGTTGTCGCCGGCGATGTATTCGGCGCGATTCGCCCACCACTCCCCGTCAGCAGCGGTGAATACGGGGTCGACGAGCGAAACCGAGTTCGGCGCGTCATCGTGAATTTGGTGCCAATCGATTCGGGCGATGCCGTCCGATTCGGGTCGCACGGTGATGAGCACGATGGTGAGAACGATGGCGAGGGACGCGATGAGCGCCCCGACGAGAGTGAGAGCGTTCTGTCGGTTGCGGCGGTCGCGCGCGGTGCTCACTCCGCGGACTTTCGCGCGGCCTCGAGTCGTGCGCGGGCGCCGGTGAGCCACTCTTCGCAGTGCTTGGCGAGTGCCTCTCCGCGTTCCCAGAGGGACACCGATTCGTCGAGCGTCGCGGTGCCCTTCTCGAGGGAATCGACGATGGCGACGAGCTCGTCACGCGCCTGTTCGTAGGAGAGCGTCGCGATTTCGGGAAGTTTATCCGCCATGGTTACAGGGTACCTTTCGTCAGTTTGCGGTGGCCGCGATGTCACCGTCGGTGACGCGAATGGAGAGGACGTCCCCGCTCGTCACGGATGCGGTGTTCGCGACGACTCGGCCATCGGCGCCGCGAACGATGGAGTACCCGCGATCGAGAGTGTTCTGTGGCGAGAGCGCACGCAGCGAGTTGACGAAACGGTGCAATCCGTCCGTGGCCCGTTCGATTCGGTGGTCGATGAGCGTCGAACCCTTGTCGACATAATTGCGCAGGTCGGTGACCGCTCGTTCGAGATAGGCGAGCGGGCTGGCCATGACGGGGCGCGAGCGTAGCTGGGTGACAATCTGAACCTGCTGACCGATCGCGCCGGAGACGAGAGAGAATCCGCGCGCGCGCAGTTGGTCGATGCCGTTGATTTCGGCGGTGACATCCGGCACGACGCGCTTTGCCGCATCGGTCGGGGTCGACGCGCGGAGGTCGGCAACGTCGTCGAGCAGTGGGCGGTCGGGTTCGTGACCGATCGCCGAAACTATCGGCGTTTGGCAGTCGACCGCCGCACGCACAATGCGCTCGTCGCTGAACGCGGCGAGTTGGAGGAACTCACCGCC
>JAHEGC010000009.1:25572-49609 GCA_024639965.1 Micrococcales bacterium
TCGATCCACACCGTGCCGAGACGGTCGATGTAGTCGGCGACCATCGTCGCCACTTCGGCGACGGATCGAACCTGAATCTCGTCGGTCATGAACCCAGAGTAACCGCCGGTGCCGACGAGGTTGCGGGTACTGTGGAGATTCGCCGAAAGGAGAACGCGTGCGTCCCGTCACCTATTTGTTCGATGACCTTGAGGTCCTCGCCACTGCCGATGACGACGTTCGTGAACGACTTCGCGACCTGGTCGTCATGACCCCGGAAACCGAGATGGTCGACGAACCAATCGTTCTCAACGCGATGCCGAGTCTCGACCACGCCGACGATTTCATGGATCGTGTGGTGGCGATGCTGACGGACATTCCCGTGGTGTTCACGACCTCGGCGCTCATCGGCGAACGAACGGATGTCGCCGCGGCACTCGCCGAACCGCTCACCAAGGCGACGCTCAACCTCGCGGGGCTCCGACGATTTCACGGGGCGTTTGACGGCGACTACGAGTGGGAGTCAGACGAGAACGGCCTGCTCGTCGAGTGGGTCAACGACGACCAGATCGTGCGCCTCCACGTCCCCGATCCGCGCGAGGGCACGGATTTCGTTCTCGTCGCGAAGGGCCCGTTCGGCGATTTCCAGTGGCGATCGTTCGCCGAACTCGACGCCGACTTCTGAAAACTAAACTGAACGAGTGGCAGACATCACGAACGGCGCAGTGAGCGTCACGCTCCGCGACACTCACCCCCGTCGAACGACACCGCTCGAGGAGTCGCCGAGCGACGCACCGAAGCGCATTCTTCTCGCCGCACCGCGCGGATACTGTGCCGGAGTCGACCGCGCCGTCGTTGCCGTGGAGAAGGCGCTCGACCAATTTGGCGCCCCAGTTTACGTGCGCAAACAGATCGTGCACAACATTGAGGTCGTCGAAAGCCTCACCGAGCGCGGAGCGATTTTCGTCGACGAAGTTGACGAGGTGCCCGAAGGGTCGCACCTTGTCTTCTCGGCTCACGGCGTCTCACCGGCGGTCAAGGCCGCGGCCGCCGAACGCAGTCTTCTCGCTATCGACGCGACCTGTCCCCTCGTCACCAAGGTTCACCGCGAGGCGGAGCGATTCTCCGGCCAGGATTTCCACATCCTTTTGGTCGGTCACGAAGGACACGAGGAGGTCGAGGGCACGATGGGTCACGCGCCCGACAGCACGACTCTCGTCAACGATCCCGATGCGGCCGACACCGTCGTCGTGCCCGACACCGAAAATCTGATTTGGCTCTCCCAAACCACGCTGTCGGTGGACGAGACGATGGAAACGGTTAGGCGCCTTCGCAAACGTTTCCCGCACCTGCAAGACCCGCCGAGCGACGACATTTGTTACGCGACACAGAACCGTCAGGTCGCCATCAAGAAGATCGCACCCGACTGCGACCTCGTGCTCGTGGTTGGTTCGTCTAATTCCTCGAACTCGGTGCGACTCGTGGAGGTCGCGCTCGATATGGGTGCACGCTCCGCGTATCGCGTTGACTACGCCGCCGAGGTGAAACAAGAGTGGCTCGACGGCGTGAGCACGATCGGTGTTTCGTCGGGAGCATCCGTGCCCGAATACCTCGTCGACGAACTACTCGCCGACCTTCGCCAGGCGGGCTTCGCTCACGTCGACACCGTCACCACCGCGACCGAAGACCTCATGTTCTCGCTCCCGAAGGAACTCCGCGGCGAGAGCGATCGACCGCTCGGCGGCCGTCGCTCCTAACCCTCGTTACGTGAGGGCGTGACCCGCAGAGCCGAGCTCCGTGGCGTACTCGACGACCTTGGCGGCCATCGCGGTCTCGGCGGCCTTGCCCCATGCACGGGGGTCGAATACCTTCTTGTTCCCGACCTCTCCGTCGACCTTGAGCACGCCGTCGTAGTTGCGGAACATGCTGTCGGCGACCGAGCGGGTGTACGCGTATTGGGTGTCGGTGTCGAGGTTCATCTTGATGACACCGTTGCGCACGGCCTCCGAGATTTCTTCGGCGGTCGATCCGCTTCCGCCGTGGAACACGAGGTCCATCGGTTTGGCGGCGGTGCCGTACTTGGCGGCAAGTCCAGCCTGGATTTCGGCGAGGAGCTCGGGCTTGAGCTTGACGTTGCCCGGCTTGTAGACGCCGTGAACGTTTCCGAAGGTGAGGGCGGCCATGTACCGACCCTGTTCGCCGAACCCGAGTGCCTCGACCGTCGCGATGGCGTCGTCGAGCGTCGTGTAAAGGTGCTCGTTGATGTCGTGACTCACGCCATCCTCTTCACCGCCGACGACTCCGATCTCGACCTCGAGGATTGCGTTGATGTTTTTGGTCTTGACGAGGATCTCACGGGCGATCTCGAGGTTTTCGGCGAGGGGCACAGCCGAGCCATCCCACATGTGCGACTGGAAGATGGGGTTGCGGCCGGCTTTGACTTCTTCTTCGGAGGCAGCGATGAGCGGATAGACGAAGTTGTCGAGCGCATCCTTGGGGCAGTGGTCGGTGTGCAGCGCGACGGTGATGGGGTAGGACTTGGCGACCTCGTGGACGAACCTGGCCATCGCGATCGCTCCGGTCGCGCGCGCTTTGACCGTGTGGCCGGCGAAGAAGTCGGCGCCGCCGGTCGTGACCTGGAGGATGCCGTCCGAACCCGCCTCGGTGAGTCCCTGGAGAACCGCGTTGATGGTCGACGACGACGACACGTTGATGGCGGGGAAGGCGAAGACGTTCTTCTTCGCGGTATCGAGCATTTCGGCGTACTGATCCGGCGTTGCGACGGGCATGATTCTCCTTGAATTCGGGCTGTCTCTGCTGCGTTCAGTCTAATGTTCGGGCCCTACGGTTAGGCTGGCGATGCGCCGTTCCACCACCGACGTGCCCACCGCAACTGTGACACAAGGGATTTGACATGAACACGTCTTTTTCGCATCCGGATCGGAACCTCGCGCTGGAACTCGTTCGCGCGACGGAAGCGGCCGCAATTCGCGCTCTCCCGTACATCGGTCGCGGCGACAAGAACGCGGCCGACGGCGCCGCCGTCGACGCGATGCGCCAGTTCCTCGGTACGGTCAACTTCCAGGGCACGATCGTCATCGGTGAGGGCGAGAAAGACAAAGCGCCGATGCTCTTCAACGGGGAGGTCGTCGGTAACGGCTCCGGCCCCGAGTGCGACATCGCGGTCGACCCCATCGACGGAACGAGCCTCACGGCGGCGGGTCGTGGTCACGCCATCTCGATGCTCGGCGTCGCCGACCGTGGAACCATGCTCGATGCGTCGAGCGTGTTCTACATGGAGAAGCTCGTGTCCAACGCCGATGCGATTGGCGTTCTCGACCTCGGCCAATCGTTGAGCGACAACATTCGTGAACTTGCCAAAGCGAAGAAGAAGCCGGTCTCCGAGATTAAGGTCGCGATTCTCGACCGACCGCGCCACCAGGATGCGATCGAAGAGATTCGCAGCGCCGGCGCGCACACGCGACTCATCCTCGACGGAGACGTTGCCGCGGGCATCAACGCCGCGCGCGAGGACAACCGCATCGACCTCTGTTACGGCACGGGCGGAAGCCCCGAGGGTGTCGCGGTGACCTGTGCGATCAAGGCGCTGGGCGGGTTCATCCAGGGGCGACTCGTGCCGGGAACCGACGAGGAACGTGAGCGCGGCACGGCCGCCGGCCTCAAGTTCGACTACGTCTACAGTGCCGACGAACTCGTCGCGAGCGACAACACCTTCTTCGTCGCGACGGGCGTCACCGACGGCGAACTCGTCAAGGGCGTTCGCCACGACGGTCGTTGGCTTCGCACCGAGAGCCTCATCTTCCGCTCGCGGTCGGGCACGGTGCGTCGCGTATCGAGCGATTATCTCGCCGAGCGCTGGCTCGACTAGACGCGCAGTTCCGCTTCGACGGTGTTGTTGCGGGCGAGTACACGGGCAGCCCACAGCGCGGCGATGCTCGTGCACGCGACGGCGGTGAGCGCCACCGTCCAGCCGCCCGTTACCGCGCGGGTGAGCCCCATGAGCGGCGCGACGGTACCCGCCACGACGTAGGCGAAGAACTGTGCGAACGAGCTCAACTGGAGCGACGTGCCGGGGGATTCGCTGCGGAGATTGATGAGTACGAGTGCGAGCGGGAAGAGCAACGGCCCGCTCCCGAAGATGAACGCCCAAAGGTAGGGGACGAGTGTGGGGAAATAAGCGAGCCCGAGGGCACCGATCACGGTGAGGGCCGCGCCTACGTAAACGAGGTTCGCGACGTTGCGCACGCGGCTCGCGAGGATCGGGATCCCGAGGGCGAGCGGGAGGCCCGCACCCGCGAACACGGCGAGCATGACGCCCCCGCCCGCATCGGAGAGGCTCGCGGTTTCGGTGGCGATTGTGGGGAGCCAGGCGAACATCCCGTACCCCGTGATGGAGGAAACAGACAGCGTTGTTGCGATGGCCCACGCGGTGGGGGACCGACGCAGGGTGAGTTTCCTGGCCGAGGGCGTTCGCGGTGCCGATGATTGGCGACCGCTTCGAATTTCGATGAGCCACGGAACGATTGCGGCGATCGCGACGAACACCCACACCCCGAGCGCCACGCGCCACGACGTCGCGTGGCTGAGGGGGACCGCGATGAGGGGCGGAACAATCGAGCTGATGGAAACGAACGTGATGTACAGCGAGGACATCGGCCCCACGTTGTTGGGGAAGTAGCGCTTGATGACGGGCGGAAGGAGAACGTTGCCCATTCCGCTTCCGACGAGAACGAGCGCCGATCCGATGACGATGGTGGCCCAGCTGGTGGCGAAACCGCGAACGATGTGTCCCGCGACCATCAGCACCACCAGGGCGACGAGGTTCCATTCGAGACCGATGCGTCGGGTAATGCGCGGAGTGACGAGCCCGCCCACCACGAACGCGAACGGGGGAAGTGCTCCGAGAACGGCACGAACGTTGATGTCGAGCGGTACGTCCACGCTGACGATGTCGTAGATCGGGCTGAGCCCCGAAACCGCGGTGCGCATGTTGAACGCGACGAGGATGACCCCGATGACCGCGAAGACGGTGTCGCGGGTGATTGCCTTACTTCGAGTCGTCATCAGAGTCCATTGTGGACTCTTCATCGAAGATTTCTAATTCGTCGGCGTTGGCACTCATGACCTGGTCGAGTTCGAGAGCGTTGGGGTCGGGCTTCGGGTACCTGTCAACCTTCGGCGAGTTCACCGTCTTCGTGACCGGCGTGACCTCGGGAATCGCGGCGCTCGCCGAACCGGGCAGCGCCTTCGCAGCCCCGAGCAGGCCACCGTTGAGTTTGGCGACGACCGCGTTGAACGAGTTGAGCGCGGTTCCGAAGTTGTTGCCGAGAGCTTTGACGAGGCCGGCGAGGTTGTAGAACTCGGTGTACAGCGCCTTGCCCAGGTCGACGATGACGTGGACCTTCTCGAACTGTTCCTGCTGGTGCCACATGAACGCGATTGATTTGAGCGACATGAATAGCACGTTGGGGGAGACCAAAGCGATGTTGAGGTCGAGAGCGTCTTCGTAGAGTTTGGGGTCGACGCCGAGTGCGGCGTTGAGGATGGCCTCCGACGGAACCGACATGATGACGTAATCCGCCGAACCGCCAAGCTTGACCGTGTACTTGCGTGAGTGGATGTCTTTCATGTGCTTGCGCACCTCGTCGGCGTGCTTGCGCAAGAGAACCGCGTTGTCGCGCCCTTCGGCCGCCGCTTCCATCGCATCCATATAAGCGTTGGTGGGAACCTTCGAGTCGATGATGATGTGTCGATCGCCGGGGAGGTGAACGACGAGGTCGGGTCGACCGCCCTTGTCGTTGTCGTCGAGTGCGTCGACGCGAACCTGAGTGTTGAAGTCCGCATGCTCGACGAGCCCGGCCGCCTCGATGATGCGCCGCAACTGGTGTTCGCCCCAGTTCCCGCGAACGTTGGAGGAGCCACCCGAACCGAGAGCCGCCTTGAGCCCGGCCGTCAGTCCGGTCAGCGTTTCGGTCTTTTCGACATTGAGGCGAAGCGCGTCGACGACGGAGGTGTACTGATTTCCCCGCTCGTTTTCCATTGTCTTGACCGAATCGCCTAGCTGCTTGAGCATCAGGGTGACGGGTTCGAGTTTGTTGATGACCGCGTTGTCGGTTTCACCACGCTTTTGTTCGGCGTCGCGCACCGCGTCGAGGTATCCCTGAAGTTCGACGATTCGTTTTTCCTGCAAATCCTTCGTGGCGGAGAGCGCGGCGATTGTCGCCGAATCGTCACCGCCCTTCGAGCCCAACGCGAACTTTCCGACAACAACGCCGAGGACGGTGCCGATGACAATGCCAAGGAGAAGTGAGACGAGATCCATGTCTCCAGTTTCGCAGTGACCAACCACGAGAATCGGGGTGACGCGCGGGGGTTGCGCTTGATTGTCAATATGTCCTAACATAGTGAGAGACTCTGACGTTCGATTGGAAAGGGCAACCACATGTCACAGCCGTATGACGTCATCACCATCGGTCGCGTTGGTGTCGACATTTACCCACTTCAGGTGGGGGTCGGGCTCGAGGACGTCACCTCGTTCGGCAAGTTCCTCGGCGGCTCGGCCACGAACGTCGCCGTCGCCGCGGCCAAGCACGGGCTCAATTCAGCCGTCATCACCCGCACCGGCAACGACCCGTTCGGAAAATTCATTCACAAGGAACTCGTCCGTCTCGGCGTTTCCGACGAATTCGTCTCGGGCGTCGCCGGCCTCAACACCCCGGTGGTGTTTTGTGAGATCTACCCGCCGGATGACTTCCCCCTCTACTTCTATCGCGAGCCCAAAGCGCCCGACCTCGAAATCAACGCATCGGAACTCGACCTCGACGCCATTCGCGACGCCCGCATCTATTGGTCGACCGTCACCGGCCTCAGCCAGGAACCGTCGCGCGAAGCGCACCACGTCGCGTGGGATGCTCGGGGACGCAAGCCCCTCACCATCCTCGACCTTGACTATCGCCCGATGTTCTGGGATTCACCCTTACTCGCCTCGGCCGAGGTGAGTAAGGCGCTCGGCAAGGTGACCGTTGCGGTCGGCAACAAGGAGGAGTGCGAGGTCGCTGTGGGCGAGACCGAACCACACCGTGCCGCGGACGCGCTGCTCGAACGTGGCATCGAACTCGCCGTCGTCAAGCAGGGGCCGAAGGGGGTCCTCGCCAAGACCAAGGACTCGACCGTTGAGGTCCCGCCATACTTCGTCGACGTCATCAACGGTCTCGGTGCGGGTGATTCCTTCGGAGGTGCGCTCTGCTACGGGCTACTCCAAGGCTGGGAGCTAGAAGAGGTGCTTCGCTTCGCCAACGTGGCGGGTGCGATCGTGGCGTCACGCCTCGAGTGTTCGACGGCGATGCCGTCAACCGACGAGGTTCTCGCCATTGTGAAGGAGATTTCATAGACATGGTCAAACTCGACTTCGATGCCCTGCGCGAGACTCGCGCCACCGACCCCGGTCGTCTCGCCGACATTTACGCGAACCGCCAACGCCGTGAACTCCTCGCCGGCGATGGCCGTCTCATGATCGTCGCGGCTGATCACCCAGCTCGTGGCGCGCTCGCCGTCGGCTCCAACCCGACCGCGATGGCCGACCGGTACGAACTTCTCACCAACCTAGCCATAGCGCTCGAACGACCGGGCGTCGACGGTGTTCTCGGCACGCCCGACATCATCGATGATCTCGCGCTTCTTGGCCTCCTCGACAACAAGATCGTCGTCGGATCGATGAATCGCGGTGGGCTCCGAGGCGCCTCGTTCGAGATGGACGACCGTTACACGGGGTACGACATGCCCGCTATCGCCCGCGACGGTCTCGACTTCGCCAAGAACCTCATCCGCATCAACCTCAGTGACGCTGGCACCGCCGACACCCTCGAGACGACGGCGCTCGCTGTCAGCGACGCGGCGGAAATGAAGATTCCCATCATGCTGGAGCCGTTCATGAGCGAATGGGTTGACGGCGCAATCAAGAACAACCTGTCGACCGACCAGGTGATCGTATCGATGGCCATCGCTGCCGGTCTCGGTAATTCGAGTGCCTACTCGTGGCTCAAATTGCCCGTCGTTCCTGACATGGAACGCGTTATGGCTGCGACCACGCTTCCCACCCTCCTCCTCGGGGGAGACCCCGGCGACAAGGCAACGGAACTGCTCGAACAGTGGGGACACGCATTGTCTCTCCCCGGCGTTCGCGGGCTCGTCGTTGGACGATCCATGCTTTACCCAGCGAGCGGGGACGTTGCGAAGGTCGTCGACACCGCCGCCCACCTCGTTCACGGATAATTACGGAATAAGAAGAAGGAGACCGTCATGACCAACACCACCGTTCCCCACTGGATCGACGGACAGCGCGACGCTGGCACCACGAACCGCACCGCTCCCGTGTTCGACCCTGCGCTGGGCAAGGAGACCAAGAAGGTTGTTCTCGCGAACGATCAGGACATCGAAAAGGCCATCGCGAGCGCGCACGCCGCGTACCCAGCGTGGCGCGACCTGTCGCTCGCGCGTCGCCAGGCCATCATCTTCAATTTCCGTGAGCTCCTCAACGCCAAGAAGGGCGAGCTCGCCGAGATTCTGACCGAAGAACACGGCAAGGTTCTTTCGGACGCCCTTGGCGAAATCACGCGCGGCCAGGAGGTAGTCGAGTTCGCGTGTGGACTGACTCATCTCCTCAAGGGCTCGTTCACCGAAAATGCGTCAACCGGTGTCGACGTGTATTCGATCCGTCAGCCGCTCGGTGTCGTCGGCATCATTTCGCCCTTCAACTTCCCCGCGATGGTTCCGATGTGGTTCTTCCCCATTGCCATCGCCGCGGGCAACACCGTCGTACTCAAGCCCTCCGAGAAGGATCCGTCCTCCGCAATCTGGCTCGCCGAGCTCTGGAAGGAAGCCGGTCTCCCCGACGGCGTCTTCACCGTGCTCAACGGTGACAAGGAATCCGTCGATGGCCTGCTCACCGACCCTCGCGTGCACGCGATTTCGTTTGTCGGCTCAACGCCGATCGCCCAGTACGTTTACGAGACGGGTGCCAAGCACGGCAAGCGCGTTCAGGCTCTCGGTGGGGCAAAGAACCACATGCTCGTTCTCCCCGACGCCGACCTCGACCTCGTGGCCGACGCGGCGATCAACGCGGGCTTCGGCTCGGCGGGCGAGCGGTGCATGGCCATCTCGGTTGTCGTGGCGGTCGAGCCCGTCGCTGACGCACTCATCGAGAAGATCGTCACCCGCATGAACACGCTCACGATCGGTGACGGTCGCCGTTCCTGTGACATGGGGCCGCTCGTCACCGAGCAGCACCGTGACAAGGTCGCGTCGTACATCGACATCGCCAAAGCCGACGGAGCCGAGGTCGTCGTCGACGGCCGCGGCATCGAGGTTGACGGTGACCCCAATGGATTCTGGCTTGGGCCGACCCTCATCGACAAGGTGCCGACGACCTCGAAGGTGTACACCGAAGAGATTTTCGGACCGGTTCTCTCCATCGTGCGCGTCGCCTCCTATGACGAGGGCGTCGAGCTCATCAACAACGGAGCATTCGGCAACGGAACCGCAATCTTCACGAACGACGGTGGAGCCGCTCGCCGCTTCCAAAACGAGATCCAGGTCGGCATGATCGGCATCAACGTGCCCATCCCCGTTCCGGTCGCGTATTACTCGTTCGGAGGCTGGAAGGCTTCGCTCTTCGGCGACTCCAAGGCTCACGGAATGTACGGATTCAACTTCTTCACTCAGGAGAAGACGATGACGTCACGCTGGCTCGACCCGAGCCACGGTGGAATCAACCTCGGATTCCCCCAGAACTAACCCGTACTTCTCGCCGCGGCTTGTGGTGGAGTCGCGGCGAGAGCACCTCTCAGGAGTGACGATGACGAACGAATGGGTATTCCCCACGGGATCCCTCGCGCGTGATGGGTTCGAGTCCGTCGTCGACGCGTCGATTCCCGGGTGGCGGCACACCGGTTTGTACATTGTCGATTCCCGGGATGGCGGGGCGCACGTGTTGGCCGCCGCAGCGGAGGAACGCATCGTCGTTCCACTGTCGGGTTCGTGCGCCGTCGTCGTCGAAGACCAAACGTTCGAGTTGGGCGGTAGGCAGAGCCCGTTCCACGGACCCACCGACACGCTTTACGTTCCGACGAACACGTCGATGACGATTACGCCGAGTGCTGGGGCGCGCATCGCGATTGCGAGTGCCCCCACGACAGTCGCGAAACCGATCCAGTTCATTTCGGCCAGCAATGTTCCCATCGAGTATCGCGGAGCCGGGAATGCTAGCCGTCAGGTGCACAATTTCGGTCGGCCGGAGGCGCTCGATGCCGACCGGTTTATCGTCGTTGAGGTCATCACGCCAGGAGGCAACTGGTCGTCGTACCCACGTCACAAACATGACGAATACCGTGCCGGAGTCGAGTCCAACCTCGAGGAAATTTATTACTTCGAAGCGGCGGTCGAGCGGGGCGTCGTCGCCTCCGACCTTGCCGAACCGTTCGGTTTTATCCAGACGACCGCATCCGACGCAGGGGCAATCGACACGCTGGCCGAGGTACACACCGGTGACGTCGTGCTCGTTCCCCACGGATGGCATGGCCCCGCCGTCGCCGCGCCCGGATTCGATTTGTATTACCTCAACGTCATGGCCGGACCCGATCCCGACCGAACCTGGCTCATTGTTGACGAACCCTCCCAAGCGTGGATTCGCACCACGTGGGACAACCAAACCGTCGATCCCCGTCTTCCCTATACCGCCGAGCAATAACCGAAGGAACCACCATGACGACGAAACGAATGACCGTGGCGCAAGCCATCATCGAATTCCTCGCCCATCAGTACACCGTCGACGGCGATGTTCGTGTTCGCACCATCGCCGGCACCTATGGCATCTTCGGTCACGGGAACGTCGCGGGTATCGGACAAGCTTTGCTGCAATATTCGATCGACGAACCGTCACTCATGCCCTACCACCAGGCTCGCAACGAGCAAGGGATGGTTCACGAGTCGATTGCCTATTCGCGAATGACGCGGCGCATGTCGACGTATGCGAACGCCGCGTCGGTCGGACCGGGTGCGACCAACATGTTGACGGGTGCAGCTGTCGCGACGACGAACCGTTTACCCGTGCTCCTTCTTCCCAGTGACACGTTCGCCAACCGCGCACCGGATCCCGTGCTTCAGCAATTAGAACAGCCGCACGATGCGAGCCTCACCGTCAACGACGCGTTCAAACCGTTGTCGCGATATTTCGATCGGATTCACCGCCCCGAACAGTTGTTCTCGTCCCTCCTCGGCGCGATGCGCGTCCTCACCGATCCGATGGAAACGGGAGCCGTGACGGTGTGTGTCCCTGAGGATGTGCAGGCCGAGGTCATCGACGTTCCCCTCGAGTTCCTCGCCGACCGCGAATGGCACATTCGGCGCCCACGTGCGGAACGCTCGTCGATCGATGCGGCAGTCGCCGCCATTCGTTCGGCGAAGCGACCGCTCATCGTCGCGGGAGGTGGAGTCGTCTATTCCGACGCGCACGATGTTCTGCGGCGTTTTGTTGACAAGACGGGAATTCCCGTGGGCACCTCGCAGGCTGGCGTCGGGTCGCTTAATTGGGATCACCCTCAAGCTCTGGGTGCTGTCGGCGCGACGGGAACCTTCGCGGCCAACCGTGCTGCGCATGATGCCGATGTCGTCATCGGAATCGGAACGCGCTACTCGGATTTCACCGCGGCGAGTCGCACCGCGTTCCAGAACCCCGATGTGACCTTCGTCAACATCAACGTTGCATCGTTTGACGCGTTCAAGCACGGATCGGCAACGCCGGTTGTGGGCGATGCGCGTTCGACGCTCGAGGAAATGCTGGAACTAATCGGTGATTACGCGGTTTCCCCCGAATACCGCGCGAGCTATTCCACCGACCTCACCGCGTGGCATGCTGCCGTCGACGCGTCGTTCGTTGACCAGAAGCGAGTGCTTCCCAGCCAAGCCGAAATTATCGGTGCAGTGCAGGCCGCCTCCGATCCACGAGACGTCGTCGTGTGTGCAGCCGGGTCACTTCCCGGCGATCTGCACAAGCTCTGGCGCGTTCGAGATCCGCTCGGCTATCACGTCGAATACGCGTTCTCGACGATGGGTTATGAAATCGCGGGAGGAATCGGCGTCGCGCGCGCGGATACGACACGCGATTCAATCGTCATGGTCGGGGACGGCTCGTACCTCATGCTCAATTCGGAAATCGTCTCGGCTGTTGCCGAGGGCGTGAAGTTCATTGTCGTGCTGATCCAAAACCACGGGTACGCCTCGATCGGTCACCTTTCGGAAGATCTCGGATCGCAGCGCTACGGCACCGATTACCGATTCCACAACAAGACGAAGAACACATTCACGACCGACACGGTGTTGCCGGTCGACCTAGCAACGAATGCCGAATCGCTTGGTATGGACGTCATTCGCGTCGAGCCGTCGGAGAACGCGATTGCCGACCTCTCCGCAGCCGTTGCGACCGCGAAGGCTAGCTCGCGCGCGACGCTCATTCACATCAATTCCGACCCGCTCCTTTACGCGCCGGACGGTGAGGGCTGGTGGGACGTTCCGGTTGCTGCGGTGTCGACCATCGCGTCGACCCAGCAAGCGCGTGCGGAGTATGACAAAGCCGTTCAGAAACAACGACCGCTTATCGGGAAGGGTTCGGTCGAGCGTCACCGCTAGATCGAATTGATCAGTTCAAAGGAGAAAATCATGGTCCGCATCGCACTCGATCCGACTCCGTTCCACCACTCGCACTCACTCCTCGAGTTCCCCCGCATCGCGGCCGAAGCGGGCTACGAATGGCTCCAACTCACTCCCCACCCCGACATGATTCCGTTCTTCAATCACCCCAAGGCGGATGACGAACTGGTGACGAAGTTCGCCAAGGCGGCGAAGGATGCCGGCGTCGGGATCGCGTCGACCCTTCCCGTGTTGCGATGGTCTGGGCCGGACGAGGACGCACGAGAGGCCGCCGTACGATACTGGAAGCGGGTGATTCGCATCACCTCAATGCTCGAAGTAGACCGAATCGGCACAGAGTTCTCTGGTCGACCAGAGCGTGCCGAGGAGTCCGAGCGCGCCTTCTATCGTTCGATGGAGGAGATCGTTCCCCTCGTCGAAAACGCTGGGCTGAAAGTCTTCATCGACCCACATCCCGACGACTTCGTCGAGGACGGTCTTGCGGCGTGGCGGGTCATTCGTGGCATCAATTCGAAGAATTTCGGAATGGTGTACGTCGCGTCGCACACGTTCCACATGGGCAACCAGCCACTCGACATCATGCGCACTGTGGGCGACCGAATCGGCATTGTTCACGTCTCCGACACCATGGACCACAACCGTTCGCACGGGCTTCGCTACATCACTAACCCACCGGGCAACGCGGTGCGCGTCCACCAGCACCTTCGTTTGGGTGATGGCGACGTCAACTGGGACGAGTTCTTCGGCGCCCTCGCCGAGATTGGATTCCTCCAGGCCGAGGACACCGTCATGTGCTCGAGCGTTTTCGCGGAAAACGAGAAGGCGCACGAAACAGCGGTTTTTCAGCGCGAGACGATGGAGAAGTACATCGCGAAATTCGCGAAGTAACGCCGTCGCACCGGCAAGCAGCCCGTTCACGGTCAATTCGGGCGACAGTTTGTAATTTCGGAACGTTCCATTATTGTTTCCACAAGGTAATCATCAGCGAAAGGTTTGTCCGTGAGCGATCTCAACATCGGTCTTATTGGTTCTGGTCGTATCGGCCAGGTACACGCGGGGAGTATCGCAGATACGAAGGGTGCCAGCCTCGCGTGGATTTGCGACCCATTCATCGAAGGTGCCGAAAAGCTTGCTGCGGAATTCGGGGGGAAAGTAACAACCAACCCTGAGGACGTGTTCTCCGCCGGTGATGTCGACGTCATCGTCGTGGCATCACCGACACCCACTCACCTCGACATGATCGACCGCGCGATCGACGCGGGCATTCACGTGCTCTGTGAGAAGCCGATCGACCTTGACATTGCCAAGGTCGAACAGCTTCGTGACAAGGCCAATGCCGCGAACGTGCACATCGCCATCGGCTTCAACCGTCGATTCGACCCGCAGTTCGAGAGCATCAATAAGCGCGTCGCCGCCGGTGAGCTCGGAACCCTTGAGCAACTCGTCATCCTGTCGCGCGACCCCGGCCCAGCTCCGCGGGCTTATATCGCCGTGTCGGGAGGAATCTTCCGCGACATGACGATTCACGACTTCGACATGGCCCGCTACTTCGTCCCCGACATCGTCGAGGTTTTCGCCGCCGGGGCCAATGTCTTCAGCGAAGACATCAAGGCGGAGAACGATTACGACTCCGTCAGCGTCACGATGAAGGGGCGCAACGGCGAGATCGTCGTCGTCGTCAACTCACGCCACTCGGCATATGGTTACGACCAGCGACTCGAGGCTTTCGGATCGGACGGAATGCTGTTCGCACACAACATTTCCCCGACGACGGTGCAGAAGTACGACGCCTCCGGTACGAGCAATGGCGAACCCTTCATCGACGCGTTTCTCGTTCGTTATGCGGTGTCCTACCGTCGTGAGCTCGCGTTGTTCCTCGACGGAATTCGTGACGGCAAGAACTACAACCCGACGTTCGATGACGGCCGTGCAGCCTTGATCCTCGCGGACGCCGCCACAGAATCTGCGCGCACGGGAAAGACTGTTTCGGTCGACGGAAAACTTTAGGTTTACCCAACAGAAAACGCCCCCACCGCGTCGGTGGGGGCGTTTTCTGTTGGGGATGCTTAGTTCTCGAGTAGGGAACGAAGATACGTGACACTTGCCTTCGCGTCAGCGAACGGTCCAGCACCTTCGGCCGGCTCAGCGGAAACGACGTTGTCCTGCTCCAGCACGTACCAACCATCGAAACCGGCGGCTTCGAGCGCACGAACAATCGACGCGACGTCGACGTCACCCTGTCCGAGAGGCACATACATTCCCGCAACCACGCCCTCGTGGTAGGTCAACTCGCCCGACACCACCTTGGATGCGATGGCGAGGTTGACGTCTTTTGCGTGCACGTGCTTGATCCGATCCGCGTGCTCGTTCGCGAACGCAACCGGGTCAGCGCCGCCGATGAGCATGTGGCCGGTGTCGAGGCAGAAGCCAATGTCGGTTCCGGAGAGGACACGGGCGACATCGTCACCCGATTCGACGATGGTTCCCACGTGAGGGTGAATCACCGCGAGGACCCCGTATTCGGATGCGAGTGCTTGAAGTTCGGTGAGATTGGCGAAAAGTGTCTGCCACTGTGCGTCGGTTAGGACGGGGCGCTCGTCGTATCCGTCGCTGCCCGTGTTTGCCGCGAGAACCATGACCTCAGCACCTGCTGCGCGGAACACCTCGAGTTCGGCGCGAATTTCCGGCTTGGGGTCGTGGTTCGCGTCGTGGAGGAGGACGGGTACGAAGCCACCAACGGCGGTGAGGCCGTGCTCGCTCAGAATCGCGACGCGCCCGGCGGCTTCCACCGGCAGGAATCCGAGCGGACCGAACTCGCAGGCGGAATAACCCAGCTCGGTCATTTCGTTGAGAACGCGATCGCGTTCCATTTGGTGGCCCCAGCCGGGCACCTCACACACGCCCCAGGAGATGGGGGCTCCAGCGATTTTGGCGTTCATTTGTGGAACGTTCCTTCCTTGCGAATTGGCGGAATATTGGAGTTTTGTAACCGTTCGGTAACGGTAACAGAAAATCGTTCCCCTTTGCACGTTTGATATGACATAGTGACTTTTACATCGTGTATCGCCCTAGATACACGGAGGACATCAAATCAAACTCAAGGAAGAGAGGCTTCAATGTCCTGGAAGAAATTCGCAGTCATCGCTGCAGTTTCGTCACTCGCACTCGCGGGTTGCGCAAGCAACACCGGAGGCGGAGACGCTGCCGCTGGTGACCACTCGGACCTCAAGATCTGTGTCTACACGCACGGTGACGGTGGAACGTTCTGGTCGGTCGCTCAGGCTGGTGCTGAGGCTGCTGCTGCAGACCTCGGTGTCACGCTCGACTACCAGGGATCGAACAACGACTCGGCCAAGCAGGCTTCGACTATCGAAGCTGGCACCGCGGGCGGTTGCTCGGGAATCGCAGCTTCGGCTCCGGACCCCGACGCCATCAAGGACGCGATGCTCGCTGCACACGACGCTGGCATCCCCACCGTCACGATGAACTCCGGTTCGTCGGTGTTCAAGGACCTCGGCGCGTTCACGCACGTTGGTCAGGACGAGATCGTCGCTGGTCGTGAGGCGGGCCTCCGCTTCAACGAGCTCGGTGCGACCAAGATCCTCTGCCCGATCCAGGAAGCCGCAAACTCCGGTCTGACCGACCGTTGTAAGGGTGCTTCGGAGACCTTCTCGGGTGAGGTCGTTGACTTCAACCTCGATGGTGGTCTTGCCGACCTCGCTGGTTCGGCTGCCAAGATCCAGGCTGCTCTCGAGGCCGACCCGGCCATCGACGGCATCTTCGCCCTCAACGCTGACATCGCAACCGGCGCGGCTCTCGTCGCTTCGGACGCCACTGGTCGTAACGCGATCATCGGTACCGTCGACATGTCGGCTGACGCCCTTCAGGCGATCAAGGACGGAAAGATGGCATTCGCCGTCGACCAGCAGCAGTACGCACAGGGCTACATGTCCGTCGTGCTCCTGTACTTGAACCTCACCAACGCTCACGAGCTTGGTGGTGGCCTCCCCATCTACACTGGCCCCGGTTTCGTTACCGCGGACAACGTGGACAAGGTCATGGAGCTCGTCGCGGCTGGTACGCGCTAGTCTCTAGCAATTCAAGTGGGCGGCTGGCGCAGGGTAACCGGCGCCAGCCGCCCTCCCTTTTACTTCAGAATTCTCAAAGAAAGGTGGTGACCTCGATGACGTCCGTAAAGTCAGACGAACGTATTCAACGTGTCTCGATTGTGACCAAGGCTCTTCGTCGCCCTGAACTGGGTGCCCTCATCGGAGCACTCGTTATTTTCACCATTTTTGCCGTCGTCGACACCACCGGCCAGTTCGCTCAACTCCAGGGCATGGCGGGGTGGACCAAGTTCGCAGCACCGATCGGCATCGTTTCCATCTTCGTCGCACTCCTCATGATCGCGGGCGAGTTCGACCTCTCGTCGGGTGTCATGGTCGGTACGGCGGGGCTCCTCATGGGAAACCTCATCTCGGAGGTCTCACTCGGCGTGTGGCCCGCGATGATCATCACACTCGTGTTCGCGGGTATCGTCGGTTTCGCCAACGGTTATCTCGTCATTAAGACGGGACTCCCCTCCTTCATCGTCACTCTGGCCACCTTCTTTGTTCTCAAAGGCGTCAACCTCGCGGTGACCAAGTTGCTCACGGGAACCGTGCGCGTCGACGGTGTCGACAAGGGTGACGGTTTCGAAACCGCACGTGACTGGTTCGCCACCAAGATCGAAATCGGCGGAGCGTCCTTCCAGGTTTCGGTCATCTGGTGGATCGGTTTCACAGTTTTCGCCACATGGTTGCTCACTCGCACCACGTTCGGTAACTGGATCTTCGCATCGGGTGGCGACGCCAACGCCGCGCGTAACGCCGGCGTACCGGTGGCCCGCACCAAGATCACGCTGTTCGTTGTCACCTCGATGGCCTCGGCACTTGTCGGCTGCATGACGCTTCTCGAACTTCGCGGAATGCAAGCAGGGCAGGGCGTCGGCCAGGAGTTCTACTACATCATCGCCGCGGCGGTCGGTGGAACTCTCCTCACCGGTGGTGCGGGTTCGGCCATCGGCGCGTCGATCGGAGCCGCCATCATGGGCTTCGCCGCCATCGGTATCCCCTACGCTCTGTGGGACCAAGACTGGGTCGCCACCTTCCTCGGTGTCATCCTGTTCCTCGCGGTCCTCGTCAACACCTGGCTGTCGAAGCGCGCGAAGGGAGCTCGAAAGTGAACGCCAAGAAATCGGTCAACCCAGCCCTCGAGCTGAAGAACGTGGGCAAGGCTTTCGGCAGCGTCATCGCGTTGCGCGACGTGAGCCTTCGAGTCGACCCCGGCACCGTCACCTGCGTTCTCGGTGACAACGGTGCGGGAAAGTCGACCCTCATCAAGATTCTCTCGGGAGTACACAAGCCGAGCGAGGGGGAATTCCTCGTCGCCGGTGAGCCCGCGTCGTTCAACTCCCCGCGCGACGCAATGGGCCGAGGAATCGCGACGGTGTTCCAGGATCTCGCGACTGTGCCGCTCATGGCGGTGTGGCGCAACTTCTTCCTCGGCAACGAGCCGAAGAAGTGGTGGAAGCCCCTCGGCATCTTGGACATCAAGCGTGCGAAAGACGTGGCCAAGGCGGAGCTCCTCAACATGGGAATCGACCTTCGCGATACCGAGCAGGCGATCGGCACCCTCTCGGGCGGTGAGCGACAGGCCGTCGCGATCGCACGCGCCGTGTATTTCGGAGCGAACGTCCTCATCCTTGACGAACCGACGAGTGCCCTCGGTGTTCGTCAGTCGGGAATCGTGCTCAAGTACATCCTCGCTGCGCGCGAGCGTGGAGTTGCGGTGGTTTTCATTACCCACAACCCGCACCACGCGCACCTCGTTGGTGACCGCTTCTACCTGCTCAACCGCGGGCAAATGACCGCGGAGTTCGTGCGCGACAAGGTGAAGCTCGACGAGCTGATTCAGGCGATGGCGGGTGGAGCAGAGCTCGACACGCTGACCCATGAGATCAGCATCATTCGTCAGGATTAATCCAGGCAAAACGAGGCGGCGCGGGGTGACCCGCGCCGCTGTCGTTTTACCGAGAAATTATTTCTCGACGAGCGTGACCTCGAACGAGTAGAGGTCGGGACGGTAATAGTGCGAGCCGTATTCGATCCCGACGCCGGAGTTGTCGAAGGCCGCACGTTCCATCGTGAGCAGAGCGGCGCGGGCGTCGATGTCGAGAAGGCCCGATTCGGTTGCCGATGCGGTGCGCGCACCGATCTTCTGCTTGGCTACCCGAATAGTGACACCGCGAGCGCGGAGGAGTTCGTAGAGACCCATCGATGTGAGGTCGGCCTCGGTGATGTCGAGGAATTGCTCGGGGAGCCAGTTCTCGAGCACCGCAACGGGCACGCCGTCGGCGACGCGGAGTCGACGGATGTGGAGCACCGGCGAGCCGAGTTTCACACCGAGGCGATCCGCCACCACGTCGTTCGCCTTGTCCTGGGAATAGCGGAGGATTCTCGTCGAGGGCTTTTGGGCTCCCTTCGAGAGATCGTCAAATAGTGACGTGAGTTCCAGCCCGCGTGTCACGCGGCCGTGCACCACCTGAGTGCCAATTCCCCGACGCCGAACGAGGAGGCCTTTGTCGACGAGATCCTGAATCGCACGGCGAATCGTGGGGCGGCTGAGGTTGAGCCTTTCGCCCAGCGCAACTTCGTTCTCGAGACGGTCACCGGGGGAGAGCGCGCCCTCAACGATGGCCTTTTCGATGCGCTGTTCCACCTGGTAATAAAGAGGAATCGGACCGTTGCGGTCGAGGTCGGCGAACAGCGCCGTCATCGTCTTGTCGTCCACGGTCCGCCTCTCTGTGGGGTTTCAGGAAAACGTCTGTGTCATATTGTACTGACAAATTGACAATCACCCCGAAATGATTCTGTGCCCGATACGCTGGCGGAATGCGAAGTGCCCAGAAGTACATTCCCGCAATTCTCGCAATGGCGTTTTGGGCGACCAACTTCGTCTTTTCCATCCATGTGCTTGACGGTGTCGGCACGATTCAGGCCACGGGAGCACGTTGGCTACTCGCCATCGTCGTGCTTTTTCCGCTCGCGATCGTCATGGAAAGGCCCGATTGGGGAATCGCCCGACGGGAGTGGCGCTCTCACCTCGTGCAATCGGTTCTCGGATATTCGGGATACACCGTGCTCCTTTATTCCGCGCTGGGGACCACCAGCCCCATTTCCGCGGCGGTGCTCGTTGCGTTGAACCCCGCGACGATTGCGATTGCCGCACGGGTGTTCTTGCACGAGCATCTCGCACCGCGCGCGATCATCGGGATTGCGGTCTCGTTCTTCGGTGCGCTCGTCATCGTGTTGGGAGGCGGGGCTCTGGGCGAACTCAGTTTCACCGCCGGGGACGGCTTGATTCTTCTCGCGACGTTGCTGTGGACCGTTTATTCGATTCGCGCCCCAAAGATTCAGACGCCACCCATCACCGCCACCGCCGTCCAAGCGGGACTCGGCGGGTTAGTGATGGTTCCGCTCATGGCGATCGACATCGCTCTCGGCAATTCCGGATGGTCATCACTCGACACGCTGGGTTGGCTCGGCATCATTTGGATCGGGCTCGGCCCCTCGGCGGCCTCCTATTTCCTGTGGAACGTCTCGTCGGAAAAGATCGGGCCCACCCGGACCGGCGCTTTCCTCAACCTCATTCCTGTTTTCACCGCCGTCATCGTGGTCGTTCTCGGCGGAAGCATCTCCCTGCCACAACTTCTCGGTGGCGCGCTGGTGCTTATTGGAGTGTCGTTCGCCAATGCGCGAACGAAAAGCCGACGCTGACCGCTCGCCTAGACTTGACGAATGGCTCTTTCCATCGGAATCGTCGGTCTGCCCAACGTCGGCAAATCGACCCTATTCAACGCGCTGACGCGCAACAACGTGCTCGCGGCGAATTACCCCTTCGCGACGATCGAGCCGAACGTGGGTGTCGTCAACCTTCCCGACCCACGTCTGGAAACCCTCGCCGCCATCTTCGGTAGCGAGCGCATCCTCCCCGCACCCGTCTCGTTCGTGGACATCGCGGGAATCGTCAAGGGCGCCTCGGAGGGAGAGGGGCTCGGCAACCAGTTCCTCGCGAACATTCGCGAATCCGACGCCATCGCCCAGGTCGTTCGCGCCTTCGCCGACAACGATGTCGTACACGTGGCGGGCAAGGTCGACCCGAAGGACGACCTCGAAACCATCAATACCGAACTGATTCTCGCTGACCTTCAGACGCTCGAGAAAGCGATCCCGCGCTTCGAAAAAGAGGTCAAGGGCAAGAAGATGGAGCCCGAGGTACTCTCGGCCGCCGAAGAGGCGAGGACGATTCTCGACTCGGGACGCACACTCTCTCAGGCAAAGTTCGACGCGAGCCCCCTCAAGGAACTCGGGCTGCTCACTGCCAAACCGGTTCTCTATATTTTCAACGTCGACGAGAGCGTGCTCACCCATGACGAGCGCCGCGCGGAACTCGCCGAACTTGTGGCGCCCGCACAGGCGGTGTTCCTCGACGCGAAGGTCGAAAGCGAACTCATCGACCTCGAACCGGACGAGGCCCGCGAATTGCTCGCTGAGATGGGGCAAACCGAGAGCGGCCTCGACCAGTTGGCGCGCATCGGGTTCGACACCCTGGGCCTTCAGACATATCTCACCGCTGGCCCCAAGGAGTCGCGCGCCTGGACGATCGGCAAGGGTTGGAAAGCGCCCCAAGCCGCGGGTGTGATTCACACTGACTTCGAAAAGGGATTCATCAAGGCGGAGGTCATCGGTTTCGACGATCTCGTTGAGTGTGGCTCCGTCGCCGAGGCGCGCGCGAAGGGCAAGGCGCGAATTGAAGGCAAGGACTACGTCATGCAGGACGGCGACGTGGTGGAGTTCCGCTTCAACGTCTAGGCGAATCGTATTCGCTGGGCGAACTCACAGGATTCGCACACGGTTCTCGCAGAATTGATTTCTAGGTTGGGGGTCATGCCCATTTCACGTGAAGCCCTTCGTTCCCGCCTCCACAACCGCCGTAGCGCGGTCATCCTCGGCCTCGCCGGCCTGGCCGGCGTGCACGTTATGGACCTCCCCGCCAAGTTCACCGAAACGCCGTATCTCGGTTGGGCCTACATCGGTATCATCCTTTTCGCCGTCGTCGTCATCGAGCGACTCACAGTAAAGGGCTCATTCCTCGATTACCTCGGTGCGGCGGGAGTTTCACTCGCGGTGCTCGGCGGTTACGTCATCAACCGCACAGTGGGAATGCCGGGCGCGATGGGGGACATTGGCAACTGGTTCGAACCGCTCGGACTGCTCTCCATCTTCATCGAACTGTTCGCAGTGTGGCACTCTCTCGCCGGATTCCTCGTGCTCCTCAAGATTCGTCGCCTCGACAGCAGCAATCGATGAGCGGCACCGTAACGGCGAGGGGGCTCCTCGCTAAGGTCCCCGCGATCACGGCGTTCTTCTGGATCATCAAGGTCCTCGCGACTACCGTCGGCGAGACCTTTGCCGATTACCTCAATGAAACTCTCGGTCTCGGTCTCGACGGCACCTCGGTCATCATGGGGGTTGCTCTCGTCTTCGCACTCGTCGTGCAGTTCCTGACCACGCGTTACGTGCCCGCGATCTACTGGGTCACCATCGTGCTGATCTCGGTCGCCGGCACCCTCGTGACCGACACCCTCACCGATGGCTACGGGGTACCCCTCATCGTTTCGACCATCGTGTTCGGATTGCTCCTCGCCGTCACTTTCGCGATCTGGTTCGCGAAAGAGAAGACGCTCGCGATGAAGAGCATCACGACCTGGCAGCGGGAGGCGTTCTACTGGCTCGCTATTCTCTTCACCTTCGCACTCGGAACCGCGCTCGGAGACTACCTCGCCGAAACTCTGGGGCTCGGCTACGGTCCGTCGGTGGTTGTCTACGGCCTCGCGATTGTGCTCGTCGCGGTCGCATGGCGGCTCAAGTGGGTCGGCGAAATCACCGCGTTCTGGGCGGCCTACATCCTCACCCGACCGCTCGGCGCCTCCATCGGCGACCTGCTCTCGCAATCGACCGATGACGGCGGTCTCGGACTCGGAACCACAACCACGAGCACCATCTTCCTCGCGGCGATTCTGGTGTCGGTGACCTACCTCGCCATCTCGAAGCGGGACGTGATTCGCACTAGCCTTTCCGCATGACCGAAAAAATCCAGGGGCCGAAAAGCTATTTCCCATCGATCGAAAAGAAGTACGGACAGCCGATCGGCCACTGGATAGATTTGCTCGATGCGAACGCGCGAGATCTCAAACACCTCGAGCAGGTCAACTGGCTCAAGGAACACTACGGGTTCGGCCACGGCCACGCCAACGCGCTGGTCGCGGTGTTCCGGCAGGAGCGCGGGCTCTGACCATTCGGGTTAGTCTGTGCGAATGGAACTTTTGCACATCAACTGGCTGGCCGTTCTTGTCGCCTCCATTTCCTCCTTCGTCATCGGGGCGCTGTGGTTCGGTCCGAAGACCTTCTATCCCGTCTGGATTCGCGCGCTCGGCCGCGAGGTGCCGACCGAACGCATCGAGATGAAGGCCGGCGAGACCGCTCTGATGTTCGGCGGAACGTTCGTCGCCGCGCTGGTGCAGGTACTCACGCTCGCGGTCACCATCGCTGTTGCGCGCACCGCGTCCCCCACGTTCGGTGCGGTGAGTGGCGCAATTCTCGGATTCTTCTTCGCCGTTGGTTTCGGCGCTTTCGCGTCGCTGTCGCACCGCATGTTCGGGCAACCCGATCACAAGGTATACGCGTCGCTCAAGGTCTGGATCATCGAGGTCGGGCAAGACGTCCTGTGCGTGACCGTCGCGGGAGCGATACTCGGCGCCTGGGTCTAGCTGCGTGCCCGACAATTTCCTTTATTCCGTCGAGCGGGAATACCCCGTAGACATCGACACCCTGTGGTCGGCGTGGGAGTCGCCCGAGGCGCTCGAGCGTTGGTATTCCCCCACCGACCTCTCGACGCTGCCGGGGTCGGTCGTCAACGACGTCACCGTCGGTGGAGCGTGGACGGTGGGCGTCGACGTGCCCGAACACAAGTTCGTGGCCTATTTTTACGGCACCTACTCCGAGGTCGCTCCGAACGCGCGACTCGTGCACACGATGAACTACACGCAGGACGCGGCGGAGTTCGATGCGCGAGTCGAGTCGCCCCTGGCGCACCGTGTCGAGGTTGATTTCGAGGATCGCGGTCAGTCGAGCTGGGTGCGATTCAGCCAGTTCGGCGAGCTCCCCGACGGCGAACCCAACCGCGCCAAAGCGGGGATGGAGAGCTACTTCGACAATCTCGGCCGCTTCCTCGC
>JAHEGC010000009.1:49709-56082 GCA_024639965.1 Micrococcales bacterium
GAACGTTTGGGCATCTCCATCGGTGACATGAGCGTTCTCGCGACCCTGTTCGCCGCCGGCGCCATCCTCGGGGTGTTGCTCACCGGTCGGTTCGTTTCGCAGCGCGGCTCGAGAATCGTCGCGCTCGTCACGATGGCGGCACTCCCGACCACGATGGCGCTTGCCGTCATTTCGGTGATGGTCGGATCGTTCTCGCTGACCGCGATTTCCCTCTTTCTCTTCGGCCTGCCCTTTGGTGCGGTTGACTTCGTATCCAACGTCGAGGGGTCAGAGTTGGACCGCGCCTCGCCAAAGAGTCGTCTGCCGATGCTCCACGGCGGATATTCGATTGGCGTGTTCGTCGGCGCGAGCCTGACCAGCCTGCTCATTCTGGCGAGTGTCCCACTCGAGATTCAACTCGGCGCAACGCTCGTTGCGGTCGGCGCCTTCGCGCTCTACCGCGTCGCCGGTCTGCCCGCCCACCACGGCAAGCCAACCCACGACACCTCGTCGTCCTCGGGCGAGCGACCCAAACTCACGCCCGCGGGGAAGAAGCGCGTCGCCCTCATCTCGTCGATTGCGTTTGTCTTCGTCCTCGCGGAAGGTGCCGCCGCAATTTTTATTCCGCTCGCGCTCGTCGCCGCGGGGCACACACAGTCCGAAGCGGCTCTCGCGTACACGTTCTTCTCGCTCGGCATGGCGCTCGCTCGCGTTTTCGGTGGCCGAATCGTCGACCGCATCGGGCGTTCCCGAGTCGTGCTGTATTCCGCGATTCTCGCCACCCTCGGCGTCGCACTCTTCGCATCGGCCGCGTTCGGCACGCTCGTGTACGTCGGTGCATTCTTCTGGGGAATTGGAAACTCGGTGCCCATCTCGATGACGGTCTCAGCGGTGACGGACAATCCGAGGACATCCAATCGTTCGCAAAGCATTCTCTGGACGTGGGTATATTTCGCCAATCTCGGTGTTGGTCCACTCCTCGGCGGCGCGAGCATCATCGTCGGGCCGTTCGCGGCGTTCGCGATTCCCGTCGCGTTCCTTATTTACAGCGCGATCATCAGCCCCGTGACGAAGCGCGACCCGGAAGTCGCCGCGGTTTAGAGCCAGTCCCGAAGGCGGAACACGATGTACAGCCCGCCCGAGATGAGAACGGTCGCGCCGACCGAAACCCAATATCCCCAATCCTCCATGTAGCCGGGGTAGGGGATGTTTTGACCGTAGAACCCCGTGATCGCCGTCGGCACCGCGATGATGGCGGCCCACGACGTCACCTTCTTCATGATCGAGTTCATGTAGTTGCCCTGAATCGTGAGGTTCGTCTCGAGGAGTGTTGTGATGAGGTCGCGAAGTGATTCCGTCCAATCGGCGACGCGCATGACGTGGTCGTAGACGTCGTGGAATTGAATCGCCATCTCCGCCGAGATGGGCACAATCTCTTGGCGCATGAGCGGGCCGATGATTTCGCGAACTGGGAGCGTCAGCCGGCGAACGATGACGAGCGCTTTTCGCAGGTCGTAGGTGAGGCGCTGCAACTCCGTGTCCTGCTTGACGGTGTCGAAGATGCGATCCTCGAGGTTTTCGATTTCGTCGTCGAGCTTTTCGAGAGTGTCGAAGTAGCCGTCGACAATGACGTCGAGCAACCCCCAGACGAGATAGTCGACCCCGTGCGACCCTGCCCGTGCCGAGTCGTCCCAGTGGCGAAGGATGGTCGACAGGTCGGCGTTGGGGTCGTCACGAACGGTGACGAGACCGTTGTGGGTGAGGAAGATTGCGATCTCCTCGGTCGCCACCTCGCGAGTGGACTCGTCGTACGCCGTCGTGTACGCGTTGATGTAGAGGTAGTGGCGGGAAATTTCGAGTTTGGGCCGTTGACGACCGTTGAAGGCATCATCGGCGTGGGTCGAATCGAGGTCGAGCACCGCGGCGATGTGGTCGATCTGTGCCTTTGCCGGCTTCACCAAATCAATCCAATAGACCGCGTTGCGATCCTTGTGGAGCGTGTCGAGCGAGTCCGGTGAGATGCCCTCGTTCGTCAGGTGTCCGTCGCGGTAAATGCGTCCCTGAATCATGAGCCCAAGTTTAGGTGGCGGGGCGAGCACCCGACAGAATGGGGGAATGGCCACCGCTGACATCGACGCCTATCTCGCGGCACTTCCCGAACCGAAGCGCTCGACGCTCGAGGAGATGCGTCGTCGAATTCTCGCCATCATTCCCGACGCCGAACAGAAGATTTCCTATAACACGCCGGCGTTCGCGGTGGGGGGCAAGGTGGTCGCGGGATTCGCTGCCTTCTCGAAGCACCTCTCGTACCTCCCGCACAGCGGCCGCGTGTTCGACCGTATCCCTCGTGAGCTGGATGGCTTCGTGCGCACGTCGGGCGCGCTCCATTTTGCTCTGGATGAACCGCTTTCCCCCGAACTCATCGCGAAACTCATCGAGGCGAAGATGGCGGTGCTCGAGGAAGACGGTCAATGGCGGCGCCCGACCGCGTAGCGTTGCGAAAATTGTGTGACGATGCCACTCGCCTTATCGGCGACTTCGCGGATAGACTGACCCCACAACTGAACACGACCGCCGACCGTTGCGGGAGAGATCGACCCCGTCGATCACCGAAGGAGCAAGCCTCCCCGCCAATCTCTCAGGTCCAGTACCGCAACGTCAGGTCACTCTGAAAAGCGAGGCTCGTGCCTCCGCCGTAGGGGAAAGAGTCACAACACTCGAAACTCTCAGGCCCAGATACAGAGGGGGAGTCCCGTCACCGACACTCGGTGGCGTGAGGACTGGGGGAGTGCTCGTGTCGGACAACCTGAAACTGTCGCCGCTCGATTCGATTCACCGCGAACTCGGAGCGTCGTTCACCGATTTCGCCGGCTGGGACATGCCCGTTCGGTACACCTCGGATCTCGCGGAACACCACGCGGTGCGCACGTCGGCCGGAATTTTCGACCTTTCGCACATGGCCGAGATCTACCTCACCGGCCCGGGGGCTGGCGCCGCGCTCGATTACGCCCTCGCGGGAACGCTCTCCACCATTCCGATCGGTCGCGCCAAGTATTCGCTTCTGCTCAACGACCTCGGATGCATTCTCGACGACCTCGTCGTCTACCGTCTCGGAGATGAGGAGTTCCTCGTCGTCGCAAACGCGGGCAACCGTTTCGTCGCAGCGGAGGCATTGCTTGAACGCGCTCGCGGCTTCGACTGTGTTGTTCGCGACGAATCCGACGCCGTCGCGTTGATTGCGGTGCAAGGTCCCAACGCGCTCGACATCGTTTCGGGAATCGCCGGTCTTTCGGTCGATGGCCTCGCCGAACTCGGCTACTACCGCTGCTTGCCCGCGACCTTCGACGGAATCGATGTCGTCGTCGCACGTACGGGTTACACCGGTGAAGACGGCTTTGAGCTCTACATCCACCGTGATCACGCCGTCGCGCTCTGGCGCGCGGCGACCGTCGCGGGGGAGAAGCACGACCTCCTCGCCTGCGGACTCGCGTGCCGCGACACCCTCCGCCTCGAAGCGGGAATGCCGCTCTACGGTCACGAGCTGTCGACCGCGCTCAAGCCCGCTCAGGTCAACGCCGGTCGCGTCGTCGACATGACGAAGGAAAACTTCGTCGGTCGCCAGGGCGTCGAGGCGGGTGTGTTCTCCGGCGCAGCGGTTCTCGTCGGGCTTCAGTCCGAAGGAAAGCGTGCCGGGCGCGCCGATTACGACGTCACGTCCAACGGCCGCACCATTGGAACGGTCACGAGTGGTGCACTCTCACCGACCCTCGGATACCCCATCGCCTTCGCGCTCGTCGAGCCCGACTTCGCCGAAATCGGCACCGTCGTGGACATCGACGTGCGCGGAACCGCGATCCCCGCAACCGTAGTTTCTCTTCCCTTCTACAACCGAAAGGCACGATGACAATGAGCACCCCGGAAAACCTCCAGTACACCAAGGAACACGAGTGGGTCCGTATCGAGGGCGATGTCGCCGTCGTCGGGATCACCCAGTTCGCGGCCGACGCCCTCGGTGACGTCGTCTACGTCGACCTGCCCAAGGCGGGCAAGGCAATCACCGCCGGAGCAATCGTCGGCGAGGCGGAATCGACCAAGTCGGTTGGTGAGCTCTTCGCTCCCGTCACCGGCGAGGTCGTTGAGGCGAACCAGGCCGTCATCGATTCACCCGAGCTCGTCAACAGCGACCCCTACGGTGCCGGCTGGCTCTTCTCGGTCAAGGTCGAATCGCTCGGCGAGCTCATCTCCGCCGACGCGTACGCCGCACTCATCGCGGAGTAGACGTGAGCGACTTCCGCAATCGACACATCGGTACCTCGGGCGACGCCGAAGGGGTCATGCTCGGCGCCCTCGGCTATTCGAACCTCGACGACCTCATGGCCGCGGCCGTGCCGACAGCCATTCGCCAAGGCGCTTTCAATTCGCGAATCCCCGAGGCGGCGAGCGAGCGCGAAGCGTTGGCCGAACTTCGCGCGATTGCGCAGGAGAACTCTGTCGGTCGAAGCCTCATCGGACTTGGGTATTACGAGACGGTGATGCCGAGTGTCATCAAGCGGAACATTTTTGAAAACCCGTCGTGGTACACCGCGTATACGCCGTATCAACCCGAGATCTCGCAGGGCCGTCTCGAGGCGCTCATCACGTTCCAGACGATGGTGTGCGATCTGACGGGCATGGGCACCGCGAACGCGGGCATGCTCGATGAGGCGTCGGCCGCCGCCGAGGCGATGCTCATGGCTCGTCGCGTGTCGGGCAGCGACGCACACACCTTCCTCGTCGACACCGACGTTTTCCCTCAGACGCGCGCGGTTCTCGAAACCCGCGCCGCCCCCATTGGCGTGACCCTCAAATTCGTCGATTTCGCTGCCGGCGGCGGCGCCGCAGCACTCGCCGACGGTGCGTTCGGTGCACTTCTTCAATATCCGGGAGCATCGGGTCGCGTGCGTGACCTCACCTCGGACATCACCGCCATCAAGGCAGAGGGCGGCGTTGTCGTTGTCGCGAGCGACCTCCTTGCCCTCAACCTTCTGGCATCGCCGGGTTCGATGGGCGCCGAAATCGTCGTCGGGTCGTCCCAGCGCTTCGGTGTTCCGCTCGGCTTCGGTGGCCCGCACTCCGCGTTCTTCGCGGTGAGCGAAGGCCTCGAGCGTCAGATGCCCGGTCGACTCATCGGAGTTTCCCGAGACGCCGACGGCAAGCCGGGGTACCGACTCACACTCCAGGCCAGGGAACAGCATATTCGTCGCGAGAAGGCGACCTCCAACATCTGTACCGCTCAGGTCCTCCTCGCGGTTCTCGCCGCAATGTACGCGGTGTATCACGGCCCGGTCGGCCTTCGACAGATCGCGGTCAACGTTGCCGAGCGCGCTCAGCGCTTCGCACGCCGCGCGGCTGCCGCCGGACACGACGTCGTGAACTCCGATTTCTTCGATACCGTGCAGCTTCGTGTTCCGGGGAAGGCTGTGTCGATCGCCGAGACGGCGCATCGAGCCGGCCTTCTCATCCACGTCGTTGATGCCGACACCGTGCAGGTGTCGTTCGATGAGTTGTCGACCGGGTCGGGAACGGGGATTCTTGCCGGCGGGGATGACGGTCTCATCGACCCCGTCTTCGGGCTCGCCGCTGATGCGAACCCCGTCGCCGTCGCGACAATCGACCAGACCGCTGTTCCGGCGGGCCTTCGCCGCACCGACGCGATTCTCACGCACCCCGTTTTCAACTCGTATCACAGCGAAACCGCGATGATGCGCTTCCTCAAGCGCCTCGCCGACAAGGACTTCGCACTCGACCGCGGGATGATTCCGCTCGGTTCGTGCACGATGAAGCTCAACGCCGCCACCGAAATGGAAGCGGTCACGTGGCGCGAATTCGGCGGGATGCACCCGTTCGCTCCCGCGGGGGACACGAGTGGTTATCTTCTGCTTATTTCCCAGCTCGAGGAATGGCTCACCGAACTGACGGGCTACGACACCGTCAGCCTTCAGCCCAACGCGGGAAGCCAGGGCGAACTCGCTGGCCTGCTCGCAATTCGTGGATATCACCTCGCCAACGGGGACACGCATCGCGACACCTGCCTCATTCCGTCGAGTGCACACGGCACGAACGCGGCCTCCGCGGTGCTCGCGGGCATGCGCGTCGTAGTGGTCGCCTGCCTCGACAACGGTGACGTCGACATCGACGATCTCCGAGCCAAAATCGATGAGAACGGGGATCGGCTCGCCGCCCTGATGGTGACCTACCCGTCGACGCACGGTGTCTACGAGCACGGCATTCGGGACATCACCGACGCTGTCCATGCAGCGGGCGGACAGGTCTACATCGACGGCGCCAACCTCAACGCACTGCTCGGGTTCGCCCGATTCGGCGACATCGGCGGAGACGTCTCGCACCTCAACCT
>JAHEGC010000005.1 GCA_024639965.1 Micrococcales bacterium
AGAAACCGATTGCCGCGCCGACACGCAGGCGGCCTTCGGCATCCTTCGTGGCATTGGGGTACTTCTCACTCTTCTCGAAATCCTTGACGGTGATGAGTCCGACGAGTTTGCCCGCAGAATCGACCAGCGGAAGCTTCTCAATCTTGTGCTTCGCAAACAGGGCCACGGCGTCGTCGTCGGAAATCGGCGCGGTTCCCGTAACAAGGGGCATCGGAGTCATGACGTCCTTGACGAGCGTCGACTCCATCTGTTCCCGCGGAACGAACCGCATGTCACGGTTCGTGATGATTCCCAGCAGAACGCGGTTCGCGTCGACGACGGGAAGACCCGAAACGCGGAACTCGCCACAGATGCGATCGACATCAGCGACGGTCGCGTCGGGAGTCGTCGTTACGGGATTGGAAATCATCCCCGATTCGGAACGCTTCACCTTGTCGACCTGTTCCGCCTGATCCTCGATCGAAAGGTTGCGGTGAATGATTCCGATTCCGCCCTGTCGCGCCATGCCGATAGCCATGCGCGCTTCCGTGACGGTGTCCATCGCGCTGGAGACAATCGGTGCCCATATAGAGATGTTGCGCGTCAGACGGCTCGCGGTCTCCGCCTCCGACGGAATGACATCGGTGTGGTTGGGAAGGAGCATGACGTCGTCGTAGGTGAGTCCCGTGAAACCGAAGGGATCGTTGACCGCCATTATTCGTTCCTCCCCGCACAAATTGTGCGTAATCTTCCGCGTTCCCGCTTCTTTTATCGTAGTCGGGTTCCCCAATGGCACAGTTTCCCGACATAATGGGTCAGGTTCATTGCTTCGCCGAAATATCGTCGAAACAGTCGGACCCTAGAGTGTGACAAAACCGACCCCGACAGCACCGATGCTGTCGGTAGCCGAGCAGGAGGCCTCGTTGAGGACCATGACAACAATGCGACGAGGCGTACACCGGCTCGTGAGCGCTCTGGGGGCCGTGTTCTTGGCTTTCGGAATTCTCGCGCTCGCGACCCCGGCCCACGCCGACGTCGTCAACCCTGAGATGCCGTTCAAGATCAGCGGCAACGTCCAGAACAACGGTGAGCCCATCGGTGGTGTGACCATCACGGTGACGGGTGCCGCTGGATTCACCGCCACGGTGCCGACCGACGCCGACGGAAAGTTCACCGTCGGAGTTCCGGAGAAGTCGGCCGACTACACCGTAACTCTCGACGAGACCACTCTCCCCGAGGGAATTGCCGTGGTCGACAATCCCGCGACGCCGTTCGTTGAAGCGAACGTTCAGGCCGTCACGGTTGGTCCCGGTGGCCGCTCAACCATGAACTTCTTCATCGGTCAGGGCGAGCGCCACACGGTGAGCATCGCCGATCAGATCGTCCAACGGCTCATCTCGGGGCTCAACTTCGGGCTCATGCTCGCGCTTGCCTCGGTCGGCCTCTCGCTCATCTACGGAACGACGGGAATCTCGAACTTCGCCCACGCCGAGATGGTGACCTTCGGTGCGGTGGCGACCTTCGCCCTCGTACAACTCTTCGGCCCCGCAATGCTGTGGCTCGCTATCCCCCTCGCGCTCGTCCTCTCCGCCGGGCTCGGCTGGGGACTCGACGCGGCCCTGTGGGCTCCCCTGCGCCGCCGTGGCATGGGGCTCGTTCAGTTGATGATTGTCTCCATCGGACTCTCGCTGGGAATCCGTTACCTCTACCAGTTCTTCATCGGCGGATCGACGGAACAACTTCCGGGTTCCGACGCCGAGCGATTCAAGCTGTTCGGTACGGTCACGTTGAGCTTCACCGACATTCTCAGCATGGCGCTGTCGGTTCTCCTCATCGTCGTATTCGCCTGGTGGCTCACCTTCACCAAGATTGGTAAGGCTACCCGCGCGATCTCGGACAACCCGAGCCTCGCCGCCGCGTCGGGAATCGACGTCGACGGTGTCGTTCGAATCGTCTGGATCATCGGATCGCTGCTTGCGGGCTTCTCCGGAATCCTCTGGGCCTACTTCCGCCCCGGAATTCGCTGGGACATGGGTGGGCAGATTCTGCTCCTCATCTTCGCGGCGACGACTCTCGGTGGCCTTGGTACCGCTTACGGTGCTCTCATCGGCTCGATCATCGTGGGAATCCTCGTCGAGAGCTCGAGCCTCATCATTCCGTCGGACCTCAAGTACGTCGGAGCGCTCGTTGTTCTCATCGGAATTCTGTTGTTCCGTCCGCAGGGAATTCTCGGACGCAAGGAAAGGGTGGGATAACTCATGGACTTCGTTGGAATCCTTCTCTCGTCGCTGTCGTTCCTTCTCGACCCGACGACCATCGCCTACGCACTCGCGACGCTCGGTCTCGCGCTCCACTTCGGATTCGGCGGACTGCTCAACATGGGTATGGCGGGCTTCATGGCGCTCGGCGCCTACGGTTACGCAATCGGCATCCTGTACTTCGGTCTCCCCTGGTACCTCGCCGCGTTCGTGGGAATCGGTGCGGCCATCGTGTTCGCACTCATCCTCGGAATCCCGACTCTGCGCCTTCGCGGTGACTACCTCGCCATCGTCACCATCGCGGCCGCGGAAATCGTTCGACTCCTGCTGCTCAGTTCGGCATTCGGGTGGTTCACGGGTTCGGCCGACGGCCTCTCGGGCTTCAACGGTCCCGGCGGAACCGTCACGAACCCTCACGAGGGTGCCGGCGGATTCGACCAGTCGAACCCCATCCCCGACGGAACCTACGGATTTGTTCCGTTCCTCGACAACGAGCGCACGTGGTACCTCCGCATCGTCGGACTCTCCATCCTCGCGATCGCGATCTTCGTCGTTTGGCGCCTCGTCAACTCCCCCTGGGGTCGTGTCATCAAGGGAATCCGTGAAGACGAAGACGCCGTGCGTTCGCTCGGCAAGAACGTCTTCGCCTACAAGATGCAGGTGCTCGTCATTGGAGGCGTCATCGGCGCTCTCGGTGGTCTGATGCTCGCGTTCTCGACGAACGTCAACTCGAGTGTCTACGTCACCTCGCTGACCTTCTTCCTCTGGACCGCCCTCCTTCTCGGTGGCGCGGCGACGGTGTTCGGCCCCCTCGCGGGATCGATCATCTTCTGGGTCTTGCAGGCGTTCCTCGGTCTGCTCTTCCCCGCCCTCGCGAAGGCCGGCCTCATGCCCTTCACCACGATTCAGGCATCTCAGGTGAAGTTCGTCATCGTCGGATTCGCGCTGGTACTCCTCGTGGTGTTCCGTCCACAGGGACTCTTCGGAAGCAAGAAGGAGCTGACCTTTGTCAAGTAATCCCACCTCCTCGTCGCCGGTCAAGTCGACCGGACTTCACACCGGTGCCATCAAGCCCGGAGTTGCGAAGAAGGACCCGATCCTCATCGCCGACCACGTCAAGCGCCAGTTCGGCGGACTCGTCGCGGTCGACGTCGAGCACGTCGAGATCCCCCGCAACGCCATCACAGCACTCATCGGACCCAACGGAGCGGGCAAGACGACGTTCTTCAACCTGCTCACCGGATTCGACACCCCGAACGAGGGAACCTGGTCGTTCAACGGCAAGTCCCTCGCGAAGGTTTCCGCGTTCAAGGTCGCCCGAATGGGCCTCATCCGCACCTTCCAACTCACCAAGGCGCTCGGCCTCCTCACCGTCATGGACAACATGAAGTTGGGGAGCACCAGCCAGCCCGGTGAGCGTCTCGGCGCCAGCCTCTTCCCCTTCGTGTGGAAGAAGAAGGATCGCGAGATCGATGACAAGGCGATGGATCTGCTCAAGCGCTTCAAGCTCGATGCGAAGAAGGATGACTTCGCCGCATCGCTCTCGGGCGGTCAGCGCAAGCTCCTCGAGATGGCCCGAGCCCTCATGACCGATCCGGAACTCGTCATGCTCGACGAGCCGATGGCGGGAGTCAACCCCGCCCTCACCGAGTCGCTTCTCGAGCACATTCTCGGGCTCAAGAAGGCCGGAATGACCGTCCTCTTCGTCGAGCACGACATGCACATGGTTCGACACATCGCCGACTGGGTCATCGTCATGGCCGAAGGTCGCGTGGTCGCCGAAGGTGACCCGCACGAGGTCATGAAGAACCCGGCCGTCATCGACGCATACCTCGGTAGCCACCAGGACACCGACCTTGGCGCCGTAACGGGCCGAATCACCCTTCCCAAGCTCCCGAAGGAGAAGTAAATGGCGGCGAACATTGAAATTCCCGTCGTCGAGACGAAGGACCTTTTCGCGGGTTATCTTCCCGGCGTGAACATCCTCAACGGGACCAACCTCTACGCCAATAGGGGCGAACTCATCGGAATCATCGGACCAAACGGCGCCGGAAAATCGACCTTCCTCAAGGCGATCTTCGGTCTCGTCAAGGTCCGCGAAGGGTCCATCACGCTCAACGGTGACGACATCACGGGCCTCAAGCCCAACCAGCTCGTCGCGCGCGGCGTCGGGTTCGTTCCACAGACGAACAACGTCTTCCCGAGCCTCACGATTGAGGAGAACCTGCAGATGGGTCTCTACCAAGACCCGAGCAAGTTCACCGATCGTCTGGAGTTCGTCACGGGCATCTTCGCCGAGCTGGGCAAGCGTCTCAAGCAGCGTGCGGGCTCGCTTTCCGGTGGTGAGCGCCAGATGGTCGCCATGGGCCGCGCGCTCATGATGGATCCCGCGGTTCTCCTCCTCGATGAACCGAGTGCGGGCCTTTCGCCTGCGCGTCAGGACGAAGCGTTCATTCGCGTCTCGGAGATCAACAAGGCGGGTGTGACGACCATCATGGTGGAGCAGAACGCCCGTCGTTGCCTCCAGATCTGCGACCGTGGCTACGTTCTCGACCAGGGCAAAGACGCCTACACGGGCACTGGGCGTGACCTTCTAGGTGACCCCAAGGTCATCGGGCTGTACCTCGGCACCCTCGGCGCTTAGAGGCGTCACACTCTCTCGGAGGGGTCGGCTCGCGCCGGCCCCTCCGTCGTTCTCTCTCCCCTCTCACCCGATTTTTCACACAATTCGGATCTGTCAGTCTGATTTTTCACACCAAGAACTGAGGCGGGTCAATTTCACCAGTTGATCGGTGGAATGTGCGAAGTAACCGCGCTACTCGACCCAAACGTGTGAAAAATCGGGTGGGGAGGTGGGGGGAGAGGTGGTTCGCCGGAGACAAAGGAAGAGGCCCCGGGCGAACCCGGGGCCTCTCGAGTCAACGACTCGGTCTGGACTAGCCAGCGTAGGGAACTGCGACGTTGTCGCTTCCGTACTGGTAGACCTGGATCGACGCCTCGGTGGGGTCACCAACCTCGTTGAAGGTGATGGGGCCCGACACGCCGTCGTAGTCCGCAGTGCCGCCACCGTTGATGATGTCAGCACAGGTACCGAAGTCGGTGCACTTCTCGCCACCGCCGGTACCACCCGAAACTTCCTGGAGCTTCGCGGCGATGTCGACACCTGCAGTCGAACCAGCCTCGAGCGAGGCGAGCGCGATGAGGACGACAGCGTCGTAAGCCTCGGGGCCGTACGCGAACACATCAGCGAGGTCTTCGTTGCCATCGGCAACCCAGTTCTCGTTCATGCGCGTCGTGAAGTCCGCAATTGTGTCGAGGTTGAGTCCGGGGACCGTTCCCTTAGCACCGGTGAGGAGACCAGCCTTGAAGTCCTTCGAGTAGTTAGCGAGGTTTCCGTCGACAAAGTAGACCTTGTCCGAGGGGAATCCGCCACCGATGAGCTTCGGAGCGATCGTCTTGACCTCTTCGAAGGTCACGAGGACGATAGCGTCGGGGTTAGCAGCCGTGACCTCAGAGATCTGAGCGTCAAAGTTGGTGTCACCCGTGTTGTAGGTCGGCTGAGCAACGACGGTTCCACCAGCAGCGGTGAAAGCCTTCGAGATGAAGCCAGCAAGACCGCTGGTGAAGTTGCCGTTGGCATCCTTCGAACCGTCTCCGTTACCGTACGAGTCGTTCAAGACGATCATTCCGAGCGTCTTGATTCCGTCGGCGGCGATGAGGTTACCGAGAACCTCACCCTGGAGAACGTCCGACGGCGACGTGCGGAAGTAAAGTCCCTTGTCGTCGTAGGTCGTGAATGCGGCCGAGGTGTTGGCCGGCGAGAACTGAACTACGCCAGCACCGACAACCTGGTCGATGAACTGAAGTGAAGTTCCCGACGACGCAGCACCGATGATTGCCGAAACGCCAGCGTCGAGAAGACGCGGAACCTCGGTCTCGTAAGCCTTGTTGTCGGTGTCGCCCGAGTCACCCCAGGTGACCTCAACCGTGATTCCCTTGGCGGCGTCGTTGATGTCCTTGACAGCAAGAGCAACACCAGCCTCTTCGGGCGGTCCGAGGAACGCGAGGTTTCCCGTTTCCGGAAGTGCGCTACCGATCTTGAGGGTGAGGTCGCCGACGGGTCCACCGTCGCCTCCGGCGCCCGCTGCACATCCGCTCAGCACGAGTGCCGAGGTTCCGAGCATAGCGATACCGCCGAGAAGCGAAGCGACCTTACGGGAGGCCGAAGCCTTCGCAAATGCGCCCATGATTCTCCTTGATTCTTTCCATGGATGGGCGAGTCGGTCGACTCGCACCATGTCAACGCTATCTTTTTCCCGCCCGATGTGTGGAAATCTACGGTTACAAGCGTGTAACGCTTTGTAACCCGTTACATCGCGCACACGACGGGTAATTTTTCCCGAATTTCGGTGTTTATCGCGCCTTTCGACGCGTGAGATCGAGTGTGAGGGCGAGAAGCCCGATCCACACGAGGATGAATCCGATCCACCGAGCCGCGGGCATCGGTTCGTGCATGACGAACGCCCCGATGACGAACTGAAGAGTGGGGGCGATGTACTGCATGAAACCCATCCACGACATCGGCACCTTGCTCGCGGCGAACCCGAAGAGCAACAGCGGGATTGCGGTGACCGGTCCGAGTAACGCGAGCAACGCGGTCTGGCCGACGTTGCCGTCGCCGAAATTGAGGTTTCCCGACAACGACTCGATCACAATGAGCACAATCGCGACGGGGAGGAGCCAGACCGTCTCGAAGGTGAGGCTCTGCGTTGCCGTGAGCTTTCCGCCGAGGCGGTTCTTGACCAGCCCGTACGCACCGAACGAGCCCGCGAGAATGAACGACAGCCAGGGAACTTCGCCGTATCCGACGATGATGATGACGACCGCGATGGCGGCGAGACCCATCGCAACCCACTGCAGGGGGCGCAATTTTTCGCCGAGCACGAGAACTCCGAGAACGATCGTCACCAGTGGATTGATGAAGTAGCCGAGCGAGCCTTCGAGCACCCGTCCCGTCAGGTTGGCGATGATGTAGAACTGCCAGTTGAGATAGATGAGAACGCCCGCGAGCATCGTGAGCCAGACGAAACGTGTGTTTTTGAGGAGCGCGAGACTGGGACCGAGTTGCTTGGTGGTCGCAAGGATTCCGACACAGAACACGAGTGACCAGACGATTCGCCACGAGACGATCTCCCACGGTCCCGTCGTTCCCAGCAGGATGAAGTAGAGCGGAAGGAAGCCCCACAGGAAATAGGACGAGAGCCCCGCGATGACGCCGGGGGTTCGATTCGAGGCAACCACGTTCCTCACCCTACTCCGCGAACGTCGAAGGCCCCCGCGTGAGCGAGGGCCTTCGGAACGAGTTCGGAGCGGGTTAGCGCTGAACGATGGCGAGCACGTCGCGGGCCGAGAGTACGAGGTACTCAACGCCGTTGTACTTCACCTCGGTGCCGCCGTACTTCGAGTACAGGACGACGTCGCCGACGGCGACATCGAGCGGAACGCGGTTGCCGTTGTCGTCGATGCGGCCGGGACCGATCGCGACAACTTCGCCCTCCTGGGGCTTTTCCTTGGCCGAGTCGGGGATGACGATTCCCGACGCGGTGACCTGTTCAGCAGCGAGCTGCTGAATAACGATGCGATCTTCGAGCGGCTTGATTGCGACCGACACGGTTGACCTCTCTCTAACGGGGAACGAAATGCGCACGATTGCGCGGTGATGTCAGTTTATCGCGGGAATTAGCACTCGACAAACCAGAGTGCCAACACCGGGTACTGATTGAATGGAACCATGAAGCGCGCCGACGTCGAACTGTTGTTCACGCCCGAGGCGTTGGCGCTTCTCGATTCGCTTCCGCCCTACTCGGCGAAGGACAACGTTGTTCAATCCGTCGGGCGCCTCCGCGAACGCGGAATCTCCGAAGATATGACCCGGGTCGTTCTCAAGCAGCGACGGCTGCGCGCACAAGCGGTGCCGAAGTTCGGCGAATTCGCCGCGCGAATGTTCTTCACCGACGACGGCTTGCAGCAAGCCACGAGGTTGTCGGTCTCCGCTCATCACGCCGCACGGTTCCGCGCGCTCGGTGGCGTCCGCGTCGCCGACCTCGGCTGTGGCATCGGTGGCGATGCGCTCGCCCTTGCCGGTCTCGGAGTAGACGTCACCGCCATCGATCGGGACGAGGCAACCGCCGCAATCGCGGAGTACAACCTGGCGCCCTTCGACAACGCTCGCGCCGAGGTCGCCGATGCCGAATCGGTTGATCTCACACGGTTCGATGCTCTCTGGTTCGACCCGGCGCGACGAACCGCCTCGAAGGTTCGCATCGATCCGTCCGAGTGGTCGCCCTCGCTCGAATGGGTGTTTGATGTCGCGTCCCGTATCCCCAGCGGGATCAAGCTTTCGCCCGCGGTGCCCCACGAGTTGATCCCCAACGAGGTCGAAGCGCAATGGGTGGACGATCGCGGCGACACCGTGGAGTGTGTCGTCTGGACCGGTTCGCTCGCGCGACCGAATGTTGCACGAAGTGCGCTGATTCTCGGCGACGACACCGCGGAGCTCACCGCTCCGGCGCCCGATTCGGAACTGACGGTCGGCCCCATCGGCGCTTACGTGTACGACCCGAGCGGGGCCGTCATCCGTGCTGAACTCCTTGGCGCACTCGCCGACCGAATCGGTGCCCACGGAATCGCGCCAACCATCGCGTACCTCAGTTCCGACGCTCACACCGAGACGCCCTTCGCCCAGGCGTTTCGGGTGGTCGACGTGCTCGCCCTCGATCAACGAACCATCGCAGCGTATTGCCGCGACCATTCGATCGGCACTCTAGAAATCAAGAAACGTGGCGTCGATATCGACCCGGCTCAATTCCGCACGAAGTTGAAACTTTCGGGCAAGAACTCGGCGACGTTGATCGCCACGCGTGCCGGCGATGGTCGCGTCGCGATCGTGTGCGAACGCGTTCGCTAAAGGCTGACGACGTCGACGGGAAGCGTCGAATCGACGGCGAAGTCGAGCGGTGATGGTGCAATGCCCCGTGCAACGAGGTGTGCACCCAGTGCGGCGATCATGGCGCCGTTGTCGGTGCAGAGGGCGAGCGGGGGTACGCGAAGTTCGATGCCGTTGTCGGAACACCGTTCCTCGGCAAGAGCACGTATGCGGGCGTTCGCGGCGACACCACCTCCGAGGAGTAAACGAGGGACGCCGTGTTCGAGACACGCCGCAACCGCCTTGCGGGTGAGCACGTCGGCCACTGCCTCCCGGAAACTCGCGGCGACATCGGGGATGGACAGCGCCTCAGAAGTTTCGACGTGACGCGCCACCGCCGTCTTGAGCCCCGAAAAAGAAAAATCGTATCGGTGTCGTTCGAGATCTTTCGGCAGGGTGAGCCCGCGAGGGAATCGGATCGCGGCGGGGTCACCGTCGGTCGCAACCCGATCGATGTGCGGGCCGCCGGGATAGGGAAGTGCGAGCAATCGAGCGACCTTGTCGAAGGCCTCGCCCGCCGCGTCGTCGATTGTCTCGCCGAGGAGTCGAACATCATTGACGAGATCGTTGACGAGCAAAAGCGACGTGTGGCCGCCGCTCACGAGGAGAGCGACGGTGGGGAGTTCGATTTCGCCACCGTCCTGTCGGAGCATGTCGGCGCCGACGTGACCGACGAGATGGTTGACGCCATAGAGCGGTTTGCCGAGAGACACGGCGAGCGCTTTGGCCGCTCCCACACCGACCATCAGCGCACCGGCGAGGCCGGGACCCGCAGCGACGGCGACGGCATCGATGTCGTCGAGTCGAATGTTCGCCTCGCGCATCGCGGCGTCGAGGGTTCCCCGGAGTGCTTCGAGGTGCGCTCGCGCCGCGATTTCGGGCACCACCCCTCCGAAGACCGCGTGTTCTTCCATGCTCGAGGCGATGACGTTGGCGAGCAGCGTGCGCCCGCGGACAATACCGACACCCGTTTCGTCGCAACTCGATTCAATGCCGAGGACCAACGGTTCCGTCATGACGTGCCCTCCCGTCGCATCACGATCGCGTCCACGCCCGCGGGTTGGTAATACCGGGGCCGCACCGCGATCGGCTCGAATCCGCGTGAACGATAGAGCGACTGGGCAACATGATTATCGGCACGAACCTCCAGCATGAACGAGTTCGCACCACGCGAACGACACCAGTCCAACAGGGCGTCAAACAGCTCTGCGCCAAGACCCTTCCCGCGCTCCGATTCGATGATGGCGATGTTGTGAATGTCCGCGACGTCGTTACCCTCGAGACCCTGTGCGGCGGCATAGCCGATGATTCGATCGCCCTCTTCGGCGACGAACAACACGTTGTGAGGGTTGTCGATTTCATCGCGCAAGAGTTCCATCGGCCACGCATCGTCGGGGAAAAGCTCCCGCTCGAGATCGAAAACGGTCGGCAGGTCAGCGTGCGTGGCGTGACGGATAATCACTGCGACACTCGCTTCGGGCCCGAACCGGGAGTGGCGTCGGGTGCACGCAGGTACAGCGGGGTCAGACGGGACAGGTCATCGCCCCGAGCGAGGCGGTCGGATGCCGCCCGCGCGAGATCGAGAGCGGAAATTGCTGCTGCGCGAACCTCGGGGAATTCGGCGAGGTCGACGTCGGTGGCCAGCGTTGACTCCGTCGTGAGCGCGGGCCCGGCAACGCGCACACCGTCGCGATAGGTGGTCCACGCCAATTCACGCCGTCGCACGTCGGTGACGACGCAACACGACTCACGGTCACGCGCCGCCGCGTCGTGGCTCGAGATTCCGGCTACCGGAATTCCGCGCCCCACGGCGAATGCGATTCCCGCCGCGATTCCCACTCGAAGTCCCGTGAACGGACCGGGACCAAGACCAACGACAACCGTGTCGACGTCCTTCGGGGACAGGTTCGCCTCGGCGAGAACCTCCGCGATGAAAGAACCGATGTGTTCGGCGTGGCTTCGCGCATCGGCGGTTGACCGTTCGGCGACGACACCGTCGCGGACGACAGCGACGCTCGTGCCGAGCGACGTGTCGATCGCGAGAATTGTCATCGATCGCCCCGTCCGATCGCCTCGGCGAGTTCGCGTCCGCGCTCCCCGACCGCGTGCAGTGTCACGACTCGCGCGTCATCGTCGCCCGACGTTCCGCGATCGATCACGATTTCGAGCCACGCATCAACACTCGTGTCAAGCATGCCCTTCCCCCACTCCACAACGCAGATCGACCCATCCCAATCGATGTCGAGATCTTCGAGTTCCGCGGGATTCTGCAGGCGATACGCATCGACGTGAACAAGCGGGGCACCGCCGGTTCGAGCGTGTGTGCGCGCCACCACGAACGTGGGGCTCGTTACCGCGCCGCGAACGCCCAGTGCACGACCCAGTCCGCGCGCGAAGGTGGTTTTCCCGGCACCGAGCGGACCGGTGAGACAGAGTACGTCGCCCGCACGCAATTCCCGTGCGACGCATTCCCCGAACGCTTCCATCGCGTCGGCGGTCGCAATGTCAATCACGGCACATCCACAGCGACGACACGCGAACCGACGTGAGTGACAATGTCGTAGGGAATCGTGTTCGCCCAGTCGGCCCAATCGTTCGCCGAGGGAACTCCGTCAGCGGGGTCACCCCACAACACGGCCACGTCGCCTTCACGGACGGGGGCGGAGCCCACGTCGACAACAATTTGGTCCATCGCGACTCGTCCGACGACAGGAAACCGAACGCCATTGATTGCGACCTCGGCGCGACCCGTGGCCGCGCGCGGGACGCCGTCGGCGTAGCCCGCCGACACGAGGGCGACGGAAGTCGGCTTCTCAGCGCGCCACAGGTGGTTGTACGAAACCCCGTCCCCCGCTCGAAGTGACTTGACGTTGACGACCGACGCTTCGAAGCGCATCGCGGGCGTGAGTTCGCGCGAAACGTCGACGACGTCGTCGCTCGCGTTGAGACCGTAGGCGGCGATCCCGAATCGCACCATGGTGAAGCGAAGGGAGGGGTGAAGTATCGCCGCGGCGGACGCCGCCATGTGCTGGTGGACAGGGTTGACTCCGCGCTCGGCAAGTTCACCGATAGCAGCGACGAATTCCTCGGCTTGAGCCAGATCCGAGGCTCGTGAAGTCCCGGCGACATGCGACATCACACCGTCAATCGTGAGCCGACCGTCGTGGTGGAGCCGTGCGGCAAGGTCGAAGAGTTCCTCCCGACGATCCGGGCCGACGCCGTTGCGTCCCAACCCCGAATCGACCTTGAGGTGCACGCTCGCCCCACCGACGGCGGCGATGCGGTTGAGCTGGTCAGGTGTGGACGCACCGAGGGCGATGTCGCGGGCGACCGCCTCACCGAAATCCTCGTCGGGTGCATGCAGCCAGGCGAGGACCGGCGCGGTGATGCCAGCGGATCGAAGTTCGAGTGCCTCCACGATGTCGGCCACCCCGAGCCACGTCGCACCGCCAACGAGTGCAGCACGCGCGACGTTGATTGCACCGTGCCCGTACCCATTCGCCTTGACGACGATCATCGTGTCGGTGGCCGGGGCGAGCGCGCGCAGCGTCTCGACGTTGCGGCGGATGGCGGATGCCGAAACGAAGGCTCTCCGAAGCGGCGTCGTCACACGACCTCCGCGATAACGCTGGCGAAGGCAATTCCGCCATCGTGACTGAGCGAGAGATGAAAGGTGACGTCGCGTTCGGAAATGGTGCGCGCCGTTTGCCCGTGGAACCGGAATTCGGGCGCGGCGTCGCGGCGGGGAATCTCGATTTCGATCCACGACAGCCCGGCCGGCCCGCCGAGCGCTTTGATGAGTGCCTCCTTGGCGGCGAATCGCGCGGCAAGGGACTCGACGGGAAGGTCGCGTTCGGAGGGGGCGAACAGGCGTTCGCGCAGGTTGGGCGTCCCGTCAAGGTGCGCTTCGAAGCGCGCCACATCGACGACGTCAACTCCGTGTCCCGCGATGGCCATCGTCATCGCCCCGACCCGAGCGCGGCCACGACAGCGTCAACTCGTTGCCCCACGGTCATCGGTCGCGCGGGAAGTTCCAGGACCGGAGTCGTCGTGTACCGGCGAATCACACCCGTGATGACGGTGTTGGTCAACACGTGTTTGGTCATCGTCGTCAGCCGACCATTCCCCTCCTCGTTCAACCCGGCCGCGAACGGCGGCATGATCGGGGTGACGACCGCGAGGTCAATTCGTTTCGCGGCGCTCACCAATCCCTCGATAAGGGTGGACGTATACGAATCGACTTGGCTCGCACCGAGTCCGAACGACACGAGCCACCAGTCGAGCAGATCGGCATCCCACCGGTCGGCGATAAACGACTCACTCGCCTGATAGGCCTCGGCGCGTTGGCTCTGCCATTCCAGGAACGACTCCGCCATCGCCTTTCCGAGTCGCTGAAGATTGACGGTATCCCGCGCCTCAATCGCTCGTGAATAATCACGGTCCGCATTAGCGACGGCAAGCAGATTCTCCGGCATCACCGGCACCCCGAAGTGTTCGCCCAACGCCACGGCGAGCGTCGACTTCCCCGTGCCCGGGAGTCCCGACACGGAGATGCGAATCGCGGCACTCGACACGACGGACCTACTCGACCGTGACGGACTTCGCGAGGTTGCGGGGCTGATCGACGTCGAGCCCCTTCGCCGCCGCCAGTTCCATCGCGAACATGTGCAGCGGAACAACAGCGAGAATCGGTTCGATGAAGCTCGATGCCAACGGAATGGGAATCACCTCGTCGGCGTAGGGGAGCACCGCGGCGTCCCCCTGTTCGGCGATGGCGATGACACGGGCTCCGCGCGCGCGAATCTCCTGAATGTTGTTGACGACCTTAGAGTGCAGCGAATTGGGGTCGCGCGGGCTCGGCACGATGACGAACACGACCTGCCCCGGCTCGATGAGCGCGATGGGACCGTGTTTGAGTTCGCCCGCGGCGAACCCCTCGGCGTGGATGTACGCCAATTCTTTGAGCTTGAGCGCACCCTCGAGAGCGATGGGGAATCCGACGTGTCGTCCGAGGATGAGAACCGCCTGGGTGTCCGCCATCCACTTCGCCAGCGTGCGGATGTGCTCGCCGTGCCGCAGAACCGTGTCGAGCAGTGCGGGAGCCGCTTCGAGGTCGTGAACCGCCGCCGAGAGGATGCGGGCATCGCCCTTTCCGTTGGCTTGCGCAATCGCAATCCCGAGAAGGTATAGCGCGGTGATCTGGGCGACAAACGCCTTCGTCGACGCAACCGCCACTTCCGGTCCGGCGTGCGTGTAAATCACGGCGTCTGACTCGCGGGGAATCGTCGCGCCTTGGGTGTTGCAAATCGACAGCGTTCGGGCACCAATCTCCCGGGCGTACTTGACCGCCATGAGCGTGTCCATCGTCTCGCCCGACTGGCTCACCGACACGATGAGCGTTCGGTCGGAGATGACGGGTTCGCGGTAACGGAACTCGTGGCTCAGTTCGACATCGACGGGGATGCGCGCCCACTTCTCGATCGCGTACTTGCCGACGAGGCCGGCGTAAGCCGCAGTGCCGCACGCGACAACGATGATGCGATCGACGTCGGCGAAGTCAGCGGGTTCGAACCCGGGAATCTCGACAACGCCGTCCTTAACACGGCCGCGCAACGTGTCGGCAACCGCGGCGGGCTCTTCGGAGATTTCCTTCGCCATGAACGACGACCAGCCGCCCTTGTCGGCGGCCGAGGCGTCCCACGTCACGGTGAAGGGCTCGGGGGTGACGGCGTTGCCGTCGAAGTCAATGACGGACACCGAATCGGGGGTGATGGTGACGATCTGGTCCTGGCCGATGGCGAGCGCATCGCTCGTGTACTCGACGAACGCGGCGACGTCGCTTCCGAGGAAGTTCTCCCCCTTGCCGAGGCCGATGACGAGCGGCGAGTTTCGGCGAGCGCCGACGACCACGCCAGGCGATTCCTCGTGAACGATGAGGAGCGTGAACGCGCCGTCAAACCGCGCGACCGATGCTTTCATCGCCTCGGTGAGATTACCCGTGCGGCGATATTCGCGCCCAACGAGGTGCGCGGCGACCTCGGAATCGGTCTCCGACACGAATTCGACGCCGTCCGCGACGAGTTCCGCCTTGATTTCGGCGAAGTTCTCGATAATTCCGTTGTGGATGAGTGCGAGCTTGCCGTTGTCACCGAGGTGGGGGTGGGCGTTGACGTCGTTGGGTGCTCCGTGCGTCGCCCAGCGGGTGTGACCGATTCCGGTGTGACCGTCGTCCAGCGGGTTGGCGACGAGTTCGTCGCGCAACGTCTGCAGCTTTCCCGCGCGCTTGCGGGTTTCGAGTTCGTCGGAGATGATCGCGACGCCCGCGGAGTCGTATCCGCGGTACTCGAGGCGGCCGAGTCCGCCGAGGAGAACCTCCTGGGACCCTCGCGGGCCCACGTATCCGACGATTCCGCACATGCCCGCCAGTCTATCGACCCCGTGAACTGTGTATCGTTGAGCGGGTGGCGGACAGTTCTCTCGGGCTCACCCCGTTCCACGAGATTCCTCGTGAACGCTGGGCCGCACTCGCATCGTCGCTCCCGTCACACCTTTCGCCGAGCGAAATCGACCGGATTCGTGGTCTCGGCGACGCCCTCGATCTCGACGAGATCGAAAGCATCTACCTTCCACTCACCACACTTCTCGCGAAATACGCCCGAGCCGCTCGCGCGACACACGCCGACACTGCCCAGTTCCTCGGAATATCGAACCCCCAGACCCCGTTCGTCATCGGTGTGGCGGGATCGGTTGCGGTGGGGAAGTCGACCGTGTCGAGGTTGCTTCGCGAACTACTCTCGCGCGACCCCGAAACCCCGACCATCGCGCTCGTCACAACCGACGGGTTCCTCTACCCCAACTCCGAGCTCGCGCGCCGCGGCATTCTCGATCGAAAGGGATTCCCCGAGTCCTACGACCGTCGTGCGCTCCTTCGTTTCGTCACGGATATCAAGTCGGGTGCGACTCAGGTTTCGGCACCGGTCTACTCTCACCTCTCGTACGACATCGTTCCCGGCGAATCGATTGCCGTCGCCAAACCCGACATCCTCATCATCGAGGGTCTCAACGTGCTTCAGCCTCCCGCCGCCGGTCAATCCATCGCGGTGTCGGACCTGTTCGACTTCTCCATCTATGTCGACGCCCGAACGGCCGACATCGAACAGTGGTACGTGAACCGGTTCCTCGCTCTGCAGTCAAGCGCCTTCGCCGACGAACGTTCGTATTTCCACAAGTACGCGTCCCTCACTCGTGACGAGGCGATCGAGGAAGCCACGCGCATCTGGCGGGCCGTCAACGAGCCGAACCTCGTCGACAACATCGCTCCCACTCGCGGTCGCGCCGATCTCATCCTCAAGAAGGACCGCAACCACGCCGTGTCGACGGTGTTGCTCCGCAAGATCTAGAGCGCGAGTTTCGATTCGACGAGTGCCGCGATGCGATTCGCCACCGATTCGGCGTGCTCCTGGGTTGCCGCTTCCACCATCACGCGAACGAGCGGCTCGGTCCCCGACGGGCGAAGCAGGATGCGCCCCTCATCACCAAGTTCGGCCTCGAGTTCCACGACGAGTGCGGCGATCTCGGTGTCGGCGGCCAGTCGGGTGTGATCGACACCATGCACGTTGACGAGAATCTGCGGCATCGCCGTCATGACGGATGCCAGTTCTGCGAGGGTCTTGCCGGTACGCACCATCTCTGCGGCGAGGTGGAGCCCGGTGAGCAATCCGTCGCCCGTGGTCGCGTGGTCGGCGAACACGATGTGCCCCGACTGTTCTCCACCGAGATTGAACGACCCGTTCTCCATCTCCTCGAGCACGTAACGGTCGCCGACGGCGGTGCGACGAAGCGCAATCCCATTCGCGGCGAGGGCTCGTTCCAGTCCGAGGTTGCTCATGACGGTCGCGACGAGAGTGGAATCCTTCAACTGGCCGCGATTGTTCATCGCGACCGCGAGGATCGCCATGATGTGATCGCCGTCGATAACGTTGCCCTTCGCGTCGACCGCGAGGCAGCGATCCGCGTCGCCGTCGTGGGCGATTCCAAGGTCGGCTCCGACCTCAAGGACAGTCTTCTGAAGGAGAGCGAGGTCGGTTGAGCCGGAACCTTCGTTGATGTTGAGGCCGTCGGGGTCGACACCGATTGCGGTCACGCGCGCGCCGGCGTCCTTGAAGGTGTGGGGCGAGATACCCGCCGCCGCACCGTTCGCACAGTCAATCACGACGTGGAGCCCCGAAAGCGAGACGTCGATGGTCGATAGCAAGTGAACGATGTAACGGTCTTCCGCATCGGCGAAGCGGCGAATGCGTCCGACTCCCCCGCCCGTCGGCATGAGGCGGTCGCCGCCGAGGAAGGATTCGATTCGCTCCTCGACGATGTCGGGGAGTTTGGTGCCCCCGAAGGAGAAGAACTTGATGCCGTTGTCCTCCGCCTTGTTGTGCGAGGCCGAGATCATGACGCCGAAGTCGGCGTTGATGTCTTTGACGAGGAACGCCGTCGCGGGGGTCGGCAGAACGCCGGCGTCGAGAACATCAATTCCCGAACTGGCGAGTCCCGCCGAAACGGCCGCGGTGAGAAACTCCCCTGAAATGCGGGGGTCCCGCGCCACAATCGCGCGCGGCTTACGCCCTTCGGCACGCACCTCGTCCGCGTGGCGACCGCGGGTGAGAACCTGCGATGCCGCCTGCGCGAGATGCAGAGCGAGGTCGGCCGTGAGTTCGACGTTCGCGAGCCCACGGACGCCATCGGTCCCGAAGAGACGCGACATCGGTGAAAAACCGATTAACGCTTCGAGTACTGAGGAGCCTTGCGCGCCTTCTTGAGACCAGCCTTCTTGCGCTCCTTGATGCGAGCATCGCGCGAGAGGAATCCGGCCTTCTTGAGGGCGGGACGGTTGTTCTCCTGGTCGATCTCGTTGAGTGCACGAGCGATTCCGAGGCGAAGCGCACCAGCCTGACCCGAGGGTCCACCGCCCGAGATGCGGGCGATCACGTCGTAGGTCGACGCGAGCTCAAGGAGCGCGAACGGTGCCTTGATGAGCTGCTGGTGGAGCTTGTTGGGGAAGTATTCTTCGATCGCGCGGCCGTTGACCGTGACGTTGCCGGTTCCCGGAACGAGACGAACGCGAGCGATGGCCTCCTTGCGTCGACCGACGGCTGCGCCGGCGACGGAGAGGGTGAGCTTCGGGGCTTTGGCCGCCGAGGTGGAGTCGCTAATCTTTGCCACTGTTCTATTCCTTCGCTTCGCGCTTACTGCGCAACCTGGTCAAATACGTACGGCTTGGGCTGCTGAGCAACGTGGGGGTGCTCGGCACCCGCGTACACCTTCAGCTTGCGGAACTGGTCGGCTCCGAGCGAGTTCTTGGGGAGCATGCCACGGATGGCCTTCTCCACGGCGCGGACCGGGTTCTTCTCGAGGAGTTCCGAGTACTTGACCGCGGTGAGGCCGCCCGGGTAACCCGAGTGGCGGTACGCCATCTTCTGGGCGAGCTTCTGTCCCGTCAACGCGACCTTGGCCGCGTTGACGATGATGACGTAGTCGCCCATGTCCATGTGGGGAGCGAAGGTCGGCTTGTGCTTGCCACGGAGCAGGATTGCGGCGTGGCTGGCGAGACGGCCGAGGACGACGTCCGCTGCGTCGATGATGATCCATTCCCGCTGAATGTCAGCGGGCTTCGGTGAGAATGTACGCGTCACGGTAGTAGCGCTTTCTGGTTAAAGAGTTCGTGAATCCCCCCGGGTGAGGCTTTCTAAGGAAAGTTCTCGATCGAGGGCTCAACCAGGCACCCGGACGGGCACCAAGGGACAAGACTATAAGGAATTTCCCTCTCGGTCAAACCGAGTCGCGTCGGGCTCTCGTCAATTCGGCGCGACCCGCGACCTCGTCGGCCGGCGGGTATCCGACCTCGACGAGTGTGAGCCCCTGAGGCGGCAACACGGGAAACTTCGAGGTGCGAACGCGAGCGTCGCGCAGTGCGACCGCGTCATCGGCCGTTATCGTCCCTCTGCCCACAGCGAGGCACACCCCCACAAGGTTTCGCACCATGTTGTGGCAGAACGCATCCGCCTGAATCTCGGCAACGAGGGTGCCGTCGCTTTCACGATGCCACGCGAATCGTTGCAATTCGCGAACGGTGGTGGCGCCCGCGCGTGGTTTGCAGAACGTCGTCCAGTCGTGGAGTCCGATCAGGGATGTCGCCGCGGCGTTCATCGCATCGAGATCGAGTTTCTCGTCAACCCACATCGTGAACCGACGCGAGCGAGGGTCTCGGGCGGTGTTCCCATCCGAGATTCGATATTCGTAGCGTCGAAAGGTGGGCGAGAATCGAGCGTCAAATCCCTTGGGGGCCTCGACAACACGGTGGATGAGAACTCCGGATTTACGGAGCAGAGAATTGAGCTTGTTGGCGAGCCTCTCCGGCATGACGCCATCGGGCACATCGACGTGGACAACCTGCCCCGTCGCGTGAACACCCGCATCGGTTCGCCCCGCGACGATAGTTCGTGCGGCATCGAGTCGCAACACGGTCGTGAGCGCGCGTTCGAGCGTTGCCTGGACCGACGCCAGGTTGGGTTGCTTCGCCCACCCGGCGAAATCCGAGCCGTCATAGGCGAGGTCAATGCGCAATCTCATGTCGGTCTCACGTTAAACGACGGTGGGCCCGAGGGAAACCCCCGAGCCCACCAATCGATGACTTACTTGTCGTCGCCCTCGGCGGCCTCATCGGCGGCCGGAGCGTCAGCGGCGGGGGCTTCCTCCGCGGCCTCGTCGGCGGCGGGCGCCTCCTCAGCAACGACCTCGGGAGCGTCGACCAATTCGGCGGCCGGCGACTCGTTCTCGAGAGTGTCGATTTCGACGGCATCGGTCGTCACGACCGACTCGTCGACGCCGTCCTCGGCGACAACGGGAGCCGCGGGCGCAGCGACCTTGGCGGGAGCGGCAGCAGCAGCGACCTTCTTGGCCGACTTCGGCTTGGGGTTGACTGCTTCGAGGACGAGCTCGATCTGCGCCATCGACGCGTTGTCTCCCTTGCGGAAGCGCGTCTTCGTGATGCGGGTGTATCCACCCTCACGAAGCGCGACCTGCGGTGCAATCACGGCGAAGAGCTCGTGAGTTGCATCCTTGTTGCGAAGGATGGCGAGAACACGACGACGTGCGTGAAGGTCTCCGCGCTTCGCGAAGGTCACGAGTCGCTCGGCGAGGGGACGAAGGCGCTTCGCCTTGGTCTCCGTTGTTTCGATCGACTTGTGCGTGAACAACGCCACCGCGAGGTTCGCGAGCAAAAGGCGTTCGTGCGCCGGTCCGCCTCCGAGGCGGGGTCCCTTTGTGGGCTTAGGCATGAGTTGATTCTCCTGTCAGATGCGAGCGCTGCAGCACCCGCAGGGTGATTATTCTTCGTTGGCCTCGTAGAAGTACGCCGAATCGGCGCCCGGGACCGCGTCCTTGAGGTGGAGCCCACGCTCGGTGAGCTTCTCGAGGACCTCGTCCACCGACTTCTGTCCGAAGTTACGGATGTTCATGAGCTGGTGCTCAGTGAGGTTCACGAGCTGACCGAGGGTGTTGATGCCCTCGCGCTTGAGGCAGTTGAACGAGCGGACCGTGAGGTCGAGCTCCTCAATGCGGATGTCGAGCCCTTCGCCCGTGACAGCCTCCTCGTAGCGGGGGCCGATTTCAATGCCCTCGGCTTCGACGTTGAGCTCGCGCGCGAGTCCGAACAACTCGACGAGCGTTCCACCGGCCGATGCGACCGCGTCGCGCGGCGTGATCGACGCCTTCGACTCGACATCGATAACGAGCTTGTCGAAGTCGGTGCGCTCGCCGGCACGCGTGGCGCTGACGGTGTAGGTCACCTTGAGAACGGGCGAGTAGATCGAGTCGATCGCGATGGTACCGATGGGGGCACCCGAGATCTTGTTCTGCTCGACCGACACGTAACCGCGGCCGCGCTCGATGGTGAGCTCGATCTCGAGGTTCCCCTCCTTCGAGAGGGTCGCAATGTGCAGCTCGGGGTTGTGGATCTCAACTCCGGCGGGTGCGGTGATGTCCGCAGCGGTCGCCGCACCGGCACCCTTCTTGCGAAGGTAGGCAACGACGGGCTCGTCGTGCTCACTCGACACCGTGATGTTCTTGATGTTGAGGATGATCTCAGTGACGTCCTCCTGCACTCCGGGGAGTGAGGTGAACTCGTGCGGTGCTCCGGTCACGCGGAATCGCGTAACGGCGGCGCCGGGGATCGACGAGAGCAGGGTTCGGCGAATCGAGTTGCCGAGGGTGTATCCGAAGCCAGGCTCAAGCGGCGTGATGACAAACTGCGAGCGGGTTTCGGTCTCTTTGTTTTCGGTGAGCGTGGGGCGCTGTGCAATAAGCACGTGGTTTCCTTTCGGTCAGTGTCCGCTATATGACACTTCTCTGAATGCTGTGTTCAATTGTTGGAACGTGGTGACCGAGCGCGCCCGGCCACCACGGAGACTGCGAGTGTTAGACGCGGCGACGCTTGGGCGGACGGCAACCGTTGTGCGCCTGCGGCGTCACATCGGTAATCGATCCAACCTCGAGGCCAGCGGCCTGAAGCGAACGGATTGCGGTCTCTCGACCCGAACCCGGCCCCTTGACGAAAACGTCGACCTTCTTCATGCCGTGCTCCTGCGCCTGACGCGCGGCCGACTCGGCGGCCAGCTGAGCGGCGAACGGGGTCGACTTACGCGAACCCTTGAAGCCCACTCCGCCCGAGGACGCCCACGAAATGACGGCGCCGGTCGGGTCGGTGATCGACACGATCGTGTTGTTGAAGGTCGACTTGATGTGAGCCTGGCCGACCTGGATGTTCTTCTTGTCCTTGCGACGCGGCTTACGAGCCGCGGATGCCTTGGTAGCTGCCATGATCTATCCCTTTCCTGGGGCCGCGACTAGCGGCCGGCCTTCTTCTTGCCGGCGACAGTGCGCTTCGGTCCCTTGCGGGTGCGGGCGTTGGTCTTGGTGCGCTGACCGTGAACGGGCAGGCCGCGACGGTGGCGAATTCCCTGGTACGAGCCGAGCTCGACCTTGCGGCGAATGTCCGCCTGAACCTCACGGCGAAGGTCACCCTCCACCTTGAAGTTGCCGTCGATGTAGTCACGAAGGGCGATGAGCTGCTCATCGGTGAGATCCTTCACGCGGATGTTCTTGTCGATCTTGGTCTCGTCGAGAGCCTGAACCGAGCGGGTACGGCCGACGCCGTAAATGTATGTGAGTGCAATCTCAACGCGCTTGTCGTTGGGAATGTCTACTCCAGCGAGACGTGCCATGAGGCAGCTCCTTCTGAACGAGGAGGTCTGAGCCAACATCCACCCCGGGCCTCCTACCCGAGTGGTCCCCCGCGAACGGGATCTGATGCGGCGATGAACTGTATTGAATTGTGGGTGGTGCGTTTAGCCCTGGCGCTGCTTGTGGCGAGGGTTGTCGCAGATCACCATGACGTTGCCGTGACGACGAATGACCTTGCACTTGTCGCAAATCGGCTTGACGCTGGGGTTGACCTTCATTGTGTTTCTCCTAGTTCGCTGGCGTCGTACCCGGGGAATTCCGGGCCGTTCCTTCTGCGCGGCTACTTGTAGCGGTAGACGATACGTCCTCGTGAGAGGTCGTAAGGGCTGAGCTCAACGATGACGCGGTCCTCGGGGAGGATTCGGATATAGTGCTGACGCATCTTGCCCGAGATGTGGGCGAGGACCTTGTGGCCGTTCGCCAACTCGACTCGAAACATTGCGTTGGGCAATGCTTCGACAACCGAGCCTTCAATCTCGATAACGCCGTCTTTGTTAGCCATATTTCCGTTCGTCAACTTCGCAGTAACCGCACGTCGTGCGGGCGGTGAGACACGCCGAAAGGCACGGCACACCAAAGTACGAGAATACGCCATAATGGGCGGCTTCGCAAATGCTGGTTTACGCCCCGAAGCCCCTGGCGGTGAGCGCGGCCACGATTCGGTCGGTCACCGCGGGAATTGTTCCGAGTCCGTCGACACTCACGAGCAGGTCACGTCCGCCATAAACCTCGACCAGGGGTGAGGTCTCACGCCGATACACCTCGAGGCGGTTGCGCACGACCTCTTCCGAATCGTCACTGCGTCCCTGCTCGGCGCCACGAAGTTTGATGCGTTCGACGACGACGTCGGGGTCGGCGAGTAGCTCGACAACGACATCGAGCGATTCACCCTGCGCGTTGAGCATTTCGTCCAGAGCCCGAACCTGATCGAGCGTCCGGGGGTAACCGTCGAGAAGGAAACCGTCGGCACAATCGTCGTGCGTGAGTCGGTCGGCAACGAGCGCGTTCGTCAGGCTGTCAGGGACGTATTCGCCTCGGTCCATAAAGCGTTTCGCCTCGACGCCGAGCGGCGTTTCGTCGCGCACGTTGGCACGGAAGATGTCGCCGGTGGAAATCGCGGGGATTCCGTAAATCTCCCCCAAACGAGCCGCCTGCGTTCCCTTGCCGGCACCGGGAGGACCGACGAGAAGCATTCGAACCATTATCCGAGGAGGCCTTCGTAGTGGCGCTGCTGGAGCTGGGCGTCGATCTGCTTGACCGTCTCAAGCCCGACACCGACGATGATGAGAATCGACGTTCCACCGAACGGGAAGTTCTGGTTAGCGCCGATGGTCGCGAGGGCGATGAGCGGGATGAGCGCAATGAAACCGAGGTAAAGCGAACCCGGGAGCGTGATACGCGAGAGCACGAAGTCGAGGTACTCCGCGGTCGGGCGTCCCGCACGAATTCCGGGGATGAATCCTCCGTACTGCTTCATGTTCTCCGCGACCTCGGTCGGGTTGAAGGTGATTGCCACGTAGAAGTAAGTGAATCCGACGATGAGGAGGAAGAACATCACCGCGTAGAGGGGCTGGTCGCCGTTCGCGAGGTTCGCACTGATCCACAAAACCCAGTCGGGTGCGACCTTGCCAGCGCCGGGCTGATTGAACTGGGCGATGAGTGCCGGAAGGTAGAGCAGCGACGACGCGAAGATGACCGGGACCACACCCGCCTGGTTCACCTTGATCGGGATGTAGGTGCTGGTTCCGCCATAGGTGCGAGTACCGACGACGCGTTTTGCATATTGAACCGGGATGCGTCGTTGGGACTGTTCCACGAAAACGACCGCCGCCATGATGACGATTCCCAGAGCAATGACGAGAATGAAAACGTCGAATGACTGCGTGCGCTGGATCGACCACAGCGACGAGGGGAACCCTGCCGCGATGGACGAGAAGATGAGGAGTGACATTCCGTTTCCGATGCCGCGTTCGGTGAGGAGTTCACCGAACCACATGATCAGTCCGGTTCCCGCCGTCATCGTGATGACGATGAGAAGCACCGAGTACCACGAGTCGTTCGAAATGAGCTGCGAGCACTCGGGGATATTCGAGCTCGATCCAAACAGCTGGCCCGAGCGGGCGACCGTGACGAGCGTCGTTGACTGGAGAACTCCGAGTCCGAGCGTGATGTACCGCGTGTACTGAGTGAGCTTGGACTGGCCCGCCTGGCCCTCCTTGTAGAGGGTTTCGAAGTGCGGAATGACCACGCGAAGAAGCTGGGCGATGATCGACGCCGTGATGTACGGCATGATTCCCAGCGCGAAAATCGAGAGTTGCAGGAGTGCGCCTCCCGACAACATGTTGACGAGTTCGTAGATGCCGTTCGTGCCGGCACTTCCCGTCAGACAGGTCTGGACATTGACGTAATTGACGAACGGTGCAGGGATGAAAGACCCGATGCGGTACAGCACGATCATGACGAACGTGAACCCGAGCTTGCTTCGAAGGTCGGGGGTTCCCATGATTCGACGGATTGCGCTGAACACTGAGCCTCCTATGAATTAGCCGAAACGGCCAACTGTCTAAATCTAGTAGAAAACGGGCCGGGACTCTCGCCCCGGCCCGTTCTGCGACTACTTGATCGAACCGCCCGCGGCGACGATCTTCTGTTCAGCGGACTTCGACACCTTGTCGACGGTCACGGTGAGGGCAACCGACAGGTCTCCGTTGCCGAGCACCTTGACCTTCTCGTTCTTGCGAACAGCGCCCTTGGCAACGAGATCGGCGATGGTGACATCCCCGCCCTTCGGGTAGAGCTCGGTGAGGCGGTCGAGATTGACGACCTGGTACTCCACGCGGAAGGGGTTCGTGAATCCACGAAGCTTCGGCTGGCGCATGACGAAGTTGAGGTTTCCGCCCTCGAGTCCGCGGCGCACCTGGTAACGCGCCTTCTGACCCTTGGTACCACGACCGGCGGTCTTACCCTTCGAACCCTCACCACGGCCGACGCGCGTGCGCGCCTTCTTCGAACCCTCGGCGGGTCGAAGGTGGTGGAGCTTGAGGATCTGAACGCGCTCGCCTGCGGGTTCCTTCTTCGCGGCCGGCTTGGCTGCGGCCTTTGCGGCGGGAGCCTTATCGGCAGCGGGCTTTTCAGCAGCGGGCTTCGCCGCAGCGGGCTTTTCAGCGGCCGGCTTGGCGGCAGCGGGCTTCGCGGCAGCAGCCTTTGCCGGTGCCTTCGCAGCAGCCGGCTTGGCGGCAGCGGGCTTGGCGGCAGCGGCTTTTGCCGGTGCCTTCGCAGCGGCGGGCTTCGCCGCCGGCTTCTTCTCTTCGGCCATTACTTCACTTCCTCAACGGTCACGAGGTGCGCGACGGTGCGGACGTATCCGCGGTTGACGGCGTCGTCCGGACGAACGACGGTCTGCCCGATGCGCTTCAGTCCAAGGCTGCGCAGCGTGTCACGCTGGTTCTGCTTCTCGCTGATTTTCGACTTGATCTGGGTGATCTTGAGCTGAGCCATTAGGCACCTGCCTTTGCGGCGGCCGCGGCGTCAGCCTCGGCGCGAATGAGACGCTTGGGTGCGATCTGGTCGAACTCGAGACCACGACGTGCGGCAACCGCACGAGGCTCCTCGAGTTGCTGAAGAGCGGCAACCGTTGCGTGAACGATGTTGATGGTGTTCGACGAACCGAGTGACTTGCTCAGCACGTCGTGAATTCCGGCGCACTCGAGCACGGCGCGGACGGGACCACCGGCGATAACACCGGTACCAGCCGAGGCGGGACGAAGGAGCACGACACCGGCAGCGGCCTCACCCTGAACGGGGTGCGGGATCGTCTGGCCGGAGCGGGGAACACGGAAGAAGTTCTTCTTCGCATCTTCGACGCCCTTCGCGATTGCAAGGGGAACCTCACGAGCCTTGCCGTAGCCGACGCCTACCATCCCGTTGCCGTCTCCGACGACGACGAGAGCGGTGAACGCAAAGCGACGACCACCCTTGACGACCTTGGAGACGCGGTTGATCGCGACGACCTTTTCAAGGAAGGGGCTCTTCTCGACCTCGCGCGGAGCGCGGTCACGACCGCCACGGCCGCCGCCACGGTTGTCGTTACGACGACCTCCGCGGGGAGCCGACTCTTCGGTGGTCTGGGCCTCTGCCTCCGGGGCAGCGGTTTCTTCCGACACGTTGTTGTCCTTAATTTCTTCGCTCACAGGGTCAATCCCGCCTCTCGGGCGCCGTCAGCAACTGCTGCGACGCGACCGGCGTAGCGGTTTCCGCCACGGTCGAACACGACCTCGCTGATGCCGGCCTTTTTGGCGCGGTCAGCGACGAGTTCGCCGATCTTCTTGGCCTTGGCGGTCTTGTCGTCCTTCGATCCACGGAATTCAGCTTCCATGGTCGACGCCGACGCGACAGTTACGCCCTGGGTGTCGTCGACGACCTGGACGAACAAGTGGCGCGCCGAACGAGTGACGACGAGGCGGGGGCGAACCGAGGTTCCCGAAATCTTCTTGCGAAGACGGAAGTGGCGGCGCGTACGCTGCGCGGACTTCGAGACAGTAGCCATGGTTACTTACCAGCCTTTCCGGCCTTACGACGGACGACTTCGCCCTCGTAACGAACACCCTTGCCCTTGTAGGGCTCGGGCTTACGGAGCTTGCGAATGTTTGCAGCGACCTCACCGACGGCCTGCTTCGAGATTCCCGAAACGATGACCTTGTTGTTGCCCTCGACGGCGAGGCTGATGCCGGCCGGCGGGTCAACGGTGATGGGGTGCGAGTATCCGAGTGCGAACTCGATGCTGGCACCCTTCGCGGCGACGCGGTAACCAGTACCGACGATCTCGAGAGCCTTGGAGTACCCGTCGGTGACGCCGACGATGTCGTTGGCGATGAGGGTACGCGTGAGGCCGTGGAGCGAACGCGAAGCGCGCTCGTCGTCGGGACGGGTCACGATGACCTGGTTGTCCTCGACGGTGACGGCGATGGGGGTGGCAACGTTGACCGTGAGCTCACCCTTGGGTCCCTTGACCGAGACGACCGAGTCGGAAACCGACACGGTGACGCCCGACGGGATGACGATGGGAAGACGTCCGATACGCGACATGACGGGTTACCACACGTAGGCGAGGACTTCCCCACCCACGCCCTTCTTCTGTGCCTCGCGGTCCGTGAGGAGCCCCGAGGAGGTGGACAGAATGGCAACGCCGAGTCCGCCGAGCACCGTGGGGAGCTCGGTCGACTTTGCGTACACGCGAAGTCCCGGCTTCGAGACGCGCTTGAGGCCCGAGAAGGCCGCCTTGCGCTCGTTGCCGTACTTGAGGGTGATGGTCAGAGTCTTGCCAACGCGAGCGGGCTCAACCGTCCAGTCCGCAACGTAACCTTCGCGCTTGAGGATCTCGGCGATTCCCGCCTTGATCGTGCTCGAGGGCAACGAAACGGCGTCGTGGTGAGCGCTCGACGCGTTACGCAGACGGGTCAGCAGGTCTGCGACCGGGTCTGTCATTGTCATTGTTGTTTTTTCCTGTTCTCTGTCTGGTTTCGACGATCGTTACGCGAACGCCGACCTGGTCAGTGTGTGGTCTTAGTTGTCTCGCGCGATGAAGGGGAAGCCGAGCTCGCGGAGGAGGGCACGGCCCTCGTCATCGGTCTTGGCCGTGGTGACGACGGTGATGTCGAAACCGCGAACGCGATCGATCTTGTCCTGGTCGATCTCGTGGAACACCGACTGCTCCTGAAGACCGAAGGTGTAGTTGCCGTTTCCGTCGAACTGGCGGTCCGAGAGGCCGCGGAAGTCGCGGATACGCGGGAGGGCCAGAGTGACGAGACGGTCAACGAATTCCCAGGCACGGTCACCACGAAGCGTGACGTGAGCGCCGATGGGCATTCCCTCGCGAAGCTTGAACTGGGCGATCGACTTGCGCGCCTTCGTCACGAGCGGCTTCTGCCCCGTGATCTGGGTCAGGTCGCGAACGGCTCCCTCAATGACCTTCGAGTCACGAGCGGCCTCACCGACACCGGTGTTCACGACAACCTTGACGAGCTGCGGAACCTGGTGGGGGTTCGTGTAACCGAACTCCTTGGTGAGCGTGGCGACGATGTCGGCACGGTACTTCGCCTTGAGGCGGGGCTGGATTTTGCCAGCCGCTGCGGCAGTAGCGGTCATTAGATCTTTTCACCTGACTTCTTGGCGAAGCGAACACGAACCGTCTTCTTCTCGCCGTTCTTGGTAATGGTTTCGGTACGGAAACCGACGCGAGTCGGCTTCTTCGACTTGGGGTCGACGAGTGCGACGTTGGAGACGTGGATGGGTGCCTCCATGGTCTCAATGCCGCCGGTCTTGGTGCCACGCGCGGTCTGGCCGACCTTGACGTGCTTGGTCACCATGTTGACGCCTTCGACGATCACCTTGTTGGTTTCGACGATGACCTCAAGGACCTTGCCGGTCGAACCCTTCGACTTACCGCTGATGACGATGACGTTGTCATCCTTCTTGATGTTCTGCATGGAACTAAATCACCTCCGGGGCGAGCGACACGATCTTCATGAACTTCTTCTCGCGGAGTTCGCGGCCGACGGGACCGAAGATGCGGGTTCCGCGCGGCTCGCCTTCCTTGTTCTTGATGAGGACCGCGGCGTTCTCGTCGAACTTGATGTACGAGCCGTCGGCACGACGGGTCTCCTTCACCGTTCGAACGATGACGGCCTTGACGACCTCACCCTTCTTGACGTTTCCGCCGGGAATGGCGTCCTTGACGGTCGCGACGATGATGTCACCGAGTCCCGCGTAACGACGGGTCGAGCCGCCGAGCACACGAATGGTGAGCAGCTCCTTGGCGCCGGTGTTATCGGCAACCTTCAGTCGGGATTCCTGTTGAAGCATGTTGTTCTCCTAGTTCGAGGAGGCGAATTACTTCGCCTTCTCCACGATCTCGACGAGTCGCCAGTTCTTGGTGGCCGACAGCGGGCGGGTTTCTGCGATGACAACGAGGTCACCGATACCAGCGGTGTTGTTCTCGTCGTGAGCCTTCACCTTGGACGAGCGGCTCATGACCTTGCCGTAGAGCGGGTGCTTGACACGCGACTCGATCTTGACGGTGATGGTCTTGTCCATCTTGTCGCTGACGACAAATCCGCGACGAACCTTGCGGTACGGGCGCGCATCGACAGCGTCGGTCTTCTTCTCAGCAGCCATTAGTTGGTCTCCTCCGCAGTAGCGGTCTCAGCGGCTTCATCAGCCTTTTTCGCCTTGGTGGCAGCGGCCTTGGCCGGCTTCGCAGCAACGGTCGGCGTTTCACGAATCCCGAGCTCGCGCTCACGAATGATCGTGTAGATACGCGCGATGTCGCGCTTCACGGCACGAACGCGTCCGTGGCTCTCGAGCTGACCCGTCGCGGACTGGAAACGAAGGTTGAAGAGTTCTTCCTTCGCCTTCTTGAGCTCGTCCACGAGCTGCTCGTTCGCGAACGTGTTGAGGTCCGCGGGCTTGAGTGTCTTGGTTCCGACGGCCATTATGCGTCTCCCTCTTCACGCTTGATGATGCGCGCCTTGAGCGGCAACTTGTGGATGGCGCGAGTCATGGCTTCGCGAGCGAGCTGCTCGCTGACACCGGCGACCTCGAAGAGGACGCGACCCGGCTTGACGTTGGCGACCCACCACTCCGGCGAACCCTTACCGGAACCCATTCGGGTTTCGGCGGGCTTCTTCGTGAGCGGACGGTCGGGGTAGATATTGATCCACACCTTTCCACCACGCTTGATGTGACGGGTCATCGCGATACGAGCGGACTCAATCTGGCGGTTCGTCACGTAGGCGGGGGTGATGGCCTGGATACCGAATTCACCGAACGACACCTTGGTGCCACCGGTCGCCGCACCCGTACGCTTCGGGTGGTGCTGCTTGCGGTGCTTGACTTTACGGGGAATAAGCATGGTTTACGCCTCAGTTCCTGCGGTAGCGGGAGCGGCGGTCTCAGCGCTGCGGGGAGCAGCTCCTCGACGGGGTCCGCCACGGTTTCCATCGCGCCCACCGCGGGCCGCCTTCTGCGCGGCCTGCTCGCGAGCGAGTTCCTTGTTGGTGATGTCGCCCTTGTAGATCCAGACCTTGACTCCGATGCGGCCGAACGTGGTACGTGCCTCGTAGAAGCCGTAGTCGATGTTCGCACGGAGCGTGTGGAGAGGAACGCGACCCTCGCGGTAGAACTCCGAGCGCGACATTTCCGCGCCACCGAGTCGACCCGACACCTGGATTCGAACACCCTTGGCTCCGGCGCGCTGGGCACCCTGGAGTCCCTTGCGCATCGCGCGGCGGAACGCCACACGTGCCGAGAGCTGCTCGGCGATTCCCTGAGCGACGAGCTGTGCGTCGGCCTCGGGGTTGGCTGCTTCGACGACATTGATGATGACGGTCTTGCCCGTGAGCTCACGAGCATCCTCACGGAGCTTGTCGAGACCCGTTCCCTGGCGGCCGATCGCAACGCCGGGGCGTGCGACATGGACGTCGACGGTCACGCGGTCACGCGTGCGACGAACGACGATGTGCGAAACACCGGCGCGGTCGAGCTTCTCCTGAAGGAAACGACGGAGAATGACATCCTCGGCGACGTAGTCCGAGTAGCGCTCGCCGGGCTTGGTCGAGTCCGAGAACCACTGCGAACGGTGGTCGGTCGTGATTCCGAGGCGGAATCCGTACGGGTGAACTTTCTGACCCATGACTACTTACCTGCCTTCTCGGGGGTGGCGAGAACCACGGTGATGTGGCTCGTGCGCTTGAGGATCTGGAACGCGCGTCCCTGAGCACGGGGCTGGAAGCGCTTCATCGTGGGGCCCTCGTCGACGAAGATCTTCTCGATAACGAGTTCTCCTTCGTTGAGAGCCTCGTTCGACTTGTCGGCGGTGATGCGAGCGTTCGCAACAGCCGAGGCGACGAGCTTGAATACGGGATCCGACGCACCCTGCGGGGCGAACTTGAGAATCGCGAGAGCTTCCTCAACGTGCTTGCCGCGAACCATGTCGATGACACGGCGCGCCTTTTGCGGGGTGATGCGGACGTTCTTGAGTTTGGCGGTCGATGCAACCATGATCTGTACCTCCTCGCCGCTTAGCGGCGACGACCCTTCTTGTCGTCCTTCACGTGCGAACGGAAGGTGCGGGTGGGGGCGAACTCACCGAGCTTGTGGCCGACCATCGTCTCGGTCACGAAAACCGGGACGTGCTTGCGGCCGTCGTGCACGGCAATGGTGTGTCCGAGCATCGCGGGGACGATCATCGATCGGCGCGACCAGGTGCGGATGACGTTCTTGGTACCGGCATCGTTCTGAGCGGCCACCTTACGGTAAAGGTGGTCGTCGACGAAGGGACCCTTCTTGAGACTACGAGGCATTCCGGGCTCCTACTAACGCTTCTTACCGGCGGTGCGGCGACGGACAATGAGCTTGTTGCTGGCCTTCTTGGGGCGACGGGTGCGTCCCTCGGACTGGCCCCACGGGCTGACGGGGTGACGACCACCAGAGGTCTTACCCTCACCACCACCGTGCGGGTGGTCGACCGGGTTCATGGCGACACCACGGACGGTCGGGCGGATGCCCTTCCAGCGCATACGGCCAGCCTTACCCCAGTTGATGTTCGACTGCTCGGCGTTTCCGACCTCACCGACGGTGGCGCGGCAGCGCGCATCGACGTTGCGGATCTCACCCGAGGGGAGACGAAGCTGAGCGTAAGGACCGTCCTTGGCGACGAGTCGAACCGACGCGCCAGCCGAACGGGCCATCTTCGCGCCGCCACCGGGACGGAGCTCGATTGCGTGGATAACAGTTCCCACCGGGATGTTGCGGAGGGGGAGGTTGTTTCCGGGCTTGATGTCGGCCGCGGGACCCGACTCGACGATGTCGCCCTGGGCGAGCTTGTTCGGAGCGAGGATGTAACGCTTGGTTCCGTCCACAAAGTGAAGCAGTGCGATACGCGCGGTGCGGTTGGGGTCATACTCGATGTGAGCGACCTTGGCGTTCACGCCATCCTTGTCGTTGCGACGGAAGTCGATGACGCGGTACTGACGCTTGTGGCCTCCGCCGATGTGACGCGTGGTGATGCGCCCAGCGTTGTTACGACCACCGGTCTTGGGGAGCGGCTCAAGGAGCGACTTCTCCGGCGTCGAACGCGTGATCTCGGCGAAGTCGGCGACCGACGAACCGCGGCGACCCGGGGTCGTGGGCTTGTACTTACGAATTGCCATGTTTGTTGGTCCTTATCCCTATCCGACAGCCGTGAAGATGTCGATGGAACCCGACTTGAGGGTCACAATGGCGCGCTTGGTGTCCTTGCGCTTTCCCATTCCGAACTTCGTGCGGCGGGTCTTACCCGTGCGGTTGAGCGTATTCACCGAAGCGACCTTGACTCCGAAGATCTTCTCGATGGCGAGCTTGATCTCGGTCTTGTTCGCGTCGGGAGCGACGACGAAGGTGTACTTGCCCGAGTCGATGAGTCCGTAGGACTTCTCGCTCACGACCGGTGCGACGATGACGTCACGCGGGTCCTTGTTCTTGGCGGCGGCGAGGACGCTCATGCGGACACCTCTTTCTGCGACTTGGCTGCGACGAACGCTTCGTACGCGACCTGGGTGAAGACGATGTCGTCGGCGTGAAGCACGTCGTACGCGTTGAGCTGACCCGGGGTGATCGTGTGAACACCGATGAGGTTGCGAACGCTCTTCTGCGTCACAACATCGCTCGCGTCGGCGACGATGAGCACGCGCGGACCCTGGGTGAGTTCGGCGACGAGCTTCGACGCGGTCTTGGTCGAGGGTGCATCACCGGGAACAAAAGACGAAACGACGTGAAGACGGCCGCCACGAGCGCGGTCCGAGATCGCACCGAGCAACGCGAGGTGGATCATCTTCTTGGGGGTGCGCTGCGAGTAATCGCGAGGAGTCGGGCCGTGGACGACTCCACCACCCTTGTGCTCGGGGGCACGAACCGAACCCTGACGTGCGCGACCCGTTCCCTTCTGCTTGAAGGGCTTGCGTCCCGAACCGGAAACTTCTCCGCGGTTCTTGGTCTTGTGGGTTCCCTGGCGGGCGGCAGCGAGCTGCGCGACGACGACCTGGTGGATGAGCGGCACGTTTGCCGTCACATCAAACACCGAGCTGGGGAGCTCGACTGTGCCGGTCTTCTTGCCAGCGGCGTCAACGATGGATACCTGCGACATTACGTTCACGCTCCCTTCACTGCGTTGCGAACGAAGACGAGGCGACCGGCGGGACCGGGAACCGCGCCCTTGATGAGGAGGAGGCCGCGCTCGCTGTCAACCGCGTGGATCGAAAGGTTGAGAACGGTTACGCGGTCGAATCCCATGCGACCCGCCATGCGCATTCCCTTGAAGACGCGCGAGGGGGTCGACGATGCACCGATCGAACCGGGCTTGCGGTGGTTGCGGTGCGCACCGTGCGACGCCGAAACACCCTTGAAGTTGTGGCGCTTCATGACACCGGCGAAACCCTTACCCTTCGAGGTTCCGACGACGTCGACTCCCTCGCCCGCGGCGAAGATGTCAACGGTCAGTTCCTGACCGAGTGCGTAGTTCGCGGTGTCCGCGGTGCGGATCTCGGCCACGTGACGGCGAGGCGTGACGCCCGCCTTCTCGAAGTGACCGGCGAGAGGCTTGGTGACCTTGCGGGGGTCGATGGCTCCCGAGGCGATCTGCACGGCCTCGTATCCGTCATTCTCGACAGAACGAAGCTGCGTGACCACGTTGGGGCTCACGGCGACAACGGTGACGGGAACAAACTTGTTGTTCGCGTCCCAGGCCTGGGTCATTCCGAGCTTGATGCCCAAAAGACCCTTGGTGTTCTTGACCTTCGTCATGGGGGTGTCCTTTAAAGCTTGATTTCGATGGAAACGTCTTCGGGCAGGTCGAGTCGCATGAGCGAGTCAACCGCCTTCGGAGTCGGGTCAATGATGTCGATGAGACGCTTGTGGGTGCGCTTCTCAAAGTGCTCGCGGCTGTCCTTGTACTTGTGGGGCGAGCGAATGACGGCAATAACGTCCTTCTCCGTCGGAAGCGGCACGGGGCCGACAACGGTCGCACCGGCACGGGTGACCGTTTCAACGATCTTGCGCGCCGAGGCGTCAATTCCGGCGTGGTCGTACGACTTCAACCGAATGCGGATTTTCTGTCCCGCCATGATCCACTCTTTCTTTCCATCACGAGCAAGGCCGCCCGTGAGCACTTTGTGCTTGCGCACCACTGTTCTTTTCTCAACGAACCCGACCGTCACGCGAGGAAAACCACGCGAGCGGTAAGTCGTGTTGTCTGCCGGTGGACCAGGCGAATGCGGAAAACGCGACCTGATCACTGCCGAGCAGTGAGCAGCACAACACGGTGCTGCGTATACAACCTCACTACTCTCTCATACGCCTCGCATTTGCGCAACTCGGGCGTGTCGGAGTGAATCCGTCTAGTGGCGACGCCGACGAAGGCTGAATCCCGCGCCAAGATCGCGAAAAACGAAACGGCCGGCGATGCAGGTGCATCGCCGGCCGCGTCGTCACAGGAAGTGACTAGCCGAGGCTGTCCCACTTGCTGTTGGTGGTTCCGTGCTCGTAAACAACGTCGTCGTCAAGGCGCGTGTTGTAAAGGCGAATGTACTGGATGGACCCTTCTGCCGGGGCGTCTCCCTGCCAGTTGCTGAGACCGATCAGGCTCGACGTGCGGGCGATCGACGGAGGTGCGGTGTAGAAATCGAACAAGTCGGAAGACACGTCGTACTCCATCTGGGGCACACCGTCGATGAAGAGCTCTGGGAAATTGTTTACGTCAACACGAACAGTAAACGTCTGGAGCCCCGCGTTGCGGCGAAGAGGACCATTCGTCGTGATGAGCTGTCCAGCGAGGTAATCGCCGTCCCAGATGGCCAGGACGAGTTCGTTCGAATCTTCATAACGAGCGAGGACAATGTTGCCGTCCTCCGCACCGTTGCCGAAGTCGAAAACGCGCTCCCACCAGTCGGCCTTCCGGCCGAGGTCAACGCGAGCTTCGACGGTGAAGCCGTGCTCAAAATTGTGGCGGTCCAACGAAAACTCGTATCCGCCGCTGTAGTCGCCGCCGGCAAACTTCACGACGCGGTTCTTCTTGCCGTACGAGATACCGTCGCCGACGAGTGTGGCGTCCTGCTGGAATCCGCTGAGGTCCTTCCAGACCGAAACATCATGGCGGGAAATGGAGTAAGAGACTCGAGAGTCCACGCTGTAGACAAGACCTTCGTTGATTGTCGTAGCCGAAGCCGGGGCGGCAAATGCCGCCGAGGAAAGCGCTACAACCGCTGCGGCCGCAGCGAGTGACGTTATGCGAAACATGTTTCTCCTAATTCATAAGGGGGATTGCAAGATAAGAATTCCACATGTTGTGGGGTGAATCAAGCAACTTAGTAAAGCGGCGTCGGGGCGGCGCACCCCACAGCGGTCAAATTATTGGACGCTGTCCCACTTGGAGTTGGTCGTGGCGTGGTCGAGGACGACCTCCGCGTCCTCCGGGAAATCGAACATCCGGATGTACTGGATCGAGAGCTTCCCGGGGGTGTCGCCCCACCAGTTACTGTGGCCGATGAAGTTGGAGTCGCGCAGAACAGTCAGTGGTAGGCCGCCGAAGACATCGTCCTCGAAGCTCCATGAAATTTCCGCGGCCTGTTCGACACCATCGATGTATATCGCCGGCGTTCCGTCGGTCGTCAACGTCGCGGTGTAAGTGTGCCAACCCGCGTTCGGCGTGAGCGGCGAGGTGGTCGTCGTCAGTCGACCGACCCGCTCGTGTCCGTGCCAAACCTCGAAGAGAAGTTCGTCGGAGGTTCCGTCACGAGAAAGAATGATGTTGTCGAAATCCAAACCGCGGCCGAGGTCGATGATCCGCTCGAAGTTCTCCGCGGTCTTGCCGAAGTCAGCGCGCGCCTCGATTGTGATTCCGTTCTGGAAGTCGAAGCGGTTCGGCGAGAGCCGGTAGCCGTAATTCCAACCCCACTTGTTGCCAATCGTCACCGACTTGGTCTTGGCTGTGTAACGAACGTCGCCCGACCAGCCGTGGGCGGTTTCACCGTTGCTCGTCACATCGCGAATCGTCGTTCCATCTTTTGGATCGACCGAGGCGGCCAGACGCGCATCAAAGCTGAAGACGAGATTGTGCCCCGGGTGTGCACCGGCGGGGGCGGCCGCGCCGGCGGCGAGTGCCGAAACGGCAAGGACTCCCGCCGCGAGAATGGTGTGTCGTTTCATCGGATTCCTTCGAGTCAGGGGTGGCTACTCCTAAATCTAACGGGATTAGCGTTCTCGCAACAAATGGATTACACAAAAAGACGTGGGGCCCGGCCGAAGCCGAGCCCCACGCGAGGTAGTACTAGTGACTACTTCTTGACCTTGGTGACGGTACCGGCACCGACGGTGCGGCCACCCTCACGGATAGCGAAGCCGAGGCCCTCTTCCATCGCGATGGGCTGGATGAGCGTGACCGACATGTCGGTGGTGTCACCAGGCATGACCATCTCGGTTCCGGCGGGGAGCTCGATGACTCCAGTCACGTCCGTGGTACGGAAGTAGAACTGGGGACGGTAGTTCGTGAAGAACGGGTTGTGGCGTCCGCCCTCTTCCTTGGAGAGGATGTAGGCGGTTCCGTCGAACTCGGTGTGAGGGGTGATCGAGCCGGGCTTGACAACAACCTGGCCACGCTCAACGTCTTCACGCTTGGTTCCACGAAGGAGGAGACCACAGTTCTCTCCGGCCCACGCCTCGTCGAGCTGCTTGTGGAACATTTCGATTCCGGTAACAGTCGTCTTCTGGGTGGGGCGGATTCCGACGATCTCAACCTCGGAGTTGATTCCGAGAGTTCCACGCTCGGCGCGACCGGTAACAACCGTTCCACGACCGGTGATGGTGAAGACGTCCTCGATGGGCATCAAGAACGGCTTGTCCTTGTCGCGGATCGGGTCCGGAACCGAGTTGTCGACGGCTTCCATGAGCTCGACGATGGATTCGGTCCACTTCGGGTCGCCTTCGAGAGCCTTGAGGCCCGAAACGCGAACGACGGGGGCGTTGTCGCCATCGAAGCCCTGGCTCGAGAGGAGCTCGCGAACCTCGACCTCGACGAGTTCGAGGATTTCCTCGTCGTCGACCATGTCGGACTTGTTGAGTGCGACGAGGAGGTAAGGAACACCAACCTGCTTCGCGAGAAGAACGTGCTCACGGGTCTGAGCCATGGGGCCGTCAGTGGCGGCAACCACGAGGATTGCACCGTCCATCTGAGCGGCACCGGTGATCATGTTCTTGATGTAGTCAGCGTGGCCGGGTGCATCAACGTGAGCGTAGTGACGCTTGGGGGTCTCGTACTCGACGTGCGAGATGTTGATGGTGATACCGCGCTGGCGCTCCTCAGGAGCGGAGTCGATCGACGAGAAGTCGCGGACGACGTTGACGGCCGAAGGGTACTTGTCAGCAAGAACCTTCGAGATTGCGGCGGTCAGAGTGGTCTTGCCGTGGTCGACGTGACCAATCGTTCCGATGTTTACGTGCGGTTTGCTCCGCTCGAACTTGGCCTTAGCCACTGGGTCCTCCTAGGACGTTCGGTATTCACCCGGACTTTCCGAGCAAACGATTGTGATCAAGCATTATGAAGTTGTAGTTTATCGCGAACTGACGGGTGTCTGCTCGCGGAGCTTAGTCGCCCTTGCTCTTCTGGACGATCTCGTCGGCAACAGCCTTGGGGACCTCCGCGTACGTCTCGAAGGTCATCGAGTAGACGGCACGACCTGAGGTCTTCGACCGGAGGTCACCGACGTACCCGAACATTTCCGAGAGCGGTACAAGAGCACGAACGACCTTGACACCAGTCGCGTCTTCCATGCTCTGGATTTGCCCACGTCGGGAGTTCAGGTCGCCGATAACGTCGCCCATGTATTCTTCCGGCGTGCGCACCTCGACCGCCATGAGCGGCTCGAGGAGAATGGGGTTCGCCTTACGAGCGGCCTCTTTGTAGGCCATCGAACCGGCGATCTTGAATGCCATTTCCGAGGAGTCGACATCGTGCGACTGACCGTCGACGAGGATCGCCTTGACGCCGACCGTGGGGAAGCCCGCGAGGACACCGACCTGCATGGCGTCCTGGATGCCGGCGTCAACCGCGGGGATGTACTCGCGGGGAACGCGACCACCGGTGACGGCGTTCACGAACTCGTACTGGGTCTCGGTCGTGACCTCCATCGGCTCCAGCGTGATCTGGACCTTGGCGAACTGTCCCGAACCACCGGTCTGCTTCTTGTGGGTGTAGTCGTACTTCTCGACCGTCTTCTTGAGGGTCTCGCGGTAGGCGACCTGAGGCTTTCCGACGTTCGCTTCAACGTTGAACTCGCGCTTCATGCGGTCGACGAGGATGTCGAGGTGAAGTTCACCCATTCCCTTGATGACGGTCTGCCCGGTCTCTTGGTTGAGTTCGGTGCGGAACGTCGGGTCCTCTTCGGCGAGCTTCTGAATCGCAACGCCGAGCTTCTCCTGGTCGGCCTTGGTCTTGGGCTCGATGGCGACCTCGATGACGGGCTCGGGGAAGGTCATCGACTCGAGAACGATGGGGTTGGTCGGGTCGCAGAGCGTGTCACCCGTCGTCGTGTCCTTGAGGCCGATGACGGCGTAGATGTGTCCAGCGGTCACCGAGTCGACGGGGTTTTCCTTGTTGGAGTGCATCTGGAAGATCTTTCCGATGCGCTCCTTCTTGTCCTTCGTCGAATTGATGATCTGCTCGCCCGAGTTGAGCTTGCCCGAGTACACGCGAACGTAGGTCAGACGACCGAAGAACGGGTGAACGGCAATCTTGAACGCGAGAGCCGAGAACGGCTCGGTCGATTCGGGCTTACGGGTGAGGACCTTCTCGTGGTCGCGCACGTCGGTTCCCTGAACGTCGGGAACGTCGAGCGGCGAGGGAAGGTAATCGATGACCGCGTCGAGCATGGGCTGCACACCGCGGTTCTTGAACGCCGAACCACAGAGAACGGGGTACGCCTCGCCCGCGATGGTGAGCTTGCGGATGGCGGCTTTAATTTCAGGGATCGAAATCTCTTCACCAGCCAGGTACTTCTCGAGAAGTTCTTCGCTGGTTTCGGCAACGGCCTCCACGAGCTGGGCACGGTATTCCTCGGCCTTGGCCTGAAGGTCGGCGGGAATCGCCTCGATCTCGTACTGAGCTCCGAGGGTCACGTCACCCTTCGAGTCACCCGGCCACACGAGCGCGCGCATCTCGATGACATCGACGACACCGACGAAGGTCGATTCGAATCCGATGGGGAGCTGAATGACGAGCGGCTTCGCACCGAGACGCTTGACGATTGTTTCGACCGTGAAGTAGAAGTCGGCACCGAGCTTGTCCATCTTGTTGACGAAGCAGATTCGGGGGACGTTGTACTTGTCCGCCTGACGCCACACGGTCTCCGACTGGGGCTCAACGCCCTCCTTGCCGTCGAAGACTGCGACCGCACCGTCGAGAACGCGGAGCGAACGCTCCACTTCGACCGTGAAGTCGACGTGTCCCGGGGTGTCGATGATGTTGATCTGGTTCTTGTCCCAGAAACAGGTGGTCGCAGCCGAGGTGATCGTGATTCCACGCTCCTGCTCCTGCGCCATCCAGTCCATCGTCGCCGCGCCGTCGTGAACTTCACCAATCTTGTGGGTGATACCCGTGTAGAAAAGGATTCGTTCGGTCGTCGTCGTCTTACCGGCATCGATGTGAGCCATGATGCCGATGTTGCGGACCTTCTTGAGGTCGGTGAGCACGTCCTGTGCCATGTGTCTGTTCTCCGTGTGTCTTCTGTATCGAAATGTCGGTGTGGGGGTCCGGCCCGAAGGCCGGCCCCGGTGCGACTACCAGCGGTAGTGCGCGAACGCCTTGTTCGACTCGGCCATCTTGTGGGTGTCTTCGCGGCGCTTGACCGCGGCACCAAGACCGTTCGATGCGTCGAGGATCTCGTTCTGGAGGCGCTCGGTCATCGTCTTTTCACGACGCGACTTCGCGTACGACGTCAGCCAGCGGAGTGCGAGAGTGTTCGCACGGTGCGGTTTGACCTCAACGGGAACCTGGTAGGTCGATCCACCGACACGTCGCGAACGCACCTCGAGGGTGGGGCGAACGTTGTCGAGGGCCTTCTTGAGCACGACAACCGGGTCCTGGCTCGACTTGGTGGCGACACCTTCGAGTGCACCGTAAACGATGCGCTGAGCGAGGTCCTTCTTGCCGTCAAGAAGGATCTTGTTGACGAGCTGAGAAACGACGGGCGATCCGTATACGGGATCGGCAACGACGGGGCGCTTGGCCGCGGGTCCTTTACGTGGCATTACTTCTTCTCCGCCTTCGCGCCGTAGCGGCTACGAGCCTGCTTGCGGTTCTTGACCGCCTGCGTGTCGAGTGCACCACGAACAATTTTGTATCGAACACCGGGGAGGTCCTTCACGCGACCACCACGGACGAGCACCATCGAGTGCTCCTGGAGGTTGTGGCCCTCACCGGGGATGTAGGCCGTGACCTCAACTCCGTTGGAGAGCTTGACACGTGCGACCTTACGGAGCGCCGAGTTCGGCTTCTTGGGGGTGGTGGTGTACACGCGGGTGCACACTCCACGCTGCTGGGGGTTCGCCTTGAGCGCGGGCGCCTTGGTCTTGGTGACCTTGGGGCTGCGGCCCTTGCGAACCAACTGCTGAATCGTTGGCACGACTTTTCTCCTTGATTTTTTTCTGCACGGTGACAGCGATGTTCATCGCCGACCGGATGGTCGACATGCCGTGGGGACCTCGCCTCGACTACTTCACGTAATCGACGCGGATACCGGTCCGTGTTCGTGGCGCCTGCTTGCGGTTTCCCGCGCGCGGACACCCGCACACAAAGTTCAAGATTACACGCATTTTCCCTGATTGTTCAACCCTGGATGAGGGCGAACAATTCGGCGACGAGAATCGACGGACCCAGAGGGATGTGTGAGTGTCGATCGCGCGTCACGGCGAGGTGGATTGCTGCGTGGGTTCCGCCAAAAACCGCCGCAACGACGAGTGCCGAGAGGCTGGCGCCCGCCGGATTGGTGGTAATTCCGAGCGCAAGCGCCGAAGCACCAAGTAACTTCACGTCGCCCAAACCGAGATCGGCCGTTCGATGCGCGATCCAGCCCCCGGCGAGTGCTGTGACCGCGATCGTTGCCGAGACTCCGAGATTCTGTTGCGCCACGACACCAACCACCAACCCCGCGATCGGATATGCCGGCAAAGTGAGCGCATCGGGTAAGCGATGTTCACGAAAATCCCAGCGCGCGAGGGCAATTGCCCAGCACACGAACGCCCCTATATATAGTGCGCGCGGAATGTCAGTCATGCCCCGACGTTAGTGAGCCGCCTGGTCCATCCGTTCACTCTCTCCCCAACGACGAACGGGGCGGACCCCAAGGCCCACCCCGTTCGATCAGTAGTGCTTAGTACTCGCTCGAGAAACCCGACGAGTCATACGACGCCGAGTTGAACGACTCGATGTCGGCGTAAGTGAACGCGTCGTCTCCGAATCCGCTCGCCGAGAAGTGGCGGCCGGGGTGGCGGCGGTCCGCCTCCTCGACGTTCGGAACGATCGAGGTTCCGCGATACTTCTGCAGACCCGTTCCCGCCGGAATGAGCTTTCCGATGATGACGTTCTCCTTGAGACCGATGAGCGGGTCGGACTTTCGCTCGAGGGCCGCCTGCGTAAGAACGCGGGTGGTCTCCTGGAACGACGCGGCCGACAGCCACGACTCGGTCGCGAGCGACGCCTTGGTGATTCCGAGGAGCTCGGCACGGGCGGTCGCCGGCTTCGCGCCGCGAGCAACCGTGTCACGGTTGATCTGACGGAAGCGGATGTTGTCGATGAGTTCACCGGGAACGAACTCGGTGTCTCCCTGGTCGACGATCGACACCATGCGGAGCATCTGACGAACGATGACCTCGATGTGCTTGTCGTGAATCGGCACACCCTGCGAGAGGTAAGTCTGCTGGACGCCCTCGACGAGGTGCTTCTGCGCGGCGCGAAGACCGAGTACGCGAAGCACGTCCTTGGGGTCAAGCGTTCCTTTAAAGAGCTGCGTACCGACCGTGACGTGAGCACCGTCCTCCACGAGGAGAACTGAGTTCTTGAGGATCGTGTAGCCGTGCGTTTCGTCACCGTTGTCGGGGGTCAGAATCAACTTGCGCTGCGCTCCCGACTCGTCGATCGACACGCGTCCGTCTGCATCGGCAATCGGGCTCGCTCCACGCGGGGTACGCGCTTCGAAGAGCTCGGTCACGCGAGGGAGACCCTGGGTGATGTCCGACGCGGCGGCCGAACCACCCGTGTGGAAGGTACGCATCGTGAGCTGGGTTCCCGGCTCACCGATCGACTGGGCCGCGATGATTCCAACCGCTTCTCCGAGGTCGACGGTCTTACCCGTCGCCATCGAACGGCCGTAGCACGCGCCACACACTCCCTGTGACGACTCACACGTGAGCGCTGAGCGAACGGTGAGGTGGGTGACTCCGGCGGTGACGAGATCCTTGATCGACTGGCGACCGAGGTCCGACCCGGCGGGCGCAACGACCTTGCCCTTGCCGTCAACGGCGTCGGCGGCGAGGGTTCGAGCGAACACGAGGTTCTCGACGTTGTCGACGGCGACGCCGTCCACTGCGATTTCGAACGTGAGTCCCTTGGTGGTCGTGCAGTCGAGTTCGCGGATGATGACATCCTGCGAGACGTCGACGAGACGACGCGTGAGGTAACCCGAGTCGGCGGTACGAAGTGCCGTGTCGGCGAGACCCTTACGCGCACCGTGGGTGGCGATGAAGTACTCGGCAACCGACAATCCCTCGCGGTACGAGTTCTTGATCGGGGTCGAGATGATCTCACCCTTCGGGTTTGCGACGAGTCCGCGCATACCGGCGATGTTGCCGACCTGCAGCCAGTTTCCACGGGCACCCGAGGTGACCATGCGGTTGATGGTGTTGAGTCCCTTGCCCATCTCGGCCTTGAGCGCAACCGAAACGGCCGCGTTCGCCTTGGTCCAGATGTCGATGAGTTCCTTGTGGCGCTCGATCGAAGAGATGAGTCCCTTTTCGAACTGAGAATCAACCTTCGCCGCGAGCTTCTCATGCTCGGCGATGATGGACTTCTTCTCCTTCGGCGTGACGATGTCGCTCAGTGCGACCGTCACTCCCGAACGAGTCGCCCAGTAGAAGCCGGTGTCCTTGAGGTTGTCGAGCGTTTCCGCGACGACGACCTTCGGGTACTCCTCGGCGAGGCGTTCGACGATCTCGGTGACCTCCGCCTTGCCAGCGACCTTGGTGTAGAACGGGAAGCTGGCGGGAAGTTGCTCGTTGAAGAGCACCTTGCCGAGCGTCGTCGTGAACGCCTTGCCGGGTGCGAAGTCCGCGGGGGTTTCACCCTCGAACTCGGTGACTCCCGCGACGCGGATCCTGATGAGCGCGTTCTCGTGAATCTGGCCGGCGTCGTGGGCCATGAGCGCTTCAGCGACGTTCGTGAACGCACGTCCCTCGCCCTTCGCGCCCTCGCGCACCGTGGTGATGTGGTGCAGGCCGATGATCATGTCCTGGGTCGGAACCGTAACCGGCTTTCCGTCCGAAGGCTTGAGGATGTTGTTCGACGCGAGCATGAGCACACGAGCCTCGGCCTGAGCCTCCACCGAGAGGGGGAGGTGAACGGCCATCTGGTCACCGTCGAAGTCGGCGTTGAACGCGGCACAGACGAGGGGGTGAAGCTGGATGGCCTTACCCTCGACGAGCTGCGGCTCGAATGCCTGAATTCCGAGGCGGTGAAGCGTCGGTGCGCGGTTGAGCAGCACCGGACGGTCGCGGATGATCTCTTCGAGCTCACCCCAGACCTCGGGGTACGCACGCTCGACCGCGCGCTTCGCGCTCTTGATGCTCGACGCGTAGCCCTTGTCCTGGAGCTGCTTGATGACGTACGGCTTGAACAGTTCGAGCGCCATCTGCTTGGGAAGACCACACTGGTGGAGCTTGAGCTGCGGACCGACGACGATGACCGAACGGCCCGAGTAGTCGACGCGCTTTCCGAGCAGGTTCTGACGGAATCGACCCTGCTTTCCCTTGAGCATGTCGGAGAGCGACTTGAGCGCACGGTTTCCGGTGCCCGTCACGGGACGACCACGGCGACCGTTGTCGAAGAGTGCGTCAACCGCTTCCTGCAACATGCGCTTCTCGTTGTTCTTGATGATCTGCGGCGTCTGCTGCTCGTCGAATCGCTTGAGTCGGTTGTTGCGGTTGATGACTCGGCGGTAGAGGTCGTTGAGGTCGCTCGTCGCGAAACGGCCACCATCGAGTTGAACCATCGGACGAAGGTCCGGCGGGATCACGGGGATCACGCGCAACACCATCGACTCGGGGAGCGGAACGTCACGGGGGTCGGCTCCAGCGGGAACGAGGAACGAGTTGACGACCTTGAGACGCTTGATCGCGCGAACCTTGCGCTGTCCCTTGCCGTTCGTGATCTCGTCGCGAAGAATCTCGCCCTCGGCCTTGAGCTTCTCGCGGTCGTTCTTTCCGAGGTCCTTGAGCATCGCTTCGATCGCTTCGGCACCCATGAGAGCGGTGAAGAACGTCTCGCCGAGCTCGGTCTTGTCGGGGTCGATGTTTCCCTGGAAGTTGTCGAGGAGGAATCGGAAGTCGACGTCGTCGGCCTTCAGCTCACCCTGCTTGAGCGAGCGGAACGAATCCCACGCGCGCTGCCAGCGAGCGATGTCCTCATCGAACGACTTGCGGATGTTGACGATCTCGCGCTCGGCGGCTTCCTTGGCCTTGCGCTTGACGTCCGCCTTCGCGTCGTCCGCCTCGAGCTGCGCGAGTTCGTCTTCGAGTTCCTTCTGGCGCTCGGCAATGTCCTCATCGCGAACCTTTTCGTATTCGCGAATTTCGGACTGCACGCGCTTTTCAACGGCCGGCATCTCGTTGTGAACGAGCTCCTCGTTGACCCACGTCACCATGTACGCGGCGAAGTAGATGACCTTCTCGAGGTCCTTCGGCGCCATGTCGAGCAGGTAGCCGAGGCGGCTCGGAACACCCTTGAAGTACCAGATGTGCGTCACGGGAGCTGCGAGCTCGATGTGGCCCATGCGCTCCCGGCGAACCGACTGGCGAGTCACCTCGACGCCGCATCGCTCACACGTCACGCCCTTGTAACGGACGCGCTTGTACTTTCCACACGCGCATTCCCAGTCCTTCGAGGGACCGAAGATCTGCTCACCGAACAAACCGTCCTTCTCGGGCTTGAGTGTGCGGTAGTTGATGGTTTCAGGCTTCTTCACCTCACCGCTCGACCACGAACGAATTTGGTCGTTCGTAGCGAGCTTGATGCGAATCTTGTCAAACGTTGTTGCGTCGATCACTGTTTTCTCTTTCGTGATTCTCGATAGTCAGCAGAGGTTCTTGTGCGCCTAGCCGGCGAAGTCCACTTCGGCGGATTCTTCGCGGGCGATGTTGACACCCAGCGATGCGGTGGCGCGGTCGGCGTCGTCAGCCGTGTCGCGAAGGTTGACGGGGTTCTCGGCGGCGTCGAGAACCTCGACGTTGAGTCCGAGAGACTGCATCTCCTTCATGAGGACCTTGAAGGACTCGGGGATACCCGGTTCCTGGATGTTGAGTCCCTTGACGATGGCTTCGTACACCTTGACGCGACCGGCGATGTCGTCGGACTTGATGGTGAGGAGCTCCTGCAGAGCGTAGGAAGCGCCGTAGGCCTCGAGGGCCCACACCTCCATCTCACCGAATCGCTGTCCACCGAACTGCGCCTTGCCACCCAGCGGCTGCTGCGTGATCATCGAGTACGGTCCCGTCGAGCGTGCGTGAATCTTGTCGTCGACGAGGTGGTGCAACTTGAGGATGTACATGTATCCGACCGAGATGGGGTCGGGGAACGGTTCTCCCGTGCGGCCGTTGAACAGCGTCGCTTTACCGGCGGAACCGATGAGCTTCTGTCCGTTGGCACGAGGAAGTGTCGAGTCGAGAAGACCCGCGATCTCGTCCTCGGCAGCACCGTCGAACACGGGGGTCGCGACCTTGGTGCCGGGCTCGATTTCGCGAGCGTCCTCCGGCAGGTTCTTCGCCCAGTCGGGGTTGCCCGCGACCTTCCATCCCTGCTTCGCCGCCCATCCGAGGTGGATTTCGAGGACCTGACCGAAGTTCATTCGACCGGGCACACCGAGCGGGTTGAGAATGACGTCAACCGGGGTTCCGTCCTCGAGGAACGGCATGTCTTCGACCGGAAGAATCTTCGCGATGACACCCTTGTTGCCGTGACGGCCGGCGAGCTTGTCGCCCTCCGAGATTTTGCGCTTCTGAGCGATGTAGACGATGACCTTCTTGAGGACACCGTTGCTCAGCTCGTCGTCTTCGTCGTCGGCGTTGAAAATCTTGACGTCGATGACGGTTCCGTGCTCACCGTGGGGAACGCGGAGAGACGAGTCACGAACTTCCTTGCCCTTTTCGGCGAAGATCGCACGGAGCAGACGCTCCTCGGCGGTCAGTTCGGTCTCACCCTTCGGGGTGATACGGCCGACGAGAATGTCACCCGCGCGAACCTCGGCACCGATGCGGACGATTCCCTCTTCGTCGAGGTGAGCGAGGCTCTCCTGAGACTGGTTGGGGATGTCGCGCGTGATCTCCTGCGGTCCGAGCTTCGTGTCGCGGGCGTCGACCTCGTACTCTTCGATGTGAATCGACGAGAGCGTGTCGTCCTTGACGAGATTCTGGCTGAGGATGATCGCGTCTTCGAAGTTGTGACCCTCCCACGACATGAACGCGACGAGGAGGTTCTTTCCGAGAGCGAGCTCTCCGTTCTCCGTCGCGGGACCGTCGGCGAGGACGGCGCCCTTGGCAACCTTGTCTCCCTCGTTGACGATGATGCGGTGGTTGAAGTTCGTTCCCTGGTTCGAACGCTCGAACTTGCGAAGCGGGTAGGTCGTGACCTTCTCGCTTGCGTCGTCGTTGAGGACGACCACGGAATCTCCCGTGACCTCCTGCACGACACCGGCGAACTTGGCAACAACGAGGTCACCCGCGTCGAACGCCGCGTACGACTCCATACCGGTTCCGACGATCGGCGCCTCCGAACGGAGGAGCGGAACGGCCTGACGCTGCATGTTCGCACCCATGAGTGCGCGGTTCGCATCGTCGTGCTCGAGGAACGGAATGAGCGAGGTCGCGATGGACACCATCTGACGGGGGGAGATGTCCATGAAGTCCACGCGGTCCGCGGGAACAATGTCGACCTCTCCACCCTTGACGCGGACGAGAACGCGGTCGTCGGCGAGAGTGCCGTCACTGTTGAGGCGGGCACCCGCCTGCGCGACGACGTGCTCGTCTTCCTCGCTCGCCGTGAGGTACTGGATGTTCTTTTTGCGCTCGGCCTCGGTGCCTACGGGGAGGACCTTGCCGTTTTCAACGCGACGGTACGGAGTCTCGATGAATCCGAACGAGTTGATGCGCGCGAACGATGCGAGCGACCCGATGAGACCGATGTTCGGGCCTTCGGGGGTTTCGATGGGGCACATGCGGCCGTAGTGCGACGGGTGAACGTCGCGCACCTCAACACCAGCGCGCTCACGCGAGAGTCCACCCGGTCCGAGCGCCGAGAGACGACGCTTGTGGGTGAGTCCGGCGAGCGGGTTGTTCTGGTCCATGAACTGCGAGAGCTGCGAGGTTCCGAAGAACTCCTTGATTGCGGCCGTCACGGGGCGAATGTTGATGAGCGTCTGGGGCGTGATCGCCTCGACGTCCTGCGTCGTCATGCGCTCGCGAACGACGCGCTCCATGCGCGACAGACCCGTGCGGATCTGGTTCTGGATGAGCTCACCGACGGCGCGGATGCGGCGGTTACCGAAGTGGTCGATGTCGTCGACGTCGAGACGGATGTCGACGCTCTTGCCCGCACGCTTGCCGGGGATCGTTTCCTTGCCCTCGTGCAGCGCGATGAGGTACTTGATCGTCGCGATGATGTCGTCGAGCGTGAGCACCGACGACGAGATGGGGAGCTCGAGGCCGAGCTTGCGATTGAGCTTGTGACGGCCAACCTTGGCGAGGTCGAAACGCTTCGAGTTGAAGTAGAAGTTGTCGAGAAGCGTGCGGGCGGCCTCGATGGCGACCTGCTCGCCCGGACGGAGCTTGCGGTAGATGTCCTTGAGCGCCTCGTCCTGCGTGAGGATGTTGTCGTGCGCGAGGGTCTCCTCGAGCGAGTACGACCCGGCGAACTCTTTCTCGATCTGCTCGCGCGTCATACCGAGCGCTTTGAGGAAGACAGTCACCGACTGACGGCGCTTGCGGTCGATGCGGACACCGATCTGATCACGCTTGTCGATTTCGAACTCGAGCCACGCTCCACGGCTGGGGATGACGCGACAGGAGAAGAGGTCCTTGTCGGTCGTCTTGTCGTCGACCTTCTCGAAGTAGACACCGGGGCTACGGACGAGCTGCGACACGACGACGCGCTCGGTTCCGTTGATGACGAAGGTGCCCTTGGGGGTCATGAGGGGGAAGTCGCCCATGAACACGGTCTGGGTCTTGATTTCACCCGTCGTGTGGTTCATGAACTCGGCCTCGACGTACAGCGGGGCGGCGTAGGTCTTGCCGCGCTCCTTGCACTCGTCGAGTTCGAACTTCTTCTCCTCGAGATACGGGTTCGTGAACGACAACTGCATCGTGTCGTTCTCGATCGGCGAGATCTCGGTGAAGATCTCCTCGAGGCCGGAAGGCCCTTCCGAGCCGTCCTCCCCAATGAGCCAAGCGAAACTTTCGGTTTGAAGAGCGAGGAGGTCCGGAACGGTGAGCGCGTCGGTCACCTTGGCAAACGACACGCGGTTCGCGTCGCGTCCGGTCCCCTGGTTTTTCTTCTTAACAGCCACAGATATGTCCTTTGCGGGCGGGGCCCTTGATACAGTGTTTGTGCGTGGGAGAGCGCTTCGAACCCGCCACTATTTACGGGGTAATCGCGAAACCGCCATATGTCTCGCGAACAGAAATCAGCGCAACTTGCTACGTTACACGCGTTTCGCGGTTTTGTAAAGTTTCGAATTGGTAACGATTAGCCGTCAAGATTTTTGACCACGCGTGCCGGGTTTCCGACCGCCACGACGTTGGCGGGAATGTCCTTCGTCACGACAGCCCCCGCGCCGATGATCGAGTTCTCGCCGATGGTCACACCGGCGAGCACGATGGCTCCGCCGCCGAGCCAGACGTTGTTGCCGATGGAGATGGGGGCCGCCGATTCCCACTTGTCGCGACGCTCGGTCGGATCGATCGGGTGGGTTGGCGTGAGGAGTTGGACGTTCGGTCCCATCTGCACGTCGTCGCCAATCGTGATGGGGGCGACATCGAGCGCGACGAGACCAAAGTTTGCGAAGACGCGATCGCCGATGGTGAGGTTCGTTCCGTAGTCGACGAAAAGGGGCGGGCGTAGTTCGACCTCGACTCCCACCGAGCCACACAACTCCTTGAGGATTCGCCGACGTTCGGCTAGGTTTGCCGAACCTGCCGCGTTGTAGGCGTCCATGAGCGTCATGGCGCGGCGCCAGGCGGCCTCAATCTGAGGGTCATCGGCGATGTACGCCTCCCCCGCCCGCATGCGGTCCCAGTTCGACTTTTCGACCATGGCTCCACGGTAACGCGCGGCGCGAGAGAATTGGGGAATGGTCGACGCCCCCACACTGCGACTCGCGGAGAGCGGGCTCATCGCAACAATCGAACCCGACCCCTGGCAACCCGGGTGTTGGCTACTCGTGGTCGACGGAACCCCCCAATCCCAGGTCGACCTCTCCGACCCGACCGCGTTGCACTTCGACTACATCGCACGAATGGGACACATCATCGACCGGGCGTTTCCCGCGGGAGAGGCGATTACCGCCCTCCACCTCGGGTCGGGCGCGATGACTCTCCCGCGCTACGTGAACGCGACTCGTCCCGGATCACGTCAGCAGGTCATCGAGCTGGAGCGTGACCTCGTCGACTTCGTTCGTGAGCACCTCCCCCTTCCACGGTCGGCGACCATCCGCTGTCGTTACGGCGACGCGCGCGCCACACTCGGATCTCTCCCGGCCGGATTGGTCGGCCAGGTCGACCTCATCGTCGTCGACGTTTATCGGGGCGCACGAACTCCGGCCCACGTAACCACCGTCGAGTTCTACCAGGAACTGCGTCGGTTCCTCTCCCCCACCGGAGTCGTGCTCGCGAACCTCACCGACGGCCCCCCGCTCACCTTCACCCACAACCAATTCGCCACACTGCGCTACGTGTTCGGTTCGGTGTTCGGCGTGGCCGAAATGAGCATCGCCTCGGGCAAGCGGTACGGCAACGTCGTCGCCTGTTCGACACGTGCGGACCACGACGCCGAGTGGGTCGCGGGGATCGCCGGCCTCGGACCCCATCCGACGACGCTCGTTGCGGGGGAGGACGCGCGCGAGTGGGCCCGGCGCGGAACCGTCGTGACGGATGCGACCGCGGTGGAATCCCCCCCACCGTCGCGAAACGTTTTTCGCACCTGACGCGGAATACCTGCTCGTCGGTGAGGGTTTACATAATGGAACGACGAGTCGGTGAAGGAGAACAAATGGCGGATTTCGACGAGATCATCGAAGTGGCCGAGCGCCTCATCGCCGAACACCTCGCCGACAAAAAATGGGTGTGGACGTTCTATTTCGACAACGCGCTCAAGCGCGTCGGGGCGTGTCACCACGACACGAAACGAATTTCGGTGTCTCGCCACTATGTCGCCATCGCCGAACTCGACGACGTCGAGCAGACCCTGCTGCACGAGGTTGCGCACGCGATGGTCGGCAAGAAGCACAATCACAGCCAGCACTGGCTCGATACGGCTCGATCGATCGGATACACGGGCTGGGTTCGACACGAGGGTGCGTCGCCGACGCATCTTTATCGGTGGCGCGGAACGTGTCCCAACGGTCATGAGGTGATGCGCTTTCGCCGACCGCGCAACATGAATGTGTCCTGCACGCTGTGCCATCCGCGTTATTCGGCACAGTACCGAATTACCTGGGAGTGGCTCGACTAAGCGGGTTGCTGCTGCGTGATGCAGTGGATACCGCCGCCGCGGGCGAAGATCTCGCGGGCGTCGACCAATTCGACGACACGGCCCGGGTAGGCCTTTTCGAGAATCGCCTTGGCGACGACGTCGTTCGGGTCGTCGAACCCACAGAGGATGACGGCGTTGTTGCAGACGTAGTGGTTGATGTACGAATAGTCGACGAAACCCTCCTCGTCGCGAAGCGTCTTCGGCGCGGGGACGGCGATGAGGTCGAACCCTTCGGCCTCGAGCGTCGTGCGGATCTGTTCCGACACCGCGAAGTCGGGGTGCTCGGGGTTGCGTTGGTCGTGATACAACACCGTCGTCGGGTTGCAGAACGTCGCGACGATGTCGACGTGACCGCGCGTTCCGAATTCGTCGTAGTCGCGTGTGAGTCCCCGCGGCATCCACACGATTCGTGTGGCGCCCAGCGTGTCGAACAATTCACGTTCGACCTCGTCGCGCGTCCACCCGGGGTTGCGGCCGGGATCGAGCTGAACGGTCTCCGTGACCAGGACGACACCATCGCCGTTGGTGTGAATTCCCCCGCCCTCGTTGACCATCGACGTCGAGACGATCGGCGATTGAGCGAGATCGAGCACAGTTCGTGCGATCTCGGCGTCCTTTTCCCAGGTCGCCCACTCCTGCGCGCCCCAACCGTTGAACACCCAGTCGACGCCGAGCAGAACGCCCGCGTCGTCTCGAACGAACGTCGGACCGATGTCGCGCATCCACGCGTCGTCGAGCGGGGCGATGACGATTTCCACGGCGGAGTCGAGCCAGTCGCGAGCGATCTCGACGTCATCGGCGTTGACGATCATCGTCACGGGCTCGTGCCGGACCACGGCGTTAGCGACGGACGACCACGCTCCCCGTGCCGCGGCGATTTCCGCCTCGGTTTCACCGAGCGAGTACCCCGAGGTCGGCCACGCCATCCACGTGCGCTCGTGCTTTTCCCATTCCGCGGGCCAGCGATTCACCATTGTCGTACTCCTGTTATCCCTCGTGCTTGAGGCTCTCGACCAATTCCATCAGAATTTCGAACGTGGTTCGGGGATTGACGATGGCGAATCGGAAGACGGGCTCGCCCTTGTGCTTCGAGGGGAAGCACGCGGCGACCTGGTCGGCGTACATGCGGTCGCCCCATTCGGTGTACTGATCCTGGGTCCAGCCCTTGCGGCGGAACACGACCACGGAGAGCATCGGATCACGAACGAGTTCGAGATGGTCGCTCGCGCGAATCACGTCGGCGATGCGTCGCGCGAGTTCGTTCGTCGCCTCGATCGCATCGCGGTAAGCGGCCACGCCGTATGTCGCCATCGAGAACCACAGCGGGAGGCCACGGGCACGTCGGCTGAGGTGAACCGCGAAGTCGGAGGGATTCCACTCGTCGGTGTCGGTGAGAACGTCGAGGTATGACGCGTGCTGGGTGTGTGCCGCACGTCCGATTGACGGGTTTCGGTAGATGAGCGCGCACGCGTCGAAGGGCGCAAACAGCCACTTGTGGGGGTCGACGATGAGCGAGTCGACATCAGCGAGACCGACGAAGAGGTCTTTGGTCGACGGGGCGAGCATCGCGGCCACACCGTAAGCACCATCGACGTGAACCCAAACGTCGTGTTCACGCGCGACTGCTGCGACGCTCGAGATGTCGTCGACGATTCCGAAGTTCGTCGTGCCTCCCGTCGCGACGACGGCGAAGATTCCATGCCAGTCGCCGTTCATGTGGCGCTCGACCAGTTCACCGGTGAGCCGGCCGTCCGGTCCGACGGGGATCTTGACAACGTCAACGTCCATGACGCGCGCCGCGTGAGCGATGGACGAGTGGGCCTCTTCGGAGGCGAGCACCTTCCAGCGCGCGGGTAGACCGCGACCCTGTTCCTTGAGCCTGTGGATCGCGTCGAAGCGTGCCGCGACGAGCGCGGAGAGATTACCGTTGGTTCCGCCCTGAACGAACACACCACCCGCTGAATCGGGCATGCCCGCTTCGTTCGCGAGGAATTTCAGCACCTCGTTCTCGGCGTAAATCGC
>JAHEGC010000007.1 GCA_024639965.1 Micrococcales bacterium
ACGGGAATCGAGGTGTCGGTGAAGCCGGCGGGAAAGAAGATCGAGCGCCTGTCGCTGCTTTCGGGTGGCGAGCGATCCCTCGCCGCGGTTGCCCTCCTCGTCGCCATCTTCAAGGCGCGTCCGTCTCCGTTCTACATTCTCGACGAGGTCGAGGCCGCTCTCGACGACGCCAACCTCGGCCGACTTCTCAGCATCTTCGAGGAACTTCGCGCCGCGTCGCAGTTGCTCATCATCACCCACCAAAAGCGCACGATGGAAATCGCGGACGCGCTCTACGGTGTGTCGATGCGCGGTGATGGCGTCAGTGCGGTCGTCGGGCAACGCATCGCGCAAGCGACGGAGGTCTAACCGTGGCGTGGTCGTTTGCGAAGGTGTTCCAGAACTTGTTCTCGTCGACTGCGCGTCTGGTGGAGCCGGCCGACTGGGAGAACCTCGAGGACACCCTGCTGCAGGCCGATTTCGGCACCACGGTCACGGATGAGGTGATCGAGGCCGTTCATCGCATCGCGGATATTTCGGCGACTCTCGACACCGACGACCTTCGCCGCATCCTCGGAGAGGTGCTCGAGGAGCGGCTCTCCGCGTTCGATTCGACGCTCAACCTCCAGTCCGAACCCGGCGCCCCCGCGGTGGTCCTTGTCGTCGGAGTCAACGGCGTCGGAAAGACCACGACCATCGGCAAACTCGCGAAGTTCATCACCTCCCGAGGAAAGCGCGTCATCGTTGGCGCGGCGGACACGTTCCGTGCTGCCGCCGTCGACCAACTTGCGACGTGGGCAGAGCGCGCTGGAGTCGACATCGTGCGACCCCAACACGACGGGCAGGATCCCGCGTCCGTGGCGTTTCAAACTGTCGAACGTGCGACGGCGGAGGGGCACGAGATTGTCATCGTCGACACTGCCGGCCGCCTCCACACGAAGTCGGGCCTCATGGACGAACTCTCGAAGATTAAACGCGTCGTCGAGAAGCTTGGTCCCATCAACGAAACGTTGCTGGTGCTCGATGCGACGACCGGGCAGAACGGCCTCAACCAAGCACACGCGTTTCTCGAACAAGCGGGCGTGACGGGGCTGGTGCTCACCAAACTCGACGGAAGCGCCCGCGGCGGCTTCGTCTTCGCCGTTCAGGAATCGACCGGGCTCGCCGTCAAGCTCGTCGGCCAGGGCGAGGGCATCGACGACCTCACCGGTTTCACCCCGCACGTGTTCGTGCAACAACTTCTCGACTGATCGGCAGGACACGACCATGATTCGCTCGTTCGACGGAAACACCCCGGCAATCGCCTCCGACGCGTGGGTCGCCCCCAACGCGACAGTCGTCGGCCGCGTGACGCTCGCTCCGCGTTCGTCGGTGTTCTTCGGCGCGGTGCTCCGCGGGGACGTGAACGCCATCACCCTCGGCGAGGGCTCCAACATTCAGGACAACGTGGCGGTTCACTGTGAAAGCGACTCACCGACGGTCGTCGGCCGAGGCGTATCCATCGGCCATGGCGCCGTGATTCACGGGTGCACAATCGAGGACGATTGCCTCATCGGCATGAACGCTACGGTCCTCAGCTACGCGCGCATCGGTGCCGAGTCGCTCATCGCGGCGGGAACCGTCGTCCTCGAAGGAACCGTCGTTCCGCCCCGCTCGCTCGTTGCGGGAGTTCCGGGCAAAGTGCGCCGCGAACTGACCGACGACGAGGTCGCCGACATCCGCCACAACGCCGTTCACTACCAGGAACTCGCGGCTACGCACCACCTCGCCGACTAGTCTGGAACGGTTATGGCAGTCTTCGGGAACCTTTCGGAACGACTCACGTCGGCCCTTTCCGGGCTTCGCAGTAAAGGCAAGCTCAGTGCCGCCGATGTCGACGGGACAGTCCGTGAAATCCGTCGTGCACTGCTCGACGCCGACGTGTCGCTCGATGTCGTCAAGTCGTTCACGGGAAAGATTCGCGACCGCGCGCTGTCCGACGACGTCAACAAAGCGCTGAACCCCGCCCAACAGGTGGTTCAGATCGTCAACGAAGAACTTGTCGAGATTCTCGGTGGTGAGTCGACGGGCCTCCACTTCGCCAAGAACCCGCCCACCGTCATCATGCTCGCGGGTCTTCAAGGTTCCGGAAAGACGACTTTCGCGGGCAAACTCGCGAAATACCTTCGCGCCGAAGGACACACGCCCGTTCTGGTCGCCTGTGACCTTCAGCGGCCCAACGCCGTTCAACAGCTGACGGTCGTGGCCGAGCAAGCGGGCGTCGCGATCTTCGCTCCCGAGCCCGGCAACGGCAAGGGAAACCCCGTCAAGGTCGCCAAGGACGGTGTCAAGTTTGCGAAGCAGAAGATGTACGACACCGTCATCATCGACACCGCGGGTCGACTGGGTGTCGACGAAGAACTCATGCGTGAGGCGCGCGACGTGCGCAACGCGACCGATCCCGACGACGTGCTCTTCGTGCTCGACTCGATGATCGGTCAAGACGCGGTCGCCACGGCGAAAGCGTTCCAAGACGGTGTCGACTTCACGGGTGTCGTTCTCACCAAGCTCGACGGTGACGCGCGCGGTGGTGCCGCCCTGTCGGTGCGAGGCATGACCGACCGCCCAATCGTCTTCGCGTCCACGGGTGAAGACCTCGACGCGATGGAACCGTTCCACCCCGACCGCATGGCGAGTCGCATCCTCGACCTCGGCGACATCCTCACGCTTATCGAACAGGCGCAAAAGAACTTCGACCAGGGCGAGGCCGAGAAGGTCGCCGAAAAGATTCAGTCGAGTACCTTCACCCTCCAGGACTTCCTCGAACAGCTCCAACAGGTTCGCAAGATGGGCTCGATGAAGGGGCTCCTAGGCATGTTGCCCGGCGCGGGAAAGATGCGCGAGCAAATCGACAATTTCGACGAAAAGGAAATCGACCGCACCGAGGCGATCATTCGGTCGATGACCCCCGCCGAGCGCGACAACCCGAAACTGCTCAATGGTTCGCGGCGGCTTCGCATCGCCAACGGCTCGGGCATGACCGTCACCGACGTCAATCAACTCGTCACGCGTTTCGATCAGGCCGCGAAGATGATGAAGACCGTCGCCAAGGGGGGAACTCCACAGATTCCCGGAATGGGCGCGGTCCCGGGTGGACGTGTCAAACAGGTCAAGCAATCGGGCAAGAAGGGGTCGCGCAGCGGTAACCCCGCGAAGCGTGCCGCCGAAAATGCGGCGCTCGCCGAAACCGCGACCAACTCGACCGGTGGGGCTTTTGGAGTAGCGGGAGCGGCACCGGAACCCGATGACAAGGACATGGAGACGATGCGTCGCCTCCTCGAGCGCGGCGGACTGTGACCTCCGCTAAGCCGACAACGCTGGTTCTCGCCGCGATCGTTGGAACTGTGCTCGCGTGGTCGAGTGCGTTTGTCGTTATTCGCTCCGCGCTCGGATCATTCGGGCCGGGTGAACTCGCGCTCATTCGCCAATCGGTCGCCGTGCCGCTCCTCGGGCTTTTCCTCATCGGGCAGAAGTGGATGTGGCCGACGCTTCGCGAATGGGGTCTCATCGTCGCGTTCGGCGTGACGTGGTTTTCCACCTACATCGTTGCCCTCAACACCGCGGAACAAACCATCGATGCGGGAACCGCATCCTTCATCGTCAACATCGGACCGCTCCTCATCGCGGTTGGCGCGTTCCTGTTCCTCGGCGAAGCCCTTCCCCGCAACCTTCTCGCCGGTGCGCTCATCGCGCTCGCGGGGGTCGGGCTCATCGCGTGGGGCACCGCGACGAACGATCACGTCGATGTCGTCGGAATCCTGTGGGCGCTCGTCGCGACGGTGACCTACGCAATCGGGGTGCTGACGCAAAAGCCCGCGCTCAGGCGCCTGCCCTCGACGCAGGTGACCTTCCTCGGAGCGGCCGTTGCGGTGGTTCCGATGCTGTGGTTCCTGCCTGGTGCGCTCACCCAACTCCCTGCGGCACCGGCCGCCGCGGTGTGGGGTGCAGTGTGGCTCGGCGCAATCCCGACCGCTCTCGGATTCGGACTCTGGGGTTACGCCCTCAAGCGGATGCCGGCCGGACGCCTGGGCGTGTCGACCTATGTGGTTCCACCACTTGTGATCGTCGAGTCGGCCATCGTTCTCGGCGAGTGGCCCCACGTCATCGCCATCGTCGGTGGCGCCATCGCACTGTTCGGCGTTTGGTGGTCGCGCCGCCCCTGATTCGCGTGAGTCGGCGTTTTCTGGCAAGATAGGTATTTGTGTCCATGTCGTAGGACCCTCTAACCCTGCGAAATGGCCCCCTGCTTCCGAACGCGAGCAACCCCACGCTCGACGGACGGTGCGTCCAATCGCAAACAACTCTGGAGAACCGTGGCCGTCAAAATCCGCCTCAAGCGCATGGGCAAGATCCGTGCACCCCACTACCGCATCGTCGTCGCCGACTCGCGCACCAAGCGCGATGGTCGTTCGATCGAAGAGATCGGCAAGTATCACCCCACCGAGCACCCCTCGTTCATCGAGATCGACTCGGACCGCGCCCAGTACTGGCTTTCCGTCGGTGCGCAGCCGAGCCCGCAGGTTCTCGCGATCCTCAAGCTCTCGGGCGACTGGGGCAAGTTCAAGGGCGACAAGAACGCCAAGAACATGATCCTGACGAAGGATTCGAAGGTTGAGTTCGAGGAGGACACCTCCAAGAAGTCCGTCATTCGCCCTCGCGTTGAGAAGAAGGTCGAAGAAGCCGCTCCCGTCACGGAAGCTGCTGACGAGGTCGTTGAAATCGTGAATGAGGATGTCGTCGCCGACACCACCGAGGCTCCCGCAGCCGAGGTCGTTGCTGACGAAGCCCCCGCAGTGGAGGAGGCCCCTGAGGCCGCCACCGAGGAAGCGCCCGTAGCCGAGGAATCGGCCGACGAGGCTCCCGCCGCTGAGGAAGCACCCGTAGCCGAGGAATCCGCCGACGAGGCTCCCGCCGCGGAATCTGCTGACGACGCCGAGAAGGCCGAATAAGTCTGATGCTGGCGGCCGCCCTCAAGCACCTCGTATCGGGGATTGTCGATCACCCGGAGAACGTCACCGTCGTGGCGAAGAACACTCCGCGTGGAGACCTTCTCGAGGTGACCGTTCACCCCGACGACCTCGGGCGCGTGATCGGCAAGGGCGGCCGTACGGCAAAAGCTCTCCGCACCCTCATCGCGGCAATCGCCGACGGTAAGCGCGTGCGCGTCGACATCGTCGACTCCGCGGAATAATGGCCGCCCAGCGACCCGAATCGGGTCTGCGCGTCGGCCGGCTCCTCAAGGCACACGGGCTCAAGGGCGCTATCAAGGTCGAGATGTATACCGACGACCCCGCGTCGCGCTTCACGCCGGGCGCCGAATTCACGCTTCAGGTTCCCGACGATTCGCCGTGGCTCGGTAAAACTCTCACTCTTCGCGAACTCAAGTGGTACAACGATTCCCCCGTCGCGTTCTTCGAGGGAATCGACGACCGCAACGCCGCCGAGTCTCTCATCAAGGCGATTCTGTGGATCGATGATTCCGCCGATGCGCGACCCGACGAAGAGGACGCGTGGTACGACCACCAGCTCATCGGACTCACGGTTCGCCGCAACGGCAACCCGGTCGGAACGATTGCCCGCGTCGATCACTTTCCCGCACAGGACCTGCTCATTGTCGAGGCCAACGGGACCGAGGTGATGATCCCGTTCGTCAAGGCGATCGTCACCGCCGTGGACATCGCCGGTGGCACGATGGACATCGAACCGCCGTTCGGCCTCTTTGAGGAGCCCGTCGACGAGACCACGACCAACCCGGAGTGACCTCATGCGCATCGACGTCGTGACCATCTTCCCCGAGTTCTTCGATGTGCTCGATGTGTCGCTCGTGGGCAAGGCGCGTGAATCAGGCCTCGTCGACATTCGTGTGACCAACCTGCGCGACTTCACCCACGACGTGCACAAGACAGTCGACGATTCCCCCTACGGCGGGGGAGCGGGCATGGTGATGCGCCCCGAACCCTGGGGCGAAGCACTGGACACCATCGTCGACGACGACACGGTTCTCGTGTTCCCTTCGCCCGCCGGTGAGGTACTCTCGCAACCCCTCGCACGCGAACTCGCGACCGAGAATCACATCGTCTTCGCCTGCGGTCGTTACGAGGGCATCGATCAACGCGTCATCGACCACTTTTCGGAACGCGTTCGCGTTCGCGAAATCTCACTCGGTGACTACGTGCTCAACGGCGGCGAGGTCGCGGCGATGGCGATGATCGAAGCCGTCACGCGGCTGATCCCCGGAATGGTGGGAAACCCCGCCTCTCTCGACGAGGAGAGCCACGAGGGTGGTTTGCTCGAATACCCGTCGTACACGAAGCCCCAGGAGTGGCGCGGGCTCACCGTGCCGGAGATTCTCCTCAGCGGTCACCACGCGAACATCGAGGCGTGGCGGCACGAGCAACAGATTGAGCGAACGCGCGAACGTCGGCCCGACTTGCTCGGCGATTAGTCGCGCGCGGTCAACACCATCGGCCCATCGGCCGTCACCGCGATCGTGTGCTCGGTGTGCGCGCCGCGCGATCCGTCTGCTGATCGCAAGGTCCACCCGTCGGGGTCGGTGAAAATTTCGTCGGTCGTGCGCATGAACCACGGCTCTATCGCAATGACGAGGCCTTCCCGTAATTTGTATCCACGACCAGGTCGACCGTCGTTGGGAACGTGGGGGTCGCCGTGCATTTCGCGTCCCACACCGTGCCCGCCGAAATCGAGGTTGACCCCGTATCCGTAGCTCTCGGCGACGTCACCGATCGCGGCGGAGATGTCGCCGATGGCGTTGCCAACCTGAGCGGCGGCGATGCCCGCCACGAGCGCTTCTTCGGTTGCGCGAATGACCCGCGCGTCCTCGGGGTCGACCGCGCCGACGATGAAACTGATGGCCGAGTCGCACACCCAACCATCGACCGAGGCGGCGAAGTCAATCGAGACGATGTCGCCGTCCTTGACCGAGTAGTCGTGGGGGAGTCCGTGAAGAACCGCGTCGTTGATGCTCGTGCAGATCACCTTGCCGAACGGGGAACCACCAAACGAGGGGTGGTAGTCGATGTAGCACGATTCGGCGCCGGCATCGCGAATCATCTGGTGGGCGAGCGCGTCCATCTCAAGAAGATTCGTGCCGACCGTCGTGAATTCCTTGACCGCCGTCAACACCGAGCCCACGAACCGACCGGCGGGTCGCATCGCCTCGATCTCGTCGCGGGTTCGCAGTTCAATCACATGGTTCTCCAATGCTTATCCCCGTCAGCCTAATTGGTAAACGACGGGCGACTGTGGCAAGATTGACCCTTGTGCCGTTGTGCACGCGCGATTTTGCCGGGTCCTCTGCTTCGGGGGAGAAGCTCGGCGTGACCGTCGCGATCGAACCCCACCGCAGACGTCCCGAAGCGAATGCAGAAAGCGAAAGACATCATGCAGAAATTTGATGCCATTGACGCCGCGTCGCTCCGCAGCGACGTTCCCGACTTCCGCGTCGGTGACACGGTGAAGGTTCACGTCAACATCATTGAGGGTAGCCGCAGCCGTATTCAGGTCTTCCAGGGCGTCGTCATCGGCCGCTCGGGCCACGGCGTTCGCGAGACCTTCGCGGTGCGCAAGGTTTCGTTCCAGGTCGGTGTGGAGCGTAAGTTCCCGGTGCACTCGCCGGTCATCGACCACATCGAGCTCGTCACCCGCGGTGACGTGCGTCGCGCCAAGCTCTACTACCTCCGTTCGCTTCGCGGCAAGAAGGCGAAAATCAAGGAGAAGCGCGAGAGCTAAGCACTCGAGCATTCGGATTGGGGCCTGTCGCGCGTTGCGACGGGCCCTTATTCTTTGGTCGTACAATTGCGGTCAGGGCGCTTCGAAACCCGTCCCGAAGGAAGACATGCCGCAGTCGTTTCTCAAGAGTGTTGGCACTTTCCTCAAAGACGTTCTCATCATCGTTGTCGCCGCGCTTCTCATCTCGTTCGTCGTCAAGACGTTCCTTTTCCGTTCGTTCTACATTCCGTCGGAGTCGATGATGGGCACACTGCACGTCAACGACCGCATCATCGTCAACGAGCTCGTGCCCGACGTTTTCCCCCTCGAACACGGCGATGTCGTCGTGTTCAGCGATCCGGGCGGCTGGCTCACGTCCGCTCCGCGTGACGCCCCCGACTTACTCAGCGGTGCCGTCGATCTGATCGCCTCGGTTGTGGGCTTCGGAGGATCCGATTCGGAGGACCACCTCGTCAAGCGTGTGATCGGGCTTCCGGGTGACACGGTCGAATGTTGTGATGCGACGGGTAGCCTCATCGTCAACGGCGATCCCGTCGATGAGCCTTACATCGACCTCAGCGGCCACGACGCGGCGAGCGGAATGGAGTTCACCGTCACCGTTCCCGACGGGTCGCTGTGGGTGATGGGCGACAACCGTTACAACTCCGCCGACTCGCGCTACAACCAGGACAAGCCGGGGCACGGGTTCGTTCCGCTCGACATGGTCGTCGGGCGCGCGATTGTCATCTCGTGGCCGTTCAACCGCTGGACGTGGCTCGACAACTTCTCGTCCCACTTCTCGAATGGCGACTGACCCGACGCTCGGCCGCGAACGCGATCTCTTCGCGAACGGAGCACGGCTGGTCATCGGTGTCGACGAGGTCGGTCGCGGAGCGGTAGCCGGTCCCGTCATGGTGGGTGTCGCGGTGATCGCGTCGATCACCGATTTCCCCGCCGGACTCCGCGATTCGAAGTTGATGTCGGCGACGGCGCGGGAGCGCCTTGTCGATTCGGTCGGGGAGTGGACCGACGCGATCGCGTTGGGCGCGGCATCGGCGCGCGAAATCGACGAGCACGGCATCGTGTCGTCGCTCGCTCGAGCGGCGGAACGCGCGTTCGCCTCTCTGGCGATTGCGGGTGTTGACGTGACGGGGGCCGACGTGATTCTCGACGGTACGCACAACTGGTTGGCGGGCGCGCTCGTTCCTACTATGTCGGTTCGCGTGCAGCCCAAAGCCGACCGCGACTGCGCGGTCGTTGCGGCGGCGTCGGTGTGGGCCAAGGTGCACCGCGATCGAATGATGATCGATGCGGGTGGAACCGATGACCCCTACCTGTGGGCGTCGAACAAGGGTTACGGCAGCGCAACGCACTTCGACGCCATTCGCGCGCACGGCGCGACCGACCTGCACCGTCGAACCTGGCTGACGTCGGTTCTCGGCTGAGCGCGCCGAGACTTAGAATTGACTCGATGAACGACGACGAGCTCGACGCCTACGACCGCGAGTCGGAACTTCAACTGTTCCGCGAATACCGCGACGTCGTCGGGCAGTTCTCGTATGTGGTCGAGACGGAACGGCGCTTCTACCTCGCCAACGAGGTCGACCAGGTTGTTCGCGAGGTCGGCAACGACTTCTTCTTCGAACTGACCCTCACCGACGTCTGGGTCTGGGACGTCTATCGCGCGGATCGCTTCGTCAAGTCGGTCCGAATTCTCACCTTCAAAGACGTCAACGTCGAGGAGACGGGCAAGAAGGAGCTCAAGCTCCCACGCGACCTCGCCATCGGCGACAGCTAAACCCTCTCCCCAGCCCCCGCTCTGTGGGGGTTGTGCACCGCTTCGGGCGTGACGCCTATCCGGTTCGGTCGTCTCGACGAACCTAGATGCATGGCACGCAAAGACGAACTGGGCGAGTGGGGTGAACGCGTCGCGGGGGAGTTTCTCGAAGCGAACGGATACGTCATTCTCGATCGGCGATGGAGATGTGCACGAGGGGAAATCGACATCGTCGCCCGCTTTGGCACCACGGTGGCCGTCGTCGAGGTCAAAACGCGGCGGTCCGTTCGCTTCGGGCATCCCCTCGAGGCGGTCACTCCGGCGAAGTTCGCCAGACTGCGCGCCCTTGCCGGCGAGTGGTGCGTCGGCCACGACACGGGCTCGCGCCAACTGCGCATTGACGCAATCGGCATTGTCGGTGACGGGAAATTTGTGGAGAGTCTTGACCACCGAATCGGAGTGTTCGCGTGAGCATCGGTCGCACTCGGTCCATCGCGCTGTCCGGTCTCGGAGGTCGGTTCGTCGACATCGAGGTCGACATCGCGGCGGGGCTCCCGGCACTGGTGCTCATCGGGTTGCCCGACACCTCACTGGGCGAGGCGAAAGATCGGGTGCGCAGTGCCATCACCAATTCGGGCTTCGCCATGCCGCCCACCCGCGTCACGGTCAACCTGTCGCCCGCCAGCGTTCCCAAGCAGGGGAGTGGCTTCGACCTCGCAATTGCGCTCGCCATTCTCGCGGGTACGGGTGCGGTACCCGCCGATTCCGTTGCCGGTTGTGTTCACCTCGGCGAACTCGCACTCGATGGCCGGCTGCGGCCCATCGCAGGGATTCTCCCGGCCGTGGTCGCGGCGCGCGACGCGGGTGCGACACGGGTGATGGTGCCGTGGGGGAACCGCGCTGAGGGCGAGCTGGTACCCGATGTCACCGTTATTGCGGTCGCGAGCCTCGCGGGAGCCGCGTGCGAACACGGTGCGAACGTGGTGGCCGGCGATGTCGATCCCATCGAGGCACCCGTTGAGCCCGGCGTCGTGTCGTCGAGCGTCGATCTCGCTGACATCGTGGGGCAACCCGACCTGGTCGATGCTCTCATCGTGGCGGCAGCCGGCGGGCACCACGTTCTCATGGTCGGACCGCCCGGCGCCGGCAAAACGATGCTCGCGGAACGCCTCGCCGCGATCCTTCCCGACCTCGACACCGACGACGCGGTCGATGTGACGAGCGTCGCCTCGCTCACGCGGGTGGCACACACATCGCGGCTCATCACACGACCGCCGTTCATCGCGCCGCACCACACCGCCACCTCGGTCGCGATGGTGGGAGGTGGCTCGGGGGTGATTCGACCGGGCGCAATTTCGCAAGCCCACGGCGGTGTGCTTTTCCTCGACGAAGCGCCCGAGTTCTCCTCGGCCGTTCTCGACGCATTACGCCAACCCCTCGAGTCGGGCGACATCGTTATTCACCGAGCGGCACAGAGCGCACGTTTCCCCGCTCGCATTCACCTCGTGCTCGCTGCGAACCCCTGTCCGTGTGGCCGTGCCGGTTCCGCCGATTCCACGTGCGAATGCACGCCCGACAAGCGACGCCGTTATCTGGCACGTCTCTCCGGCCCGATTCGCGATCGAATCGACATGCGTCTCGCCGTCGAGCGTGTGTCGCGGGCGACGGTGTTCGATTCTGATTCGCCGCGGGTCACCACTACTGTCGCTCGCGAACGGGTCACCTCGGCGAGGGCCGCGGCCATCGAACGATGGGGTCGAACCCGACCCGACGCGACAGAACTTCGCACGGGTCGCTTTCGCCTCGCTCCCGCGACGGTTCGCGCAATTGATGCCGCGCTGGATCGCGGAGCAATCACGATGCGTGGGTACGACCGCATAATCCGAATCGCCTGGACTCTCGCCGACTGTGCGGGCACCACGACCCCCACGCCCGAACACGTCGGTCGTGCGTATTTCCTCAGACAAGGAGTTGCCTCATGACGACGGTGTGGAACCTCGATGCCGCGGGTATCGACCGAGCGATGACGCCACTCCGACCCGACGGGGACGCCACCGATCGCCGAAACGCCTTTGCCTCGGCGGCGTGGAGCTTCCTCGTCGAACCCGGCGATCGAATTGCCGGCGCACTCGTGCGCGAGCGAGGTGCGGCGGACGCACTGGAGGCGATTCTCGGTCGACCAGCGGCGTCGACACTGGCGACGATCGACGTGTCGGCCAGTGAAATGGCCGAGGCGCTCGCCCGGTGGGAGCCGCGCCTTGATTCCGCGGCGTTCTTTCGGGCGCTGGCAACCGCCGCGTCGATTGACGCGAACCTCGTCATTCCTCGGGATGAGGTCTGGCCGAACGGCCTCCTCGATCTGCGCGATCACGCCCCTCACGTTTTGTGGTGTCGCGGATCAATTGGCGCGCTGCCCTCGACCGAACGCGCCGTTGCCGTGGTTGGCGCGCGTGCCTCGACCGGCTACGGGGAACACGTCGCAATGGACTTCGCCGCCGGGTTCTCCTCCCGCGGATACACGGTGGTGTCGGGCGGTGCCTACGGAATTGACGGTATGGCGCATCGCGCAACCCTCGCGTGTGGCGGAACGACGGTTGCGGTACTCGCGGGCGGGGTCGACCAGCTGTACCCCTCGGGTCACGAAGAACTGCTCCGTCGCATCATGGCGGCCGGCGTGGTGCTCAGCGAGGTGAGCCCGGGCGGCGCTCCGACTCGCTGGCGGTTCCTTCAACGCAACCGCCTCATCGCCGCGATGGCGGGTGTCACGGTGGTTGTCGAGGCAGGTTATCGAAGTGGATCGCTCAACACGGCGACCCACGCGCGCGACCTCGACCGGCCGGTCGCGGTCGTGCCCGGCCCCATCACCAGCGGGGCTAGCGCGGGGTGCCACCGCCTGCTGCGCACCAACCCGGCGGCCACCCTCGTCACCACGGTGGCGGAGGCACTCGAGTTGCTCGGAGAAGTCGCGAACGCGGAGGGCGGATTGCCCGCCGACAATCCCGACGCGATTCGGGTGCTGGATGCACTGTCGTCGTCGAGAACTCGATCGGTCACCGAAATCGCATCCCGGAGCGGGCTCGCGGCGACGACGGTGAGTGCCGTGCTCGGGACGCTCGCTCTCGACGGTCGGGTCGAATCGACGGAGGGCGGCTGGCGACGAATCGATTCGCGGTAATCTTCGAGAGTGCTCGAACTCACGCCGCGACCCACGCACGTCATCGCGCACATTTCCGACACGCACCTTCTGGGTGGCTCGCGCAAGCTGTTCACCTCGATCGAAGCGACCCGCAACCTCGAACGCCTCCTCACACGAATGACGGCGAGTGACGTTACTCCCGATGTGCTGGTGTTCACGGGCGATCTCGCTGACATCGCCGAGCCCGAGGCCTACCAGCGACTGAAGGGCGCGGTCGAGCCCGTCGCCCGCGATCTCGGCGCCGAAATCGTGTGGGTCATGGGCAATCACGACGAGCGTGAAGCGTATTCGCGCGAGCTTTTCGGGGCCGAAACCGATCAACCGCAGGATCGGGTCTATGACATCAAGGGTCTTCGTGTCATCGCACTCGATACGAGCGTTCCCGGTTACCACCACGGCGAACTCGCCGACTCCCAACTCGACTGGCTCGCGCACGAACTCTCGACACCCGCCGAACACGGCACTGTCCTCGCGCTCCACCACCCGCCGCTTCGATCGCCCAACGATCTCATGCGGCTCATCGAACTCGATGGGCTGGAACGCCTCGAGACGGTGGTGCGCGGATCGGATGTTCGCACGATTCTCGGCGGCCACCTTCACTATTCGACCTTCGGCACGTTCGCCGGAATCCCCGTGGCCGTGGCGAGTGCGACCTGTTACACCGTCGACATCGGAATGAGTCGGGATTTGCTGCTCTCGGCGGTCGATGGCGGCCAATCGATCCAACTCGTTCACGTCTACGACGACACAGTCGTCCACAGCATCATCCCGATTGAGGATTACCCGCAGGTGGCGGCGTACCCCGCTTCACTGCGCGCGATGGCCGCGACGATGACGATGGAACAGATCAAAGAGATGGTTTCCAGTAAGGATTCCGAATTCAATAAGGCCGAACGCGAGCAGTCGGCCGACCTCTGAGCCGACCACCTTTGAGATGTCGCGACCGCGCGACGACTATTCTGAAGGGAAGCGCGTGGCATGAAGCCACCCTTCGAAACGGAGTTCTGGTGTTCCTCGACAAGACTTATCGATTCTGGTCCGCCCTCATCGCGATGACTCTCGCCACGATCCTCGCGGGTGGCCTTCTCGCCATCACGGGACAACGTTCGGCCGAGACCGCACCGGAGTCGGGTGCGCCCACGGCGTCGGAGTCGGCCAAGGTTGCCCGACTGGTCGATGCGTTCCCCGCAGGCACGGGTACGTCGATGTTTGTTGTCTTCACCAGCGAGAGCGATCTCACCGACGAACAACTCGCAACAATCAACGACAACGTCGCGAAAATCTACGACACGCAAACCGACCTCACGGTGGCTCCGCCCGCACTCGTGTCGGACGATGGCACGACAGCCGCGGCGATTGTTCCGCTCGAAAAGACGAGCGTGGTCGACGATCAAGAGGCGCGATACGACACCATCAACACCGCCGCGCAGGCCGGCCTGACCGGTGTCACGGTGTATCTCAGCGGTCCCGAAGGTTTCGCCATCGACATCGCGAACGTGTTCGCCGGAGCCGACATCACACTGCTCATTGTTACCGCGAGCGTCGTCATCCTGCTTCTGCTCATCACCTACCGTTCACCGATTCTCTGGATCGTGCCGCTTCTCGTCGTGGGCATGGCCGACGCGCTGGCCGGTGGAATGGCACGCAAGGCCGCCGAAATGCTCGGCGGGCAGCTCGATGCGTCGACCACGGGAATTCTCTCCGTGCTCGTGTTCGGTGCGGGCACGAACTACGCGTTGCTCATCATTTCGCGATACCGCGAAGAACTCATCAAACTCGAGAGCCGAGCCGCCGCGATGGCGAAAGCCGTCCGCGGCACTGGTCCGGCGATTCTCGCCTCGGGTGGAACCGTGCTCATCGTCATGGCCGTGTTGCTTTTCGCTCACCTCGATTCCAGTCGTGCGCTCGGTCTTGCCGGTGTGGTCGGCATTGCCGTCGCGATGATCTCAGGGCTCATCGTGTTGCCGTTCGCTCTCGTCATTTGGCCGCGCTGGATCTTCTGGCCGCTCACACCGAAATTCGGTGTCGCCCCGAAACGCGAAAGCCTCTGGGCCCGCGCGGGCAAGACCATTTCCCGTCGTCCCGTGTGGTTCAGCATCGGCTCGGCGGCGCTCGCCATCGGCCTCGCTCTTCCGGCGCTCGGCGTGCAGAGCGGTCTCACCCAGAACGAGCGATTCCTCGACAAGCCGAACGCCGTCAAGGGCATCGAACTCCTCACCGATAAGTTCGAACAATTCCAGGGAACACCGGTCACCGTCATGGTGCGTGAGGACGACCTCGATGTCGTGCAGTCGTACCTCGCTGACCGCGGCGATCTCGTCGAGGTTGTCGTGCCGCCCGCACCGCCTCAGTTCGACGAATTCGGTGTTCCGATTCCAGTCCCGGAACCCGAGCCGACGTATTCAGAGGTCAAGGGAACTGCGGGCAATTGGGTCTATCTCACCGCGACCCTCGACACCGATTCCGAATCGGAGGCCGCACGAAGCGCAATCCTGGAGATGCGAGACGACCTCGATGGAATCGGATCGGGTGATTCGCTCGTCGGCGGAAGCGACGCCCAGATCCTCGACACGCGAACGGCGATTTCGGCGGACGAGGGACTCATCTTCCCCAGCGTTCTCGCCGTCGTCCTCATCGTGCTGATCCTCGTCTTGCGAGCGCTCATCGCGCCCCTGTTGCTGCTCGCAACCGTGGTCGCGTCCTATTTCGCCGCAGTCGGCACCTCGTGGTTGCTGTTCGAGACGATCTGGGGTTTCCCCGCGCTCGATTCGAACGTGTTCGTGTTGTCGTTCCTCTTCCTCGTGGCGTTGGGCATCGACTACAACATGTTCCTCATGACCCGTGTCAAAGAGGAATCCGAAGTTCTCGTCGACGGCAAACCCGCGGGAATCGTTCGAGGAATGGTCGCGGCGCTCGGTGCGACCGGTGGCGTCATCACGAGTGCGGGAATTCTGCTCGCCGCGGTGTTCGCGGTTCTCGGCGTTCTCCCACTCATCACCCTCACCCAGATCGGTGTCATCGTCTGCGTCGGCGTTCTCCTCGACACGCTCCTCGTCCGAACGGTCGTCGTACCGTCACTGACCTTCATGGTGGGCGAACGCATGTGGTGGCCGCGCAAACAACGCGTGTCCACCCGCTGAAAGGCGCCGCGGCGCGCACACTGGAAGATGTGAGAGTCGACCAGTCCGTTGCCGCATACCTCCGCGATGCGGAGGTGCGGTCGATGAGCGTGCACACGCTCCGTGCCTATCGCGGTGACCTCGACCTTTTCGTCAATGCACTGCCGTCCGCCGAAGCGACCGACCTCGCCGGCATCACCCTGGAGCACTGCCGAGCGTGGGTGTGGGGAATGTCCACTGCGGGAACCTCGGCGCGAACAATTGCGCGTCGCGTCTCGGCGGTCAAATCGTTTTTCCGATGGGCGCACGCGCGCGGCGATGTCGCCGCCGACGTCAGTCACCGGCTCGTCGCACCGAAACTCCCCGCACACCTGCCCCGTGTGGTTTCGGCGAGCGTCATGACCGACGTGCTCGAAACCCTCGAATCGCGAGCGAACGAAGGTGATCCGATCGCGATTCGCGACCTGGCGATTTGGGAACTCCTGTATGCCTCGGCAATTCGCGTCTCCGAGCTCGTCGGAATCAGCCTCGACGACATCGACTGGCGTGACGACACCGTGCGCGTCTTTGGTAAGGGTGCAAAAGAACGAATCGTGCCGTTCGGTGGCCCCGCACATCGAGCGCTCGAGCGGTGGCGTGATGACGCACGAACGACCCTCGCGATCAGCCCACTGGAACGTCGCTTGTTCGTTGGCGCTCGCGGCAAACCCCTCACCACCCGAACCGTCTATCGCGTTGTCTCCGACATCATCGGCGAGATGCCTGGTGCCGGACCGAAGGGGCCGCACACCCTCCGCCACAGCGCGGCGACGCACCTGCTCGACGGCGGGGCCGATTTGCGCTCGGTACAGGAAATTCTCGGCCACGCGAGCGTCGGCACTACCCAGATTTACACGCACGTCTCGGCGGAACGACTCAAGGCCGCCTACGAGACCGCTCACCCACGGGCCTGATCACCACGAGATCAGCCGAGAGTCGTAGATAACGACTCGGGGTTGCTCGGGCAACAGCGTCAGCGGGTCGATGTATGCACCGTGAAGTCGAACGCCGAAGTGAAGTGCGGTTCCGCCGTCGTGGCCCGAACGCAGGAACCCGATCGCGTCGTTCGTCTCGACAAGGTCGCCCTGGATCACAGCGGGTTCGAGCGGTTCGAGCGTGATGTCCTCGTCATAGGGCGTGGAGATGACCACGACACCACGACCCGCCACGTCACCGACGAACGTGACGACGCCTGCCACCGGAGAGCGCACCGCCGCTCCGACGCCCGCCGCGATGTCGATTCCGCGATGCCCGGCACCCCAGGCGCTCGCGGGTCGTTCAAACCCGTGGCTGACCGCGCCGACGAGAGGCCATCGCCACCGATCCGTCGCCTCACTGCGACCGGCGACCAACGCCACGAGAACGAGTGCGAGCACGGCGAAAACGGGTGGAGGAAATCGACGAATGGCGGTCACGTCAATCACGGTCCCATGTGAGTTCGCTTCGCGGTGTGCGAGCGCACGATTCGGGGGAGAACCACCGTTCGCTGGGCCGGTGGACAACCTGTACACTGGAGGGACGTCCATTTCGGTGGGCGAATTCGCGTGTTCACGCAGTTTCGGCGCCATTGGTCCCCATGGGGAGGAACCGAACGGAACACCAGGGCCACGGCAACCGCCACGGCAGAAAACCACAACACAAAGGAGACGGCAATGGCCGTTGTAACCATTCGCCAGCTGCTCGACAGCGGCGTTCACTTCGGACACCAGACGCAGCGTTGGAACCCCAAGGTGAAGCGCTTCATCCTCACCGAGCGTTCGGGTATCCACATCATCGACCTCCAGCAGTCGCTCGCTCACATTGACAGCGCCTACGAGTTCGTTCGTGAGACCGTCGCGCGTGGCGGCACGATTCTCTTCGTCGGTACGAAGAAGCAGGCTCAGGAGACCATTGCGTCGGAGGCCGGCCGTGTCGGTCAGCCCTACGTCAACCAGCGCTGGCTCGGCGGACTCCTCACCAACTTCCAGACGGTCCTCGGCCGTCTCGAGCGCATGAAGGAACTGGAGCAGGTCGACTTCGACGACACCACCAAGGGCTTCACCAAGAAGGAACTCCTCATGAAGCGCCGCGAGCTCGAGAAGCTCCACAAGTCGCTCGGCGGAATCCGTAACCTCACCAAGACCCCGAGCGCCATCTGGGTCGTCGACGCCAAGCGGGAGCACCTCGCGATGAGCGAAGCGGCGAAGCTGGGCATCCCCGTTGTCGGAATCCTCGACACGAACGCCGACCCCGACGAGATTCAGTTCCCGATCCCCGGTAACGATGACGCCATCCGCTCGGTGGGACTCCTCACCCGCGTGATCGCTGACGCCGTTGCCGAGGGGCTCGTCATCCGTCACGACAAGCCCGCCGCGGCCGGAAACGTTTCCGCGGTCGAGCCCCTTGCCGACTGGGAGCGTGAGCTTCTCGGTGATGTTGCCGATGTCGCTGCCGAGGCACCCGCTGCTGAAGCACCCGCAGCCGAGGCTGAGGTCGTTGCCGAGCCCGTCGTCGCTGAGGCTGCCGCCGAGACCGTCGATGCACCCGCAGCCGACGCACCCGCGGCCGAGTAATTCCCTTTATCGATTCACTGACTGACAGAAAGCACAACCATGGCTGATTTTTCGTTGGATGACGTCAAGACCCTTCGTGAGCGTCTCGGCACCGGAATGGTCGACACCAAGAACGCACTCGTTGAGGCGGGTGGCGACATGGAGAAAGCCGTTGAGATTCTTCGACTCAAAGGCGCCAAGGGCAACGCAAAGCGTGCCGACCGCTCCACGAGTGAAGGCCTCGTCGCCGCGAAGGAGACCGCGAACGCGGTCTACCTGATCGAACTCGCCTGCGAGACCGACTTCGTTGCGAAGAACGAGAAGTTCATCGCACTCGCCGACGTCATCATCGAGGCCGTTGCGGCCGCCGGTGCGGACTCGGTGGATGCCGCCCTCGCTGCGAAGGTTGACGGCCAGACCGTTGCCGAGCGCATCGCGGACGACGCCGCCATCATTGGCGAGAAGGTCGAACTTCGTCGCATCGCCAAGATCGACGGTTCGCAGTTCGCTGTTTACCTTCACCGCACCAGTAAGGATCTGCCCCCGCAGGTCGGTGTTGTTGTGGCCTACGAGGGTAAGGACGAAGAGACCGCGCGTGCCATCGCACAGCACATTTCGTTCGCTGACCCCCAGTACCTCAGCAAGGACGAGGTCCCCGCGGACGCCGTCGAAGCCGAGCGTCGCATCGTCGAGGAGATTTCGCGTGGCGAGGGCAAGCCCGAGGCCGCCCTTCCCAAGATCGTCGAAGGCCGCCTTGGCGCCTTCTTCAAGCAGGTCGCTCTTCTCGAGCAGGACTACGCGCGTGATAACAAGCTCACGATCACGCAGGTTCTCGCTCAGGCCGGACTCACCGTTTCGGGCTTCGCCCGGTTCAAGGTCGGCGCTTAGTCTCATTCGTTGACGGGAGGTTCGCCACTTCGGCGAGCCTCCCGTCTCCTTTTCCCCCGACACTCGGTACGCTGGAATACGAAAGAGAGGGTCCGATGACGACGCGCCGAGTTCTACTGAAACTTTCCGGTGAAGCGTTCGGAGGCGGAACCCTCGGGGTGAACCCCGATATCGTCAGCGGCATCGCCCGCGAAATCGCTGAGGCGGCGCAGACCGTTCAGGTCGCCATCGTCGTCGGTGGCGGCAACTTCTTCCGCGGTGCCGAACTGAGCCAACGCGGCATGGATCGCTCACGAGCCGACTACATGGGAATGCTGGGAACCGTGATGAACGCCCTCGCGCTCCAGGACTTCCTCGAGCAGGCGGGACAGCCGGTCCGTGTCCAGTCGGCCATCGAGATGACACAGGTCGCCGAGCCCTACATCCCGCTGCGCGCGATTCGCCACCTCGAAAAAGGTCGAGTCGTCATCTTCGGTGCCGGCGCGGGCCTTCCCTACTTCTCGACCGATACCGTCGCCGCTCAACGCGCGCTCGAAATCGGCGCAACGGAGGTCCTCGTCGCCAAGAACGGTGTCGACGGCGTCTACGACGACGACCCCAAAAAGAACCCGGCCGCGTCCCTCATCGAGGCAATCACCTACTCCGACGCGCTCAAGCGCGGTCTCAAGGTTATCGACGCCACCGCGTTCGCGCTCTGCCGCGACAACAACCTCCCGATGCGCGTCTTCGGAATGGAGCCCGGCGGAAACATCGCCAAGGCCCTTCGCGGTGAGCACATCGGCACGGTGGTCAGCAATTAGCCCAATCGTTTTCGCGCTCATCGCGGGCGGAGCGGTCGCCCACGCAAGTTGGAACCTCATCCTCAAGCACGTCGGGCAGTCCACGCCGGTGGTCCTGTGGTGGATCAACGTGGTGGGTGCGGTTCTCATCGCACCGCTCGGAATCGCAACCTTCGCGGGCTCGCCCTTCGACCCATCCTGGATTGCCATCGCCGCAGTCTGCGGTGCTTTCGAGGTCATCTACTTCCTGTTGCTTCAGCGCGGATATCGCGACGGCGACGTATCGCTCGTCTACCCGTTGGCGCGAGGAACGGGTCCGACAATGTCTGTCGCGGGGGCGATAATCTTCCTCGGGGAGCGACCGTCCCTCGTCACGCTTGCCGGCGTCGCCGTGATCGTCGCGGGAATCGGGGTCATCTCGACGGCCGGGTCCCGTTCGGGTACCCGCGCACCGCTCAGTTCGGTGCTCTACGGGCTCGGTGTTGGGGTCATGATCGCGTGCTTCACCGTATGGGACGGGTGGGCGGTCAAGCACGTCGGTGTTCCGCCAATCGGGTACTTCTGGATGGCAATCGTCGTCCAGGCGATCCTCTTCACGCCCTTCGTTCTACGCGAACGCGGTGCGGTCGCGACCTTCCGCCGTCACCCCGTCGCCATCACCGCAATCGGGCTGCTCGGGCCGGCGTCGTACATGTTCGCGCTCACCGCGATCACACTGAGCTCCGTCACCCTCGTCGCCCCCGCTCGTGAGGTTTCCGTCATCCTCGTCGCACTCGGCGGAGCGTTCTTCTTCGGCGAAAAACACGTGGTCCAGCGCGTCATCGGTTCGGTTGTCGTCGTCGCGGGAGTCGCGTTGCTCGCCGTCGGCTGACGGCTAGACTCGCAGTAACACAGGAGGAAACCGTGATTGCCGAAACAATTGCCGAAGTGACCGAGAAGATGGCGAAGGCCGTCGATGTCATCAAGGACGATTTCCACACCGTTCGCACGGGCCGTGCGAACCCCGCATTGTTCCAAAAGATCTCGGTCGAGTACTACGGCACCCCGACCCCGCTCGCCCAACTCGCGAGCCTCCAGAACCCCGAGGCGCGCACGCTCATCATCACGCCCTACGACAAGGGCGCCCTCAAAGACATCGAGCGTGCGATTGTCAACTATCCCAACCTCGGCGCGACCCCAACCAATGACGGCAACATCATCCGTGTCACGATGCCGGAGATGACGGAAGATCGCCGCAAGGAATTCGTCAAGATCGTCCGTGCCAAGGCCGAAGATGGTCGCGTCGCGGTGCGCAACATTCGTCGCAAGGGAATCACCGACATTGAGGCTATCAAGTCGGATGTGAGCGAAGACGACGTGTCGCGCGCCGAGAAGGAAATCGACGCGTTGACGAAATCGCACATCGATTCGATCGACGATGCGCTCAAGAAGAAGGAAGCGGAGCTTCTCGAGGTCTAGATGTCCGAACTCGAGGACGCTATTCGCGACGCCGGCGCGGTGATCGAAGCCCGGACGGGGCGCAACCTCGTCGCGGCGGTGTTGATCGGCTGTGCGCTCGGTGCACTCTTCATCCTGAGTCTCGTTCTCGACAAGCACTGGTTCATGCCGTTCATGGCGGTTTTCATCGGTTTCGGAACCTGGGAACTGGCGACCATCTCACGGACCGCGACGCGACACGTTCCCCGAATCCCGATTCTTCTCGCAGCACTCGCCATGATTCCCGCCGCGTTTTACTTCGGCGCCCTCGGTCAAATCCTCACTCTCGCGGGAGGAATCGCGTTCGTCGTGGTCTGGCACACGGTTCAACGCTGGTTTTCGCGCTCCCAGGTAACGGAGCGTGACGTCATCATGTCGGCGCTGACGCTCGCGTACGTGCCATTCCTCGCCTCGTTCGCGCTCATCATGGCGGCGCGCGACGGTGGCGAGTACTGGACTCTGGGCACCATGATCATCATCGCGAGCATCGACACGGGCGCTTACGCGACGGGGTTGCTGTTCGGCAAGACGCCGATGGCACCCAAGATTTCGCCGAAGAAGACTTGGGAGGGATTCGCGGGTTCGGTCGTTTTCGCGCTCACCGCTGGGGTCATCATCGCCCTCACCGCCGTTCACATCGACTGGTGGTGGGGACTCCTGTTCGGCGCAATCCTGGTCGCCACCGCAACCGTCGGTGACCTCATCGAATCGTTGATGAAGCGTGAATTGGGAACGAAGGACGCCTCGCACTTCTTGCCCGGACACGGCGGTTTCCTCGACCGTCTCGATTCGGTTCTCCCGTCGATGTTCGTGGCGTCGGTGTTCGCCAGTCTTCTCGGGTAGGGCAGAATAGAGGGGTGACCTTCCCCCGTGTAACTTCCCCCGCCCGCGGCTATGACGCCGACGCCGTCGATTCGTTCCTCAAGCGCGCATCCGATGTAGGCCAGGGGCTCACGAGCGCCGAAATTCGCGGCGCGAATTTCCCCGTGGCAAAGGGCGGTTACAGCATCACCGAGGTCGACTCGGCGCTCGATCGCCTCGAGGACACCGTTGCGGACAACGAACGACGTGAGTTGGTACAGCGGGTCGGAAACGATGCCGCAACCGCCGAATCCCGTGAACTTGCCCAGACAATTCTCGATCGCGTCGCGCGTCCGCGCGGTCGCCGTTTCCGCCGAGCGAAAATTTTCGTCTACGGCTACAACCGCAACGACGTCGACGATTTCGCCGATCGAATTCGCGGTTTTTACACCGACGGACAGTCGCTGTCGCGCGCTGATATTCGTGCGGTGACGTTCCGTCCCCAGGTGGGTGGGTACGACGAGGCACAGGTCGACGCAGTACTAGACGAACTCGTGCGCGTCATGCTCGCTGCGAGATAGTGGCGGATCGGCTCAACCCGAATTCCCGCCCCGGCATCACCGTCGCCGCGTTGGTGGGGATTGCCATTCTGTTGTTCGGCCCCGTCATCGGGCCGTTCACGTCGTACGAGTTCGGTTTCGCGGGAACCCGGGGGGACGAACAGTCGTTCACCAACGAAGATTCCCGGCACATTTCCATCGCGAGGGACAGTTGGTCGCTGACGTCAGGTTTCTTTGTCGCGGGGTCGGCCGAGGTCAAGGCCGCGCAGGAATACGCACGCAAGCGGCTCGTCTCCAAAGGTTTCGACGACGCGGAATTCCAATGTCTCGTCGACCTGTGGGATCGCGAATCGAAGTGGAATCTCCGCGCCGAGAACGCTGAAAGCGGCGCGTACGGAATCCCGCAGGCTCTTCCCGGTAAAAAAATGGCGGTCTTCGGCGATGACTGGGAGACCAACTTCACCACTCAGATCAAGTGGGGAATCTCGTACATCACTGACCGTTACGAAACGCCGTGCAACGCTTGGCAGCATTCGGAAGAAACCGGTTGGTACTGATGGGCCGACGAAATCGACCGAAACGCGATGAGGCTGAGCCACTCAATCTCACTCGTGCGACGGGCGGCCGCCGCCTCGAAACCAAACGCGGCGAGTCGTGGATAGTCCAGGACATCACCGAACTGCGCGCGACCAAGGAGTACCAATGCCCGGGTTGCGTCGTCCCCATCGCCGAGGGGGTTGCACACGTCGTCGTCTGGCACGAAGAGGGCATGTTCGGTGCCGATGCCGCGGTGCGGGATCGTCGCCATTGGCACACGTCGTGCTGGAAGAGGTCGTAGATGTCCGAAATTCTCAGCTCAACGGAACTGCCCGCGATTCGTCGCGAGGTCGAGCTCCACACCGCGGACGGTCTGGTTCTCGTCGGTGAGCTTGCTCTTCCCGAGACCGGAACTCCCGCCGGCACCATAGTGTTCCTCCACCCCCTGCCGACGGCGGGCGGGTACATGGATTCCCACATCATTCGCAAGGCGGCGAATCGACTGCCCGCGCTGGCCAACCTCGCGGTCCTGCGCTTCAACTTCCGCGGAGCCTCGTCGCCACGAGGGACCTCCGAAGGGTCGTTCGGCCACGGAGTGGAGGAGAGATTCGATCTCGACGCCGCGCTCCGCTTCGTTCGCGAGAACGGTTTGCCGACCCCGTGGGTCGTGGGCTGGTCGTTCGGTACCGAGGTAGCGCTCAACCACGCGCTCGAACACGACGTCGCCGGGCTCATCCTGCTCGCCCCGCCCCTGCACCGAACGACGGCCGAGACGCTCGCGAAGTGGAACGATCGCACCGAAATCCCGATCCTTGCGCTAATCCCCGAGCATGACGATTATCTGCAAGCGCCCGAAGCACGTGAACGGTTCTCTGCCGTGCCGCATGTCGAGGTCGTCGAGGTGGAAGAAGGCAAGCATTTGTGGGTCGGTGAAAAGCAGACCTATCGTGTCCTCACCGAAATCGTTAAGCGCATCAACCCGACCGCGCTACCGCTTCCGACGGAATTCCCCTAGCGGAGTTCTTGCGCGGGCACGACGACCTGCCGCAAAATGATGAGCGCCGACGCGGCACAAGGGATCGCGACGATCGCTCCGAGAACGCCCATGAGTGCGCCGCCCGCGAGTGCAGCGATGATGACGAGTACTCCGGGAACCTTCACTGCGCGATTCATGATCATCGGTCCGATGACGTACGCCTCGATCTGCATGTAGACGAGGTAGTAGATCGCCACCCAGAGCGTGGTGTTGGGATGGGTGGGGTCGACGAGCCACTGCGTCGCGACGATGATGATGGACCCGGTGACGGTCCCGACGAGAGGAAGTAGCGAGAACATCATGGCGATGAGGGCGAATAGCGCGGGGTATTTTGCGCCGAGGAGCGACATCGCGAGAAAGGAGAGCACACCGTTGGCGAGCCCTTGCGAGCCCTGGCCGATGACGTACTTGCCAATCGCCTCGACCACCTGGTCGGCGATGTGAATGAAGTTCTCCCGCTTCGACGCGGGCACGAGCGTGTAGCCGGCGCGCTTGATGGCGGGGAGAGAAATGACTAAATAAATCGTGAGCATGAGCGTGAGGAACGCTCCGAGCAGTGCGCTGGCAAACCCGGCTCCCACCGACAGCACGCCTCCGCCAATATTGGCGAGATTGGCGGGGTCGGAGAGGAAGGCGATGATTGCGTCGATGGTGGCTTGCAGGTCGAGTGTGCTCGGCGGAATCACGGCTTGGATCGCCGTGATCATTTCACCGAGCGAATGGTAAGACGTGAGGAACGCGAGCACCGAGTTGTAGAGGTTGGTGGTCTGTTCGACGATGACGGGCGCGATCGCGAAGACGAAGCCGACGAACAAACCGATTACCGCCAGAACGACGATGAGAATGGCGAGCGGTCGAGGCACCTTGCGGGCTTCGAGCGCTCGCACGATCGGGTCGAGCCCGAGAGCAAGGAAGAACGCAAAACCGACGTACGTGATGACGGTTGCGAGTGTCGTCAGCGCCGAGCCAATGAGGAGCGCTGTGAGAACGCCCAGTCCGCCGAGGAGACCGAACCGAAACGCCCCGTTGATGGTCATGAGCTGGACTTCGTGGCCCTCGGCTTGCCCGGCACGAGCGACTTCGCCGCGACGGCAACCGCCTTGTTCAAATCGCCGATGTACGCGGCGATCGCATCGCGTTCCGCGGTAATTTCGGCGAGACGCTTCTGCGCGTCGTCGAACGCTTGCTTCGCTTCGGCGCGGGCGGAGGAAACAATCTGCTTCGCTTTGGCGGTTGCGGCATCGATGGTCGAGCGTGCGGCCTCTTTCGACTCCACAATCGCCATCTCGCGAATTTTTTGAACCTCGGGCTCGAGTCGGTTGTATTCCTTTTTGAGTTGAGTGAGGTCCTTCTGGATGCGGGCGTACTCGTCGCTCGCTTGCTTGAAGTAGGCCTCATTCTGCGCGACGATGTCGGCATGCGCTTCAAGCGCTTTCTGCTCCTCTTCGTGGCGTCGAGCGGTTACCTCGGCGATGAGGTCAAGTTTCTGTCGGTCAGCTTCGGCAACGAGTCGCGTGATTTCGGCACGCGCTTCGTGCGCTTCGCGATCGAGAACGAGGCGCTGCTCCGCTACCTCACGCTCAAACTGAGCGCGCTTCTCGGCGATTTCGCGCTGCAGAGTGGCGCGCTGGGTCGCAGCTTCGGTTGCCGCCGCACCACGCATGCGCGTCGATTCGCGCACGGCTTCGGCGCGGAGCGTCTCTACATCTTTCTCGGCAATTGCAGTGATGTTCTCCGCGTCGATTCGCGCAGCACTGGTTTCGTATTGCGCCTTCTCTTCCGCGGAAGCGATGAGGGCGTCGGCACGCGCGGTGGCATCGGCGATAATGCTGTCGGCTTCAATGCGTGCATCCGCAATGGTTCGCTGGGCTTCGATGTCGGCTTTAGCAATGAGAACGGTCGCCTGCTCTTCGGAGGTGCGAAGAACCATCTCGAGTTTGGTGCCGAGACCCGAATACGTGGGGGCTTCGCCCTCCTGCAAACCCTTCTTGCCGCCGAGGCGGGCGAGCTCGGTCGCGAGTTCGTTGCGTTCGGTTGTTGCTGCGATGATCTCGCGTCGCAACGTCGCAATCGTCTTGTCGACGTCTTCTCGCGCGTATCCGCGCATGACGATGGGGAATTGACCCTCAGCAGCCACGGGACCTCCTTGAAGTGAAACTCCAGTTTAGTCGGGGCCACGATGAGCGCCCAACCCGCAGAGAATTTCTTGGGAACGGTCGGCTAAACTGGCGCTTTGCCGGTGAAGGGAGCGTCGTGCGGTTCATTATTTCCGTCGTTCTGTTCGCAGTGGCGGCCGTCATGGTCGGAGCGGGTGTTCTGATCCACAGCGTTTTCCTTCCGCCCAACACGCTCACTCAAAAGCTCGACATGAAGGATCCCGCTCCGTACGTGCTCGTTGAGGCCGCAGCGCTCAACAAGATTTCCACTCGCCAGCGCATCTCCGTTGTCGGCGGCGCCGAAGGCACGACGTACACGACGTCAGGTCCTGTCGCGACGCCGACTCTCGTTCCCGAGCCGTCGACCAGCACCGACGCCGTTATTGCGTGGGGGCGCAAATCCGATGTCGAGGGGTTTCTCCAGGGGATGCCCTACGACATGGTTTCGGTTGACAGCGAGACGGGCGAACTGACGGTCACGCGCGTTGACGGGATCGACACGAATTCTCCCAACCCGTTCGGCTCCGATATGTGGATCCAACAGGCGACGGGTTCCGGTCTGGTGGAAGAGGATGTTCAAATGTCGCAGGGTGGGATGCTCCTCATCGCAACGGATGGGACCCTTCCAGCGCCGAAGCAAATCACCATCACCTGGCAGATGAACATCGACGAGACGGTGCCGCGAAACCTCGTGTACGGCGGACTCGGAATCGGCCTCGCCGGGGCGATTTTGTTCTTGCTTGGCTGGTGGTCGGAGCGCCGACAGCGTCGTCACCGTCAGGGGCGCATGCCCAGGCCCCCGCGCGCACCTCGCTGGCGTCCGCGTCGCGGTTCTCAATCAAGTCCGCGACGCACTCGTCGCGGCCGCCACGCACTCGGATTCGTCGCCATGTCAACGCTCGTTCCGACGCTGCTCTCCGGCTGTTCGCTCGTTCCGAGTTTCACCCCCGGCCCAGTCCCCACCGCGCGTGCGGCGGCGCGAAGTGTCGCCGTCTCGCCCGAACAGTTCGACCAAATCTTCGCCTCCATTCAAGAGACACTTGCGAGCGCCGACGAGAACCATTCCGCCGACGATGTCGCCACGCGTCTTGCTGGGGCGGCTCTTCGGTTCCGATCGGCACAGTATCGACTCCTTGATGCGGGAAAGAACCTCGCGACGCTGTTTTCGATCCCCAATGGAACCGTCCGACTTCTGCTGCCGCAGCGCACCAACGAGTGGCCACGGTCGGTGTTCGCGATCATCGACAACCCCGACGACAAGGAAGCGCCGTCCGTCGCGATCATGATGACGCAGCCGTCCGCCCGCGAGAACTACAAACTCGTCTACTCCGTGGCGCTCGAACCGGGTGTGCAGATTCCTTCGGTCGCTGCAGCCGGCCAGGGTGCTGCTGTGCTCTACGGCGAAACCGAACTTCTCGCCGTCACCCCACAGCAGGCGGGGGAGCGGTACGGGGATTTGTTGCTCAACGGGGATGCCTCGCCTTATGTGAAGGATTTCGCCGCCGACTCCCTCCAGAAGCAAATCGGCGCTGAGGCGAAAGCCAAGCGGGCCAAGGCGCTCGGCTCCACCGCGAAGTTCTCGTGGACCGAAACAGTCGTGCCCGACCCGCCCCTCGTCTTCGTCACGACGGATGCGGGTGCAATCGTCGCGGTGACGATCGAGGAATCCGAACTCGTCAAGCCGGCGAAATCGGGCTCAGCGATCACGGCGACGGGAGCCGTCAAAGCCCTCCTCGGCACGTCGACATCGATGAAGGGCATCAAGGCGAGCTATCAATATCAGCTCCTTCTCTATGTCCCTGCGCTGGGATCGCTAGAGAAGATTCGCCTGCTCGGTTACTCCTACGCCCTCACGGACGCCAAAAAGCTCGACTAGGAGCTACTTCGCGGGAGTGAGCCAGACCGCACCGAGCGGGGGAACGTTAATCTCCGCCGACGCGTCTCGTCCGCCCCACGGTGCCGCGGTTGCGGTCACCTTTCCGAGGTTGCCCACCCCGCTTCCGCCGAATTCGTTGGCGTCGGTGTTGAGCACCTCGAGCCAATCGCCGGCGGACGGCATCGCCACACGGTAGTCGTAGAGCGGGCTTCCACCGAAGTTGAAGACGCCGACGATCGGCTTTCCCGTGGAATCGCGTCGGAGGAACGCGACGAGGTTGTTGTTCGCATCCCCGCCTTCGAGCCATTCGAATCCGGCTGGTTCGTTGTCGAGCTCCCACAGTGCACGGGTGCCGCGGTAGATTCGGTTGACCTCACCGACGAGACGCGCGAGCCCCTGATGGGCGGGCTGATCGAGAATCCACCAGTCGAGTCCGCGTTCTTCGCTCCACTCGCTTGGCTGTCCGAACTCCTGGCCCATGAACAGCAACTTCTTGCCCGGATGCATCCACTGGAAAGCGATGAAGGCGCGAACGTTGGCGAGTTTCTGCCACTGGTCGCCCGGCATTTTGTGAAGAAGTGACCCTTTGCCGTGCACGACCTCGTCGTGGGAGATGGGGAGGAGGTAGTTTTCCGAGAACGCGTAGAGGAACGAGAAGGTGATCTCGTTGTGGTGGTGGCTGCGCCACGCGGGGTTGCGCTCCATGTATTGGAGGGAGTCGTGCATCCACCCCATGTTCCACTTCATCCCGAATCCGAGGCCTCCCGCCGACGTCTCGGCCGTGACACCGGGGAAGGCGGTCGACTCCTCCGCGATCATGACGATGCCGGGATAGCGCGCGTAGGCCGTGGCGGTGGATTCTTGGAGGAATCGGATCGCCTCGAGGTTTTCACGACCGCCGTGCTCGTTGGCGTACCACTCGCCCTCCTTGCGGGAGTAGTCGAGGTAGAGCATCGAGGCGACGGCGTCTACGCGCAAACCGTCGATGTGGAATTCGTCGAGCCAGTACAACCCGCTCGCGACGAGGAAGTTGCGCACCTGCGGCTGGCCGAAATCGAAAACGAGCGTTCCCCAGTCGGGGTGTTCGCCGCGGCGCGGATCGGGGTGTTCGAACAACGGCTCGCCGTCGAATTGGGCGAGTGCCCATTCGTCTTTGGGGAAGTGCGCGGGGACCCAGTCCATGAGAACGCCGAAACCGGCGTTGTGAAGTTCGTTGATGAGGTACTTGAGGTCATCGGGGTGTCCGAAGCGCGAGGTCGGGGCGAAGTACCCCGTCACCTGGTACCCCCACGATCCGCCGAACGGGTGCTCGGCGAGAGGCATGAACTCGACGTGCGTGTAACCGAGTGACGAGAGGTATCCGATGAGCGGCTCGGCGAGCTCACGGTAGGAGAGACCTGGTCGCCATGACCCGAGGTGCATCTCGTAAACCGACATCGGCCCGTTGTGTGGGTTCGACTTCGCGCGGGCAGTCATCCACTTCTTGTCGCTCCAGGAGAAACGTGACTCGACGGTTTTGCTCGCCTGGCTCGGAGGCACCTCGGTGTAGCGCGCGAACGGGTCGGCACGCAGCACCCACTCACCCGCCGCGGTGAGAATTTCAAACTTGTATGCGTTGTTCTCGCCCACGGCGGGGAGAAAGATTTCCCACAGGCCGTTGTTGCCGAGTCGGCGCATCGCGTGCACGACGCCGTTCCAGTCGTTAAAATCTCCGACGACACGAACGGCTTGCGCGCGCGGAGCCCACACCGAGAACGACGTTCCCGCCACACCCTCGTGCTTCTTGGTTTGTGCGCCGAGCACCCGCCAAATCTGCTCGTGTCGTCCCTCGCCCCAGAGGTACAGGTCTTGGTCACCGAGCGACGGGACGAACCGATAGGGGTCGTCGGTGACGAAGTCGGGCGAACCGTCGTAGCGAGCCCGCACGACATAGGCGGAACCCTTGCCCTTGAACCAGCCGTGCCACAGACCGTGCGCGTGGTGGGCGAGGGGGATCTTCTTGCCGTCGGTACGTTCGATTACGACCTCGGTCGCGAGTGGGCGAATGACGCGATAGGTGAACCCGCCGTCTTGGGCGTGGGCGCCGAGGTCGTTGTGGGGATCGGGGTGACGGCCCTCGACGAGCGCGAGCACGTGGTCGGGGTGAAGCGTCTGTGGCTCCACCACGACTGTCGCCTTTTTCAGGCTGGGCTTTCTCGCGGACTTCGACACGTCGTTCACTTCGACCCCACCTTTCCGTAGCTGATTGAGAGGATGTGTGCCGGCTCACTGAACGAGTCAAGTCGCACGAAGTTGTCCTTTGTCCACGTGTAGCTCGACCCCGTGATGAGATCGGTCGCGGTGAACGACGCGTCGTGGGGCAGGCCAAGGAGTGACAGGTCGAGACGCACCATCGTCTCGCGCACCGCATGAGGGTCAGTGTTGAGGATGACGATGACGCCGTCGGGTTTGCCGGTTGGGCTGAGGTGGGCGGGGAGATATTTCGAGAACGCGACGATGCCGTCATCGTCCGTGTGGTGGATTCGGAGATTGCGCAGTTGCTGAAGTGCGGGGTGTGCGCGACGAATCGAATTGAGGCGAGCGATGTAGGGCGCGATGGAACGGCCGACCTTGAGCGCCCCCGCGAAGTCGCGGAACTTGAATTCGTACTTTTCGTTGTCGATGTTCTCTTCGCTGCCGGGTCGCGCGACGTTCTCGATGAGTTCGAATCCCGCATACATGCCCCACGAGGCGGCGGACATGGCGGCGAGTGCGGCTCGAATCTTGAACGCTGGTACCCCGCCGAATTGCAGGTATTCGGTGAGGATGTCGGGGGTGTTGACGAAGAAGTTGGGTCGGAAGAACGCCGCGGTGCGTTGGCTCACCTCGGTGAGATAGTCGACGATTTCGGTCTTGTGGTTGCGCCACGTGAAATACGTGTAGGACTGTTGAAAGCCGACCGATGCGAGCGTGTGCATCATCGCGGGTCGCGTGAACGCCTCGGCGAGGAACACGACGTCGGGGTGCTTCGCGTTGACCTCAGCGATGAGCCACTCCCAAAAGTGGACGGGCTTGGTGTGCGGGTTATCGACGCGGAAGATGTGAACTCCGCGCGCGATCCAGAGTTCGACGATGCGGAGAATCTCGCGTCGCAGCCCGTCGTAATCATTGTCGAAATTGAGCGGGTAGATGTCCTGATATTTCTTGGGCGGGTTCTCGGCAAAGGCGATGGTCCCGTCGGGAAGAGTGGTGAACCACTCGGGGTGTGACGTCACCCACGGGTGATCGGGCGAGCACTGGAGCGCGAGGTCGAGGGCAATCTCAATGCCGTGCGATTCGGCCTCCGCAACGAACCCCTCAAAGTCGGCGAGCGTTCCCAGGTCGGGGTGGATCGCATCGTGACCGCCCTCCGCCGCTCCGATCGCCCACGGCGACCCCGGATCGGTCGCACTCGCGTCGAGTGTGTTGTTCGGGCCTTTGCGATGTGTTCGGCCGATCGGGTGGATGGGCGGGAGATAAAGAACGTCGAACCCGTCCTTCGCGATCTGGGGGAGACGCTTCCGAGCGGTGACGAAGTTCCCGCTCGTCACCGTGCCGTCCTTGTTCTTCACGGCCCCTTCGCTGCGCGGGAAGAACTCGTACCACGCGCCATAACCCGCGCGAGTGCGTTCGACGAGCATCGTCATCGGGTCGCTCCACGTCTCGAGCGAGCGCGGCGGGTTGGCGGCAATCGCCTCGGTCACCGTTGTGTCGTGCGCGGCGGCAATCCGTTTGGCGGGGTCGCCCGCGGCGTCAGCGAACGTGTCGGCGAGCCCGGTGAGCACGGCGAGGTTCGCGGCGGTGTTGCGGCCCGCGCGCACGCGGTCGAGCAGATCGAGGCCCAGACGGAACATGAGGTCGACGTCGACTCCCGCGGCGATCTTCACGTCGGCGGCGTGGAGCCAGGTCGCCCAGTCGTCGGCGTATCCGAGCACGCGCCACGACCATTCGCCGAGTTCGTCTACGCACGCCCAGGTGCGCCATTCGTCGACACCGTGAACGGGATGTGGGAATGCGATGGTCTGGGTCGTGCCGCCGGGGGAGGTGAGTTCGAGATCGGAGCCGATGACATCGTGTCCCTCACGAAAAACCGTCGCGATGAACTCGACAACCTCGCCGTCGAAGGCCCTCGCGGGCCACGGGCCGTCGGGTTGGCGCGGGTTGAGGTGTCGAATGACGATTCGACCGAGGTGGCTGTTGCGCGGCGTGCTCACACCTGAAACCTACCGCGATTCCGGGGGTGACAACAGGTTCGGGTTCCCGCCCGATTCCCCGAAACAACGAATATGTAAACGCTTACATTCTCGTGGGCGAATCGTTTAGGCTGGGCGGGTGTGGCGCCGGGCCACCCCAGGAGGAAATCGATGAAGGCTGTTCGCCGTTTCACCGTTCGTGCCGTTCTGCCCGACGCCCTCACCGCAGTGGGAGCGCTCGCGGCCAACCTTCGGTGGTCGTGGCACAAGCCGACCCGCGACCTGTTTCGCGACATCGACCCCGAAACCTGGCGCGCACTCGGGCACGACCCCATCGGGCTTCTCGGCGAGGTCACAACCGAACGACTCGACGAACTCGGCAACGACAAGGAATTCGTCGCGCGGGCGAACGCCCTCAAGGCGGATCTCGACCAGTACCTCGGCGAACCGCGGTGGTACCAGTCGCTCACCAAAGCGCCGGCTTCGATCGCATATTTCTCGCCGGAATACGGCATCGCCGCCGCTCTGCCTCAGTACTCCGGGGGTCTCGGCATCCTCGCCGGAGACCACCTCAAGGCGGCATCCGACCTCGGAATTCCGCTCCTCGCTATCGGACTGTTCTATCGCGCCGGCTACTTCCGCCAGGCGATCTCGCGGGACGGTTGGCAGCGCGAGTCGTACCCCGTTTCTGACCCCGACGGCCTTCCCATGCGGCTACTTCGCGGCGCCGACGGTTCGCCGGAACTCATCTCACTCGCACTCCCCGAAGGCCGCGTGCTTCGCGCCCGCGTGTGGGTGCTCTCCGTCGGCCGAGTGACGCAACTGCTCCTCGATACCGACATCCACGACAATGATGACGACCTTCGCGGTGTCACCGATCGCCTCTACGGCGGCGGGGGAGAGCACCGCCTCCTCCAGGAACTCCTCCTCGGAATCGGTGGAGTGCGCGCCATCAAGTCCTACACGCGTCTCGCGGGATTCCCCTTCCCCGAGGTCTTTCACACGAATGAAGGTCACGCCGGTTTCCTCGGACTCGAGCGCATCGCCGGCCTCATCGCCGAGGGGCTCACCTTCGACGAGGCCCTTCGCGTCATTCGCGCGGGAACAGTCTTCACGACGCACACGCCCGTTCCCGCGGGCATCGACCGATTCCCCATGGAATACATCGATCGCTATTTCGGAACCGACCTTCTCCCCGGCGTCGACTCCGCCGACATCAGAAAGCTCGGAGTCGAGACCGAAGACGCCGAGATGTTCAACATGGCGCACATGGGCCTTCGCCTCGCGCAGCGCGCGAACGGCGTCTCGCAACTTCACGGCGAGGTCTCGCGCGGAATGTTCGGTGAGCTGTGGCCCGGTATGGACACCGAGGAGGTTCCCATCACCTCCGTCACCAACGGGGTCCACGCCGCCACCTGGACCGACGTGCGCGTTCAGGCGCTCGCGGAAAAGGCGTTCGGCACCTCCGACACGACGGCGGTCGATTGGACGAGCGCCAAAGTGAGCGACGCCGACCTCTGGGAGGTTCGTGGCGCGATGCGTGCCAAACTCGTGCGTGATGCGCGGGAGCGGGCGATCGCGTCGTATGCCGAGGAAAACCCCGGCTCGCCCGTCCCCGGTTGGTTCAACAACCTGCTCGACCCCAACACTCTGACGATCGGGTTCGCACGGCGCGTACCGACGTATAAGCGCCTGACGCTCATGCTCTCCAACCCCGAGCGGCTCAAGGCAATTCTCACGAATCCCGACCGTCCCGTGCAGTTCGTCATCGCGGGCAAGTCCCACCCCGCCGACGACGGCGGAAAGGCGCTCATCCAGAAATTGGTGCAGTTCGCCCAGGACCCGGACGTGCGCGAGCGCATCGTATTCCTCCCCAATTACGACATGGCGATGGCGCGGCACCTCTACCCCGGAACCGACGTGTGGCTCAACAACCCGCTGCGCCCGCTCGAAGCCTGCGGCACGTCGGGAATGAAGGCGGCCCTCAACGGCTCCCTCAATCTGTCGATCCTCGATGGTTGGTGGAACGAATACTTCGATGGCCTCAACGGCTGGGCGATTCCCACGGCCGACGCCGTCGGCGACGACCACGAGCGCGACACCCTCGAGGCGGAAGCGCTCTACGACCTCATCGAGAACCAGGTCGCACCGACGTTCTACGAGGTCGACAAGAATGGCCTCCCGCTCGGTTGGCTCACCAAGGTGCGGCACACCCTCGCGACGCTTTCGCCCGAACTCTCGGCCGAACGCATGGTGAAGGAATACGTCAACCGCTTATACCTGCCCGCCGCCAACTCGGTTCGCGAGTTCACCGACAAGGACTACAAGAACGCCCGCAACCTGGCGGTGTGGATTGCAAACCTTCAGGCGAACTGGAGCAAGGTCCATGTCGCACACGTGGAATCGGGCGGAACCGAAACCCCTCAGGTGGGCGACACGCTGCACGTCCGTGCGACGGTCGAGATCGACGGCATCGACCCCAAGGACCTCACGGTTCAGGTCGTCGCGGGACGATCGCCCGACGATGAGGAATTCGCCATCTCGACGGTCGCCGAACTACAGCTCGAGAGTCACGAGGAAGGCAAGCACGCCCTCTACGTGGGCACCCTTCCGCTCACCCGTGCCGGTTCGTTCGGATACACGGTTCGCGTTCTGCCCAACAACCCGCTGCTCGCGAGCCCGCTCGAACTGGGGCTCGTCGCCGGTCTCGCCGAATAGTCGCTACGCCACGGCGAAGATGAGAATCGACGTCGGGCCGACAGCGATCGTTTCGCCGGGAGACCAGGTTCGCGCCTCGGGCGCAGCGGCGTGGGATGAATCCCACAACAGCGTGAAGCCGGTGACGTCGGTGCGCTTGGGGAGTTGAACCTCCACCGACTCCTCGACCCCGTGAACGAGCACGAGAACACGGTTTCCGTTGCTCTCTTGGGCGGGAGTCCCGGCGAGGTATTGCAGTGTGCGCTCCTGGGAATCCTGCCAGTTCTCAAGGGTCATGAGAGTGCCGTCGGCCGAATACCAATCCATCGTGGCCGCGTCACTCGGTGTGCGCGCCTGGCGCGGCCGGCCCGCCGGTGAAATCTCCTGACTCGGGTGAACCTTGCCCGTCGGTCGCAGCGCGGGGTTCTCCCGACGAATCGCGATGAGACGGGTGACGGCGTCGAGGTGCGCGCGCTGCCAGTCAGAGAGTTCCCAGTCGATCCACGTCAACGCCGAATCGTGGCAGTACGCGTTGTTATTGCCGTGTTGGGTGCGGCCGAGTTCGTCGCCCGCCGTGATCATGGGAATCCCCGCCGACGTGAAGAGCGTGCCGAGCATCGACCGCATCGCACGTCGACGATCTACGATGATCGAATCCTCCGACGTGAACCCCTCGTGACCGAAGTTAAACGACAGGTTGTGGTCGCTGCCGTCTCGGTTCTCTTCGCCGTTCGCACGATTGTGCTTGGTGTCGAACGAGACAACGTCCGCGAGGGTGAACCCGTCGTGGGCGGTGATGAAGTTGACGCTGGCGAGGGGTGCCCGCTCGGGACTGAACGTACCCGCCGAGCCTGCAAGTCGGTTCGCGAGTTGACCCACTCCCTGCGGGGAAGTGCCCCACGCGCGTTCCTCGGCGACGTCGCGCAACCAGAACTCGCGCGCGGTGTCGCGGTATCCGTCGTTCCACTCCTCGAATCCGATGAGGAAGTTGCCGACCTGCCAACCGCCCATTCCGACATCCCACGGCTCGGCGATGAGTTTGGTTGACGAGATGACGGGGTCGGAAAGCATCGCGTGAAAGAGCGGGTGGTCGACCTCGAACACGTGGTCGGCGCCACGACCGAGTTCGGCGGCGAGGTCGAAGCGGAATCCGTCGATCTGGCACTCCTCGGCCCAGAACCGAAGGGAATCGAGAACGAGCCGGCCGACGGCGGGCACACTCGTGTTGAGCGAATTGCCGCAGCCCGTGGTGTCGATGTATTCGCCGTCATCGGTTTGGCGATAGTACGACTCGTTGTCAAGCCCACGGAACGACAGCGACGGACCGCCGAAGCCGCCCTCGGCGGTGTGGTTGTACACGACGTCGAGGAACACCTCAATGCCGGCCGCGTGAAGCGACTTGACCATCGTCTTGAACTCGCGGAGAACCGCGGAACGGCCATCGCCGATCGACGTACGGGTCGCATACGCGGGGTGAGGCGAGAAGAAGTTGAGGGAGTTGTACCCCCAGTAATTATCGAGGCCCTGTTTGCGAAGGCGCTCCTCGGAAATGAAGTGGTGCACGGGAAGCAACTCGACCGCGGTGACCCCCAGTCCGGTGAGGTGCTCGATCATCGCCGGATGACCGAGCCCCGCGTAAGTTCCCCGAAGTTCTTCGGGAATGTCAACCCGCGCGGAGGTGAGCCCCTTCACGTGCGCCTCATAGATGACAGTTTCACCGAGCGGCGTGTTCGGCTTGGCCACGCCCTCCCAATCAAAATCGGATTCCACCACGACACAGCGATAGTCGCCCGAGTTGGTGCGAATGAGTCCTCGTGCATAGGGGTCGATGAGGTCGCGTTCGGCGTCGAAAACGTGGGTGGGCCCCTCGGGACCGTCGGCGCGAATCGTGTACAACGCACCAGGAACGAGAAAATCGGAGTGTGCGACCCAAACACCGTGGCTTCCGCACGTCATGTGCACGGTTTCGTCGACCCAATCGGGATCCTTCGCCGACCAGACGCGCAGGGTCATCGCCGTGGCGTTCGCGCTCCACACGCCGATTTGCCCGCCGGTGTTCGTTCGCCGGTACCCGATGTCAAAAAACGTCTCGTAACCGGGCACGTGTTCTAGGGTACTAACAAGGGAGGGGCAACCGTGGCGTATTTCGATCATGCGGCGACATCGCCCATGCCCGCAGCGGTCATCGACGCGTGGACGAGTGCGGTGCACCTTCGCGGGAACGCCTCCGCCATCCACCGCGACGGCCAGAAGTCTCGACTCCTCTGGGAAGAAGGGCGCGATCAACTCTCGGCGGCCATCGGGGCAAACCCGTTCGACGTGACGCTGACGGGAAGCGGTACCGAAGCCATCAACCTTGCGATCAAAGGTCTGTTCTGGGGACGCAACGGCACCCCCGCCGAACGCGAGCCCGGCGCGGCCCTGCCCCGGCCTCGAGTGCTAACGACCGAGGCGGAACACCACGCCGCACTCGACACCGTGCACTGGCTCGCCCAAGCCGAAGGCGCGATTGTCGAATTCGTGCGCGTCGACGAGACGGGAACCGTCGACCTCGCCGACCTCGCCGCCAAACTCGGGGACGACGTCGCCCTCGTCACGACACTGTGGACCAACAACGAGGTCGGAACCATTCAGCCCGTCGCCGAAATCGTGGCGCTCGCCTCGGCCGCCGGGGTTCCCGTGCACCTCGACGCGGTCGCAACCCTCGGTTACACAGCAATCGACTTCGCCAACTCGGGGCTCGCCGCCCTGTCCGTCTCGGCACACAAGGTTGGCGGACCGGTCGGAGTGGGGGCGCTCGCCGTCTCTCGCGATTGGTCCATCATCCCGCTCATCCACGGCGGCTCACAGCAGCGACTTCGCTCGGGATCTCTCGACGCGGCAGGGGTGTTCGCCGCCGGACTTGCGGCCCAAATCGCAACCTCGGCGATCGATACGAAGGCCGCGCGCCTTTCCGCTCTCCGAGACCGGCTCGCGACCGGTATCCTCGCCGCTGTCCCGGGCGCGACCCTTCGGGGGCACGCGACCAACCGCTCGCCGGGCAACGTGCACGTCACGATTCCCGGGCTCAACTCGGCCTCGGCGCTCTTCCTGCTCGATGAGGCGGGCCATTCGGTGAGCGCCGGATCGGCGTGCACCGCCGGCGTTCACGCGCCGTCGCACGTGTTGCGGGCGATGGATGTCGCCGATGACGAGGGCGCGTTGCGCTTCACGCTCGGGCTCGAAAACTCCGAAAGCGACATCGATGCGCTGCTGCGCATCCTGCCCTCGATCGTCGCTCGCACCACCACCTAGTCCCACCCCCACCTCCACTCCCACTCCCACTCCTGATTCTGCAGACGTTTCGCCCACATCCACCCGTTTCTGCAGACAATTGCGGGCTTCTGCCCTCCAGCGGGCGTGTGGATGGCGAAATGTCTGTAGAACGGATGGTGGCGGCCGTCTCAGGGTTGACATGCGTTCCGATTGAGAGGAACCATGCGGAACTTAGACTGGTCACATGAAGGTTTTGGCGGCGATGAGCGGTGGAGTAGATTCCGCCGTCGCCGCCGCGCGCGCGGTGGAGGCGGGCCACGACGTCACGGGAGTTCATCTGGCACTCTCGCGCATGCCCGGGCTGTTCCGATCCGGATCCCGCGGGTGTTGCACTGTCGAGGATTCGCTCGATGCGCGCAAGGCGGCGGGTCTGCTGGGGATTCCTTTTTATGTCTGGGATTTCAGCGCACAGTTCACCGAGGCGGTCGTCGACGATTTCGTCTCCGAGTACGCCGCCGGCCGCACCCCGAATCCGTGCATGCGGTGTAACGAGCGCATCAAGTTCGCAGCTCTGCTCGACCGCGCACTGGAGCTCGGCTTCGACGCGGTCGTGACGGGGCACTACGCCAACGTGGTCGACGGCCCCGACGGCACCCCCGAGCTACATCGCGCGAGTGCCTGGGCGAAAGACCAGTCGTACGTGCTCGGAGTTCTGACCACCGAGCAACTCCGCCACGCACTCTTCCCGCTCGGAGATACGCCGAGCAAGGATCTCGTTCGCGCCGAAGCGGAGCGCCGTGGCCTCGGCGTCGCCAACAAGCCGGACTCGCACGACATTTGCTTTATCCCTGAAGGCGATACCCGCGACTGGCTAGCCGACCGAATCCCGATGACTGAGGGCGACATCGTCGACACCGACGGCGCCGTCATCGGACACCACGACGGCGCGCAAGCTTTTACGGTGGGGCAGCGCAAGGGGCTCAACCTCGGCGTTCCGTCGGCCGACGGTCGCCCGCGCTTCGTTCTTCAGGTCAAACCCGCGACCAACGAAGTCGTTGTCGGCCCGAAAGAAGACCTGGACATCGCCGAGATCGGCGGCGCCCGGTTCTCGTGGGCGGGCAACGACCCGGTCACCTCGGGATTCGCCGCGGCAACCGACGACGGCTTCGACGAATTCGACTGCGAGGTGCAGATTCGCGCCCATGCCGACCCCGAGCCTGCCGTCGCGTTCCAACGGGACGGCGAAATCATCGTCCGCCCCAACGAGCCACTCAACGGTGTCGCCACGGGCCAAACCGCGGTTCTTTATGTCGGCACGCGCGTGATCGGGCAGTTCACCATCGATCGAACGATTTCCGCGACCGCCAATGTTCACTAGCACGATGGCAGACTTGCCCCATGCGTGACGTCATCGTGTTGGGTAGCACCGGGTCCATCGGAACCCAGGCGCTCGACATCGTGCGCGACAATCCGGATCGCTTTCGGCTCGTGGGTCTCGCCGCGGGCCGCAACCGTGAACTGGCCGAAGCGCAAGCCGCCGAGTTCGGCGTCGAGAATCTCGTGTTCGGCGCGAACGACGCGACCCGGCTTGTCGAATCCACCCGAGCCGACGTTGTGCTCAACGGGATCACGGGTGCGGTCGGCCTAGCGCCAACCCTCGCGGCGCTGAAGTCGGGCGCAACGCTGGCCCTTGCGAACAAGGAATCGCTCATCGTCGGGGGATCGCTCGTCACGTCGGTGGCAAAGCAAGGGCAGATCGTGCCCGTAGATTCTGAACACTCGGCACTTGCCCAAGCGCTCCTCGCGGGCCGCCATCCCGAGGTTGCCAAGCTCATCGTCACCGCAAGTGGCGGCCCCTTCCGCGGGTTCACCCGTGAACAGCTCGCCACGGTCACACCCGAACAGGCGTCGAAGCACCCCACGTGGAACATGGGATCGGTGATCACCACCAACTCATCTACTCTCGTCAACAAGGGGCTCGAGGTTATCGAAGCGCACCTGTTGTTCGATATCCCGTTCGATCGCATCGAGGTGACGGTTCACCCCCAGTCGGTCGTGCACTCGTTCGTCGAGTTCGTCGACGGATCGACGATGGCGCAGTGTTCGCCGCCCGACATGCACCTTCCCATCGCGTTGGGGCTCGACTGGCCCAACCGCGTGCCGGGTGCGACGGCACCGATCGATTGGTCGCGCGCGCACGAGTGGACCTTCGCCCCGCTCGACGACGACGTCTTCCCCGCGGTGCGGCTCGCCCGTCAGGTCGGCAAAGCGGGGGCGACATTCCCCGCCGTGTACAACGCGGCAAACGAGGTCGCGGTGGAGGCGTTCAATTCGGGCCGCATCGGATTTCTCGACATCGTCGACACCGTCACCGCCGTCGTTGAGGCGCACACCGCACCGGCCGACATCGACCTCGACGCCGTGCTCGCCGCCGATGCGTGGGCGCGCTCCGAGGCTGAGAGTTTCGTGAGCAAACACTGAATTCGTCCCGTCGCGTGGCCACTCGCGGGTAGCGTAGAAACGTGGACATCGTCATGTGGATTCTCGGGGTCGTCCTGTTGTTGCTCGGCGTGGCTGTGTCAATCGGGCTTCACGAACTTGGACACTACCTTCCTGCCAAGCGTTTCGGCGTCTACGTGCAGTCGTTCTTCATCGGATTCGGCCCCACCATCTGGCATCGCCACGGCAAAGAAACCGTATTCGGATTCAAAGCGATCCCACTCGGCGGGTTTGTCGCACTCTCAGGGATGTACCCACCCACCGCCAATGCCGACCGCCCCGGCTTCCGCCTGTTCCGCAAACTAGTTCAAGATGCGCGCGACGCCTCCGCCGAAACCATCGTCGACGAAAAGCGCGCGTTCTATCGACTTCCCGTGTGGCAGCGCGTCATCATCATGCTCGGTGGGCCGTTCGCGAACCTGCTCATCGCGGCAGTCCTCTTTCTCATTCTCTTCTCCGGAATCGGCGTGGTCTCCCCGACACTCACCATCGCCTCCGTCAGCGAGTGCGTGATTCCCGTGACGATGTCCCGCGACACCTGCCTCGAATCCGACCCCGTCGCGCCAGCCAAGGCGGCCGGGTTCACGCCGGGCGATACCGTGCTCACGGTCGACGGCACGCCCATGTCCCAGTGGAGCGACGCCACAGACGCGATTCGCACCAAGGCGAAACTGCCGATGACGTTCGTCGTCGAACGCGGCGGTCAACACGTAACACTCACGGTCACGCCAGCAGAATCGGTGCGCTACCAATCCGATTCGCTGGGCAACCTCATCACCCTGCCGAACGGTCAGTACGCGACCGAAACGGTCGGCTTCCTCGGCGTCTCGCCGGTGTTCGAGCGACAGCAACAATCGCCTGCGGTCGCGCTAACCACGCTCGGCAGCAACGTCGCGCAGACTGGCGCCATGATCGTGCAACTCCCGCAGCGCATGGTCGACGTGTGGAACGCGGCATTCGGCACCGCTCCCCGCGCGATAGATGGCCCACTCTCTGTCGTTGGCGTCGGCCGGCTCGCGGGGGACATCACCGCGTCCAACACTCTCGACATCGGCGACCGCCTCCAAACCCTCCTCGGAATCCTCGCGAGTCTCAATGTCGCCCTTTTCGTGTTCAACCTCCTCCCGCTCCTTCCGCTCGATGGCGGCCACGTGGTTGTCGCGCTGTGGGAGGCAATTCGTAACGGCATCGCCCGTCTGCGGGGCAAAAAGTCGCCCGGTCCCGTCGATTCGGCCCGACTCGTTCCCATCACCGTCGTGATGACCGTGATTCTCATGGCTATGAGTGCACTCCTCATCTACGCCGACATCGTCAAGCCCATCACGCTTCCCCTCTAACCCCGCCCAGAGCGGAGTACGCTACGAGGGTGGCTGTAAACATTGGACTCCCTCGCGTCGTTGAGACGCTCGCTCCGCGCCGGAAGTCGCGCCAGATCAAGGTGGGCAAGGTCCTCGTCGGAGGTGACGCTCAAGTCTCGGTTCAATCTATGACGACGACGAAGACTACGGACATCAACGGCACGCTCCAGCAGATTGCCGAACTCACCGCCTCGGGCTGTGACATTGTTCGCGTCGCCGTCCCCACCCAGGACGACGCAGACGTGCTGCACATCATCGCGAAGAAGAGCCAGATCCCCGTCATCGCCGACATTCACTTCCAACCCAAATATGTTTTCCAGGCGATAGACGCCGGCTGCGCCGCGGTGCGCGTCAACCCCGGAAACATCAAGGCGTTCGACGACAAGGTCGGCGAGATTGCCAAAGCGGCGAAGGATGCGGGCGTGAGCTTGCGCATCGGCGTTAACGCTGGTTCGCTCGACCCCCGCCTGCTTCAGAAGTACGGCCGGCCCACCCCCGAGGCGCTCGTCGAAAGTGCCGTGTGGGAGGCCAGCCTTTTCGAGGAACACGACTTCCACGACTTCAAGATCTCGGTCAAGCACAACGACCCCGTCGTCATGGTCAAGGCATACCGCCAACTCGCCGAGCGCGGTGACTGGCCGCTCCACCTCGGCGTCACCGAGGCCGGCCCCGCCTTCCAGGGCACCATCAAGTCGTCCACCGCGTTTGGAATCTTGCTGGGCGAGGGCATCGGCGACACGATTCGTGTTTCGCTTTCCGCACCTCCCGCCGAAGAGGTCAAGGTCGGGCTCAAGATCCTTGAGTCACTCAACCTCCGCGAGCGCAAACTCGAAATCGTCTCGTGCCCTTCGTGCGGTCGCGCCCAGGTCGACGTCTACACGCTCGCCGAAGACGTCACCAAGGGTCTCGAGGGCATGACCGTTCCGCTTCGCGTCGCCGTCATGGGCTGTGTCGTCAACGGACCCGGTGAAGCCCGCGAAGCCGACCTCGGTGTTGCGTCGGGCAACGGAAAGGGCCAGATCTTCGTCAAGGGCGAGGTCATCAAGACCGTCCCCGAATCCGAGATTGTCGCCACCCTCATCGAGGAGGCCAACCGCCTCGCGGCGGAGATGCCCGCGGGCGAGGTCGGCTCACCCGTCGTCACCACTGCTCAATGATCTGAGTCCGTAAGCCACGTTCGCGAATTTCAGCCTCACTGGTGTCGGCATTGCCTCGGCAATGGTGACCTGGTGGATTTGGTCTTTCGGTGGCGTGGCCAGCGCTTGAGTCGCACTCGCAACGGATCAGGCCATGTAAAAACCTCAAACCCCCCTGCACTAACTTCTGTTTCTGCAGACAATTCGGCCGTTCGGTGCCTGTTTGAGGGCAGGACGGGCAGATTGTCTGCAGAAACAGGTGGAAGCGCTCTAATTGTCTGCAGAAACAGGTGGAGAGGGCTGGAGGGGGTGGAGGGGTGGAGAGGGGTGGAGAGGGGTGGAGGGGTGGAGAGGGGTGGAGAGGGCGAACGGTAGGCTGACAGGCGTGGTGACCCGACTTTCCCAGCTGTTCGTGCGCACCCTTCGCGAGGATCCGTCCGACGCCGAAGTGGTCTCGCACCGCCTTCTCGTTCGCGCCGGCTACATCCGCCGTCAGGCACCGGGAATCTTCGCGTGGCTTCCGCTCGGGCTCAAGGTTCGCCGCAAGGTGGAGAACGTCATCCACGAGGAGATGGAGCGCGCGGGCGCCCAGCAGGTTCACTTTCCGGCCCTCCTTCCGCGCGAGCCCTACGAGGCGACCGGCCGGTGGACCGAGTACGGCGATGGCATCTTCCGCCTCAAGGACCGCAAGGACGCCGATTACCTGCTCGCCCCGACGCACGAAGAGGTGTTCACTCTCACGGTGAAGGACCTGTACAACTCGTACAAGGATCTGCCCCTCACGATTTATCAAATCCAGGACAAATACCGCGATGAGGCACGCCCCCGCGCGGGCCTGCTGCGTGGCCGCGAGTTCTCGATGAAGGACGCTTACTCGTTCGATGCGACGGATGAGGGTCTCGCCGTCAGTTATCAGGCTCAACGCGACGCGTATGAGCGAATCTTCACGCGTCTCGGGCTCGACTACGTAATCGTCTCAGCCGACGCCGGTGCGATGGGCGGCAGCAAGTCGGAGGAATTCCTCCACCCGACCCCGATTGGGGAGGACACATTCGTGCAGAGCGCGAGCGGATATGCGGCGAACGTCGAGGCGTATCGCACGCCCACCCCCGACGCCCTGCCGATCGACGGTCAGCCCGCCGCGGTGGTGTTCGACTCGCCCAACACCCCCACCATCGACACGCTGGTGGCGCTCGCGAACGCGAACCACCCGCGAGGCGACCGCCCGTGGGCTGCCGCGGACACACTCAAGAACGTCGTTCTCGCTCTGACCCACCCGGATGGATCGCGCGAAATCGTCGCGGTCGGTGTTCCCGGGGACCGTGAGGTCGACATGAAGCGTGCCGAGGCGGCGTTCTCGCCCGCCGGAGTTGAAGCCGCCACCGAGGCCGATTTCGCCAAGAACAAGGCGCTCGTCAAGGGGTACATCGGCCCGTGGTCGCCCAAGGGCGCCGTGCTCGGCGCGAAGGGCACCGCCAAGGTTCGGTTCCTCGTGGACCCCCGCGTCGTCGACGGTACCGCCTGGGTCACCGGCGCGAACGAGAACGAAAAGCACGTGTTCAACCTCGTTGCCGGCCGCGATTTCATCGCCGACGGCATCGCCGACATCGCGGAGGTGCGCGATGGCGACCCCGCTCCCGACGGCTCTGGCCCCATCCATTCCGCGCGCGGCATGGAGATCGGTCACGTCTTCCAACTCGGGCGTAAGTACGCCGAAGCGCTCGGCCTTCAGGTGCTCGACGAGAACGGCAAGCTTGTGACTGTGACGATGGGTTCCTACGGAATCGGTGTCACCCGTATTCTCGCGGTCATCGCCGAGACGAACAACGACGATCGCGGCCTTATCTGGCCGCTCGAGGTTGCCCCTTTCCAGGTGCACGTTGTCGCGACGGGTAAAGACGATGCCGCGCTCACGCTCGCCGAGGGTCTGGCCGCCGAGTTCGAGATCGCACACTTCGAGGTCGTTCTCGACGATCGCCCCAAGGTTTCGCCCGGTGTGAAGTTCGGTGACGCTGAGCTCATAGGTGTGCCCCTCATCGTCATCGCGGGTCGCGGTGCGGCCGAGGGCGTCGTTGAGGTGTGGGATCGCCGCACCGGGGAGCGCAACGAGATTCCCGCCACCGAGGCACTCACCTGGCTTCGCGGCGCAACTGGTCGCTGACCGCTCGTTTCCGATAGTCTGAGTCGACGCGCGTGCTCTCCCGACGCGCAACGAACTGAATAGGGGCGACCATGCACATCGATATCAAGCAGCTTCGTGATGTGGAGGCCGAGCGCGAGATTCCCTTTGAGGAACTCGTCGACATCGTGGAAAGCGCCATCGAGCGCGCCTACATCAAGCACATCACCCCCATCCTCGACGACCCCGATGCGCGTCCCGCCGCGGTCAAGACCGAGGATGAGAAGGGCCGCAAGCGCGTGCGCGTCTCGCTCGATCGCAAGTCGGGCGACATCGCGATCCACCTGCCCGAGTACGACGACGATGACAAAATGGTCAACGAAGAACTCGCGGACCTCACCGATTTCGGTTACATCGCCGTCGCAGAGGCGAAGCGCGTGCTGTTCCAACGCATCCGCGCCATCGACGACGAGAAGATCCTCGGCGAGTTCTCGCACAAGAAGGGCGACCTCATTTCGGGTGTCGTGCAGCAGTCGTCGAACGCGAAGATGATCCACGTGCTCATCGGCAAGAACCTTGAAGCGGTCATGCCGATCGCCGAGCAGGTGGCCGGCGAGGAGTACACCCACGGCAAGCGCATCCGCGTCGTGATCACTGACGTGAAGAAGGGCATGAAGGGCCCGTCGATCACGGTGAGCCGCCACCACCCCGACCTCGTCAAGCGACTCTTCGAGCTCGAAGTGCCCGAGATTGGGCAGGGGCTCGTCAAGATCGCCGCGATTTCACGCCACCAGGGCCACCGCACCAAGATCGCGGTGTTCTCCACCGAACCCGGCTTCAACGCGAAGGGCGCGTTCATCGGCGAACTCGGTTCGCGCGTGCGCAACGTGTCGAAGGAACTCGGAGACGAGAAGATCGACATCGTCGACTATTCGCCCGATATCGCCCAGTTCGTCGCGCACGCCCTCAGCCCCGCGAAGGTGACGAAGGCCGTGCTCGTCGATGCGGCGACCAACGCGGTTCGCGCGTTCGTTCCCGAATACCAGCTCTCACTCGCGATCGGCAAGGACGGGCAGAACGCGCGCCTCGCCGCGATGCTCACCCGAGCCAAGATCGACGTCAAGAGCGACGACCTCATCGAGGACTGAACGGTCGGAGCGACTGGGTTACAATGGAACCTGTCAGAACCTGCATCGGTTGTCGTCAACGCGACGATCGGGGCTCTCTCCTGAGAGTTGTTCTCGACGGGAACACGGTGGTGGTCGATCCGACCGCAACTCGATCCGGTCGAGGCGCATGGGTCCACCCGACAACGGAGTGCGTCACCGACGCGATTCGAAAGGGTGGGTTCGCCCGGTCTTTTCGTCGCTCCGGCCCATTCGATGCAGCCGGGCTCACTGCCCACGTCACCACGGAAAAGGTTGAAGGCTGATGGACCACTAATGAGCGGCTCGAAATGAGTTCCGTAACGCAGTAGTGGCGTGCCCTGTTAACGGGGGGTGCGCCTCGGACAGGAGAATTGTGGCTGGAAAACCACGCGTGCACGAGATTGCCGCTGAATTCGGCATCGACAGCAAGAAGGTCATCGAGAAGCTCGGTACCCTCGGCGAGTTTGTCAAGTCGTCGTCGTCGACGATCGAACCCCCGGTGGCGCGCAAGCTTCGCGAGGCGTTCAAATCCGACGGTTTGACCCCGCAGGAGGCCGCGCCCGCCGCGGCGAAGCCGGCCGCCAAGCCTCGCGCCGCAGCGCAGGTCGATTTGCCGACGATTCCTTCCGAGGAAGAGGCCGCGAAGGCCGCCGAACAGGCCGCCAAGGCTCCTGCCGCTCCCGCGCCGACCGCTGACCCTGATGCTCCCGCTGCCGCACCGGCGATGCCGCGTCCCGGTGGAAACAACCCGTTCATGCCCGCACCGGTCGCTCCTCGTCCGCCGCGTGCCGGCAACAACCCCTTCACTCCGCGCCCCGGCGCGCCTCGACCCGGTTCGCCCGCGGCCGGCGGACCCGTTCGTCCCGGTGGTGCAGGTCGCCCCGGCTTCCAGCAGCGCAACGGCGCTCCCGCCCGTCCCGGTGGTGCACCCGGTGGTGGACCCGGCGGATTCCGACCCGGTGGTGCTCCCGCTGGTGGGCCGGCTCGTCCCGGCGGCGGCCCCGGCGGTCGCGGTCGCGGTGGTAACACCGCGGGCGCCTTCGGTCGCGGTGGCGGCAAGTCGAAGGCTCGCAAGTCGAAGCGCACGAAGCGTCAAGAATTCGAACTGCGCGAAGCTCCCAGCCTCGGCGGTGTCAAGGTCCCTCGTGGCGACGGTGGCACGGTCATCCGTCTGCGACAGGGTGCATCGATTGCCGACTTCGCCGACAAGATTGAAACGATGTGGGGCATCCCGGTTCCCCCCGGAAACCTCGTGACCGTGCTCTTCCAGCTCGGTGAGATGGCGACGGCGACCGAGTCGCTCGACGCCGGCACCTTCGAAATCCTCGGTGAGGAACTCGGTTACAGCATCGAAATCGTCAGCCCCGAGGACGAGGACAAGGAAATCCTCGAGTCGTTCTCGATCGACCTCGACGAGGAGGACAACGAGGACGACCTCGTCATCCGCCCGCCCGTCGTCACGGTCATGGGTCACGTTGACCACGGTAAGACTCGACTTCTCGATGCGATCCGTCGCGCCGACGTCGCCGCTGGCGAAGCCGGTGGAATCACCCAGGCGATCGGTGCGTACCAGGTGTGGACCGAGCACGAGGGCATCGAACGTGCCATCACCTTCATCGACACCCCGGGTCACGAGGCGTTCACCGCCATGCGTGCTCGTGGTGCGCAGGTCACCGACATCGCGATCCTCGTGGTCGCGGCCGATGACGGCATCATGCCTCAGACGATCGAAGCACTCAACCACGCGCAAGCGGCGGGCGTGCCCATCGTTGTCGCGGTCAACAAGGTCGATAAAGAGGGCGCGAACCCCGCGAAGGTTCGCCAGCAGTTGACCGAGTACGGCCTGGTTGCCGAAGAGTACGGCGGGAACACGATCTTCGTCGACGTTTCGGCGCTCAAGGGTGACGGAGTCCCCACGCTCCTCGACGCGGTGCTCCTCACCGCCGATGCCGGTCTCGACCTCGTGGCGAACCCCAGCAAGGCGGCCCGCGGTATCGCGATCGAAGCGAAGCTCGACAAGGGGCGCGGTGCCGTTGCGACGGTGCTCATCCAGTCGGGAACGCTTCGCGTCGGAGACGCGATCGTCGCCGGAACCGCCTACGGTCGCGTGCGCGCGATGGTCGACGAGCACGGCGAGAAGATCGACGAGGCCTACCCGTCGCGTCCGGTCCAGGTTCAGGGTCTCTCCAGCGTTCCGCGCGCGGGTGACTCGTTCATTGTCACCGACGACGACCGTACCGCCCGCCAGATCGCCGAGAAGCGTGAGGCCGCCGAGCGCAACGCGTTGCTCGCCAAGGCCCGCAAGCGCATCTCGCTCGAGGACTTCTCGAAGGCTCTCGAAGACGGCAAGGTGCAGTCGCTCAACCTCATCCTCAAGGGTGATGTGTCGGGAGCGGTCGAAGCGCTCGAAGAGTCGCTCCTCAAGATTGAGGTCGACGATTCGGTGCAGCTCCGCATCATCCACCGCGGTGTCGGTGCGATCACCGAGAGCGACATCAACCTCGCCACCATCGACAACGCGATCGTCGTCGGATTCAACGTTCGCCCCGACACGAAGGCGCGCGAACGTGCGGCTCGCGAGGGTGTGGACGTGCGTTTCTACAACGTCATCTACAACGCGATCGACGAGATCGAGCAGTCCCTCAAGGGCATGCTCAAGCCGGAATACGAAGAGGTTCAAAGCGGTGTCGCCGAGATCCGCGAGGTGTTCCGTTCGAGCAAGTTCGGCAACATCGCCGGATGTATCGTTCGCTCGGGCACCATCACCCGCAACGCGAAGGCCCGCGTCATCCGCGAAGGCATCGTCATCGCGGATGGTCTCGCCATCGAATCGCTCCGTCGCTTCAAGGACGACGCCACCGAGGTCAAGACCGACTTCGAGTGTGGAATCGGCCTCGGCAAGTACAACGACATCCAGATCGGCGATGAAATCGAGACGATCGAGATGAAGGAGAAGGAGCGCGTCTAATGTCGGCTCCTGACCGCGCACGCAAGATGGCGGAACGAATCAAAGAGATCGTTGCCCGCCGTCTGGACAAGGGGATCCGTGACGAACGCCTCGGCTTCGTCACGATCACCGACGTCCGCGTGACAGGCGATTTGCAGCACGCGACCGTGTTTTTCACGGTGTACGGCTCCGACGAGGAACGCCAGAACTCGTGGGATGCACTCAAGTCGGCGACGGGCATGCTTCGCACCGAGGTCGGCCGTAACATCACCGCGCGCTTGACGCCGTCGCTCGAGTTCATTCTCGACGCCCTACCCGAGACCTCCGCTCACATCGAGGACCTGCTCGTCAAGGCGCACGTTCACGACGTCGAGGTGTCCAAGGTAGCGGAGGGTGCAGAGTTCGCCGGCGACGCCGACCCCTACGTGCATCCCCACGAGGATGACGACGAGAAATAGCGACCGCGAGCGTGCTCTCGTTCGCGAGGTCGCGCGCTGGTTTCGTCGCTCCCAGCGACCCCTGCCGTGGCGCGAACCCGGCACGAGCGCCTGGGGTGTGTTGCTCTCTGAGGTGATGGCTCAGCAGACACCCGTCGCCCGCGTCGCACCGCTCTGGCTCGAATGGATGGATCGGTGGCCGACGCCCCGCGATTTAGCCGAGGCATCGCCCGCCGATGTGGTTCGGGCGTGGGGCAGGCTCGGGTATCCGCGCCGCGCCCTCGCGCTGCACGCCGCCGCCAACCGAATCGCCCACGATTTCGGGGGTGAAGTGCCCAGCGATGTTGACGAGCTGGAATCTCTCCCCGGAGTCGGCTCCTACACGGCACGTGCGGTCGCCGCGTTCGCGTTCGGTCACCGCGTGCCCGTTGTGGACACGAACATTCGCCGAGTGCTCGCCCGTGCGGTTCTCGGCGTTGCCGAACCCGAGCCCCCACGCACCCGATTCGACCTCGAGTTGATGGAATCGATACTCCCCGAAAAGCCTGCCGAATCCGTCGCGGTCAACGCGGGGGCCATGGAACTCGGCGCGGTTTATTGCACGGCGCGAACGCCCGATTGCACCGCGTGCCCGATTGCCGCTCAGTGTGCGTGGGCGTTGACGGGCTTCCCTGACAATGCGGGGCGAAC
>JAHEGC010000008.1:0-20455 GCA_024639965.1 Micrococcales bacterium
CGGCGAAACGGGGTGCTCCGCGACCGGGAATGTCGGTGGGACGTGGTGGAATAGAGAAGTCGAAAGGACGAACATGACGACACAAACTCCCGAGAACACCTCCGAGGTAACCTTCGAGCTCACTGCGCTCGACCGCTGCGACTCGTGTGGGGCTCAGGCGTACGTCCGTGTTCGACTCCAGTCGGGCGAACTCTTCTTCTGCGGGCACCACGCCGCCGAAGCCAAGCCTCGTCTCGAGTCCGTCGCACTTGAATGGCTCGATGAGACCTCGCGCCTCACGGCCGACGTTCCCGAGTAGCCTCCGCCTAATCTCCGACGATTCGTGGAACGCTCGCCGGGATTCGGCAGGTGATCTCGTCACCCAGCGTTCCTAACGCGTCACCCCATTCTCGAACGGTCTGTTCGCCCATGTCGCCGGAGCCGAACAGTCGCGCTACACCCGACGGCACGTCAGCGGCGTTGAGTGCGATGAGGTAGTCCTCGTGCACCTCGACTACCGGACAGCGCACCTCGCCGACCGTCACCGAAACTCGACCCGCCGCATAACCGGGAATGCCATCGACGTAGCCCGCGGCGACCGTGACGATCGACCCGTGAACGGGGTGCGAACCCGTCGTCGCGGGAGCGACCAAGGTCATAACGGGTTCGAGCCCCATCTCGTGCGGTGTGATGTCGTCGAACGAGGGAATGCCATACGCGTGACCGCCGATTCGCACCGCATCGAATCGAAAGTCGGGCAGCCGGAAGCCCGCGGAACTCGCGGCGAGGTGAGCGAACAACGAACGACCGACCGCGGCTTCAGCCACCGACCGCGCCTCAGAGAATTCCCTGAGTGCGCGCTGGTCTGCGTCGTCGCTCGTCTCGGCGATGTGGGTCCACACGCCGGTCACACGAACGATGCCGCGCTTCTCAAGACCGACCGCGCGACCGATGAATCGACCCCAGTCGTCCTGTGGAACGCCGTTTCGGTTCAGTCCGGTGTCGACCTTGAGGTGTACCCGAAAGGGAACGCCGGGAATGTGTGACGCTTCCAGAATGTCGAGCTGGGCGTGACTGCCGACACCGAGTTCGACGCCCGCCATCGCAGCGAGGGTGACTTCGTCGTGGTCGGAGAATTGCCAAGCCAGGAGCAACACATCGGGGTCATCGATGATTGCCCTGATGCGCACCGCGGTTTCGATTTCGAGACACCCGAAATCGCGAATCCCCGCGTGGTACGCAATCTCCGCGACATCCGCATCGCCGTGACCGTAGCCGTTTGCCTTCACCACGAACATCACGCGAGCGGGCGCACTTCGCTCCGAGAGCACCCGAAGGTTGTGCTCGAGGGCACTGTGCGAGATATGCGCGATTGCACTCATCGCCACTCCACCGTTGCCCGTTCACTCAATCGAGTGATGATCTCGCCGGTTGTTATGCCGAGCGTTCGTGCAGCGTCGTCTATCGAAAATCCGCCGTCCCGGGTGTCTCCGAATACGGACACGACGGATCCCAATTCGACGTCCACCACGTCGGTGACGTCGATCGAGATTGAATCCATCGCGATTCGACCCACGACCGGAACCTCCACCCCATTGACACGGACCCGGAGAGCCCCGGAAAGTTTGCGATCGAGTCCGTCCGCGAACCCGATCGGCGCGAGCGCGATGCGACTGGGTCGAGTTGCGACGTAGGTCGCACCGTAGGACACCCCTTCGCCGGGTGCGACATCGCGAATGCCGAAAACGTGGCTTTCGAGAGCGACAGCGGTGTGTGCGAGTGGATGGCCACCGAGCAAATCATGCATAGACACCTCGAAGGCCTCGGGGTCGACCGCGTCGGAGACCGAGTACCCGTTTAGTCCGTTGGCCGCCTCGGCGAGGAAGCGGCGGTTGCTGCGTCGAGCGGCCGAGACCACGAGCCGACGGCCGGCGACGTCACGCGCAATTGCCCGCGCATTCTCCGCAACCAATTGTGCGTCCACGACGACAACCCTTCGGTAACTCAGAGCGTCGCTCACGAACTGGCCCTGCGATCGAGGTGAGCGGCGGCGGCGAGAGATAAGCGGTCGAGGTCGTCCAGAGCGGCGCCGCGCACGAACGTTGCGCCACGGCGTGCCAAGAGTTCGCGGCAGAAATTGTCGGCGAATGCGGGGTTCAGCGCGAAGAGCGGACCGTGCAAATGGGTGGCGGTGAGAGAACCGCGGGAATAGCCCTCGGAGCCCCGCCAATCATTTCCCGTTCCGCGAACCACACCGCCCAATTGGTGTTCGATGTCGTCGAACTCAACCCGTGCGTTGTGGTTCTCCACACCGATGAGTTCGTACGACCCCGTGTCGACTCGTGCACCGATCGACACGTGTTGCTTCCGTCCGAAGGTCGTCCGCACCGGAATGACACCGAGCCCCTCGATGATTTCACCATCCCGACCTGTCATCGCTCCCAGCAGGTGGAAGCCGTTGGATACGGCGAGGATCGGGATCGAGCGGTCGAGCGACGCGGCAACAAGATCCGCGATCTCGGCGCGCGGAAGGTTGGGGTCGGTCAGTATCGACGACGACGGTGACCCGATGATGAGGGCATCGAGTTCGGCACGCGCCATGGACTCGGGCTCGTCGAGCGCAACAATCTCGGTATCGACGCCCGACAAGGTCAATCGTTTCGCAAGCACCCGCGCGTTCGCCGCATCCGCATTCAGGTTAAACGTCGCGGGGAGCACAACGCCGATGCGCACGACGTTCACGCGGTAACACCCATCGCGCGCCCGAAGTAACTGCGGGTCGCCATCATCTGGTCATAGTCGAGGAAAAGCCGGTGAACGCTCGGTTCCGAACTGTCCCGATACGTCGCATCGATCTCGGCGACGACCTCGATGATGTCGATATTGGATTTCACCACGTCGACTCCGGCATAGGTCAGCGCAAGCTCGAGGAAATCGGCCTTCTCTCCGGAGACCGCATCGACGCGTTCGAGCGAAGAATAATCAACCGCAAACAGCCACGACGGATCTTGGCTGTATTCGTCGAATGCGAGGACGACCGAATCGGTTGGTTCGTCATAGGCATCGAGATTCAACTGCAAACTCGGACGATTCTTGAACAACACGATGTCGAATCGGGCGGAACCGCTCTGAATCGATTCCCCACGGCCAAACGCCGGTGTCGCGCTCGCGACACGAGCAACGTGCGTCGAAAACTTTGTTCCTGCGTCGAGCACCGAACACGCGGCCTCAACCGCGGCGGCGGCGTTTGCCGCAAAGTGCACACCATCGGTCGGAACCGTGAGTTTCACGCGATCCGTGCCGCGAGTAATTCGATAATCGCGACCCCGACGAGAAATGACACTTGCGGGCCTGTCCTTAGCGTCAACCGAACGGGCGGTGACGAGACCAAGCGCATTGGCATCAAGCGAGTCGTCGACGCCAAAGTAACTGACCGATGCTGTTACCGCGGGACGCCTGACCGCGTCAACGAGCAGGGCGTCATTGGCGTTGACGACGATATGACGGGTTACGAACGGCGCCATGTCGGCAAACATGTCTCGAACGCGTTCCGGTTCGTGAAGTCGATATATCTGGTCGATTTGCACGTTGGTGATGACGGCGAACTCCGGTGCGAGGTCTTCGGCGATTGACGCGGCGTATGCCTCATCGATTTCGAAGATGCCCAAAGTGACATCTCCCCGCCGAATTCGACCCCACGAACGAATGATGAGCGCGGCGATCCCCGTCTTCATATTGGAGCCGGCCGCGTTATTGAGAACCCGCTCCCCCGCCTCTTCGGCGAGGTGAACGAGGTATTTCGCGGTGGTCGTCTTTCCATTCGACCCCAACACGAACACGATGGGGAAATCGAGAAACCGACGTGCCGTGCGCACGAAGTGAGGCGCGATGACGAGCGCCAAGCGCCCACCAATGACCGACCCGTTCCCGATGCGCGAGGCAACGAACGTGGCGAACGTTCCGATCGCTCGCGCCACGAAGAACGTGACGGCGTTCATTACTCGAGGAACTCGCGCAACTTCACCGCACGTGCGGGGTGTCGAAGCTTCGCCATCGTCTTGCCCTCGATTTGTCGAATTCGCTCGCGTGTCACGTGGAATTCTTCGCCGATCTGATCGAGCGTCCGCACGATGCCGTCATCGAGACCGTAACGCATGCGAATCACGCCCGCCTCGCGCTCGGAAAGAGACTGAAGCACCTCTTCGATCGTCTGATGCAACATACGGTTTGCGACGACATCAAGCGGAACCTGGGCTTCGGTGTCTTCGATGAGATCACCGAACTCCGAGTCACCGTCTTCCCCGAGCGGGGTGTGCAATGAGATCGGTTCTCGACCGTACTTCTGCACCTCGACAACCTTCTCCGGCGTCATGTCCAATTCGTGTGCGAGCTCTTCGGGAGACGGTTCGCGGCCGAGATCCTGCAGGAGTTGGCGTTGAACACGAGCGAGCTTATTGATGACCTCGACCATGTGCACGGGAATACGAATCGTGCGGGCTTGGTCGGCCATCGCTCGTGTGATCGCCTGGCGAATCCACCACGTTGCGTAGGTGGAGAACTTGAAGCCCTTCGTGTAGTCGAACTTCTCGACCGCACGAATGAGGCCGAGGTTTCCCTCCTGGATGAGATCGAGGAACTGCATTCCACGACCCGTGTAGCGCTTCGCGAGTGACACCACGAGCCGAAGGTTCGCCTCGAGGAGGTGGCGCTTGGCGCGCTCGCCGTCGTCGGCGATGAGTCGCAGGTCGCGGCCTTCACGAGAGATTTTCTTCGCATTGCTCAGCTTGGACAATTTCTCTTCGGCGAAAAGTCCCGCCTCGATGCGCAACGCGAGCTGAACCTCTTGCTCGGCGTTGAGCAGAGCAACCTTTCCAATCTGCTTGAGGTAATCCTTGACCGGATCGGCCGTCGCACCCGTGATCTGGTTCGCGACGGACCGGATTTCATCGTCGCCCTGAGAAATCTGGAGCGCGTCGGCGGGGAGGTTTGCGATGAGGACCGATTTGACGACGTTCGCTTCGTCGTCCGTCAGTTCGACCGTGTCGTCCGCCGCAGCGGTTTCTGACTCGTCCACCTCAACAACACCGTCATCGCCCACCTTGATAACGACGTCGAATTCTTCGTCAATCAACTCGGCGTCAGCATCAACGGCAGCGCCTTTGGAGGCCGCCGCTTTCGGAGCGGGTTTGGCTGTGGCCTTCGGCGCAGTCTTCACCGGCGCTTTGGCAACCGGTTTGGCTGTGGCCTTCGGCGCAGTCTTCACCGGCGCTTTGGCAACCGGTTTGGCTGTCGCCTTCGGCGCAGCCTTAACAGGCGCCTTCGCGACGGGTTTGGCTGAGGCTTTGGCAGCGGGTTTGGCGGTCGACTTTGCCGGTGCCTTCGCCGCAGACTTTGCCGGTGCCGTCGCCGCATCCTTCACGGGGGCTTTGGAAGCGGATTTCGCCGGAGCCTTCGCCGGAGCCTTCGCGGGTGCTTTGGGAGCGGATTTCACCGCGGGGGGCTTGGATGTTGACGTTGATGCAGTCTTCACGGGTGTAGCAGGATCCTCTTTAGCGAAACCTAAGAGTCCACGCCATCCACCATTTTGAGCCATGGAGTAATTCCTCTTTCGGGCAGTAGAAACCCCCGTGTCAAATCCGCACTGCGGTCGACTCGGGGACTAACAACATTGACTTTACCACGAGCAATTACTCGTCGGCGGTACCTCGGGATTGGAGGAAGCGTTCCAGCTCCGCTGCGATGCTCTCGGCGCTGGGGGTCTGACCCTCGTCGTCGACGAACGGCGACGGCGTCGGGTTGTCTTCCATGTACGAATCGTGACGAGCCTCGAGATTGTTGATGAGTCTCGCGAGCTCCTCGTTCTCCGCAACTTGATCGGTGAGATCCGCAAGGAACTCACGACCTTCTTGTCTCAACGCGTCGGTGCGCACCGATATTCCCATCGCCGTCGTGAGCGAATCGAGAACGGCGAGTGTTCCGGCCGGGTATTCCGAGTCGGCGAGGTAGTGCGGGATGAGCAACACGAAACCGGCAGTCGGGTGGTTGAGAGCGGTGAGCATGTACTCGACGAGGTGAACGAACGTGCCGGGCACTTCGGTGGTCGGTCTCCACACCGAATACTGATCGATGAGGTCGTCGCGATTTCCACTCACCGTCATTCCGACGGCACGCGTGTGCGGAACGGGCATCGGAATCGCGTGAACCCACAGGGTGTCAGACACCGCGAACGTCTCAATCGCATCGACGACGGCTTCCGCGGCCGCTTCCCATCGGTAGTCGGGTTCGTAGCCCGTGAGCAGCAGGAATTGCGTGCCGAGCTCATCGGTCACGAGTCGAAGAACGAGTTCCGGCGGGCGATAATCCGTCAAGCGCGTCTGCTCGAAGGTGAACGTCGGGCGTCGCGCGCGGTAGTCGAGCAGCTCGTCGTTGTCAAAAACCCACACCCGTTCATGGGTGGTCGAGTCGATGAGGTGGCGTGACGCGGATGCGACCGAACGCCCGGCGTCGATGAAACCCGTGAGCAGAATGACGAGCGGGAGACCCGGGGGCACCACCACATCCGATTCGCGATACACGCGCCGACTCTCGCTCATGCCTCCATGCTACGGTCAACAGCCAACCACTCGAATACGCTGGGCACATGGTCAGCGTTCAGCATTCCCGTTCCCTTCTCGCCGGCGACACACTTGTCGTGCTTGCCTCAAAAGACGACGACGGCTTTCGTCTTGACATCAAGGGCAAACTCGGTCGATTTCTCGCGGACGCCCTCGACCGGGTGCAGTTTGACGCGGGAAGCGATTCCACCGTCACCATTCCGGCCCCGCCGTGGTCCGAGTACCGCACGATCGTTGTGGCGGGAATTGAGAAATTGGGCGCGGACGCCAACACCCTTCGGTATGCGGCCGGCACGGCGTGTCGCTCGTTGTCGGGCTCGGCAGTGATTGCGTTCGCACCGCGCACCGAGGCCGACTCCACTGCAGTGCTCGAAGGTGCGTTGCTCAGCGCGTCGCGAGCACCGATTCGCAAATCGACCGAGGCGTCGCCGACGCTCGAGAGTGTGGTCATCGTGTCGAGGCACGCTCCCGCTGAATCGACAGTTCGCCCCGGGGTCGACGCCGTTGCGTTCGTTCGCGATGTCGTCACCGAAGCACCGAACTTTCTCGGACCCGACGACCTCGCCCGCCGCGTCGCTGAATCGGCGCGTGAGGCGGGACTCTCTGTCGATGTCCTCGACGAGCGTGCGCTGGAGAAGGGTGGATTCGGAGGCATCCTCGGGATCGGCGCAGGTTCGGTTCGACCTCCCCGACTCGTAACGGTCCGATACGAGCCGAAGGGAGCGACCAAACACGTCGCACTCGTCGGCAAGGGAATCACTTTCGACACCGGCGGGCTCTCCATCAAGCCCGCGAACTCGATGGTCGGAATGAAGTACGACATGACGGGTGCCGCCACGGTGTTCGGTGTCGTCCGCGCCGTCGCGCAGCTCAAACTCCCGATTCGTGTCACCGCCTGGCTGTGCATTGCAGAGAACATGCCCTCGGGCAGCGCAATTCGACCGAACGACGTCGTCACGATTCGTGGCGGGAAAACCGTTGAGGTCACCAATACCGACGCCGAGGGTCGCGTGGTTCTCGCCGACGGGATTGTCGCCGCGAGTGAAGAAAACCCCGACATCATCATTGACGTTGCCACCCTCACGGGAGCCGCTCGGGTCGCCCTTGGCGATCGCATCGCCGGGCTCATGGGCGATGACTCGGTAATCGCCCAGATCACCGCTGCAGCGAAAATCGCCGACGAGGAAGTCTGGCCGATGCCCCTCCCTCGCTACCTCAAACCGGTTCTCTCCAGTGAGATTGCGGACATCGCGAACGCGAAGATCGGACACTCCGCCGCGGGAATGCTCATTGGCGGCACGTTTCTCCGCGAATTCGTTGGTCAAGCACCTACGGGTGGGCAGATTCCCTGGGCCCACCTCGACATCGCCGGCCCAGCAAATAACAGCGGCGCGCCCTATGGCGTCGTATCGAAGGGCGCTACGGGAACCATGGTGCGTACCCTCGTCGAAACCATTCGGGGGCTCTCCGACGCGAACCGTTCACGGCGCAAGTAGGAGTAGGCTCGAACCTGGTTCTGCTCGGGAGACGCGCGACCCGCTGACTCCCGGTTCCTTTCACAATTACAAGGAGTGTTAGTGACTGACGTCGCAGTTGATTTGGTAGTCCTCGGTGGCGGAAGTGGCGGATATTCGGCCGCGCTTCGCGCTAGTCAGTTGGGAATGAGCGTTGCCCTTGTCGAAAAGGACAAAGTCGGCGGAACCTGTCTCCACGTCGGGTGCATCCCGACCAAAGCTCTTCTCCACTCGGCCGAAATCGCCGACAATGTTCGCGACGCGGCAAAATTCGGCGTCGGCGCACTCCTCACTGGCGTAGATGTTGCGGGCGTTTCGACCTACCGCCAGGGAATCATCGATTCCAAGTTCAAGGGTCTCCAGGGTCTCCTCAAGGCCCGTGGCGTCACAACCTACGACGGTTACGGAACGCTGACCTCGGCGAACACCGTTCAGGTCGGAGACACCACAATCACCGGGAAGAACGTCGTCCTCGCGACGGGTTCGTATTCCCGAACTCTTCCGGGCCTTGAGATCGGTGGGCGAATCCTGACCTCCGAGCAGGCTCTGACTCTCGACTTCATCCCGCAGACCGCGATCGTGCTCGGTGGCGGCGTCATCGGCGTCGAATTCTCGTCGGTGTGGAAGTCGTGGGGCACCGAGGTGACGATCGTTGAGGGCCTCCCCCGACTCGTCCCCAACGAAGACGAGTCGGTGTCGAAGCAGTTCGAACGCGCATTCCGTAAACGCGGCATCGAATTCAAGACGGGCGTTCGATTCGAGAGTGCCACACAGGATGCCAACTCCGTCACCGTCACCCTCGAAGGTGGGGAAACGCTCACCGCCGATGTCCTCCTCGTTGCCGTGGGTCGCGGACCGCAGACCGACAACTGTGGATACGAAAACGTCGGAATCACGATGGAACGCGGCTGGGTGATCACCAACGAGCGACTCCAGACCAACATCCCCGGTGTCTACGCCGTTGGCGACATCGTGCCCGGTCTCCAACTCGCGCACCGCGGTTATCAGCACGGAATCTTCGTCGCCGAAGAAATCGCGGGTCTCAACCCCACCGTCGTGTCCGACGTCAACATACCCAAGATCACCTATTCCGAGCCGGAGATCGCGTCAGTCGGCCTCTCCGAGACGAAGGCGAAGGAACAGTACGGCGACGCGCAGATCCAGACCTACGACTACAACCTCGCGGGAAACGGCAAGAGCCACATTCTCGAGACAGCCGGCTCGATCAAGGTCATTCGCGTAGTGGACGGTCCAGTTGTCGGGGTTCACATGATCGGAGCACGCGTCGGCGAACTCATCGGCGAGGCACAGATGATCGTCAACTGGGAGGCGCACCCCGAGGATGTCGCGCCTCACCTTCACGCACACCCCACTCAAAACGAAGCACTCGGTGAAGCGTTCTTGGCCCTCGCGGGCAAGCCGCTTCACGCGATGTAGAAAACGGCTCGAGGAGAACCACCACCATGACCAACATCAGTCTTCCCGCGCTCGGCGAATCAGTCACCGAGGGAACTGTCACCCGCTGGCTCAAAAAGATCGGGGACACCGTCGCCGTAGACGAGCCGATCGTTGAGGTCTCGACCGACAAGGTCGACACCGAGATTCCGTCACCCGTCGCGGGGGTTCTCGAAGAGATCTTCGCTCAGGAGGACGAGACCATCGCGGTCGGCGCGCCTCTCGCGCGCATCGGTGACGGTGGAGGTGCCGCCCCCGCTGCACCGGCCACGCCTGCGGTAGCGGAACCCGTTGTTGAGGCACCTGCCGCACCCGCAGTTCCAGCAGTGGAAATCCCCGTCGTCCAGGCTCCGGCCGTTCAGGAGCCCGTGATCGTGACTCCGCCGGTCGTTGCGCCGCCCGTTGTTGCACCTCCCGTTGTTGTGGCGGCTCCGACGGTTCCCGCATCGGCCCCCTCGGCACCCCGCCTCGGAGTCGCGTACGTCAGCCCGATTGTTCGCAAGCTCGCTCACGACCGCGGTGTCGATCTCAACGGCGTCACCGGAACGGGAATCGGGGGACGAATCCGCAAGGAAGATGTGCTCGCCGCTGCGGGCTCCATCGCACCCGTCGCCACGGCGCCGGTTGTGGCCGCGCCGGTCGTTTCCGCTCCCGTCACTTCGCCCGCGGTTTCCGCACCCTCAATCGCTAGCGCTCCCGTTCCGCCAGTCGCCGGCATCTCGACTCTTCGCGGAACTCGCGTGCCCATGACCCGCCTGCGCAAGGTCGTCGCGGAGCGCGCGGTCGAGTCGATGGTGTCGACTGCACAGCTCACCACGGTCGTTGAGGTCGACGTGACCAACGTCGCGCACCTTCGTGACGCCATCAAGGCCGATTTCCAGGCGAAGACCGGCACGAAGCTCACTTTCCTCCCCTTCTTCGTCAAGGCGGCGGTCGAAGCGCTTCAGGTTTACCCCATCATCAACTGCACTGTTCAGGGTGACGACATCGTCTACCCGGGTTTCGAGAACATCTCCATCGCGGTGGACACCGAACGCGGCCTCCTCACCCCCGTGGTCAAGGATGCGGGCGCGAAGAGCGTTGCCGCCATCGCCGGGGAGATCGCTGATCTCGCCGCGCGTACGCGCGACAACAAACTCACTCCCGACGAGCTCTCGGGCGGCACCTTCACCGTCACCAACACCGGTTCACGCGGTGCGCTCTTCGACACCCCGGTCGTGTTCCTTCCCCAGTCGGCGATTCTCGGACTGGGAACCGTCGTGAAGCGTCCTGTTGTCGTCGGGGACGACAGCATCGCGATTCGGTCGATGGTCTACCTGGCGCTTTCGTACGACCACCGAATCATCGACGGCGCGGACGCCGCCCGATTCCTCACGGCGATGAAGTTGCGACTCGAGGCGGGCGCGTTCAGCGCGACCGACCTCGGCTACTGACCCGGCACACGAAAGCGAACAATGGCAGAGACTAAGGAACCCGGGCGCGTTCGTCAGATCGTCGACGTTCTCGCCCTCGTAATCCGTCGAGACAAGCTGGCCATCCTCTGGCTCGGTTTGGGAACAATCGTTCCGCTCGGAATCGCGGCGTATTTCGCCGTCACGAATTGGACGACGAACATTGTCGGGGCGGTCGTATACATCGTCCTTGGAATCATGGCGGCAGCGCTCGGCTTCCTCATTGTGCTCGGGCGTCTCACTCAGCGACTCATGTACCACAACCTCGAAGGACAGATCGGTGCAGTGTCCTCGCTCATCAAGAACCAACTCCGTCGAACCTGGCGCGGCAGCGAGGTTCCGGTGCGCATGAACCGCCAACAAGACACCGTGTATCGCCTCATTGGCCGCCCCGGAATCGTGATTGTCTCCGAGGGCCAACGATCGCGCGTGGCCCCGTTGGTGGATGAAGCTCGCCGAGAGGCGGCACGCATCGTTCCCAACATCCCTGTCCACGTGCTTCACGTGGGAGGCGACGGTCTCGCGTTGCGTGAATTCTTCCCCACGCTGTACAAGCTCAAGGGGCGGGTTCGCACCCAGGAGATCGTGGTCGTGTCGAACCGTCTCAACTCGGTCGCCAAGACTCCGATGTCCCAGATGCCCAAGGGAATCGACCCGACGAAGATGCGCGCGTCCAAGCCGCGATAATTCGTCCGCCTTCTCGTAACATCCCCGAAACATTCGTGTGACGGTGGCGACACACTCGGTCGCTACCGTGGAGTTACTGCACGAGCAGTCCACCCGTACAACCGCAGGAGACAGCCATGTTCACCACACCCGCCGAGGTGCTCGCGTTCATCACGAAGGAAGACGTCAAGTTCCTTGACATTCGATTCACCGATCTTCCCGGAATCCAGCAGCACTTCAACATCCCCGCCAGCACCGTCGACGAGGAATTTTTCTCGGTCGGTCAGCTCTTCGATGGTTCGTCGATTCGAGGCTTCCAGGGCATCGCCGAATCCGACCTCCAGCTCATCCCCGACGTGACCACCGCCTACGTCGACCCCTACCGTGTCGAAAAGACGCTCATCATGGTCTTCGACATCTACAACCCGCGCAACGGTGAGATCTACCACCGTGACCCGCGCCAGGTCGCCAAGAAGGCCGAGAAGTATCTCGCCTCGACGGGCATCGCCGACACCGCGTTCTTCGCTCCCGAAGCGGAATTCTTCATCTTCGATGACGTTCGCTACGAGGTGTCGAGCGGAACGTCGTTCTATAAGGTCGACTCGGAAGAGGCCGCGTGGAACACCGGGCGCAAGGAAGAGGGCGGAAACCTCGCCAACAAGACTCCGCACAAGGGGGGCTACTTCCCCGTCTCGCCCGTCGATAAGCTCGCTGACCTGCGCGACCAGATCTGTCTTCAGCTCGCCGCCGCGGGACTTGAGGTGGAGCGTTCGCACCACGAGGTTGGCACGGCCGGACAGTGTGAAATCAACTACCGATTCGACACCATGGTGAAATCGGCGGATGACATCCTCAAGTTCAAGTACATCGTGAAGAACGAAGCCGACATTCACGGCAAGGTCGCGACGTTCATGCCGAAGCCGCTCTTCAACGACAACGGCTCGGGGATGCACACCCACCAGTCGCTCTGGAACAACGGCAAGCCCTTGTTCTACGACGAGAAGGGTTACGCGGGTCTGTCCGACATCGCCCGCTGGTACATCGGTGGCATCCTCAAGCACGCCGGCGCGATCCTCGCATTCACCAACCCGACCATGAACTCGTACCGTCGTCTCGTCAAGGGGTTCGAAGCACCGGTCAACCTCGTCTACTCGGCGGGTAATCGCTCGGCCGCGATTCGCATCCCCATCACGGGTACGAACCCCAAAGCGAAGCGCATCGAATTCCGCGCTCCTGATGCATCGAGCAACCCGTACCTTGCCTTCGCTGTTCAGATGATGGCGGGTCTCGACGGAATCCTCAACAAGATCGAGCCCCACGAGCCGGTCGACAAGGACCTGTACGAGCTCCCCGCCGACGAGGCGAAGCTCATCCCCCAGGTTCCCGGCTCACTCGACGAGGCGCTCATCGCACTCGAGAACGACCACGAGTTCCTCCTCCAGGGCAACGTATTCACCAAGGACCTCATCGAGGAGTGGGTGTCGCTCAAGCGGTCGTCCGAGGTTCTCCCCTCGGCTCAGCGTCCCCACCCGTTCGAGTACGAGACCACGTTCTCCTGCTAGAGCCTCAGCGCAACGTGGACGGCGTCACCTTCGGGTGGCGCCGTTCTCGTTATGCGGGGAAGAACAGTCGCTCGAACACTTGTCGCGCGAGTCGGGTCGTGCGGAGATAGTCGTTCTCCAGCGCTGCGCCGCTCCCGGGCACGTACTCGAGGATTCGAGCAACGCCGTCGAGCTCGGTGTGATTGACGGGGAGGATATCCGACCCTTTCCCTGTGAACAGAGTGATCGCACTACGGATCCGCGACGCGAAGAGCCAGGCTGCGCGAAGCGCCGACGCGTCGGCGGCGGACACGAGACCCGCCGTCGTTGCTGCGGTAAGTGCCCCGAGTGTGGAGGGTGTGCGCAGAGCGGGAACCGCGGTCGCGTGTTTAAGCTGCAGAAGTTGAACGAGCCATTCGACGTCGGAGAGGGACCCTCGACCCAACTTGGTGTGGCGATTCGGATCGTGGCCGTGAGGCATTCGTTCGTTCTCGACTCGCGCCTTGATACGCCGGATTTCACGGATTCCGTCGTCACCGATTGATGTCGCGTACCGAACGGAATCCGCCATCGCCTCAAAATCGTCGAGGAGTTGGGCGTCCCCGGTGACGGCGCGGCCGCGGATGAGTGCTTGTGTCTCCCACACATCGCTCCACTTTTCGTAATAGGCGCGATACGCGTCGAGAGAACGGATAAGCGGGCCGTTCTTGCCCTCGGGACGAAGGCCGGCGTCAATCTCGAGGGGGAAGCGGAGGTCCTCCGCAAGACGCACAACGTCGTGAACAATTCTTTCGGCGTGTTTGTGGGCCTCGTCACCCGCGCCCGAGTCCCGAAACACCCACAACACATCAGCATCCGAAGAAAAGCCGAGTTCCTCTCCCCCATAACGTCCCATCGCGATCACCGCGAATTCGATACCGTCGATGTCACGGCGAGCCAATTTGAGCAGGGCGCCGAGCGTCGCTGTCGTCAGATCGGACAACGCGACTCCGAGCTGCTCGATCGTGACAAGACCGAGCACGGCGCCGAGGGCCAAACGCAGGAGCTCCCGACGTCGCGCGAATCGGACGGCCGTGGCGGCTTCGGTGACGCTGTCGTGGCGCGCGTCGATCGCGCCGAACTCCTCCTGCATTTCGCTGAGTGCTCGCGGTTGCATGAGTTCGTCGTCGTCAAGCCATGCGACGGCGTCCGGCACGCGTTCGATGAGGAGCGCGACGAATCGGCTTGCGGAAAGGACCACGCTGAGTCGCTGCGCGGCCCCAGCGGAGTCGCGAAGCATCCGCAGGAACCAGGGCGAGTCGCCAAGAGACTCACTGACGTTACGGAACGCCGCCAGCCCGCCATCGGGATCAGCGCCCTCGGACATCCAGTGAAGAAGTACCGGAAGCAAATTCCGATGAATTGACGACGTACGCGACAGTCCCGCGGTGAGTGCCGCGATGTGGCGGAGTGCACCAGCCGGGTCTCGGAAGCCACTCGCACGCAATCGATCCTGCGCCTGTTCCCGAGACAGCGCGAGCGTGTCGTCCGAGAGGGATGCGACGGTGGCGAGGAGCGGGCGATAGAAGAGTCGTTCGTGGAGCGACCGAACGTCCCGTTTGATGTCGGACCACCGGGCGAGAAGCTCCACCGAGGTCAGCGCAATCCCCGAGGCACGGGCCACGGTGCGAAGCATGGTTTCATCGGTGGGCATGAGATGAGTGCGGCGAAGTCCGAGGAGTTGAACGCGATGTTCGAGCACGCGGAGAGATCGGTAGTGGTCGGCGAACGACTGCGCCTCCGCGCGGCCGACGTATCCCCCTGCGGCGAGTCGTCCAATCGACGTAAGTGTGTCGCGGGTGCGCACGGTTTCGTCGTCTTTCCCGTGCACGAGTTGCAAAAGCTGCACGGTGAATTCCACGTCGCGCAGACCCCCCGGTCCGAGTTTGATCTGATTATCGCGATCGGAGACTGGAATGTTCGCCGTCACTCGCTCCCGCATCCGTTGCACCGACTCGACGAAGCCGTCGCGAGAGGAGCTACTCCAGACGAACGACTCCACCGCGGCGAGATATCGAGAACCGAGTTCGGCATCCCCCGCCATCGGCCTCGCCTTAAGCAGTGCCTGAAACTCCCAGTTCTCCGCCCAGCGCTCGTAATATGCGATGTGGGACTCCAGCGTGCGCACGAGCGCACCCTTGGCGCCCTCGGGGCGCAGATTGGCGTCGAGTTCCCAGAGCGGCGGTTCAATTCCGGGTTCATTGACCGCAGCGACAACCCCTCTGGCCCACTTCGTCGCAAGCTCGAGCGAGCGATGGTCATCCTCGAACAACGTCGAATCGCTGACGAAGATGACGTCCACATCGGACACGTAATTGAGTTCGCGTGCACCCGCCTTCCCCATCCCGATGATGGAGAGAAAAGTGTTGTCCCGCACCTCGTCGGGTGCCTCGGTCGTCGCGATGACCAGCCGAAGGGCGGCGTCGAGAACACCCGCCGCAAGGTCGGCCAACGCCGCCGCAACCGCCGCCACGTTTGCCGTCGCGCTCTCTCCCGCGAGATCCCAGGCTGCGACGGTGACGAGCTCTTCTCGGTAACGTCGTCGGATTGAATCGACCGAATCGCAGTCGTCAAAAACCTGACGGAACTCCGTCTCGGAGAGCAAAGAATGGGGAACGCGAAGTCGCTCCAACGCCTGAGGGCATCGAAGCAAGAACTCCGCGATGCCGTCGCTCGCACCGACAACGCGAATGAGGCTGTCGCGAAGCACGACGTCGCCATGGAGAATTTCGTGCAGAGTTGGGTTCGAATCACCGATTCGCTGGAACCACGACAGTGCACGATCGGGACTTGCAGCCGCCGCGAACAGCGACGCGTCAACACCCAGCGACGCAACAACTTCCCTCGCCTCGCCCAACTCGACAAACCCCAGGCGGGCGAGGTCGGTGAGGCTCGGCTGCTCTGCCATGCCCTAGAGCTGGCGGAAGTTCGCGTCGAGTTCGAACGGAGTCACCTGACGGCGATACTCGTTCCACTCGGCCATCTTGTTACGGATGAAATAGGTGAACACCTGTTCACCCAGCGTCTCGGCCACGAGCTCGCTCTCTTCCATGGCGTGGAGAGCTCGGTGAAGACTTTCGGGAAGTGGTTTGTAGCCGAGCGCACGTCGTTCCATCGACGTGAGATTCGCGATGTCCCCTTCGGCCTCCGGTGGAAGTTCATAGCCCTCGTCGATGCCCTTGAGACCGGCCGCGAGAAGCACCGAATAGGCGAGGTAGGGGTTCGCGGCGGCATCGAGGCCACGGTATTCGATGCGCACCGACTGCTCTTTGCCCGGCTTGTACATCGGAACACGAACGAGCGCCGAGGTGTTGTTGTGGCCCCACGTGATGAAGGGCGGGGCTTCTCCGCCACCCCAGAGACGCTTGTAGGAGTTGACGAACTGATTCGTCACCGCCGTGAACTCGGGTGCGTGAGTGAGGATTCCCGCAATGAATTGCCGCCCGACCGTCGAGAGCTGGTGTGGCTTGCTCGGGTCGAAGAACGCGTTGGCTTCACCCTCGAACAACGACATGTGCGTGTGCATCCCGCTTCCGGGCTGGTCGACGAGAGGCTTGGGCATGAAGGTGGCGTAAACGCCCTGCTCGATTGCGGCTTCTTTGACCACCGTGCGGAAGGTCTGGATGTTGTCCGCGGTCGTCAGTGCATCGGCGTATCGGAGGTCGATCTCGTTCTGTCCGGGTCCGGCCTCGTGGTGCGAGAACTCGACCGAGATTCCGAGATCTTCGAGGTGGCGCACCGCGTTGCGGCGGAAATCGTGGGCGGTCCCACCGGGGACGTTGTCAAAGTACCCCGCCTCGTCGACGGGAACGATGTTGTGCGGATTGTTGTCCTTGAACAGGTAAAACTCGATTTCGGGGTGGGTGTAGAAGGTGAAGCCCTTGTCGGCCGCCTTCGCGAGCGTGCGCCGAAGAACCTGACGAGGGTCCGTCACGGCGGGCTGGCCGTCGGGAGTCGTGATGTCGCAGAACATGCGCGCGGTCGGGTCGACCTGCCCTCGCCACGGAAGCACCTGGAACGTCGTGGGGTCCGGGTGCAACAGCACATCGGCTTCGTAGACGCGCGTCAGGCCTTCGATCGACGATCCGTCAACACCGAGCCCTTCGGCGAACGCTCCTTCGACTTCGGCGGGAGCGAGGGCGACGTTTTTCAGGGTGCCCGTGACGTCGGTGAACCACAGGCGAACGAACTTCACTCCGCGTTCCTCGATGGTGCGGAGGACGAACTCCTGTTGCTTGTCCATGGGGCTCCTTCTGCACTTTCCCTGCGCTACTAGGCTACTTGTTATGTCGCGGATTCGTTTCGCCCTCGCTCAGTTGAACGCCGTCATCGGTGACCTCGCTGGGAATTCGGAGACCATCCTCACGGCCGTTGCGGAGGCCTACGCGCGAGGATCACGTGTCATCGTGACGCCCGAAATGTCGATCACTGGATACCCCGTCGACGACCTCGCGGGCAGCGTCGATTTCATCGTCGAATCCGAGCGCGCGGTGCGGGATCTCGCGCGGGTTCTGAACGAACGCGGCTTCGGTGATGCCGTCGTCATCGTCGGATTCCTCGGTGATGCGGAACACGTCGAATTCGGTGGTGCGCGAGCCCGCAACGGCCTCGCCGTACTCCACGGCGGTGCGGTGATCGCCGATTACGCGAAACGTCATCTGCCGACCTATTCGGTGTTCGACGAAGAGCGCGTTTTTGTGCCGGGCTCTGGCTCACTCGTCCTCAACCTCGGGGGTGTCGCAACCGGCTTCTTGATTTGTGAAGACCTCTGGCGGGAAGACGGCCCCGTTGCGGAACTCGTCGCGAAGAAATGCGACGCGATTGTCGTGATCAACGCGTCGCCGTTCGATTCCGACAAGGATGACTCGCGATTCCCCCTCCTGCTCGAACGAGCGGCCCAATTCGGCGCGCCCGTGGTGTACGTCAACGCCGTCGGAGGTCAGGACGACCTCGTCTTCGATGGTGACAGCGCGGTGGTGACCGCCGACGGCACCACGATTCTCCGCGCTCCCCGATTCGAACGTGCCGACATCGACATCGACATCGTGGGAACGGGAGCGTCAACCGACGGCATTGCCCTCGACGAGGCGACGGGGACTCTGGCTCCCAGCATCGCCCTCGACCTGGACGACCGCGAAGCCGTGTGGAACGCACTGGTGTTGGGCGTGCGCGACTACGTCGACAAGAACGGCTTCCCCTCGGTGACGCTGGGGTTGAGTGGAGGAATCGACAGTGCAGTCTGTGCCGCCATCGCGGTCGATGCGATCGGGGCGAACCGGGTCTTCGGAGTTTCCATGCCGAGCGAGTTCTCGAGCGACGGATCACAAGACGACGCCGCGGATTTGGCGACGCGACTCGGCTGTCACTACCGGGTAGAACCCATCGCGGCGCTCGTCGCGCCGTTTATCGAGCAGCTCGCACTCGGCGGCCTCGCCGCGGAAAACATCCAGGCACGTGCACGCGGCGCGATTTTGATGTCACTCAGCAATGTCCACAACCACCTGGTGCTCACCACGGGAAACAAGTCCGAGGTCGCCGTCGGGTATTGCACGATGTACGGCGACACCGTCGGCGGTTACGCCCCCATCAAAGACGTTCCCAAAACTCTCGTCTGGGAACTCGCCCGTTGGCGCAATGCGTTGGCGACGTCGCACGGCGAAACGCCACCCATTCCCGAAAGCTCCATCTCAAAACCACCGAGTGCGGAACTTCGCCCCGGCCAGGTTGACCAAGATTCTCTGCCCCCGTACGACATCCTCGACGCGATTCTCGAACGAATCGTCGATCGGCGACTTTCCGTCAGCGAAACCGTCGCGGACGGCTTCGACCGCGCCACGGTCGAACACGTTGCGGCCTTGGTGGCGCGGTCGGAATGGAAGCGTCGGCAAGGGGCAATCGGTCCTCGCATTTCCCGAATGGCGTTCGGTCGTGAACGACGACTTCCCATCACAGTGCGTCGCACAACGGGCTTAGGCTGAGAGAACATGAGCACCGAACCCGTCAAGCGCGTCCGTACCCGCCATTTCGCCCTCGCGAAGGCGAACGGGCATCCGATTACTGGCCTCACCTCGTACGACTTCCTCACCGCTCAGATTTTCGACGCAGCGGGGATTGACTTTCTTCTCGTCGGGGACAGCGCCGCCAACACGGTGTTCGGATACGACTCCACGGTGTCGGTTACGGTCGATGAGCTTCTCCCACTCGTGGGCGGTGTTGTCCGTGGTGCGATTCGCGCGCTCGTCGTGGCGGATCTGCCGTTCGGGTCTTACGAGAGCAACGCGGATCAAGCGCTCGCCACCGCAACGCGATTCATGAAGGAAGCGGGAGCCCACGCGGTGAAGCTCGAGGGTGGCGTTCGCGTCGTCGGACAGATCGAACGAATCGTCGGTGCCGGGGTCCCCGTGATGGGACACATCGGGTTCACCCCGCAAAGCGAACACGGTCTCGGTGGTCACGTCGTTCAAGGTCGGGGCAAAGAGGCCGAGGAAGCACTCCTCGCCGACGCACGAGCGGTTCAGGCTGCGGGAGCGTTTGCCGTCGTGATCGAGATGGTCCCTGCGCCCGTTGCCGAACGCATCGCGCGCGAACTAACCATCCCCGTCATCGGCATCGGAGCGGGTGCAGGGACGGACGGACAAATCCTCGTCTGGACGGATCTTGCTGGGCTTTCCGGTGGTCGAGTGCCGTCATTCGTCAAGCGTTACGCGGATCTTCGTGGCGAATTGTCAACGGCCGTCACGGCCTGGTCTTCCGACGTTATCGCGCGACGATTCCCCGATTCGGAACACTCCTTCACCGACTAGCGCTCGTCACGCTCCTCATCGGCGCGCCACTTCTCGGCTCGCTCACGAGCAATTTCCGGTGCACGTTCCGCCTCCTCGCGCGTCTCGAAGGGCCCGTCACGGTCGCTGCCCAGCGACTGAGCGCCCTCTTCAACCTCACCGGTCCGATGGTTGTACCACCACGCCATTTCGCCTCCTCGATACACTGGACACTACCCTCCCCACCACAACGCTCGGAGCAACCATGACGCGCACGATCGGAATCGACATCGGCGGAACCGGCATGAAAGCCGCAATCGTTGATGTGGAGAGCGGCGAGCTTGTGTCGGAAAAGATCAAGGTCGGTACTCCCGCCGGGGCGAAACCCGCCGATGTCGCGCGGGTTTGCCGTGAGCTCGCCGAGCAACTCGATCC
>JAHEGC010000008.1:20555-33497 GCA_024639965.1 Micrococcales bacterium
ACTTCAACAATGCGGGAATCCTCGGCGCCGCCGCGCTCGCGCCGTTCGAGCACTGAGAGTGCGAGGGCCGGCCGATACGCCGGGTTCTGTCGTGGACGATCATCTATCTCGACGACGCGTTGCCGCGCCGTTCTAGCAACCCACCCGATGCCTCGGCGAGCAGCGTCAATGGCATCTGTCTGGTCTTGCTCCGGACGAGGTTTACCAAGCGAAGCCGGTCACCCGACTCCCTGGTGGTCTCTTACACCACCGTTTCACCCTTACCCTTGCGGGCGGTCTATTCTCTGTGGCACTGTCTCGCGGGTTGCCCCGGGTGGGTGTTACCCACCATCCTGCTCTGTGGAGCCCGGACGTTCCTCGGCACCTTGCGGTGACGCGATCGCCTGGCCGACCCTCACCGTTTCATGGTATCCGTTAGCCGAACGAGGCGCGACGGTCCATGCATTGGTTGGCGACGGCATCGGCTCGGCCGTTGAGATCACGGGGCACCCATTCGAAGGTGACGGAGGCGCCCGCGATGATCTCGTGAGCCTGACGCGCGAGTTCGCGCATGTCGGGGTGTTTGATCTTCCATCGACCACTCATCTGCTCAACGACGAGCTTGGAATCCATCTTCACGTGAATCGCCGCACTCGGATTGAGCGTCCGCGCGCGACGTAGTCCTTCGACTAAGCCCGAGTACTCGGCAACGTTATTGGTGGCGATACCGACGAAAACGCCGACCTCGGCAACGACCTCACCCGAGTCGGCATCGATGACCACCGCTCCCCCCGCCGCAATCCCGGGATTTCCCCGCGAACCGCCGTCCGCCTCGACGATGAATCGGGTCACAGACCCGACTCCACGGTGCGAATGAGGATCGCGTTGGAGTCGGGGCAGATGAGGACATCGTCGGGATCTGCCGAACGTACCTCCTGGATTTGGCCCGGTGTCAGCGCGAACCCGCTGGCACTCGTGATTCCACGCTGCAGGAAGGACGCACCGACTCCGTACCGTTCGCGTTGCTTTTCGTAGAGCTCCACGAGTTCACCCGGAAGTTCGGCAACGATGACCGACCGTGCTGTCTCGATGTCCTTCAGTCGGCGTTCGTGTGCCGCGATCTGGTCGTTGAGTTGCGCGACCGCGGTTGCGCGTGTCGCAAAAAATTCGTCACGCTGGCGAGCCGTCGCTTCGTATATGACGGTCGCCTCATCCCGCGCCTTCGTGGCCTCGGCGACTTCGTCACGCAACTTGTCGATACGACGCTCGAGTGATTCAATCTCATGCTCTAGCGCCACGAGGTCCTTGGAATCAGTTATCGACTTCTCGAGATTTCGATCTCGTTCGATGCGGTCTCGCGCGACCTGAACGTCGGCTTCCCGATGAGTCACCGTCAATCGATGATCGTCGAGAATTGTTGCTTGGTCCTCCGCTTCACGAACGAGCGCGAGGAACTCCGCATCGGAATCAAAGGCCGCGATCGCGCCATTGGCGTCACGCATTGCTCGCTTGATCGCGAGCACCTCGGTGTCGAGTGCGAGAACGTCGAGAAGACGCTCCTGAACGGCTGCGGGAACGCGAAGAGTCATTACTGCACCACCTGAAAGGTCCACGGGTCGGTCGAGATGTCAGAGACGCGAATCTCAACGTCGGGTCGGACTTCGCGCAGTTGCTCGGCGGCAACATCGAGCCACAACCATTCGGCCGCCCAGTGGGAGATGTCGATGAGCGCCGTGCCGTTGTCAAGACGTGCTTGTTCCCGAAATTCCGATGTGGGGTGGTGTCGCAGGTCACTCGTCACGTACACATCGGCCGCCCTCACCGCGGGGTGCCCCAACAGCGAGTCGCCCGCCCCCGCGCAGAGTGCGACGGTGGTCACGGTTGACGCAAAGTCACCGGCGACGCGCACGCCGCTGGCGGTGTTCGGGATGACGTCGGCGATGAGACGAGCAAAATCTCCCAGGCGTTGGGAACTTACCGTGCCGACAACGCCGATTCCCCCGCCCAGTTCGTGCGAGACGATCGGGCCCGTGATCGTCATACTCAATTCGCGAGCCAGTGTTGCGCTGGTCCCCGTTTCGACACGGTCGCCGTTGGTGTGAACGCTGATGAGGGAACAGCCGCCACGAATGAGTCGAGCGACGATGTCGCCCTTGTAACGATCCTCGGAGATTGTCGTCACACCACGCAACAGCAACGGGTGATGGGCGACAATGAGCTCGGCGCCCCACTCCAACGCCTCGGTGATGACATCGTCCGTCACATCCACGGCGAACAGAACTTTGGTCACCGGCGCCGTCAACGAACCGGTCACCAAACCAGATGCGTCCCAATCTTCTTGCCCCGCGATGGGCCACAACGATTCAATCGACGCGGTAATGTCCGCCAGGGTAATCGACATGGTCGCCCTAGTCGCGATCGATCGACCGACGTGAACCGACGGACGACGCGATCAACGAGACCACGAACGACGCCACGAGCAGACCGGCGGGGACTGCGAGGACGGAGGTTCCCGAGATGCCCACCGAGGCGAGAATTGGTGCGATGGCGGATTCATAGATTGTGGTGAAGGGAAGTGCCCAGGTCGTGGCGGCCAACCCCAACGTCGTGAAAATCAGGCTCGCAATCGTGAGCGTGACACGCGCCCCTCCGGAAACCACACGCTTTGACGCGATCGAGGCCCCCGCGAGGGCACCGATGACGACCAGAAGCGGGACTGAGACGAAGGAAATTTGTGGCAAGAACGTCATGGGGTCGGGAATGAGTCCGAGAACGTCGACCGTGAGGAGGGCGAGGGGAACCACCACGATGACGATGCGCACCCACAGTGCCGGCGCGTTTCGATCGACCGACGTGGTTGCCATCGCGAGGTGTCGCAACGCGAGCGACACGATAAGGATCAACGGCGTGACCACGATGACCGCGGCGAGAACGATCGCGACGGGCATATGCGACGACGTGGCGTGCAGCACAGGATTGGAGCCGACGTATATATCGACCGCGTCGGACGAAGCGAACCCTTCGACCAGAGTCCACGCCGCGAAGCCGGCTCCGAGTGCAAGGCCGATATACAACCACAACCCGTGGCGTTTCGTTTCGTCTCGGCTCGTCGCCGTCGCAATTCCCGATTCCGTCGACGCAACGAGCGTCAGGACGATGGGCACAATTGCCGTAGCGACCGTGACCACGTCCATCGAGAAAAAGGGCCCAGCGGTGGTGTTGCCCGCGATCGCAAGCCCTTGCAGGATGAAAACGGAGGGACCGGCGATGACGAATCCTGTGAGCGTGAGCGCCTTGGCACGGAATAGACGGCGCGGTAAGGCGGCGATTACGCCCGAAACGGTGAGAACCAGGGCGACGAGCACGACACCGATGTGCGCGTTGGGCGCGATGGTCGACAGCGTTTGAGCGACAACGTCGATCGCGGCGAGTTGCTGTCCGATTCCCTGAGCGGGCACGAGAAGAACGACGACCAACGACACGACGATGGACACCGCGGCGAGTATCGCGAGAACAAGTCCGCCCCCACCGAAGACACGGGAAAACGCTGCGCGCCATCCGAGACCGTGACGGAATGCGGTGCTGCGCGCCATCAATACGAGCGGAAGCGAAATCACGACGGCAAAGGCAAGTACTACAACGCCCGCCGACCCGAGGAAGTTCGAGACGAGATCGGGGATCGGTGCCCCGAAGGCCGTAAACACCGCAAATCCCGCTGGAATGAGTGCGGCGACGGTGACCGCAATGGTCATCAGAGTCGACCAACCGCGGTAGCGACCGAGCATCGCCGTATCAGGATCCACGACCTGGGCGGCCGTGAAATTGGCAGAACTGGTCACGGGAGCGGGTGTCGAAATTTCTACCTCGGAGACAGGGACGCGCGTCGGCGCAACGGCACCGTCGATAACCACGTCCACCTCGTCGGCGAGCATCGGCAGTGCCTCAACAGTGTCCGAGGGAACATTCGGTGCCGTAACCGCGGATTCGGAACCGTTAGCTGACCGAACCGTCATATTGCCGATGGATTCGTCGAGATCGCCGAATTTCGACTTGAGATCGTCGAGCAAAGGTGCCGCCTCGGCGGGATTAGCCAGGAGCAGTTGTGCGTAAAACTCCGTCGCCGTCTTAATATCCGCTTCGCGAAGCGTCATCTGGGCGTCGAGAAGGGCGATTTGTTCGGTACTGGTCATCTCCGATGACTCGGCAAACCGCGTCGCGATCTGCTCTTCCGTCAGTGATTGGCGATTGGGAAGAACGAGACGCGCCGGCGGCGTAGGTTGGTTGAGCTGCGGCGCACCCGTCTGAACCGACGGGAAGTAGTTGACATCGGCAGCCGCGGGGATGGGGGAACTCCCGACAGGCGGCAACGAGGGTACGTAATCGTTGTTCACCTCTGCGGGGGGAACGTACGACGACCGACGCCCGGCAGGTGCGCCACCCGCCTCATCGTCGCGTTCCTCGCTCATGCCATCCAGTTTAGGCGGAAAGGGAAGCGTTTACGGCGAGGACGACGCGCGTGGTTTGACCGTTGCGATGGCGACGCCGACAATGAGAAGCCCAATTCCCGCCCAGCCGAACGGCGGAAGGGTTTCACCGAGTAGTAACACGGCGAGAACGGTCGCGAACACCGGTTCGAGCAACGTCACGAGGGTCACGAGCGACGCCGAGGCGCGAGTCAGCGCGTATCCGAAGAACAGGTAGGCAGTAACGGTCGGTCCGAGCGCCAGATACGCACCGCGAAGCAGGTTGCCGGGGTCGGAGACCAGCGGAGCGCCCGTGATCGCAAGTACCACGACCAAAGGAATTGCTCCAGCAGAAAAAACGGCACCCATTGACCCGCGAAACGGCACGCCGGCGGAAATGACCCGTGATCCAGCAACGCTGTACAAGGCGTAGGCGATTCCGGCGACAAGGGCAAACATGACGCCACCAAACGAACCCGAATCTCCGCTTGCTCGGGCAATACCGACTGCGGTGAGACCGATTGCAGCTACCGCAAGCGCGAGGAACCACCGGCGACCCGGGGCACGCTTCGACGCTAGCCACTCGATGATTCCCGCGAACAACGGTCCGGATCCGAGAGCGACCGAGTTTCCCACCGCGACACCCGCGTCGCGCATTCCGGCGTAGAAGGCGAGCGGATACACGAAAACACCCAGACCGCCGAGCAAAATCCAGGCGCGTGCTCGCGGGTTCCGCCACGCGGTGATGACCGGTTTGAGGGTGACGATGCCAAGAACAAGTCCGCCGACACCCATGGTGAACGCTCCGATGGCGAACGTAGAGACGTCGGGGGTCATCCCCGCGGCGACGATGCCCGTCGTACCCCACATGAGGCACGAGACGAGAAGTGCGAGAAGTGCTGAGTACGACACCTAGTCGTTCGCTCGTCGAATCGAAGCCACGAGTTCAGGGTACAACGGGTGGGTCGATCCGATGCCACACACAGTTTCGGCGATTGATTCGGGAGACGACGAACGGCGAATTTCCTGCAACTGAACCGATTCCTCGTCGCCGTGCACGTCAAACTTGAGGGCCGCCTCAACAACGCGCAAGAGCGCCACCGGAGTCTCTCCCGCCTCAGCGAGAGCGGCAGCTGGCTCGATGAGACGTTCGTGGCGCGACAACTTCCTTAGCGGCTGCCGTCCAACGCGCACCAACTCGTCATCGAGGTCAGGATTGCGGAAACGATCGAGAGTCTTCGCAACATACGTGCGTTGCGCACGTGCATCTATCCCGTGTCGAGCAATCAACATTCGGGTCGTTTCGTCAAGGACCGCGTCGACTAGAAGGGCCACCGATTCGAGTGCGAGGGCTTCACCAATATGAGTCGCGCCTGCCTGAACACCCAGGTAGGCGATGGAGGCATGACCGGTGTTGACCGTGAGGAGTTTTCGCTCGATGTACGGAGCGAGATTGTCCACGAAGTGCGCGTCGGGGATCGCCGGCTCGTGCCCTTCGAACGGCGTGCGATCGACCACCCATTCGCTGAACGCCTCCACCGTCACATCGAGGTTGTTGGTCGCATCCTGAATCGGAATGATTCGGTCGACCGCGGTATTCGCGAACCTCCCCCGAGCCAACGACTCCGCCGTCGCGGTTTTCTCGACTTCGGTGCGGAGGGTATCGGTTGCGCCGATCGCATTCTCACACGCCATCACGGCGAGCGGTGTCGACGCGGTTCGCGCGTCAAGCCCGCGGGCGATGAGTGGCGCAACGAACGGAAGAATCTTGGGGCCCACTGCGGTGGTGACGATGTCCGCCTCCGCGATGGCGGCGACCACCGCATCGGGGTCCGTCGCCGAGTTGAGAGCAGAAAAATTGGTGACCGTGTGGGTCGTGGCGCCGGCGCCGGTCTCGATGACCCGGTACGAATCGGCGCTTGCCAGCCGCTCAATGAGGTCCGCAGCGACGTCAACGAAAATGACGCGATGGCCGGCGGCGTGAAGGGCAAGGCCGATGAAGCCTCGACCTATGTTCCCCGCTCCGAAATGAACCGCGGTCACGACGCGTCGAGACCGAGACGGTGCAAAATCGTTTCGGCGGAATCCGCGACGAGGAGTTCCTCTACCGCGGTCATGTCGCTGAAGGTCATGGCGATCGCGGCGAGGACTTCCATGTGGCTGTCCCCCTTACCGGCGATGCCGATGACGAAACGGACGGGGTTGCCTCCCCAGTCGATGTCGTGGTCGTAGCGAACCACGGACACCGCCGAATGCCGAATTTCGTCCTTGGAATCGTTGGTTCCATGGGGAATCGCGAGAAGGTTCCCCATGTAGGTGGAAACCGAGGATTCACGCGCGAACATTGCCGAGACGTATTGCTGCGACACCGCACCAGCAGAGACGAGTAGCGCCCCCACCTCCGCGATGGCGTCTTCACGGTTCGTTGCCGTTCCGTGAAGGCGAATGCTGTCTGTGGTCAATACGTTCATGCGTGAATCCCCGGTTCGTCGCTCACCTAGACGCGCTGAGCCCGAAGGGTCTCAACGACGTCGTCGTACTTGGGCGTCGCCATGAAGTTCTGCACCGACACGTGGACCGCGTCGGGAGCGTTGTGACGCGCCCGATCGGTGAGTCCCTCGTGCGTGATGACGAACTCCGCATCCGACTGGAGGTCGGCGACGGCCTTGTTGACGACCGTCACATCGTCGATGCCCGCGGCCTTGAGCTTGTTGCGCAGGATGGTTGCACCCATCGCGCTCGAGCCCATGCCCGCGTCACACGCGAAGATGACGGTGTGGGTGAGTTGTGCCGACATGGATTAGCGACCCTTGTTCGCCTTGGACTGAGCCTGAGCAGCAGCGAGCTCGCCACCCTCAGCCGCGAGGTCCGCCTTGCGCGTCGAGCGCACGATGATTCCCGCGATGAGGAACGACACCGTGGCCGACAGGACGACCGAGAGGATCACGCCAACGTAGGAATCCGTCGGGGTCTGAAGAAGCACCGCGAAGATCGAACCAGGCGAGGCAGGGGCACGAAGACCCGAGCCGAAGATCCAGTTGGTGGCAACACCCGTTGCACCACCGGCGATGGCAGCGACGATGATCGCCGGCTTCATGAGGACGTACGGGAAGTACACCTCGTGAATTCCACCGAGGAAGTGGATGATGATCGCACCGGGAGCCGACGCCTTCGAGAGTCCGACGCCGAAGACGGCGAACGCGAGGAGGATACCGAGACCGGGGCCAGGGTTCGCCTCAACGAGGAACAGGAACGACTTGCCCGACTCCGCAGCAGCGGTCGTACCGAGCGGCGTAAGAACACCGTGGTTGATCGCGTTGTTGAGGAAGAGGACCTTCGCGGGCTCAACGAGGATGCTGAGGAGCGGCGCGAAACCGGTGTCGTAGAGCCACTGAACAGCTCCACCGAGCGAGTCGGAAGCCGACTGCACGACGGGAGCGATTCCGAGGAACGCGACGAGAGCAAGAAGCGCTCCGAGAATACCGGCCGAGAAGTTGTCGACGAGCATTTCGAATCCAGCCTTGATCTTGCCTGCCCAGATTGCATCGACCTTCTTGATGAGCCATCCACCGAGCGGACCGACGATCATGGCACCCATGAACATGGGAATCGAGGTACCGACGATGACACCCATGGTTCCGATGACACCAACGACTCCACCGCGGACGCCGTAAACGAGGCGACCACCGGTGTTGGCGATGAGCAACGGGAGCATGTAGACGATCATCGGACCGACCAACGCGAGGAAGTTGAGTCCTCCGTTGTTCAGTGCGTTACCGTCCGCATCCAACGGGTTTGCACCAAGGCCCGGAAGCCATCCCGTGGGAATGAAGAAGGCCGTGATAAGGCCCCAGGCGATGAACGCCGCGATGTTGGGCATAACCATGCCCGAGAGGAACGTACCAAACTTCTGCACGTTCACTCGTAGCGATGACGAAGTCGTCATTGACTCGCTCCTTTTCTGTTTGTTTTTTGTGGTGTTACTGGCTGAGTGCCACGGACGCCGCACGTTTCGCGTCCGTGGCATTCCTCGCCGAGAGGGCTCTCTCGGCCAGTTCCCGCGCTTCAGCCAGCGTGAAGCGGGAAATTTCAGCTCGCACATCGGCGAGCGCGATCGGCGACATCGACAAGGAGGTGACTCCTAGACCAATGAGGACGACCGCAAGGCTGGGGTCGGCGGCGGCTTCGCCACACACACCAACGGATTTTCCCGTCGCGTCTCCCGCTTTTCCAACCTCCCGGATGAGGCGGAGCACTGCGGGGTTCCAGGGGTCTTGAAGGTGCGCAACGGTTCCGAGCAGTCGGTCGGCGGCGACCGTGTACTGCGTCAGATCGTTCGTACCTATCGAGACAAAATCGGCGAATTCGAGAATATGTTGGGCGAGAAGCGCGCTCGACGGAACCTCGATCATCACGCCGGCCTTCTCAATGCCGAGTTCTCGACACAGTGCGACGAACTCTTCGGTTTCCTCGACGCTCGCGATCATCGGGGCCATGACCCAGACATCGGCACGCGTCGCTTTCGCCGCATTTGCAATCGCGGTGAGCTGGTCACGAAGAATGTCGGAGTGCGCGAACAGTGCGCGAATACCGCGGCGACCGAGCGCAGGGTTCTCTTCACCGTCATCCGTGAGGAACGACAGGGGCTTGTCCGCTCCCGCATCGAGAACGCGAACGACGACCTTTTGGCCAGGGAACTGCTCGAATACCGCCTGGTATTCGGCGGTTTGCGTCTCGACCGTCGGGGCCGAATCGCTGTCGAGGAAGAGAAATTCGGTTCGGAACAGCCCGACGCCTTCTGCGTGAGCCTCTACCGCTGCGGTGGCCGACTTGGACGAACCGACGTTGGCGAGAAGGGCGACCTCGTGACCGTCGGCCATCCGACCGGGTCCCGTTGCGCTTTCCCGTGCGACGCGTCGCGACTCCGCCTCAGCGAGCGCGTCCTCGATGCGGACGGCGCTGGGGTGGAGAATGATCTCCCCCTGGCCCGCATCGACGAGAACGACATCGCCATCGACCAAAACTTCGGCCGACTTCGCGCCAACAATCGCGGGGAGACCCTTTTCTCGAGCGAGAATCGCGGTGTGGGAGGTGGGTCCGCCGTCGGTCGTCACCAGTGCTCGAACGATGTCGAAATTGAGAAGCGCGGTGTCCGCCGGAGCCAAGTCGCGGGCGACAAGCACAAAGGGGGTCGTTGACTGCGGCACGCCTGGAGCGGGAACGCCCAGAATTCGAGCGATGACGCGGTTCGCGACGTCGCCCAAATCTCCGGCGCGTTCGGCCATGTATCCGCCGGCCATCTCCAGGATCGAGGCAAATCCGGCGAACGCGTCAAACACGGCGCGTTCCGCGGTTGCCCCACGGTCGATTCGATTCTTCACATCGGCGAGAAGCATCTGGTCGTCGGCCATCAACGCGAGTGCGTCGAGAACCTCCTTCGCCAATCCGCCAGCACGGGCTCCGCGTTCACGAAGATCAGTCGCGGTTTCGGAGAGCGCGCTGGATGCTCGAGCGAGTTCAGCATCCGGTCCCAGGGTGGAGTTCGTCTGCGGAGGCTCGGGCAGCGGGTCGGGCATGCGGCGGACGTCGCCAACGACCAAGCCTCGGCCAACGCCGATTCCGGTGAGTACGCGCTCGGTCGACGTCATTCGGCGTCGTGGTCCGTCTCAAGGAAAGCAACGAGTGAATCGAGGACCGCGTCCGCGTTGTCGCCCTCCGCGGTGAGGGTGACTGTGTCGCCCTGGTTGACGGCGAGTGAGATGACGCCGAGGATGCTGCCCGCGGGAGCGTCGCGTCCGTCCTTCTCGATCGACACGTCGAGGCCCGAGTCATTGACTGCCTGAACAAAGAGTGCGGCGGGGCGAGCGTGAAGCCCGTGACCCGAAGCGATGGTGGCGGTACGAGTTGCCATTAGCGGTGTTCCTTAAATTCTGCGGACTCGACGGTCGAATCCGTCCGTCCTCCATCTTTGCGGAAGAAATCCTCAATCGCACTCAAGGCGTCATCAGCACCAAACCCTCCCCGGACGGTTTCGGGAAGCACAAGGAAACGAATGCCACGAGAGGCAAACGAATCGAGAATCGTTGGGCTGGCGACGTGAGAAGTAACCGCGACCAGGTCCACGGTTTTGCCCGAAACGCTGTCCACCGGAGATGGTTGGACGATCCACGAGTGGCCGGCGGACGCTGCGAGATCGGTGAGTCGACGTGCGAGGAACGTGCTGGACGCACCCGCTCCGCAAACGATGAGCACTCGCCGCATCGCTACCTCCTCGTTGAATTGTCACTACTGTGCCATTTGCGCGCGTCGAGGTGGAACGATTTCGGTCTAAACGTGCTTCCGCGCGATAGGAAAGTTTCACCCGCTCGGTATCGTTGTTTCACCATGGGAGATAAGTACCTGAGCCTGCTCGAGTTACTTCGCTCGACCGACGACTGGCTGACCGCCACTCATCTCGCAGAGCAAATGAGCGTGACAACTCGCAGCGTGCGTTCCTATGTGACCGCGGCGAAGGCGGCCGCGCTCCCCTACGACATCATCAGCGCTTCAAGTGCCGGTTACCGCCTCAATCGCGATGCGTATTTTGACTACCGTGCAGCGCTCGAAGCGAAACCCGATTCGCTTCCCTCGACGCCGCGCGAACGCGAACATCACATTGTTCACCGACTCGCCTCGAGCACGAGTGGATTGTCGATAGACGACCTCTCGTCGTCCCTTCATGTGTCGACCGCAACAATTGAAAGTGACGTTAAGCGCATTCGCCAATCCGCAATCGACTCCGGGGTGTCCATCGATCGTGTGGACAACGTCCTCACACTTCGTGGCGAGGAAGGTCAGTTGCGACGCCTGTTGTCGACGCTGGTTCACGACACGACGCCGTCGGGTCTGCTCAGTCTCGACACCATCGCATTGCGGTTCGACCTACCCGCGCTGATCGACTTTAAGACGGACCTCATCGAACGCCTCGACTATCACCGTTACTTCGTCAACGAATACGGGATCGATTCGGTGTTGCTCCACCTCGCCATCGCAGTGGATCGCGTGCGCCACGGACAGACACTTCCCGACGAGATTGGCGAACACAACGAAGACTCCGCAATCGTCGCCGGGATAGTGCGCGAGCTCGCCAAACGACACTTCGCGGTGGACCTCGGCGGTCGCGAAGAGTGGTATCTCGCGCGTCAACTCGCTACTCGAATTATCACTCCCGGATCCGACGCGACCTCAAACGCCGCCCGAGCCGACACTAGAGACATCGAAACAACGACTCGCGCGATCGACTTGGTGTACGACGAATACCTCATCGATCTGCGCACCGAGGACCTCATCGAGAGGCTCGCTCTCCACATCGGACACCTCGTTGAGCGCGCGCAGTTCGATTCACCGTCGCGCAACCCACTACAAAAATCGATCAAAACCTCGTACCCGCTCGTCTGGGACATTGCGGTATTCATTGCGTCGACGATTCAGAAGGAACGCGACATCTCGGTGGACGAGGACGAAATCTCGTACATCGCCCTCCACATCGGCAGCCACCTCGAGAGACAGGCGCAGGCAAAAAACCGAGTGTCAGCGACCATCGTGAGCCCGTCATATTACGACCTTCACATCGTCATGCGCGAGAGCATCGAAAAAATGTTGGGCAACGAGATCACTATCGAATCGGTCATCACCCGAACCGACGTCCGCGCAAGTGACATCGAGACCGACATCGTCATCACCACCATCCCGCTCCCGTTCGCCCTCGACACCATCGTGTTGGTCCAGCCGTTCCTCTCAGAAAACGACATCGACACCGTGCGTCGCGTAGCGGCCCGTGCGAGGAGGACACGACGTCGCTCCGTAATCCGCGGACGGTTGCTCGAGTACTTCCGACCCGACACGTTCTTTCGAAACGTGCGGTTCGACTCACCCGAGGACATGATCCGAGGACTCGGCGAATCGCTCAAGGCGCTGGGAATCGTCGATGACACTTACGTTGACGGTGCGATCGAACGGGAACGGATGTCGTCCACCGTGTTCGTCGACGGTCTCGCCGTGCCTCACGCGATGTCGATGACCGCGGAGCGGCCGACCATCGCAATCGCGGTCAACGAGCACTCCTCGCCGTGGGGCGATCAAAAAGTCCAGGTGGTGGCGTTCATCGCTTTCGCCGCCAGCGGCCGTGACGAGTTTCAGGCCGTGTTCGAGCAGTTCGTCGACGTGTTCTCCGACCGCGCCCGCATGGCGGAGGTGGTGAAAAACTCGACGTCTTTCGAAGGGTTCATCGACACGCTCGTGCACGTCATCGACAACTGATTCGGAGTGAGCCCCGCAACGGTCCGTTGGACCGGTGCGTCGCTACAACGGGCAACCGCAACCCGATTCAAAGTCGAAGAAGAGTGAGCCCGGAGGGACTCGAACCCCCGACATCCACGGTGTAAGCGTGGCGCTCTAACCAACTGAGCTACAGGCCCCGACCACATAATCCTATGGGATGCCCGCCCGTCACTCACGCCCT
>JAHEGC010000008.1:33597-35626 GCA_024639965.1 Micrococcales bacterium
GAGTGAGCCCGGAGGGACTCGAACCCCCGACATCCACGGTGTAAGCGTGGCGCTCTAACCAACTGAGCTACAGGCCCCGACCACATAATCCTATGGGATGCCCGCCCGTCACTCACGCCCTAGGATTACAGAGTCGCCCACCACACCCCGGCGGGCGCCACTTCCTCACCACCACCGAAGGGAAGATCGAGTCACCCATGACCGTGAACGACCAAGACCCATATTCGACGACGAATATCGACAGCAATCCCGACGAAACCGCCGAGTGGAATGAATCCCTCGATGAGGTTGTCGCTTCTCAGGGTCACGGCCGCGGCCGAGAGTTGATGCTTTCATTGCTCAAGCGTTCGAAGGAATTGCATCTCGCCGTGCCGATGGTTCCGACGACGGATTACCTCAACACGATTGCGACGGAGAATGAGACCGCTTTCCCCGGTGACGAGGACATCGAGCGTCAATACCGTTCGTGGATTCGGTGGAACGCGGCCGTCATGGTGCACCGAGCGCAGCGCCCCGGTATCGGTGTCGGCGGCCACATCGGCTCCTATGCGTCCAGCGCTTCCCTCTACGAGGTCGGCCACAACCACTTCTTCCGCGGTCCCGATCATCCGGGTGGCGGAGACCAAATCTTCTATCAGGGACATGCCGCTCCCGGTATGTATGCGCGTGCATTCCTCGAGGGTCGCCTGTCCGAGGACCAACTCGACGGTTTCCGTCAAGAAAAGTCGCACTTCGCCGGCGGGCTCTCGTCATACCCGCACCCTCGCCTCATGCCCAACTTCTGGCAGTTCCCGACCGTGTCGATGGGTCTCGGACCAATCAACGCGATATATCAAGCACAGTTCAACAAATACCTCACGAACCGTGGCGTGAAGGATGCTTCCGACCAACACGTATGGGCGTTCCTCGGCGACGGTGAAATGGATGAGGTCGAATCGCGCGGCGCGTTGCAGCTCGCCGCGAACGACGGTCTCGACAACCTCACGTTCGTCGTCAACTGCAACCTTCAACGTCTCGACGGTCCGGTGCGCGGTAACGGCAAGATCATCCAGGAACTCGAGTCGTTCTTCCGCGGCGCGGGCTGGAACGTCATCAAGGTCGTCTGGGGTCGTGAGTGGGACACGCTCATCGACAACGACACCGACGGAGCGCTCCGTGACCTCATGAACCGCACCCCCGACGGCGACTTCCAGACCTACAAGGCGGAGTCGGGCGGTTACGTGCGCGAGAACTTCTTCGGTCGCGACCCACGCACCGCGGACATGGTCAAGGATTGGACCGACGACCAGATTTGGGATCTGAAACGCGGTGGCCACGACTATCGCAAGCTCTACGCGGCCTACGCCGCCGCCGCGGCACACAAGGGCCAACCAACCGTGATTCTCGCGAAGACGGTCAAGGGCTACGGGCTCGGAAAGACCTTCGAAGGTCGCAACGCGGTCCATCAAATGAAGAAGCTTTCGCTCGACGTTCTCAAGTCGTTCCGCGACGACCTTCGAATTCCCATCACCGATGCCCAGCTCGAGGCCGACCCGTATCGCCCGCCGTATTACAACCCCGGACCGAACGACCCCGCGATTCAGTACCTGCTCGAGCGCCGTCGCACGCTGGGCGGCGCGCTCCCCCAGCGCCGTCACGAACCCGCAGCGGTCACTCTTCCCGATGAGAAGCACTACGAACTCGCCAAGAAGGGATCGGGCAAGCAAGAAGTCGCAACCACGATGGCGTTTGCCCGACTCTTCAAGGATTTGCTCAAGGACGAGAATTTCGGTTCACGTTTCGTTCCGATCATCCCCGACGAGGCGCGCACCTTCGGAATGGACTCGTACTTCCCGACGTCGAAGATTTACAACCCGGCCGGCCAGAACTACGTGTCGGTCGACCGCGAACTTCTCCTCGCCTACAAGGAGAGCGTGCAGGGTCAGATCCTTCACACCGGCATCAACGAGGCCGGAGCCATGGCGGCGTTCGTCGCCGCGGGAACGTCGTATGCCACCCAGGGCGAGGTCATGGTTCCCGTCTACGTGCT
>JAHEGC010000008.1:35726-50785 GCA_024639965.1 Micrococcales bacterium
AGAGCGTGCAGGGTCAGATCCTTCACACCGGCATCAACGAGGCCGGAGCCATGGCGGCGTTCGTCGCCGCGGGAACGTCGTATGCCACCCAGGGCGAGGTCATGGTTCCCGTCTACGTGCTCTATTCGATGTTCGGATTCCAGCGCACGGGTGACCAAATGTGGCTTGCCGGCGACCAGATGGCGCGAGGGTTCATCCTCGGTGCGACCGCGGGTAAGACCACCCTCACCGGTGAGGGTCTCCAGCACGCCGACGGTCACTCACACCTCATCGCCTCGGCAAACGACGCGGTCGTCGCTTACGATCCGGCCTTCGCCTACGAGATCGGGCACATCGTTCGCGCGGGTCTCGAGCGGATGTATGGCGGAAAGCACCTCGACCCCAATGTGTATTACTACATCACGGTCTACAACGAGCCCATCATTCAGCCAGAGCAGCCCGCCGATCTCGACGTCGATGGTCTCCTTCGCGGAATGTACAAACTTCGCACGACCGAGGGCGGCGAGCACGGCGCGCAGATTCTGGCGAGTGGTGTTGCGGTGCCCTGGGCGCTCGAAGCTCAGCAGATACTCCGCGACGAATGGAACGTCGCCGCCGACGTGTGGTCGGTTACTTCATGGAATGAACTGCGACGCGACGGTCGTGATTCGGACCGGTACAACTTCCTTCACCCCAACGATCTCCCCCGTGTGCCGTACGTGACGGAACGCCTCCGCGGCGAACGCGGACCCGTGGTCGCGGTGAGCGACTTCATGCACGCCGTCTCCGATCAGATTCGCCCCTACGTTCCGACCGACTTCGCCACTCTCGGTGGCGACGGGTTCGGCTTCTCCGACACCAGAGCGGCCGCTCGTCGCTATTTCGCGATCGATACCCAATCAATCGTTGTGCGCGTTCTCGAGCAACTCGCGAAGCGCGGAGAAATCGACCGTTCGGTCGTGGTCGAGGCATTCCAGCGTTACCGTCTCGACGACGTCACCGCGGGAACCACCGGGAACACCGGTGGGGATGCCTAAGGAGTGTCGATGATTGTTGTCGCCTGCCCCGGTCAAGGGTCGCAAACGCCCGGTTTCCTGTCCCCCTGGCTTGAGCTCGATGGGGTTCGAGAACGACTCGAAGCACTGTCCGACGCGGCGAAGGTCGACCTCGTTCTGCACGGTACGGAATCCGATGCCGACACGATTCGTGACACGGCGATCGCTCAGCCACTCATCGTCGCGGCATCCATCGTGACGGGGGCAATCCTCCAGAAGACTCACGGTGAACGCGTCGGTGCCCTCGCGGGCCACAGTGTCGGCGAGTTCGCGGCTGCGTCCCTCGCGGGCGTGATAACGGATGTCTCGGCTGTTGAATTCGTCGGGATTCGTGGTCGTGCCATGGCCGCAGAAGCTAAATCCATCGCCACGGGAATGTCCGCCGTCATCGGGGGCGAACCCGCCGACCTCGACGCAAAACTCGCCGCACTCGGCTTGAACGCGGCGAACATGAACGGAGCAGGCCAAGTGGTTGTCGCGGGTGAAATTTCGGCCTTGGAAAAACTCGCTGCAGACCCCGTTGCCGGTTCACGTGTCATTCCGCTTCAGGTCGCGGGAGCATTCCACACCCGCTACATGGCGGGGGCCGTCGAAACGCTTCGTGCGGCGACCGATGGCGCAACCACGAAGAACCCCACCACCGCGTTGTACACGAACAAAGACGGCTCGCGCGTGTCGTCGGGCGAGGAATACCTCAGTCTCCTCGTCGGCCAGGTGAGCAATCCCGTTCGATGGGACTTGTGTATGTCGTCGTTTGAGAACGATGGCGCAACAGGATTCATCGAACTCGCACCCGGAGGAGCACTCGCCGGTCTTGTCAAACGTGGAATCAAGGGACTCCCCACCGTCGCCATCAAAACTCCCGACGACCTTGCTACGGCCATCGAACTCCTGGAGGCATCATGACCACGCCCACACTGAACCAGTCGGTCGGTTCGCCGTTCACCCGAATTCTCGCGGTCGGCGCGGCGCGGGGCGACCTCAATGTGCCCAACGACGACATCGTCGGTCCCATCGAATCGAGTGACGAATGGATTCGCCAGCGAACCGGTGTAATCACCCGTAAGCGAGCGAGCGACGCGATCAGCGCGGCCGATCTCGCCACGGACGCGGCCAAGGAGGCAATCGCCCGGGCCAAGGTCGACCCCAGCGAGCTCGGTGCGGTCATCATCGCCACCATTTCGAATGAGGTACAAACGCCGTCTATGGCGGCGCTCGTTGCCGATCGCGTTGGTGCGACTCCCGCGGCCGCCTACGACATCTCTGCCGCGTGTGCCGGTTTCTGTTACGGACTAGCACAGGCGGATGCGCTCATCCGCGCGGGAGCGGCGCGCTACGTGCTCGTCATCGGCGCCGAGAAACTCTCGTACCTCGCGAAGCCGACCGATCGCACGATCTCGTTCCTTCTCGGCGACGGCGCCGGTGCGGTGATTGTCGGCCCCGCCGACGAGCCCGGAATCTCGGCGTCGATCTGGGGCTCCGATGGCGGAAAATGGGATGCCGTCGGAATGGACTCCACAAACCGCGATGCCATCGCCGCGCGTGAGGGAGAATTCCCCACTCTGCGTCAAGACGGCCAGACGGTCTTCCGTTGGGCGGTCTGGGAGATGGCGAAGGTCGCCCAACAGGCTCTCGATGCTGCCGGCATCACCAGCGACGATCTCGCCGCTTTCATACCCCACCAGGCGAACATGCGCATCATCAACGAGTTCGCCAAGCAACTCAACGTGCCCGACCACGTCGTCATCGCGCGGGACATCGAGACGACGGGGAATACCTCGGCTGCCTCGATCCCTCTGGCGATGCACCGTGTCCTCGAAGAGCACCCCGAGGTGAGCGGAGGCTACGCGCTCACGATCGGCTTCGGCGCGGGTCTCGTTTACGCCGCACAAATCGTTCGACTTCCCTAGAACCACGGCGTCGAGACCGTAAAATGGTCAACGGTATACCACCCAACAAAGGAGAAACAATGGCTAAGTCCAAGGATGAGGTCCTCGCTGGTCTCGCGCAGCTCGTGAACGATGAGACCGGTGTCCCCGTGGAGAGCGTCGTGTTCGGAAAGTCCTTCGCGGATGACCTCGACATCGACTCGATCTCGATGATGACCATCGTCGTCAACGCCGAAGACGAATTCGGCGTCAAGATCCCCGACGACCAGGTCTCGGAACTCAAGACCGTAGACGACGCCGTCAACTTCATCGTTTCGGCCCAGGCCTAAGACGATCGATGCGGCGGGGCATTGCCCCGCCGCATTTCTCATTAGTTTTCCAACCGAAAGAGTGACGAGATGACCACCATCGTTGTAACGGGTATCGGGGCGACGTCCTGCCTCGGCGGCAACGTGCCCGACACGTGGGATGCTCTCCTCCGAGGAGAGAGCGGCATTCGCTCGCTCACCGAGGACTGGGTCGAAAAGTACGAACTGCCCGTCACGTTCGGTGGCCGCGTCAAGGTTCCTGCGGCCGACGTGCTCGAGCGCATCGAAATCAAGCGTCTCGACCCCTCCGCCCAGCTCGCCGTCATCGCGGCGCGCGAGGCATGGAAGGACGCTGGAGAACCCACCGACGCTAAAGAGCGCATCCTCGTAGATTTCGCCACGGGTATCGGCGGCCTCGGAACACTCCTCGATGCGTGGGATGTCCTCAAAGAGCGCGGAGCCCGCCGCGTTATGCCCATGACGATTCCCATGCTCATGCCGAACGCCGCAGCAGCGGCCATCTCGATGGACCTCCAAACACGCGGTGGAGCACGCACCTGCGTCTCGGCGTGCGCCTCGGGCACCGAGTCCATTGCTAACGCGGTCGACCACCTCCGTCAGGGCATCGCCGACGTCGTCATCTGCGGCGGCACCGAATCGGTCTTCCACCCGCTCCCCATCGCCGCCTTTGCTGCGATGCACGCGCTCTCGACTCGCAATGACGAGCCCGCCAAAGCCTCACGACCTTACGATGTCGACCGCGACGGATTCGTTCTCGGAGAAGGCGCCGCCGTACTCGTCCTCGAGACGAAAGAACACGCCGAAGCGCGTGGCGCAAAAATTTACGCCGAGATCGCGGGTGGAGCAGTCACTTCCGACGCACACCACATCACCGCCCCCGACCCCGAGGGAACGGGTGCGGCTCGTGCCGTCAATGATGCGCTCGCGCACGCGGGCGTCACCGCCGCCGATGTCAACTACATCAACGCGCACGCAACGTCCACGCCCGTCGGAGACATCGCCGAGTACACGGCACTCCACAGGGTCTTCGGTGACCGTGTCAACGAGATTCCCGTCTCGGCGACCAAGTCGGCGACCGGTCATCTGCTCGGCGGAACCGGCGCCCTCGAGGCGATTTTCACGGTGCTCTCGGCGCATCACAAAATCGCCGCGCCCACAATCAACGTCGACAATCAGGATCCCGCGATCCCACTCACCGTCGTGCGCGAACCGACTCCCCTCCCCGAGAAGGTTGTCGCAATTTCAAACTCGTTCGGATTCGGTGGTCACAACGCGGTCGTCGTCGTCCGTTCCGTCTAGACCGCTCGCGTCGCGAACCGAATAGCGTGCGCGAGGTCAACGCCCACTGCTCGGAATTGCTCGAGTTCGTCGTCCCAGGCCGTCCCGAGCGCGATGCGAAGTTCGCGGTGGAGTTCGTCGACATCGGCACCCGCGATTTCCATCGCGTAGCGAATGCGATCCTCGCCGACGACCGAGTTCCCGATGGCATCGGTGAGTGTGTAGAAAATTCCCAGACTCGGCGTGTGAACGAATCGCATTCCGTCTCGGCCGGGACCAGTCGACTCGGTCACCTCAAATCGCGTGTCTTCCCAGCCGCGCATCGCGGTGGCGAGTCGCGCGGCCGATCCCGCGGGTCCCGCCCACGGCGCTTCGGCGCGCACCAACCCACGTCCCGCTGGTTGGTCAGTCCAATCCAGCCGGTTGACCTCTCCGAGCACGTGTGACAGCGTCCACTCCACGTGTTGAGCGACCGCGCTCGTGCACGAGTGAATCTGAATCACTCCATGTGCGTCGTTCATCCCATCCTCCTTGCCGTACGACTTCCCCTCGAACGGCGTGGATGGGAGTTTCAGTATGCGCTCGAAGTTGAGAAAAGTCCAATCGGACCGAGTCAGTGGTGCAGCGGTTCGCCGGCTCGGTTGACGACAATCTTCTCCCCTGCTTCGACCCTAAACGGCAGACGATTCTGCTTCGGAGGGATGGGGCAGTTGAAGTTGTACGAGAACGCGCACGGCGGAAGAACGGCGAGGTTGAAGTCCAACGTGACGGTACCGTCGGGGTTGGGAACGACGAAGAGGAATCGACCCACCGAATACGTGTCGACCCCGTTCGTTTCGTCGGCAAAAACGATCTGCAACGCTTTACCCGTTCCGATCGTCACGAACGACACCGTGTGACCGTCATGCACGAATTCGATCTCTCCGGGGATGACCTGCGATTTCGTCGCACCGGACTTCTTGTCAAGCGTCATCTCGGTTCCGGCGGGGTTCGGCTTCCATGTTCCCGTAACCACCCACTCGGGGTCGTAGTCGAACGCGGCGATTCCGCCATAGTTCTCAATCCACTCGCTGCGCGAATCCCACACCCGAAGACCGCAGAGCCCGTCCTCGGCGATGACGGTGCCGTTGAGCGTCTCGGAGAATCGAATTCGCGGGGAGCCTTCGCCGGGACCGCCAAGAACGACGTGACCATCGACGAGCTCGTCGTCGATTGAAATCCCATCCGCCGCCGCCGCGGTGAGCTCCAGACCGGGTTGGCCGTCGGCGCGTGGCGTCCACGTGCCGGCTACTCCCCACACCGTTTGCTCCGCGTCAATCCACTGGGTGAGCACGAGTGCGAGGCTGCCAAAAGGTTCCTTGGCCTGCGCTTCTCGTCGCTGGTGGAAGGTGGAGAATCGTTCGTTCGCCTCGCTCATCCCTCAATTCTGCCGACGAGATTGCCGTGGTGACGGCGACTCACCGACCGAGGGCGCGCGCGTATTGCGTGAGCATCTGTGCGGTGCGCGCCGACTGCCGAAAATCGGCAAGATGCGACAGGTCGCGCGGACCCGTCGTCGTCGCACGGCGCGCCGCCGCAGTCTCCAGAGCGTCGGAAAGCGCGTCGGCCGAGAGGTCCCGGGTCAACGTGTACGAACCAGCGGGGAGGTCCTGGGCGATCTCCGCATCCACGATGACGACGTGGGTACCCATCGAGACCGCTTCCGTCACTGTCATCCCCTGGGTCTCGAAACCGTTAGACGATTGAACGAGGATGTCGGCCTCGGAGATCTCGGCGATTGCCCGTTCGTAGGGAACGCCGCCGAGGAACGTGACGTTGTCGCCGGCAACCGCCTTGGCCTTGGTGGCGAGCGCGCCGTCACCCGCGATGCGAACGCGGAGCGCAATCGTGACGCGATTCACCGCGTCGAGGAACTCGAGCAGGCGCTTCTCGGGAGAAAAGCGCCCCACCCACGAGACGACCGGGACATCGTGCGCGATACGGGGATGGCGTGCGATCTCGTCCAACGTGTCGTCGTTGACCCCGGTCGGAACGACCGCGATCTCGGGGTGCTTTCGAGAGACAACATCCCGTGAGGCAAGGAGGCGCGCAAAATGCGTTGAGGGTGCGGTGACAACGTCGGCGTGATGTGCGTAGCCGCCAAGATACCCAAACGCCTCACGCGGCGTCTTGTGGAACAGCGAGCCGAGTGACCACTTCTGCCAACGCCCGAGCATTGCGTAAAAAAGGCCCGGGAAGGGCATCGATCCGTCGACGCCGACGTCGAGGCGATGGTGCATCGTATGAATCAGAGGGATATTCCCCTCGCGCGCCACGCGATAGCCGAGCGCCGCACCCCAGAAATCGGACTGCACATGGATGATGTCGACCGGAGGTCGTTGGGTCAGCGCCGTCGCGATCATTGCGAGATGCTTGTCGGACGGCCACATCCACGTGTACTGGGCGACGGTGGGTACGGCGTGAGAGGGAAGGTCGATGAACCGTGGATCGTCGACGGGTCCGCTACGCAAAGACGGGGACACGAACGTGACGATGTGACCGGCGCGTTCGAGGAATTCCGCCTGGAGGTTGACCGACACTTGCGCTCCCCCGAGAGTGTGGGGATGCTGTTCGCAGAAGATGAGCACGTGCATCGTGCTCGCCAGTCTAGGGTCGGTTGCCGTTACCGCGCTCACCATAGCTACACTCGTAAGGATTCGAAGGAGTTCCATGGCAGAGAAGCGCGCGGTCACTGCGGCCGAACTGATCCCGGGCGTCATCGCGGGGATCGACGCCATCAAATCGACTTATGGCGAGTGGGACGTGCACCCCTCGATGCACGTCGACCCCGACGCTCTACGGTCGGTTTTGAGCGAACTGACCTCTCGCCTCGACGACGCCTTCCCCTTCTTCCACCCGCAATACGCGGGACAGATGCTCAAACCGCCCCACCCCGTCGCTGTCGCTGCGTACACCGCCACGATGCTCCTCAACCCGAACAACCACTCGATTGACGGCGGGCGCGCGACGACGATCATGGAGCGTGAGGTGCTGGAACAACTCGTCACCATGTTCGGCTATAACCCCGACTATCTCGGTCATTTGACGTGGAGCGGCACGACGGCGAATCTCGAGGCGCTCTGGGTTGGGCGGGAGATCAACCCGGGCAAGGCGATCGCGCACTCGAAGGACTCGCACTACACGCACTCACGCATGGGCGAAGTGCTCGGGGTCGAGACGGTCGCTATCGCCACTGATTCCCGCGGGAGGATGGACCTCGGCGCCCTGGAGAGCGAATTCGCAACGGGACGCATCGGCACGGTCGTCGTGACGCTAGGAACGACGGGCCTGGGAGCGGTCGACCCGCTCGCCGATATCGTTCCGCTCGCCCGCGAACACGGCGTGCGCATCCACGTCGACACCGCGTACGGCGGGTTCTTCGCACTCGTCGGTGACGAACTCGACGCCGAAGCCGCCCGCCACTACGCCGCGATTCCGTTGACCGACTCCATCGTTGTCGACCCCCACAAGCACGGCCTGCAGCCTTACGGATGTGGTGCGGTGCTCTTCAACTCGCAGGACATCATCACCTATTACAAACACGATTCGCCCTATACGTACTTCGCCAGCACCGACAGGCACTTCGGCGAGATTCAGTTGGAGTGTTCGCGCGCGGGGGCCTCGGCAGCGGCGTTGTGGACCACGCTGAAGATGTTCCCGCTCACTCGTGCCGGGCTGGGCGAAATCGTCGCACCCGGCCGTCGGGCGGCGATGTTGTGGCACGGACTCGTGTCCGAGTCGGACGTGCTCCAGCCGTATCAGGTTCCCGAGCTTGACATTTTCGCCTATCTCCCCCGCGTCGAATCGATGTCCGAACTTGACCGCGTGTCTCACGCGATCTTCGAGATGGCCGCGGACACGACGCGACCCCAACAAACGCACCTCGCAACGTACGTGGTCACGGCCGCGCAACTCGCTGTTCGAGGAATCGACTTGATCGACGATGCGCCGACAGCACGCATCATGAGGAGTGTGTTGATGAAACCCGAACACGAAGAACTCGTGCCCGAGATGCACTGGCACGTCGAGATGTGGTCGCGTCGAGCGATGGAACGTGAGCTCGGTTAGCCTCTAATCGCTCGCCTTCTCTCCCTGAATCCAATCGGCAAGAATCGCTGCGGCACTCGCGAAAATTCCGACACCGAAAATCATGAGTGCGCCGCCCACAATTCGACCCCCATCGGTAAGCGGCACGACGTCACCGAAACCGGTTGTCGAGACCGTCACCATCGCCCACCACAGTGCGTCGTCGAGGCGCTCCGGCCCGTAGCCTTCGACGTCGGCGAAGGCGACCGCAGCGACGAACACAGCGAGCGGCAAAAGCATCACCGTGTATGACGCGAGCCGTTGGGAGCGCGACCGAACCAGGGTGGTGAAGCGCTTGAGGCCGATGAGTGGCCTAATCGCACGTGCGGCTCGGAACTGTGGAACGATCACCGCGAGGATTTCGAGCCAGTTCGTCATGACGAACTTCAGCACCGACTCCGTCACGAGGAAGCGAAGGAGCACGTCGGTGGCGAACAGAATCCAGAGCGTGTAATCGACAGCGGCGCTGATGGGACTCGGGTAGAAAACGTCCACTGCGTAGACGATGACGTAAAGAACACCGAGGACTGCCATCGGCACGTCCATTACCGCAACGACCTTCGAGAGGACGCGGTGGAGACGTTCGAAACGGCCCCCCAGGATTTCTGGAGTGGTGCTGCCCTTTGCTCTTTGAGCGGTCCGCTTCGAGGTTGCGGCTTTCGACGCCTGGTCTTTCTCCATCGCACGGAGCATCTCGATAATCATGATTCAAGGGTAATCAACGCGGCCCCGTGTGTCAGGGAAGGCGCGGTCCCCACAAACTAACGATTCGCGGGGTTTGCGCTAGTTCGAACGCGTCGCGCGCTGTCGACGGCGAACAATTCCAAGCACGCCCACTCCTGCGATGGAGGAAATCAACGCACCGAACGCGAGAGTCGAGACGGATTCGTTCGCACCGGTCGCTGCGAGCGATCCACCCGAGCTTGAGCTCGATGACTTCGCGAGGCACGGCACATCGGCCTCCGAGCTTGCGTAACCGCAGTCGTGTTCAGCTTGCTCAACCGTGAAGTCGGCGTCGCCGCCGTATTCGACGAGGAAACCGTGAACACGGGATGAACCGAGGGCAATGTTGGGGAGATCGTTCCAGTCACCGCTCGTCTCTTGCCAGTTCGTCACCGCATAGTTCTCGTACCAACCGGATTCCGATTCCTCGTACTGGTAGTTGTTCGGCTCACCGCTGGCCCACGCGTTGTATCGGCCCGAAATTGCGGTGAACTTGCCAACGAAAGCGCTCTTTTGCTTCGCAAAGGGGGTGCCCGCTTCGGGTCCCGTTTTCCACTCCCAAATCAGGCCAGGGTTGCTCTGGCTCTCGCTGAAGGAGGCGATGTCTTTACGACCCGCCCCGATCCAAATATCTGCCGCGTCGGTTTTGTCGGCTACGAAGTCATTTTCAGCCTGAGACGTGATGGTCACGAGATAGCCGGTCACACCAAACACCGTTCGTGTCTCAGCGGCAGCTGCGGCTTCTTCCCAAGAATATTCGCCATCTGTGTCGGTGTCGTAGTCCTCGGTCGGGGTCCCCTCGGCGTACTCGACGTACTCGTAATAACGATTACCGCCGGCCCAATACGAGAAGTTCCCACCAGGGTTCTCGGCGATGGAAACCGAAATGTCCGGGTTTGAATTTGAGTTCGAACGGTTCAGGCCAATCTCCGCGAGAGCGGCTTCAATATCGCTGTAATCACCGGAGAAGCCGAAATCCGTCTCGGCACCCGACAGTGCCGGGTATCCGGTGAGCGCGGTCAAACCAGTCGTCTCGGGCAGATCGAGTGTGCCCTCCGATGTGGAGATGTAGACCAGGAAGTTCTTGGAGTTCGTGAACCCCGTCAGGGTCACAGCAAAGGTAAAACGATCCGCGTCTCCCGTCGCAACGAGGGAGCCAACAGACGTGGTGGGTTCCAGCGCCTGAGCGGCTAACGGACTCGAAACGAGGCTCGCTGTAGCGAGGATTGCGCCAGCGGCGAAGGAGAAGATGCGGCGAAGTGACAACGAAGTTCCCATGGTCGAAGGTGGTAGCGTGTCCCCCAATTCTAGGGGAATCACGATGGAACATTAGTAGGGCGAGCGGGACTTGAACCCGCGACCGACGGATTATGAGTCCGCTGCTCTAACCGGCTGAGCTATCGCCCCGAGCACACCTAGCCTACCGAGCACGTGTTACGCGCCGCGGTAGATCTGTTCGAAACGGTCGAGAGTGGTCGAGATATCGTGATCGGCGACGATGGCGAGTGACTCCTGTTGGAACGCACGATAGTCACGGTCCGAAGCGTCGAGAATTCGGTGGAGTGCAGCCTCGAGTCCGTCGATGTCGCGTGGCTCATAGAGAAATCCGTTCTCTCCATCGTGAACAAGATGCGGAAGCGCCATCGCGTTCGCCGCGACCACCGGCAGAGCGCTGGCCATCGCCTCCATCGTGGCGATGGATTGAAGTTCGGCAATCGACGGCATCACAAATACCGCCGCTTCGGAAAAGAGCCTGATTAGCGTGTCGTCGTCGACGTGCCCGCGGAATTCGACGCGATGGGCGATTCCAAGATCGCGGGTGATCTTTTCAAGGCGGCCGCGGTCGTCTCCCGACCCTGCGATGACGACGCGCAATTCGTTTTCGGTGAACCGTGGCAGCACAAAGAGCAACTCTTCGATGTGTTTTTCTTGTTCCACCCGGCCGACGAAGAGTGCGTAGGGGTCAGTTCGTTTGCCCAACACCGGGTGGTAGTTGCCGACGTCAAGGCCGCAGGAAATCGCGTGTACGCCCTCACGTTTGACCGCGCGCTCGAGATACTCGGCCGCCTTGCGTGTGGGAGTCGTGGCTTCGTCGACCATCGAGTAGGTCTTGGCTGCGACCGACCATACCGAGTTGACGAGCCAGTCGATTCCAAACTGAGGCAAGGGCAAGAATTGCGCCGCGTTTTCGGGCATGAAGTGGTTCGTTGCGATAACGCGAATTCCGCGCTCGTGCGCCTCGCGAACCAGTCCCCAACCGATGTTGATGTGGGATTGAATGTGCACGACATCGGGTTTGATCTCGTCGAGAATCGCTCCGGTGTCGGCTTTGACCTCCCAGGGGAGAGCGAACCGCATCCACGGGTGGTTGAACCACTTCCACGACCGAAGGCGATAGACCTCGAGGTCGACTCCCCCGTGGTTCTCGACACGGTGACCGTATTCCTCGTCCGGAGACGGCGCAACAACGACGACTCGGTGCCCTCGACCCACGAGGCCGGTGGCGAGGCGTTCCGCGAACTTTGCCGCGCCGTTGACGTCGGGCGGAAACGTGTCCGCTCCGATGAGAACGGTGAGGGGCTTCGTCGCGGTCACGAGGAGGTCCTAGTGGTGAGTCTGGGGGTGGTGACGTGCGAGAAGGATCACCCCGACGATGGACAGTGCGCCACCGACCGCGAGACCGGCGAGTGCGAGCGGCGGGAACATCTGTGCCTCACCGAGAACCGCAATAGCGATTGCGACGGCCACGAGCGGGTCAACGACGGTGAGACCAGCGATGACGAGGTCGGGAGAGCCAACCGAATACGCGGTCTGCACGAAGTACCCCCCGAGCATCGCCGCGACAATGAGCGACCCGAGGCACACGAGCGTGAAGGCGTCGATGTGGCCCGTTTGCCAACGGTTGATGAGCACCTTGGTGATCGTGACGACGAACCCGTAAAGGGTTCCCGCGGCGACGATGTAGAACATTGCACGCAGTTTGCGGCGGAAAACCAGGAATACGACGAGGGTGATCGCGATGACTACCGCGAGTAGCACGAGGACAAAGATCATCTGCTGGTCGGTGAATTCGCGTTCGACCGCGAACACCGCTGAAATCGCAACGAAAATCGCGATTCCGAGAACGGCAAGAGTGATGGAGTTGCGAACACGCGAATCCGTCGCGATGCCGTGAACGCGCGAGTTGATGACATTGGTGAGAATCATCGCGACGACACCGATCGGCTGCACAACAATGAGCGGAGCGAATCCAAGCGAAATGAGCTGAATGACGATCGCCAGGGTGAGCAGCAAGGTGCCGAAAACCCACGACGGACGGCGAATGAGAAGCGTGACCTGGCGCCAGGTGAGACCCGCCTTGGAGCCGTCGCCGTGTGTTCCTTCGACCTTGGAGACGCCGCGGTGTTGCAGTTGCGCTCCGATGGAGAGGAACACGGCACCGAGGAGGGCAATAGGGATGCCGATGGCTTGGAAGGGGGTCAGGCTCATCGGGCCAACAAGGTCGGACCAGGGCTCGTTCATCCTTCTAGGCTACCGACATTAGGCTTGTCGAGTGCGTATTCGCGACATCGTCATCACGGGGGAACCCGTCCTCCACCGGCGCGCGAAGCCCGTTGTACACATCGACGACCACCTTCGCGAGCTCGTCGAGGACATGTTCGGAACGATGGAGCTCGCTCCCGGAGTCGGCCTCGCCGCACCGCAGATTGGCGTCGATTTGGCCCTTTTTGTTTACGACTGGGTTGATGACGACGACATCCAACACCGTGGCGTCGCCATCAATCCGACCCTACTTCTCGACCCGCTTCCGATCGGTGAACTGGACGACGAGGACGAGTTGGAGGGGTGCCTGTCGGTTCCCGGCGAACGATTCCCGCTTCGGCGAAGTGATCGCGCAATTCTCACGGCCACGAACCTCGACGGAAACGAATATACGATCGACGCGACGGGTTGGCTCGCCCGCATTTTTCAGCACGAGTACGACCACCTTCTCGGAATTCTCTACACCGACCGACTCGTTGAACCGCACGCGAGCGACTGCCGTGAGGCGATTAGCCGGGATGGTTGGGGTGTTCCGGGATATTCGTGGCTTCCCGGCCGCGACCACCTCGAAGGCTAAGCAGCCCAACCAATCGCGCGCAAACCCGCGGCCACGAGCGCGGCGGCGATGATGACGACGATGAACGGCACCTTGCGCCAAAAGAGCGACCCGGCCACGACAACCGCTGCAACTCGGGCATCAACGACGACGGCGCTTCCCGCTCCGATGGATTGAGTGACGACGAGCGACGCGAGCAACGCGACCGTGAGCAGATCGCTGATGCGTTGAATGCGCGGGTGTGCGGCGATTGACGCCGGTACGAGATAACCCAGGAGTTTCGTGCCGAGCACAATGCCCGATGCGATGAGAATCGTGGTCCAGAGACTCATGCGTGTCGCCTCTCCCTCACGAGCGCGAGCGCAAGCCCCGCAAGCGCCGCGACAATGATGGGCACACCCGCGGGAAGAGTGGGAATCGCCAATGCGGTGACGACCGCGGCGACCGCGGCGACCGCGATCGGTTCACGCGAGTGAATGCGCGGCCACAACAGTCCCACGAACGCGGCGGCGGCGGCGGCATCGAGCCCGTACGCGCGCACATCACCGAGTGCGTCACCGATGACCGCGCCGATTGCCGTCGTGGTGTTCCACCCGACGTAGATTGCGGCTCCCGTCACCCAGAACCCGACGCGTTGCGCACGCGGCTCCTCCTGCGCTATTGAAACCGCGGTGCTCTCGTCGATTGTCCAGTGCCCCGCGATGAGTCGTTTGAAGAAACCGGGGCCGACGACCGACGACATTCGCACCGCGTACAATCCGTTTCGAATTCCGAGCAGCCCCGCCGCCGCGATCGCACTGAAGCCCGTTGCACCGCCCGCGACGAGACCGATGATAGCGAATTGGCTACCGCCGGAGAACATGAACAGCGAAAGAACCTGCGTCTGCCAGAAGTCGAGGCCGGACGCGGTGGAGAGCGCGCCGAAGGAAATTCCATAGAGCGACACCGCACCCGCGACGGAAAGCGCCGTGCCGACCGCGGAGCGGACGGCGGGGGTAGTCACGAGTTGGACTCGTTTACATAGTTGGGGTCGGTCGCGTAACGGAGCATGGGGAACGCGGCGGTGAGAACGAACCCGACACCGGGAACGCGCTGGGTCAGAACAGTCCCGTCGAACGCTTCGGCGCGACTCTTCATCTCGAGAAGCCCGCGGCCGGTTGTCTCGCCCGTGAGGGCCGCCTGGTCACTTTCGATCGTGACCTTCGCGGGACCCTCGGTGCCTTCGGCCGCCGCGCGACGCGCTTGTGCCTGTTCGCCGTCGTCGTTGACCTTGATCGTGAGGCCGTGTTCCGTCCAGGTCATGAGCACGTCGACCTCGGTTCCCGGTCCGCCGTGTTCTCGGGCGTTGTCGATTGCCTCGGTGAGGATGCGATAGACCGCGAGTTCCGCGGACGCACTGAGTGGGAAGCGATCGCCCGACTCCTCGAAATCGATGACCAGCCCCGCCTCTTCACCCTCGGCGAACAGGTCGGAGACGCTCTCGAGCGTCGGCCACACCTCGACGGAGTCGAAACCTTGGTGTGCGACGGTCATCGCGCGGCGCATGTCGGCGAGAGCGGTTCGAGCAGCGTCGACGATCATG
>JAHEGC010000010.1 GCA_024639965.1 Micrococcales bacterium
CCCTCATCGTTCAGAGCGACCGCACCGTCTTGCTCGAGGTCGGCCATCCTCTCGCCACCGAGGCGCGTCACGCGCTCGCGGTGTTTGCGGAACTGGAGCGCGCGCCCGAACACATACACACGTATCGCATCACCCGTCTCGGTTTGTGGAACGCTCGGGCGGCGGGCCACTCCGCCCAAGAGATGATCGACACCCTCGACCGATTCTCCAAGTTCCCCGTACCTCCCGCCGTCTCCACCGACATCGCCGACACCGTGTCGCGATACGGGCGCATCGTGATCGAGCGCGATGCGGACGGCCTGTTCCTTTCCGCGGAATCGCCGCAGATTCTCGTCGAGGTCGCACGAACCTCCAAACTCGCCGACTACCTCGGTGAGACGACGAGCGAAACAACAATTCGACTCAACGCCTGGGCGCGCGGCGTGGTGAAGCAGGAGTTGCTCTCCCTCGGCTGGCCGGCGGAGGATCGAGCCGGGTTCACCAAGGGAACGCCGATGGCGGTCGAATTCGACAACACGTCGTGGTCCCTCCGCGGCTATCAGCGCGAGGCGATCGATCTCTTCGACAAGTCGGGGGCCGGTGTAGTCGTGCTCCCTTGTGGTGCCGGCAAAACGGTTGTCGGAATCGGCGCGATGGTCGAAACTGCCGCCTCGACGCTCATCCTGGTCACCAACTCGGTTTCGGCCAGGCAGTGGCGCGACGAGATCATTGCGCGAACGAATCTCACCGCCGATGACCTCGGCGAATACTCGGGCGAGAAGAAGGAAATCAAGCCCGTCACGATTGCGACGTACAACATCCTCACCGCGAAGCGGAAAGGCGAGTTCGCTCACCTGCCGCTGCTCGATGCCAACGACTGGGGTCTCATCATCTACGACGAGGTGCACTTGTTGCCAGCGCCGGTGTTCAAGTTGACCGCCGATCTTCAGGCGAGGCGACGACTTGGGCTCACCGCGACGCTCGTGCGTGAGGACGGCAAAGAGGGGGACGTCTTCTCACTCATCGGGCCCAAGCGATTCGACGCGCCGTGGAAGGACATCGAGGCGCAAGGGTTCATTGCTCCCGCACGCTGTGTCGAGGTGCGCGTTCTTCTCGACTCGGATGAGCGAATGGAATACGCAGTCGCCAATGACCGCCAGCGTTACCGCATCGCCGCGACGAGCCCGGCAAAGGGCGCAATCATCTCGCGCCTCATCGAGCGTCACCCGGACGACCAGATTCTCGTCATCGCACAATACCTCGACCAAATCGACGATGTGTCGGATTCGCTGGGCCTGCCGACCATCACCGGTGCGACCCCCATCGATGAGCGTGAACGCCTGTACGAAGCGTTCCGCACGGGCGCGATTCGGGTGTTGCTCGTGTCGAAGGTGGCGAACTTCTCGGTCGACCTTCCCGACGCCTCGGTGGCGATTCAAATCTCCGGTTCCTTCGGTTCACGCCAGGAGGAGGCGCAACGACTCGGACGAATATTGCGTCCGAAGAGCGACGGGCGAAGTGCGGTGTTCTACACCGTCGTCGCTCGTGACACCGTCGAGCAGGATTTCGCGCAGAACCGCCAACGCTTCCTCACCGAGCAGGGGTACGCCTACGAGATCATCGACGAGTCGGCGGTCGTCGCCTAACAGCGTCCGACGCTCGCGAGTCGTCCACAGCTCCACCCGCTCGGATCAATCTCGGATACCGGTGAGGCACGATGTCGGAATGACCAGTTTCCACGTCGACGTCCCCGCGCTAGAGAGCGCCGCGGCGTCCATTTCCGTCACCATCGACTCGCTCCACGGTGACCTTGCGCGGCTCTCGGGGCAATTGCGGGGCCTCGACGGTTCGTGGTCGGGCCCTGCCGCGACCGCATTCTCTTCAGTCGTCGACGAATGGACGACCGCGAGTGCCTCGGTGACCGAATCCCTCGCGAACATCGGCCGCGCGCTCACCGCGATCCACGCCCACTACCTTGACACCGAAACCACGAACGTTCGGTTGCTCGGACAATAAGAACGGGGACGACCGAATGGTCGCCCCCGTTCCGAGGTTGTTGCGTTGGGGCTAGAAGCCCATTCCTCCGGTGGGGTCACCGGCGGGCATCGGAGCGGCGGGCTCCGGCTTCTCCGCGACGACGACCTCGGTGGTGAGGAAGAGTCCAGCGATCGACGCGGCGTTGAGCAGAGCCGAACGGGTCACCTTGACCGGGTCGGTGATGCCCGCAGCGAGCATGTCAACATACTCACCGGTCGCGGCGTTGAGGCCCTGGCCCTTGGGCAGCGAGCGCACCTTGTCGACGACGACGCCAGGCTCGTGGCCCGCGTTGAGGGCGATCTGCTTGAGCGGCGCTTCGATGGCGAGACGCACCATGTTGAGCGCGGTCGCCTCGTCTCCGACGAACTTGACCTTGTCAAGGATGGAGGCCGCCTGAATGAGCGCAACGCCTCCACCAGGGACGATGCCCTCTTCGACGGCAGCCTTCGCGTTACGAATGGCGTCCTCGATACGGTGCTTGCGCTCTTTGAGCTCGACCTCGGTCGCGGCACCGGCCTTGATGACGGCGACGCCACCGGCGAGCTTGGCGAGGCGCTCCTGGAGCTTCTCGCGGTCATAGTCGGAATCGGTGTTCTCGATCTCCTGACGGATCTGCTTCACGCGACCGGCGACGGCGTCCTTGGTACCAGCACCCTCGATGATGGTTGTCTCGTCCTTGGTGATGACAACCTTGCGAGCGGTTCCGAGCAGATCGAGCGTGACGTTGTCGAGTTTGAGCCCGACCTCTTCGCTGATGACCTGTCCGCCGGTGAGGATGGCGAGATCCTGGAGCATCGCCTTGCGGCGGTCTCCGAAGCCAGGGGCCTTGACGGCGACTGACTTGAAGATGCCGCGAATCTTGTTGACAACGAGAGTCGCAAGCGCATCGCCATCAACGTCTTCGGCGATGATGAGGAGCTGCTTGCCCGACTGTGCGACCTGCTCGATGACGGGGAGAAGGTCCTTGATCGACGAGATCTTTGAGTTGACGATGAGGATGTAGGGGTTTTCGAAAACCGTCTCCATGCGCTCGGGGTCGGTGACGAAGTACGCCGACAGGAATCCCTTGTCGAAGCGCATTCCCTCGGTCACCTCGAGCGTGGTGCCGAACGCGTTCGACTCCTCGACGGTGACGACGCCTTCCTTGCCGACGCGGTCGATCGCCTCAGCGATGAGCGCACCGATCTCGGGATCAGCCGCCGAAATCGATGCGGTGGCCGCAATCTCTTCCTTCGTCTCGACCTCTTTGGCGTTCTTGAGGAGTTCATCGCTCAGGGCGTTGACGGCCTTGTCGATTCCACGGCGAAGGCTGATGGGGTCTGCGCCCGCCGCGACGTTGCGAAGTCCTTCGCGCACGAGTGCCTGGGCGAGAACGACCGAGGTGGTCGTACCGTCACCGGCGACGTCGTCGGTCTTCTTCGCGACCTCCTTGACCAGCTCGGCGCCGATCTTCTCGAACGGGTCTTCGAGCTCGATCTCCTTGGCGATTGAAACGCCATCGTTGGTGATCGTGGGGGCTCCCCACTTCTTCTCGAGAACAACGTTGCGACCACGGGGTCCCAGCGTCACCTTCACGGCGTCAGCCAAAATGTTGAGGCCGCGTTCGAGGCCGCGTCGGGCCTCTTCGTCAAATGCAATGAGTTTTGCCATGAGATTATTCGTCCCTCCCGGACGTGGGTCATGTCGTTGGCACTCACGGTGTGCGAGTGCTAACTCAATTTTGGCACTCGACTACCGAGAGTGCAAATTCGCCCCACAGGGCAAGGGCGTTATCGACGTGAGGTGGTGAAGTAACCAGTCGTCGTCGGGATGAGTTCGATCCAGGTGTTACCCGGAGCGAGCTTGACTTCGGTGCCGTCCTTGAGCGTGTAAACCGTCATCGAGTCTCGGTTCTTTTTCTTCCACTTCGCCTTGACCGTTGAACCGCCCGTCGAGATGTACGCGACGCCCTTTCCGACGACGTGCGCACGCGGAACGTAACCGAACTCGAACGACTCGTCGGTCATCTGCACGATAACGTTGACCGCCGTGAGTTGGCGCTTGTGCTCGTCGACGTCCTTTTCGCCACCCGCCTGGAACCTCTTGTAGACGCCATCGGCGACCGACCACTTCCATGACGGCGTGTTGTAGGGCGAGAACGAGGTCGTGAGGGCGCGCTTGGGTGCGCCCGCCGCCACCGCCGACGGCATTTCATCGTCGTGAACGAACACGAACGCGGGATTCGGCGCCCCGAGACGTGAATACGCGTCCACGAGTTTCGACGCTCGAACGATGACGTTGTGCGGTGCGACGCGCTTGCTGTCGCGATACATGTACTTCTGTGACGGCGACATTCCGTCGATGATGTTCTTGACCTTCGTGTGCTGCATCGCGACGACGAAGCGGTACTGGCCACCCGAATAGGCGATGATCCCGCGGAATGCCGACGCGATGTCCGGGTCCATCGGGCGAATCGATCGGACCGGACCAATGAGGTTCGGGACAGTCGAGTGCCACACCGCAACGTACCGAGTCAGACCGCCCTCGACGAGTTCCTCGAAGACGATGTCGGTGTCGTTCAATCCCGCTTGGGGGCGAGCCTCTTCAAGGTTGTCTACCTTCGCCATGAGGACCGGGTGGTCGAGCGACCCGATTTCGACCTGTACGCCCGTCAGCGGTGCGTACTCGACCGGAGTCGGCGTGGGCGTCGGGCTCGGTTCGCACGAGGGCGACGGTGCGGGCGATCCCGAGGGTGATGTGGTCGACGACGCGCTCGGCGTGCACGATGGTGAGGCGGTCGGTGAACCGGCGGGAGCGCAGCCCGTCAGGGCGAGTGCCGCAGCGAGTCCGAGAGAAAGATGGGCGAGGGGTTTCACGTCGGTCTCCTTGGCGTGGATTTATTGTTGGACGAAATCGGAGCCGACGAGAACCGTGACGGTTGCACCGGGGTACATGTCCGATTGTTTGACGGCTTTGATGCCGAGCGAGGCTGCTACGCCGTTCGCGTAACGGAGGTCCGCTTCAGGACCGTACACAACCACGCTCACCTTGATGGTCGAATCCGATGCGTTCGCGGGGGTGGCGTTTCGCCAGCCGGTCGTTTCGAGCATCGTCACAACCGATTCGGCGATTCCCTCCTCGGCCGTGCCGTTGAGCACCGTGATGGTGACATTCTTGAGCTCTTTGTCCGTCATGAGCAGCGGGTCGGCAACGTCCTGTTCGGGAGTCGGAGTCGGTGTGGGAGTCGGAGTCGCCGTGATTCCAACGGCGGGCAAATCGATTGCCTGGAGATTCTTTGCATCGATAATCGACACACCCACGAGCGCTGCGAGAACGATCGCAACGACGGATCCGCCGGCGATCGCGGTGTGGAACCACCATGGGCGACGCGCGATGCGGCGGCGGTGGGCTCCGACGCGCGACGGCGTCGAGGTCGTGTCGTCAAATCGATCGGTGGGGAGCTTGCTCACGCCGTCGTCACATCCATTTCATCTATCGCCGTTGTCGAGATTCACTCGATTGGGCGAACGTTTTTACGAGTACCGGGTCGTACCGCCGAGCGGCCGACGATTCCATTATCGCGTATAGCCGTTGGTAATAACGCACGAGGGAACTCGACCACACCCGACGCACCAACGACTCCTTCGACGGCTTCGGTCCCCAGTGAATTCGTTCGAACTCGATGAGATCGAGATCGTCGGGAGCCAAGCCCGCCTTGTTTGTGATGGACATCGAGCGGCCGAGTGGATCGACCGACGCGATGGGGACTCCGTCGAGCGAGAGGAGGAATTCGCCGTCGATTCCCGCGTCGTTCGCCGCCGACTCGATGGAAGGATGCACCGAGCGACCGTCGAGCGAAATCCATCGGAGTTTCGAGCGCCGGCAATAGGTGACGAACTCTCGGCGAGCGGAGGGGTCGAGATAGACGAGAACAGCGGGCGACGACACGACCACCGTCGCACCGGGAGCGGCGCGGCGAGCGCGCGCAACAGCTCCCCGAATTTCCGCCAGTGCGTCCCCCGCCGCGATGACGCGCGGGTCCTCCGCGACGAGCGCCACCGCGGCACGGATGAGCTTCAGGCGCTCGACCTGTTCCGGCCACACGAGGGCCTCGAGCCATTCTCGATCAGACTCGTCGGTGACATCAAGTGGGTTGAGGTCGATGCCGTCGCGATAGACGATGTGAGGGCGCTTCGGTGGGCTCGCACCCCAACCGTGAACGTCGGCAGTCAGGACGACCGTCGACGGTCCGGCGGTCGGGTGTGACTCAATGCTCCGTCCGGGCGCGTTCCATATATATGAGTAGCGATCGGGGATGAGAGTGAGCCCGGCGGACGCCCCCACCTCAATCAGCGCGATCGGACCTCGGATTCGATCCAGAGCAACAAGAAGAGGCGAACACCGTCTCGGATCGTTCGTCTGAGTGGCGCGCGCACGGGCGAGTTGGGCGATTTCCTTCCACAGTGCAAGGAAGTCAGCGCGCACGGTATCGAAGGGGCGCAGCGGAACACCGGCGACGCGTGCGCAGGTGAGAACGAGAACGGGTTGTCGCTTCGCCAGCGGAAGCGTGACGATTCGATCGAGCACCTCATCGTCGTCGGCGATTGCGAGTGCCCAATTTCGGTAGCGCGGAGACTCGGCGCCTTCAGCGTTCGCGAAGCGGCGAAACCAGTCCGCGCACCGCTCCCGTTCGCTCTGCGCCATATTGCCGAGTTTAATAGGAGTCATGACCGACTCCCCCAACGACCTGACGCCAGACGAGTGGCGTGAGCGCCTCACCCCCGAGCAATTCCATGTGCTTCGCGAAGCGGGTACGGAACGACCGTGGACCGGCGAACTACTCGACGAGGATCGCGCGGGACTGTATTCGTGTGCGGGGTGCGGTGCGGAATTGTTCAAGTCGGGAACCAAGTTCGACAGTCACTGCGGCTGGCCCTCGTTCTACGAGTCGATCAACCCCGACGCCGTCGTTCTGCTCGACGACGATTCGCTCGGTCAACACCGCACGGAGGTTCGCTGCGCTCGATGCAACGGTCACCTCGGGCACGTGTTCCCCGACGGATTCGGCACGCCGACGGGCTTGCGCTATTGCATGAATTCGCTGGCGCTCAACTTCGACGCCGAATAAAGCTCGTGTGACTCCGAGTGGAGCCTCGAGTGAGGATTGAACTCACGACCCCTTCATTACGAGTGAAGTGCTCTACCACTGAGCTATCGAGGCGGACGGCGCGATTGCGCACCCGAATATTCTAGCGGTCAAACGCGGGGCGGATTCGCTTGCCGATGCCTCTCGCTGCGCCTATCGTGAAGGGGAACCTTCGAAGGAGAACACAATGGCCACCGCCGATTCGCGCCAGAATGCCGCGCTTTCTCACGTGCTTGGAATCGTCACCGGATTCATCGCTCCGCTGATCCTTTTCCTCGTCAAGAAGGACGATCCGTTCGTTCGCGACCACGCCCGCGAGGCGCTCAACTTCCAGATCACCGCAGGAGCGCTCTTCTTCCTCAACAACGTTCTGGGGTGGGTCAACCCCCTCTGGGTCCTCATCGGTTGGGTCGTTCCACTCGCGCTCTTCGTCATCGTCATCATCTGGTCCGTTCAGGGGTTCCAGGCGGCGAACGCGGGAAACTCGTATCGCTATCCCGTCGCAGTTCGACTCGTTAGCTAGCAGCAATCAGGTCGACGCGACGCCGCTCGCCTCGACGAACAACGCTTCGAGCGCGAGCAGTGGTGTCACGTTGCGCTCGATGCGGTGACGCGCGGCATCGATTGCATCAAGAATTCTCACCGTGTGGTCGGGCTGATTACGTCCGTTCCATTCGCGAATCGCGGGATGCAATTCCGCGTTCGTCAACGGCACATCCCCACCGAGAGCGTCGACGAGGATGTCACGAAACAGTGATTCGAGGTCGGTGAGCACACGGTCAATCCCGTCGCGCAAAGACCGCGTGGCGCGACGCTTCTGATTTTCCTCGAGCGTGCGGATCTGAGCACGAAGCGCCGGCGGCACGGCTTCGCCTGGTGCCACACCGATGGCGTGGAGAAACTCCGCTCGTTCCGATTCGTCTCGCGATTCGGTGTACGCCTTGGCGTCGTCCGTCGCGAGCGACACGATTTCGGCCGCGGCGTTGACCGCGTCAGACACGGCACGAATTCCGATCACCAGCTCGAGGCTTCGTGCACGGCGCTCCCGTGCCTCCTCCGAGGTGGCGAGGCGGCGCGCCATGCCGATGTGGCTTTGTGCGTGCCGCGCGGATTGCTCGGCGATGTCAGGGGCGACACCGTCGCGCGCCATGAGCATGGCAGCGATGTCCGCAACGGCGGGCACGCCGAGTCGGACGGACCGGACTCGGGATCGAATCGTGGGAATGACGTCGGCTTCGCTCGGGGCACACAGAACCCAAATGGTTCGTTCCGCCGGCTCTTCGAGTGCCTTGAGCAAGACGTTGGAGGTGCGCTCCACCATGCGGTCGGCGTCTTCGATGATGATGATGCGCCATGGCGACGACGTCGGCGAGCGATAAGACATCTCGACGAGTTCGCGCACATCGTCGATGGGGATAAGCACTCGGTCGGTCGCGAGCACGGTGAGGTCGGGATGCGTTTGAGCACGCACCTGACGGTCAATCGAGGCGGTGTCGTCGCCCTCGCCGAGCAATTCGGCTGCGAACGCCCGCGCGACGAGCGACCGCCCCGAGCCCGCCGGGCCGGTGATGAGCCACGACTGCGCAAGCTCGTTGGGGCGATTCGCGGCCTGACGCATCTGTTCGATGACAGCGTCGTGGCCGACGAGGTCATCCCAGAGCGCGCTCACGACTGTGAACCGACCCTGTCGACGATGCGGTCGCGAATTTCCTCGCGAGGCAAAGTCGCGTCGATCACAATGAACCGCGTTGGCTCGGCGTCCGCCATCGCGAGATAAGCCTCACGGACACGCGTGTGGAAATCGAGCGCTTCCGTTTCGAGCCGGTCGAACGGCTTGTTGTCCGACTCGAGCCGCTCACGACCCACCGCGGGGTCGAGGTCGAGAAGCACCGTGATGTGGGGGTAGAGCCCCTCGGTCGCCCATTCACTGACGTGGCGAACTTCCTCAGGGTCGAGCACACGACCGGCGCCTTGATAGGCAACAGACGAATCGATATAGCGATCCTGAATGACGACTGCCCCGCGCTCAAGGGCCGGGCGAACCAGCGTGGCCACATGGTGTGCCCGATCGGCCGCATAGAGAAGCGCCTCCGATCGCGGCGCGATGTGCCCCCGCGAATGGAGAACGATTTCCCGAAGTTCGAGCCCCAAATCGGTACCGCCGGGTTCGCGGGTGAACACCACTTCGCGCCCCTGCGCGGTGAACCACTCTCCGAGAAGTGACGCTTGGGTGCTCTTGCCCGTGCCGTCGCCACCCTCGAGGGTGATGAACAATCCGTTCACTTCTTCTTCGCCCGCGTCGTTCGGCGAGTCTTCGTGACGGGGCCTCGGGCGCGGCGTTCGGCGAGGAGTTCGACCGCGCGTTCGTGCGACACCTCCTCGGGCACCTCTCCGGCGGGGATGGTCGCGTTGGTCTCGCCGTCGGTGACGTAGGGGCCGAACTTTCCGCTCTTCACCTTGATGGGCTTGCCCGTCGTCGGGTCGGGTTCGAGCTCTTTGATACTCGACGCCGACCGCGAACCGAATTTCGGCTGCGCGAACTTCTCGAGCGCCTGCTCGAGAGTGATCTCGAAGATTTGTTCTTCGCCGTCGAGCGAGCGGGACTCGGTGCCCTTCTTCAGGTACGGGCCGTAGGGGCCATTTTGCGCGGTGATTGGCTTCTCCGTTTCGGGGTCGATTCCGACCTCGCGCGGCAGCGAGAAGAGACTGATACACGTCTCTAGGTCGACGGTTGCGGGATCCATCGAGGAAAAGAGTGACGCGGTGCGCGGCTTCGGGTCTTTGCCCTTGACCTTGCGCGGTGTGTACTCGGGGAGCGTATAGACGGGTTCGTCGCCCGTGATGATCTCGGGGTCGACAGGGCTTTCCTGAATGTACGCACCGAAACGGCCAACCCGGGCGGTGATCATGTTCGATCCGTCCTGGCTGATTCCAATCGCACGCGATCCGGGTTCGGGGGCGTCACGAAGCTCGCGCGCCTTGTCGAGCGTGAGCTCGTCGGGGGCGAGACCGTCGGGAATCGACACGTTGCGCTTCTCGTCCTCGCCGTCCCCCTTGATCTCGAGGTACGGGCCGTATTTGCCCGACCGAACGACGATGTCGTCACCGATGGGGAACGAGTTCATCTCGCGGGCGTCAATGTCTGCTTTCCAGTCGACGCAGGTGTTGGAGAGCCCGGCGTGATCCCCCGAACCGAAGTACCAGTCCTTGAGATACTGCTGGCGCTTGATCTCACCCGTCGAGATTCGGTCGAGGTCGTTTTCGAGTTCGGCAGTGAAGTCGTATTCAACGAAGTCGTTGTAGTACCGCTCGAGCAGCGTGATGACGGCGAACGCGGTCCATCCCGGCACGAGTGCCGTTCCGCGTTTCGTCACATATCCACGCTCGAACAGCACTCCGATAATCGACGCGTAGGTCGACGGACGGCCGATTCCCCGTTCCTCCAACGCCTTGACCAGGCTCGCCTCGGTGAAACGTGGGGGCGGGGAGGTCTCGTGACCCTTGGGGTGGACCTCGGGCACTGTGACGACGTCGCCGACCGTCAATGCCGGGATCTTCGACTCCGACTCGGACTCATCGTCGTTCCGAGGGGCGTCCTGACCTTCTTCGTACGCTGCGAGAAATCCGCGCACGGTGATCGTGGTCCCGGCGGCCGAGAGTGTCGCTACCCCGAGGTCGCCGACAGGGGTCTGCAACGTGACGGAAACAGTCTCTCCCGTTGCGTCGATCATCTGCGACGCAACCGTGCGCTTCCAGATAAGGTCATACAACCGGAATTCGTCCGGCGACAACACCGACCGCATCTCGTCGGGAGTCTTGAAGACGTCGCCGGCTGGGCGAATCGCCTCGTGCGCCTCCTGGGCGTTCTTCACCTTCGATTGATAGGTGCGGGGCGTCGTGGGAATTGACGCATCACCGTAAAGTTTCGCGGCCTGGGCTCGCGCCGCGGTCACCGCCTGCGCCGACAACGAGATGGAGTCGGTTCGCATATAGGTGATGTGGCCGTTCTGGTACAAGCTCTGCGCGATACGCATCGTGTCGCGGGATCCGAGGCGAAGTTTGCGCCCCGCCTCCTGCTGCAACGTCGACGTCGTGAATGGTGCAGCGGGTCGTCGCGTGTAGGGCTTCGACTCGATATTCGCCACGGCGGGGGCCGCCACCGACAACATCTGAGAGAGTCTCGTGGCCGTCGCCTCGTCGAGAACGGTGGCGCCACTCGTCAGGGTTCCGTTGTCGTCGAAGTCACGCCCTGTGGCGAGCCGCGCATCGTCAAGTTTGGTGACCTTGGCGTCGAACGATTCACCCGCTTTGGTCATGAGCGTCGCGGCGACATCCCAATACGACGCGGCGACGAACGCACGGCGCTCCCGTTCACGCTCGACGATGAGTCGCAAGGCGGGCGACTGAACGCGACCGGCGGAGAGCCCCCGGCCGACCTTGCTCCACAGAACCGGAGAGAGTTGATATCCGAACAGTCGGTCAAGGATTCGGCGGGTCTCCTGTGCATCGACGAGTTCCATGTCGACATCGCGCGGCTGCTTCACCGCCTCGGTGATTGCGTCTTTCGTGATCTCGTGGAAGACCATGCGCTTGACGGGAACCTTGGGCTTGAGCACTTCGAGAAGGTGCCACGCGATGGACTCACCCTCGCGGTCCTCATCGGTTGCGAGGAGAAGTTCATCGGCGTTCTTGAGGGCCTTCTTGATGTCCGCAATCGTCGACTTCGCTCGAGGCGTCTCTATATATAAAGGAGTGAAACCGTGTTCGATGTCGACGCCGAACGTGCCGTGGGTCGGTTTGAGCTCGGCGGGCACTTCTTTCGGCTGGACGAGGTCGCGAACGTGCCCGACCGAGGCCAACACCTCATACCCGTCACCGAGGTAACGGGCGATCGTCTTTGCCTTCGCGGGGGACTCCACGATGACGAGGGTGCGCTTATCTGCCACCGAACTCCTTCTGTGTTGTTACGCCAGAGAGTAACGCCTGTCACCCAAACTCTCGTAATTTCCTGCGTGTTTGTGGGTGCGATTAGTGACTATACACACGCTGTCAAATCAATCGCTGTGCCACGTCGCTGTTCGGCGTGCCACGGAACCCTCCTAACGCATCGCGTTTCACAGTTATTCCCGAGGTTCGCTAGGGTGGAATTCGCAAGCGCGACGACGCGTGAGGAGTTCGATTCATGAGTACCCAACCGGCCATCCGACTTTCGGGGTTGACCAAGACGTTCGGGTCGGTGACTGCCGTCGCCGGCGTCGACCTCGACATCGCCCCGGGTGAGTTCTTCTCGATGCTCGGCCCCTCGGGGTCGGGAAAGACCACCGTTTTGCGCATGATCGCGGGGTTTGAAACCCCCACATCCGGCACCGTCGAGCTTTTCGGCAAAGACGTCACGAGCGACGCCCCGTTCGATCGCGACGTCAACACCGTCTTTCAGGACTACGCCCTCTTCCCGCACATGAGCGTGCTCGAGAACGTCGCCTACGGCTTGCGCGTTCGTGGAGTCGGAAAGGCCGGTCGCGAATCCGCCGCGAAGGACGCCCTCTCACTCGTTCGACTCGACGGATACGGCGATCGCAAGCCGTCACAACTCTCGGGTGGACAGCGCCAGCGCGTCGCGCTCGCACGCGCGCTCGTCGTTGAACCCAAGGTGCTTCTCCTCGACGAACCGCTCGGTGCGCTCGATCTCAAACTGCGCGAACAGATGCAGGTTGAACTCAAAGAGATCCAGCGTCGACTCGGAATTACCTTCATTTTCGTCACCCACGACCAGGAAGAAGCTCTGACGCTTTCCGACCGCATCGCGGTGTTCAACGAGGGCAACATCGTCCAGCTCGGAACGGCCGAGGAGGTCTATCGCCACCCGAAGACCACCTTCGTCGCGAACTTCGTCGGAACGTCAGCCGTGTTCAGCGCCGACGAGGCCAAGGCGGTTCTCGGACATTCGGGGGCGTGTGCGATTCGCCCCGAACACCTCGAGATTGTTCGCGGAAAAACGCCGAGTGACTCGGTCACACTCAAGGGCAAAGTCGCCGAAACGATTTTCCTCGGTGCGTCGACGCGAATCATCGTCGACCTCGACGCCGGAAAGCGCGTCGCGGTGCTCGAGCAGAACGATCTCGCACAGACCGAAGCCACCATCGGGGAATCGGTGACCGTCGCAGTTCACAAGAAATTCCTCGCCCCACTCACTTAACCTCAACCACCAACACAAAGGAGAAAATAATGCGCAACGCATTGACCCGGCGCGCCGGGTTTGCCGGACTGGCGATCGCCTCGATCGTCGTCCTCGCGGGCTGTGGAACGGGTGGCGGCGCCACTCCGGAAGGACCCACCGCCCTCACCGAGCTTGGTGACGGCGAAGGTGCCGTCTCGATCCTCGCGTGGCCCGGCTATGTCGAAGACGGTAGCAACTACCCCGAGTACGACTGGGTGAGTGGCTTCGAAGAAGAGACTGGTTGTGTCGTCACGGCCAAGACGTACGGCACCTCGGATGAAGCGGTCAGCCTCATGAAGTCGGGCGACTACGACGTCGTCGCGGCATCGGGTGACGCGTCCCTCCGCCTCATGGCGGCCGGCGACGTTCAGCCCGTCAACACGGACCTGATCCCCTCGTACGCCGGAATCTACGACTTCCTCAAGAACCAGTCGCACAACACGTACAACGACCAGTCCTACGGTGTGCCGCACGGTTACGGCGCGAACCTCCTCCAGTACAACACTGAGGTCGTCTCGCCCGCACCCACCTCGTGGGGCGCCGTGTTCGACGCGAACTCCCCCTACGCCGGCAAGGTGACGGCGTACGACTCGCCGATCTACATTGCCGACGCTGCGCTGTATCTCATGAAGACGCAGCCCGACCTCGGAATCAAGAACCCGTACGCACTCGACGAGACGCAGCTCGCTGCTGCCGTTGACCTGCTCAAGGTTCAGCGCGGACTCGTCGGTGAGTACTGGAGCGACTACCTCGCGCAGGCCCAGTCCTTCACGACCGGTGACACTGTCATTGGAACCTCGTGGCAGGTCATCGTCGGAATGCTCAAGGCCGACAACCAGCCCATCGAAGCCATCCTCCCCGAGGAAGGCGCGACCGGTTGGTCGGACACGTGGATGATCTCGTCGACGGCGGCGAACGTCAACTGTGCCTACATGTGGCTCGAGCACATGGCCAACCCGGAGACCAACGCACTTGCAACGGGTTACTTCGGTGAGGCTCCGTCGAGCGACGCCGCGTGTGAATTCCGCACCGACTGCGCCGACTACCACGCTGGTGACGCCGAATACGCTGCTCAGATCTGGTACTGGACGACTCCCGTCGCCGAGTGCCTTGACGGCCGTACCGACGTCCAGTGCACCGATTACGCCGCCTGGACACAGGCGTGGACGGAAATCAAGGGCTAGCCAGCCCGAAGGAGTAAGACCGTGACCACCGTGTCTCCGTCTGTGCCCGACCGGGTCGGGGCGTCGCCTGTGCGCGATTCCCCGGCCCGGCGGGGCTCCGCCTTTCTTTACCGCCACGCGAAGGTTCGCCTCGCGCTCCTTCTTTCGGCACCGTTGTTCTGGCTCGGGCTCGTCTATATCGCGGCGCTCGTCGCTCTGCTCATCACCGCATTCTGGACGGTCGATTCGTTCACCGGCAAGATCATCATCGAGTGGAATCTCGCTAACATCACCAAGGTTCTCGGCGATGCGCTTTACCACACGGTCACTCTGCGCACGTTGGGCACCGCCCTCGTCGTCACGGTCATCGACCTTGCCATTGCGATTCCGTTCGCCTTCTTCATGGCCAAGGTGGCGAGTCGCCGCGCACAACGAATCTTGGTCGTCGCGATCCTCATGCCCCTCTGGGCTTCCTATCTCGTCAAGGCGTATGCGTGGCGGTCGATTCTCGCCCAGGGCGGAATTCTCGACTGGCTTTTTGCCCCCATCGGACAGACATCTCCCGGATACGGGCTCGAAGGTGCCGTCATCACCCTCGCCTATCTCTGGCTTCCCTTCGTCATTCTCCCCATTTACACCGCACTCGAACGTGTTCCCGATTCGCTACTCGAAGCGTCAGCGGATCTCGGGGGAAAGACGGGGCGTACCTTCCGTCACGTGATTTTGCCCCTCATCACGCCGGGAATCATCGCCGGATCGATATTCAGCTTCTCACTCACGCTGGGTGACTACATCGCGGTCAAGATCGTGGGTGGCGCCACTCAGATGCTCGGGTCGCTCGTTTACGCAAACGTCGGGGTGGCCAACAATCTCCCGCTCGCCGCCGCGATATCCCTCATCCCTCTCGCCATCATCTTCGTTTACCTCGCCGTTGTGCGCCGCACGGGAGCCCTCGAGAACCTGTAACCGACCATGAAACTCACACTCCCCTCTCGCATCGTGCTCGGCATCGTCGCCGCGGTTACCCTCGCGTTCATCTACGTTCCCATCGTCATCGTCGTTCTCAACTCGTTCTCGACCAGCAAGAACCTCACCTGGCCCCCGCCCGGATTCACAACCGAATGGTGGGTCAAGGCCTTCACCAACGAGGCAGCGCTGGCTGCCGTGTCAACATCAGTGACCGTCGCCTTCGCCGCGACGGCGATCGCGCTGCTTCTCGGCACCGCCCTCTCGTTCGCTCTGCACCGGTTCACTTTCTTCGGGAAGTCGACGGTCAATCTGCTGGTCGTGCTCCCCATCGCCCTACCGGGAATCGTCACCGGTATCGCGCTCAATAACGCTTTTCGCACGATGTTGGGTCTCCAACTCGGCTGGCTCACCATCATCGTCGCGCACGCCACCTTCTGTGTCGTCACGGTGTTCAACAACGTCTTCGCCCGCCTTCGCCGCGTCGGCACGAGCCTGGAAGAAGCGTCGAGTGACCTCGGTGCCGGAATCTGGACAACGTTCCGGCTTGTCACCTTCCCGCAGATTCGTTCGGCACTCTTCGCGGGAGGTCTTCTCTCGTTCGCGCTTTCCTTCGACGAGATCATCGTCACGACGTTCACGGCGGGAAGCGGGGTTCAGACGCTCCCCATCTTCATCTTGGAGAACATGTTCCGCCCCAACCAGGCACCCATCGTCGCTGTCGTCGCCGTCGTGATGATCCTCATCGCGATTGTGCCCATCTACCTCGCACAGCGTCTCACTTCGAGCGACAGCAGCCGCTAACGCTCCGGCCCAGCGGTCGCTGTTGCGACCGTGCCGTCGCGTTCGATCGACACTGTGGCTACGAGTCCGTCGAGCGAACATGTGGTCACGGTATCGACGCGGGGCACACACGGATCGGCGTTGCCCGCGAGCGCCCGCGTCGCGACGGTGAAGGCAGCAAGTTCCGCGGTTCGGACCGCGCCGGTGACGCGAATGAGCGTGGCGGCGCCGAAGAGCCCACCGAGCGCGAGGGTGACGACAAGCCCGGTCATCGACGTTGCAAGCAAACTGCCTGACCCGCGTTCTATTTCGCAACGCACTGTTCCACCGTCACCTTTCCCATCAGAGGGAGTGGAGGCGGCAGGATCGCCGCAACACAGGTCTCCGTCGCGGTGCGGCGCGCGGACCATTCGCCGCGCGGCACGGCGAGCCGGGCATCGCTGAGCACGTCGGCATCAGATTCGCCTTGGGTCAGCGACCGAGCGGATTCCGCCGTGACTGACGATGCCGTAATCGCGTCTAGCGCCCAATGGATCGCGCTGAGCACAACCCCGACGACGAGCAAAAGGGCGGGGATGGCGATGGCGAGTTCCGCCGTCACCATCCCTCGCTCGTCAGGTGACGATGCTGAGCGCACCGGAAATGAGATCGGTGAGGAGGTTCTGAACGGGATTGCTTTTGAGTACGACCGCGAGCAGCCCCGCGAAACCCGCTGCGGCGACGGTGGCGATGGCATACTCGGCGGTCGCCGCGCCGCGTTCGGATTCAGGAGTGAGAAAGGTGTGGAGTGTGTTCATGCCGCCATCGTGCCGCCGCAGTGCCGCCAGCGAAGCGGAATGCGTCACCGTTGGGGAGAATTTCGAACTGAGACCGTTGTGAGCAAGATTTGTTGTGTGCAATGTGAGCGCGGTCGGTAATCTGAGCGAATGATCATTCGTGACGTTTCGCTCGACGATGTGCCCGAACTGACCACGCTGATCGACGCACAAGAGTCTTCGGTAGATCCACGACACAAGCCTGCCTCGCACGCATGGGCTGCTGACCTCATTCGCGGTCATTTTGAGACAACGCGCAATCAGGTCTGGTGCGACGAGAACGGGCGAATTCTGGCGTGGGCGAGCATGCAACCCGATGATCACCGCGAGCGCATCGAAATCGAACTGTTCCGCCAACCCGGTTTTGCATCACTGAGCGACGTGTGGGCGTGGTGTCTTGACGTTGCCGAACGGGATTTCCCCGGTTGGGTGATCTGGCCCACCGCCAACCACCTCGATCCCGAATTGGCGGAAGTCTTCGGTACGACGGGATTTCAACCTCTCCGCCGGTATCACCTCCTCACCCGCCCTCTCGAGAACGAACAGTTCCCCGCTCTGCCTGTTGGCTATTCGATTGACTCGGTGCGCAGCGATGCCGACTTCGCCGAATGGCACGCGGCACATCAAGATTCGTTCTCTCAGCACTTCGGATTCACACCGCGTCCCGCAGAACAATGGATCACGCATTTCCGCGAGGGCGAATCGATCGACGCGGAGGGGAGGTTCCTGCTCCGTGTTGATGGTCGCGTCGCCGGCTTCGTCATCTGTACAGACTTCAACGCGCACGAAAACGGCGGCTATGTTGACCTTCTTGGAGTTCGCCACGAATTTCAGGGTCGAGGCCTGGGCGAACTTCTTCTCCGGTGGGCCTTCGCGCACAGTGCGAAACGTGGCTTCACCGCTATTGACCTCAGTGTTGACACCGGCAACACCTCGGGAGCGTTGCAGCTCTACACGAAACTCGGATTTACGATCATGTCCGAATTCCATCTCTACGCGCGTCCATAATCGCGCGTTAGTAGGTGAACGCCGTCGTGTATCCGTTGATTGCGGGCTGTCCACCGAGGTGGGCGTATAGCACGCGGCTTCCCTCGGGGAAGTAGCCTTCGCGAACGAGGTCGATCATGCCCGCCATCGACTTGCCTTCGTAGACGGGGTCAGTGATCATGCCGTCCATACGCGCGGCGAGTTCGATCGCCGCAATCGTGCGGGGGCCAGCAATTCCGTAAATGTCGTCGTGCCAGCGGTCAAGCAGAACAATTTCATCGTCGCGAACTTCACGACCGAGCTCGATTCCCGCTGCAGTTCGTCGTGCGATGCGCGCAATTTGTTCCCACGTTTTCTCCACGGTGGCGGACGCGTCGATTCCGAGAACGGTGCGCGCGCGGTCGGAGTGAGCGAAACCCGCGATCATTCCGCCCTGGGTCGAGCCGGTCACGGAACACACGATCACGTTATCGAAGGTGAAGCCAAGTTCCTTTTCCTGGTCCTCTACCTCGAATGCCCAACCGGCGAAACCGTGTCCGCCGAGTTCGTGGTCGGATGCACCCGCGGGAATCGGGTACGGTTTGCCGCCCCGCGACTCGACCGACTCGATTGCGTCTTCCCACGATTTACGGAACCCAATGTCGAAGCCCGCGGCATCGAGACGCACGTCGGCGCCGAGAATGCGGCTGAGCAGAATGTTGCCCGTCTTTTCGTAGTTAACCTCGTCCCAGTCGACCCAGTGTTCCTGCACGAGGACCGCTTTGAGGCCGAGTTTCGCGGCGACGGCCGCGACCTGACGGGTGTGGTTCGACTGAACGCCGCCGATCGACACGAGAGTGTCGCACCCTTGGGCGAGCGCTTCGGCCGCGAGGTACTCGAGCTTGCGCGTCTTGTTGCCGCCGAAGGCGATTCCCGAGTTGACGTCTTCACGCTTCGCCCACAACTCAACCTTGCCGCCGAGGTGATCGGTCAAGCGGTCGAGTCGGTGAACAGGCGATGGTCCGAATCGGAGGTTGATGCGGGGAAACTTCTCAAGTGCGGCACGGGTCATGGGGCAATACTAATCTGGTGACATGGTTCACCGTTGAGCCATCACCCACCGCGGAAAGTTAGGCCAGGACCCCGATGTCCAAACCCACCATTGACAGCCTCCTCCACGAGGAGCGCCGATTCCCGCCGTCACCCGAGTTCTCCGCGAACGCAATCGCGAAGCCCGCAATCTACGAGCGGGCCTCGGCAGACAGGCTCGCCTTCTGGGCCGAAGAAGCTCGCCGACTTCACTGGCACAAGCCCTTCACACAGACCCTCGATTGGTCCGACGCCCCCGTCGCGAAGTGGTTCGCCGATGGTGAGATCAACGTCGCCTTCAACTGCCTTGACCGTCACATCGAGAACGGGCTCGGTGACCGCGTTGCCATTCATTTTGAGGGCGAGCCGGGCGATTCCCGCGACATCACCTATCGCGAGCTGACCGAGGAGGTACGCAAGGCGGCGAACCTCCTCGCAAGTCTCAACGTCGGTCAGGGCGATCGCGTCGCTATCTATATGCCGTTGATTCCCGAAGCGGTCGTCGCGATGCTCGCGTGTGCCCGCGTCGGGGCGATTCACTCCGTCGTGTTCGGAGGGTTCTCGGCCGAGAGCCTGCGGGCTCGCATCGAGGATGCCGAAGCAAAACTCGTCATCACCGCCGACGGCGGCTACCGCAAGGGTGCGGTGTTCCCACTCAAGAACGCGGTCGACGAGGCACTCGCAGGCGCGACGACGGTGGAGAAGGTGCTCGTCGTGAAGCGCGGCGGAAACGACGTCGACTGGGTCGACGGTCGCGACCTCTGGTGGCACGAGGAAGTCGCCCCGATGACGGACGATCACATCGCTCACGGATTCCCCGCGGAGAACCCGTTGTTCATCCTCTACACGTCGGGCACGACGGGTAAGCCGAAGGGAATCCTGCACACGAGTGGCGGGTACCTCACCCAGGCGTCTTTCACACATCGCAACGTGTTCGACCTTCACCCCGAGACCGACGTGTATTGGTGTACCGCCGACATCGGCTGGATCACGGGCCACTCCTACGTGGTTTACGGTCCCCTCGCGAACGGCGCAACCCAGGTGATTTACGAGGGAACGCCCGATTTTCCCGCGCCCGGTCGCTGGTGGGACATCATCGAGAAATACAAGGTATCGATCTTCTACACGGCCCCGACCGCAATCCGGTCTTTCATGAAGGCGGGACGCGAAATCCCGCAAGCGCGCGATCTGTCGTCGCTCCGCCTTCTCGGTTCGGTCGGAGAGCCCATCAACCCCGAAGCGTGGATGTGGTACCGCGAGGTCATCGGAGGTGACCGCTGCCCCATCGTCGACACGTGGTGGCAAACCGAGACGGGCGCGATCATGATTTCCGCTCTCCCCGGCATCACAGTGACGAAGCCCGGAAGCGCTCAGGTTCCGCTCCCTGGCATCGCCGTCGACGTACTCTCCGACGACGGTGTCCACGTGGGTGCCGAAGCGGGAGGGCTGCTGGTGATCACCGAACCGTGGCCGTCAATGCTTCGCGGAATTTGGAAAGACCCCGATCGTTTCGTGGAGACGTATTGGAGCACTTTCCCCGGCAAGTACTTTGCAGGGGATGGTGCCCACCTCGATGTCGACAAGCACGTCTGGCTCTTGGGTCGCGTCGACGACGTCATGAACGTGTCGGGACACCGACTCTCGACGATGGAGATCGAATCGGCATTGGTGTCGAACCATGCGGTCGCCGAGGCCGCCGTCGTCGGAGCGAACGACGAGACAACGGGCCAGGCGGTCGTGGCGTTCGTCGTGCTCAAGAAGCGTGCAGCGGAAATCACCAACAGCGTCGACGAAATCGCCGAACTCAAGGCGCACGTGACGAAGGAAATCGGGGCGATCGCGCGTCCGAGGGACATCTATCTCGTCGAGGACCTCCCCAAGACGCGGTCGGGCAAGATCATGCGCCGGCTGCTTCGTGACATCGCCGAGGGGCGCGAGATCGGGGACACGACGACCCTTCTCGACACGACGGTGATTCGCGTCATCGACGGCCAGGTCAACTAGAACGCCCGATCAGCCCGCCCGCCATCGTCGCCACTGCGGGGATGACGGTCAGTGTGATGAACGCGGGGAACAGACACACGCCGAGCGGCACGAGAAGTTTGCCGGGCAACGTTTCGATCGCGAGCCGGACATCGAAACGGCACCGACGGCGCATTTCGCGTGCGGACTCGCGAAGCAAGCCAGCGAGCGGAACGCCCGTATCGCGCGCCACCGACTGCACCCGTTCCACCTCCCGCCATTCCTCTTCCGCAGACCAGTGTTCGCGACATTCGGACAGGAGTTCCCTGGCAGATGGCGAGAGCGCGACCACGCTGAGAACCTCGGCGACGCAATCAATGAGTAGGCCGGACGTCGGCGGGGGCGCGACGATAGCAGTTCGAAGTTTCCCCATCCATCGCCAACCTGCGTAGGTCGCCCCGACCCCGACGACGAGACAGACGATTCCGAGCGGCTGCCCGACGAGGAACCCGAGAACGTTGACGCCAAATAGCCACGCGAGAACGGCGGTGATCAGAGGCAGTCCCGCCAGCACGACGGCGGAGTTTCGCGCGGCGACCGCGGCGAGTTGCACATCTCGAACAATGGCATTTCCCTCGTCGAGTGCCTCAGCGATGACCCGCAGAAGTCGGGGGCGCGGCGTTCCGGTTTCGCGAGCGAGCCGCAACACGTCGGCGACCACCGCGCTTTCCCGTGACGTGCCGAATGCCGGAGTTTCGACCGGCAATCCCGCCTCGAGCGCCGCGGCCAGAAATCGGATCTCGTTCGGGGTCATCGCTCGACCCGCAGTTCGTCATCGCTCATGATGAGTCGCGCAGTCTCGAGCGCCACGTTCCCGTCCACCCGCTGACAGAAAACAACTCGGTCGAACGCGGTCGCGACGAGCCGATTGACCGAGGAGGAGTCAAGCCCGGCAACTCCTCCGAGCGCGTGAAGCCGGACGGGGAGATGGTCGAGACTCCGGGTGTGAACGGTCGCGAAGCCGCGATGTCCACTCGTCAGGGCGAGCAGCACGTCAACGATTTCGGCACCGCGCATTTCGCCGACGACGATTCGGTCAGGGCTCATGCGCAACGATTCGCGCACGAGTGAACCGAGTGTCACCTCACCTGCGGATTCCGCGTTTGCCGACCGGGTGGTGAGGTGAGCGACATGCGGGTGGGTCGAGCGCAATTCGGCGATGTCCTCGAGCACGACGATGCGCTCGTTCACCGCGCACCTCCCCAACAGGGTTTCGACCAGTGTGGTTTTCCCGCTCCCCGTCACTCCGCAAACAAGGGTCGAATGGTCGACGAGGTCGTCCCAGTCGAAACCCGACGGCACGCGATAGTCGTCGACACCGATGGGCGAACCTCGGGGAAAGCGGAGGGACAAAGCGGCACCGTCCCTCGCGATGGGCGGAAGGACTGCGTGAGCGCGAACGCTGCCCGGCAATGCGGCGTCCCCCATCGGCTTCGCGTCATCGACTCGGCCACCTCCCATTTCGATGAGCGTGACGGCGATTCGTCGAACCTCACGCACATCCAGTGTCACGGAGGCGGGTCGGAACCCTGCGTCGCCTCGAACCCACACCGTGCCGTTGCCGGCGACGCAGAGATCGGTGGTGTCGGGCTCAACGGCGAGGGCGAGCGGTCCGAGTGCGGCCAGGACGTCGGGATTCACATTCCCACGGTCGTGGAATTACTTGTGCTCGGGACTCGCGGTCAACCGATTTGTGGACAAGCGCCAGCCACACGACGTGGGGAGAACGCCCTAGGCAAATTCGACGATGAGCTCGAGTTCGACGGGAGCGTCAAGCGGGAGAACCGCAACGCCGACCGCGCTGCGCGCGTGCCGACCCGACTCCCCGAAGATTTCAACGAGCGTCTCGCTCGCGCCGTTCGCGACTCCCGGCTGGCCCGAAAATTCGGGAGCGGAGGCCACGAAGACCACGAGCTTGACGATGCGCGTGATTCGGTCGACGCCACCGACCGCGCTCGCGGCTGCCGCCAACGCGTTGAGCACCGCGGTGCGGGCGTAGCCCTGAGCGTCGTCGGCGCTGACCTCGGCGCCAACCTTGCCCGTTGCGGGAAGCGCACCATCGACAAACGGCAGTTGACCGGCGGTGAAGACGAGATTCCCCGTGATCGTCGCAGGGAGGTAGGCGGCGACGGGCTTGGCCACCGCGGGAAGTTCAATGCCGAGTTCGGCGAGACGAGCGGAAACGGTCACAGTTATTCTCCGGCGGGTTGTGGGCGCTTGAAGTAGGCGACCAGCCCACCCTCAGGCCCGGTGATTATGGTGACGAGTTCCCAACCCTCGTCGCCCCACGAATTGAGAATCTGAGTCGTGTTGTGGATGAGAAGGGGCGTCGTCGCGTATTCCCACACGGTCACGGGGCTCTCCTTTTCAGAATTTCCAAGAATCACTAGGTAGTCTTGAGTCTATGCCCAAGTTTTTGTCGCGCTTCACGACGGTTGTCGGTTCGTGGATTGGGCTCGGCCTCACCGGGCTCATTTCGGGCGTTCTCGTCACTGTCATGCTCACCCCGCTGCTGGTAGCCGGCGGTGTCGCCATCAAGAACTCACTGAGCCTCTTCGACGCCCTCCCCGACTTCATCGAGATCGGTCGTCAGGCGCAGAAGAACGAAATTTTCGCGCAGAAGGATGCGGATCCCGACCACGGATACATCCAAATCGCCACCGTGTACTGGCAGAACCGCGCCGAGGTCGGGCTCGACCAGATGTCGCCGTTCTTGCAGGACGCCGCGGTCGACGGTGAAGACCGCCGATTCTTCGAACACAAGGGTGTCGACCTTACCGGAATCATCCGCGCGGGCATCGGCAACGCCGTTTCCGGTGGCGTGAAATCGGGTGCCTCCACGCTGACCATGCAGGTCATCAAGAACATCTACGTTCAGCGCGCCGAAGCCCTCCCCACCGAAGAGGAGCGCAACGCCGCTTACGCCGAAGCGACCGCGACGACGACGGAACGCAAGCTCAAAGAAATCAAGCTCGCGATTGGACTGGAACAGCGTTACACGAAGGATCAGATCCTTCAGGCATATCTCAACATCTCGAACTTCGGTGGCAATACCTATGGCGTCGAAGCCGCCGCATCGCGTTACTTCGGTGTGAGCGCAAAAGATGTCACCCTCGCACAAGCCGCGTCGCTGATTGCCATCGTGCAGTACCCGATGGAACGAAACCTCGCGCTGCCCGAGAACTTCCAGCGCAACCAGGCCCGTCGGGACGTCATCCTCAAGGCAATGCTCGACGCGCGCAGTATCACGCAGGCTCAGTACGACGAAGCCGTCGCGATCCCCGTCGACGCTGAATTCGTCAACCTCACCACCCCCGACTCGGGCTGTATCTCGGCCGACAAGTACTCGACGTTCTTCTGCGACTACGTCGTCAAGAACGTGACGAACTACGAAGCGCTGGGTGCGACAAAGGACGAGCGCCTCACCAACTGGCACATCGGTGGATACAAGCTCTACACGACGATGAACTACGAACTTCAGCGAATCGCACAGAAGCAAGCGTGGCGGGTGCCCAAGTCGATCCCGTCTACCGCACTCGGTGGAGCAACCTCGTCCGTCGAGGTCGGCACCGGTCGCGTGTTGACGATGGCGCAGAACAAGCTCTTCAACGACACCCTCGAAGGTGGCGGCAAAGAGGCAACGGCCGTCAACTTCAACACCGACCGTGACTACGGCGGGTCGAGCGGTTTCCAGACTGGTTCGACCTACAAGATGATGGCCCTTCTCGCCTGGCTGCAATCTGGTCGCGGACTGAACGAGCTGGTCAATGCGAGTGATTTCAAGAAGGACCAGGCGAAGTACGTCGACACCTGTAAGGATTCGGGCGCACCGTACGGTGGAACGTGGGAGTTCAAGAACGACTCGGCAGCGCCCGAGATCGTCAGCGTCCTCGACGCCGTCAAGTGGTCGATCAACTCCGCATTCGCATCTATCGCCGAACAACTGGACCAGTGCGACATCCGAAACGCCGCCGAATCCCTCGGAGTCCACCGTGCCGATGGTGCGACCCTTCAGTCGAACCCCTCGGCCGTGCTCGGCACCAACGAACTCGCTCCGCTCACGATGGCCGCCGCCTGGGCGGGCATCTCCAACGAGGGCAAATTCTGCGACACGATCATCGTCGACCACGTGGTCGGACCGAACGGCGAGGAACTCCCCGGTCAGGCGGAGAGTTGCCGCCAAGCAATCGAGCCCGATGTCGCCAATGCCGCGATCTACGCCATGAAAGGCGTGATGAACGGTGGAACCGGTGCCGCGTCGAATCCCGGCGACGGTGTGCCCATTTTTGGTAAGACCGGAACCGCTGACAACTCGATTCAGACCTGGATTCTCACCTCCACGTCGCGCGTCGCCACAGTTGCGTGGGTCGGAAACATCGTCGGCAAGACCCCGATGCGTGAGCTTTACTATCGCGGAACCCAAGCAGCAATAATGCGTCACATCATGATGTCGACCATCATGCGCGCGGCCAATCGCATGTATTCGGGCGAGAACGACTGGCCCAACCCGCCGTCGAGGCTCCTCCAGGGCAACGGGGTCAAGGTCCCCGCGGTGCGCGGGCTCACAATCGAGGCCGCGACGGCCCTGCTTAAGGGTCTCGGTTTCGAGGTGCGCATCGGACGCCCCGTTGAGTCGATGGATGTCGAGGCCGGACTGGTATACGGATCGTCACCCGACGAGGGAAAGACGATGGCGAAGGGAATGTCCGTCACGATTCGCGCATCGGCCGGTTGGTCCGGATTCACGATGCCCGATTTCCTGAGCGACGACTTCACAGAGTCCGAGGCGGTGTCGCAACTGCGGGATCTGGGCGCGACGTCCATCACGGTTCGCTGTGAAGTGACTACCGACTCCCACGATCCGAAACTCGGTTACATCATCAATCAATACCCACTTCCTGGCGCTGGCGCGCTCACTACGACCTCGTTCAGTGTGACGGTCCGCAAGACCAGCTGCTAGTCATGTTGATGCGCGAGTTGCTCGGTGGCGCAGTTGCTCTCGGAGCGGGGCTCCTCGCTTATGCGTCCCTCATCGAGCGCAACGCATTCGGTGTTCGACACGAGTCGGTCGACGCACTCGACCCTGGCATCGATTCGATTCGCGTTTTACACCTCTCCGACATTCACCTTGCACCGTGGCAACGCCGCAAATCGGAGTGGATACGGTCGCTCACTCGGCTGAAGCCCGACCTCGTGGTCGTCACGGGCGATTCCCTCGGGCACGCCGATGCAATCCCATTACTCGCTCAAACTCTTGCGGCGTTCGAGCGAACGCCCGGAATCGTCGTGCACGGATCGAACGACTACTTTGCTCCGCGAATGCCCAATCCGTTCACCTACCTCGTCAAGCCGTCGGAGCCCGACCAATCGGGTACTGCGCTCGACACCGCTGCGCTTGACACCGTCTATCGGTCGCTGGGCTGGATCGCGGTTGACAACACCGCAGCGAGACTGACAGTCAACGGTGCACGATTGCTCGTTGCCGGAACAGACGACCCCCACCTTGCACGAGACGACCTCGATGCGATGACGGTCGACCTCGCCGCGGAAGTTGACACCGGAGCCCCGTTCGATGGGTTCATCGGAGTGACCCACGCACCTTACCGACGAGTCCTCGACGTGTTCACGGAACTCGGCGCCGATATCGTCTTCGCTGGTCACACGCACGGTGGCCAGGTGTGTGTTCCAGGCTTCGGCGCCCTGACCACGAACTCCGATTTACCCGTCCGCTATGCCCGCGGTCTGGCCGTCTGGAACCGAGGCGATCGCCGCACTCACCTCAATGTGAATGCCGGAATCGGAACCTCGATCTACGCTCCGGTGCGCTTTGCGTGCCCACCGGAGGCCGTTCTCGTGACCTTACGGGCACGTGATTTCGGGTACGCTTGACGAGTACCTCGGGGTATGGCGCAGCTTGGTAGCGCGCGTCGTTCGGGACGACGAGGTCGCAGGTTCAAATCCTGTTACCCCGACCACTGAAAAAGAGTCGGCCATCGGTCGGCTCTTTTTCAGTGTCCGTGGGGGAACAGGCGCTCCCGCCGTTCGAGAAATTGGCTTGGCAACGCGCAGCGTTGCCGATTTCGAGCGGAGGGGGCGTACCCCGACCGGTAAATTTTGTGGGGCGTAGCCCCTCCACGGATGTAAGGTCCCGGACGCGGGACGTGCGCCATACCTAGGAACCGAGTGCGACCTTCGCTCCCGCCACCCGCATCTCATTCACCGCAGCGATCGTCGTGCCGGTCGCCACACCCACGCACTTGTCGAGCAGTACCGTCACGGAATACCCCGCGGCGAGCGCGTCGAGAGCGGTGGCCCGCACGCAGTGGTCGGTGGCGATTCCGACGAGGTCGATGTGCTGAACCCGCGCTCGCTCGAGTACCTCGGTGAGACTGGATCCGCCCGGCGTGTTCGCTTCAAACGCCGAATACGCAGGGCTTCCACTTCCTTTGAAGACTTGCACGTCGATGAGGTTTGCCTCGAGTGCAGGGTTGTAGGCCGCTCCGGGTGTGCCCTCAACGCAGTGAACGGGCCAGGTCGAGACGAAGTCGGGTTTGGCGGCAAAGTGCCCACCGTTGTCGCCAACGGGAGAGTGCCAGTCGCGCGACGCCACCACGATGGCGTAATCACCTCGACGCTCCCGAATAAATTGAGTAATCGCTCCGGCCGTTCGGTTGCCGCCCTTGACCGCGAGCGATCCGCCCTCGGTGAAGTCATTTTGCACATCAATGACGAGCAGAGCCGATTTCGGCATCGATGCTTTAGAAGCTCGCAAGATTCGATCCACATGAATAAATGCCCGCGACGAGGTTGTCGATTGCGGCCATCGCCGTCGAGCTCACTTTTCCACGCGCTACGACGACGAAGTTGAGATCGCCACCCTTCGCTTCGACCTGGCCCGCGAGGGCGTAGACCTTGTCGATCCAACCCGACTTCGCGCGAACGTGACCGCGCGCGTTCTCCGCCTCGCCCACGAAACGGCTGGCGAGTGTTCCTGATTGGCCCGCAACGGGAAGCGCATCGCGAAGCACCGCGAGGTCCTTGGAACTGAACACGACGTCGAGGAGTTCGATCATGACGCGCGGCGGGATGAGGTCCTTGTTCGATTCGCCGGAGCCGTCCTCGAACGCTCCCGCGGACATGTCGATGTCATAGTTGCCAAGAGTGCCGATGACGAGTTGCTGTATCGAATCCGCTCCGCCGTCATAGCCGGCCTCGACGGAGGAAACGCGCATGAGCAACTCAGCGAGGGTGTTGTCGGAAGTCGGGATCATCTGTTTGATGAGAGTCGCAACGGGTTCCGATTGAACCGAAGCGAGAACGCGCGCGTTACTGGGAGCCGCCGCGTATTCGACCGAAACATCGCCGTTTCCGTTCCCCGCCTGCTGGAGCGCCGCGATGAAAGCATCGGCCGCATTCCCCGCGGGGTCGGACGATCGCGGGCTGGTCGGAAGTCCGGGGTTGGCACGGTCGCCGTCCACCATGAGCGGCACAATCATCGGCTGATACCCGATCGTGCGCTCCGACTCGGGCCAGTTTGAGTTCCACGCATCGTCGGCGGGGAACATCGACACATCGACAATGACTTTGGTGATGGTGGGAGAGTCGGGGTGCTTCTGCTGATAGGCCGTCACCGCTTTTTGGGCGAGGTCGACGATGGACGGCGCTCCAGGGTAAACACTCGAGCTACCCGCACGCAGTGTCGGGTCTCCACCCCCCACAAGCACCACGGTTCCCGCCGTTGAGGCGTCGACCACCTTGGTTTCGAGGCGCGCCTTCGGCCCCAAAACATCGAGTGCCACTGCCGCGGTGATCACCTTCATGACACTTCCCATGGGGATCGCATCGGCGCCATTGACGTCGAGGAACATCGCACCGCCACCGGCGGGTGCTACGACAACCGTTTCCGTTCCGAGCGCACGATTGGCGAGTAGTTTGCCGACGGAACACGTGCGAACAGACTCGGCGGCAACGGTCTCGGCGGGAGTCTCGCGTGCCTCGGCGACCGGTTCGGCGACTCCGCCGGAGCTGAGCGCACTAAGGGCAAATCCGCCACCGAACGCGGCAGTGACCAGTACGGCACCCGCAATTCCCATTACCGCGAGGGGCGGGAGCGTGCGCTTCGACCCAGAAGCGCTCGTGGTCGAGTCGATCGTCTCGTCAGTCATCTCGCCCATTCCCTTCGCTCGCGTTTCAGCAGAGCCGACTACGAGGTTCGAACTCGTGACCTTCTGTTTACAAGACAGATGCTCTACCAGCTGAGCTAAGTCGGCGACGCCTCCAGAGTATCAAGAGGCGATTTGGAAACCCTTACTGGCTCTTCGACGCGGCGGAAAGAACGGCGTTGAGGAAGTCCTGCGAGTTGTAGGGCTGCGCGAACTCGACGGGCTTGCCGTTGATGAGGATCGTCGGCGTTCCGTGAACCTTGTCGAACGACGCGTCGCGGTTGTTGACGGCGATATCGCCGTTTTGTGCGCGCAGCGTTGCCGCGCTCACCCAACCACCGAATTCGTTGTCGTCGATGCACGAGGAAATCGTGGACGCCGCTCCCGCTTGTTTGGCGAGATTGATGAGATCCTCGTCCGAGAGTCCCGGGGTATTCTCCACGGGCTGGTTTGTGAAGAGGGCGTTGTGGAACTTGAGGAACGAGTTCGGCGCGTAATTGGCGACACACGCGGCCGCGTTCGCAGCGCGAGTCGAGTAATCGAGTCCTTGAGCGGTGTTGACGAACGCCATCGGGTGCACCTCGAGGGTTGCGACACCACGCGACAGGAGCTCGTCGATTGTCGCCATGTTGGTCGTCTCGAACGAGCCGCAATAAGGGCACATGTAGTCGACGAAGATGGTGATGTCGACGACGTCGGCCGAGTTCGGTGGGGTTGCGACAGGGGACTTGCCAGGCTCAAGAGCCGGGGTCGTCACGGCGACGCCGTTCTGGCCGACACGGATTCCGTCACTCGCCATGTTGAGCGGCCCTGGCCCCTCGGGTTTGAACGCCGTCGACACGACAGCGACCAGCGTTCCGATCACGAGGAGCGCAACGGCACCAAGACCGAGCTGAAGAAAGAGCCGGTTGCGCTTCTCTCGGGCGGAACCGGCGATTCGCATCGCCTTGGCCTTGTCACGGGCGGCTTCGCGAGCCTTGCTTCGATCGTCGCGTGCGGCGTTCATTCGATGTCCAATCAGTCGTGTGCGACGCTCCGTCGCCGAATTCTCAAATAGCCTCCCTAGTTTATCGCGTCATGCGGAGAGGGCAATTTCGGGACTTCCGCCCAGCGGAGCTCACTGTCATACTGGGCTTGTGGGTGCTTGTCACGGCTCACGCTTCCATTCACTACGGATCGTCCGGCACGTACCTGCCGGTGAAGGAGATTGACAATCATGGCTGGAGTCAAATTCGCCAAGGCTACGCGCCTTTATCCGGGCACCGAAACGCCCGCGGTCGACTCAATCGACCTCGACATCAAGGACGGCGAGTTCCTCGTCCTGGTCGGCCCCTCGGGTTGCGGAAAGTCGACGACTCTCCGCATGCTCGCGGGACTCGAAGAAGTCAACTCGGGTGCGATCTTCATCGGTGACCGTGACGTCACTAACGTCGCCCCGAAGGACCGCGACATCGCGATGGTGTTCCAGAACTACGCGCTCTACCCGCACATGACGGTGGCTGAGAACATGGGCTTCGCGCTCAAGATCGCCGGCGTCGACAAGGAAGAGCGCGCCACACGTGTTCTCGAGGCGGCGAAGTTGCTCGACCTCGAGCCCTACCTCGACCGCAAGCCGAAGGCCCTGTCGGGCGGCCAGCGTCAGCGTGTCGCGATGGGTCGCGCGATCGTGCGTCAGCCCCAGGTCTTCCTCATGGACGAGCCGCTGTCGAACCTCGACGCCAAACTCCGCGTTCAGACCCGCACCCAGATCGCGTCGCTTCAGCGACGTCTCGGTGTCACCACGGTGTACGTCACCCACGACCAGACCGAGGCGCTCACCATGGGTGACCGCATCGCGGTTCTCAAGGACGGCGTGCTCCAGCAGGTCGGCACCCCGCGTGACCTCTATGAGGCTCCCGCCAACGTCTTCGTCGCCGGATTCATCGGCTCCCCGGCCATGAACCTCTTCCCCGCCGAAATCGTGTCGGGCGGTGTGAAGTTCGGAACCGACGTCGCGAAGATCCCAGCGGATGTCATGAAAGCCACCAAGGACAAGCACCTCACCATCGGAATCCGACCCGAAGACCTCACCTGGTCTAAGTCGGGCAAGGGCATCACGATGAAGGTCATCGTCGTCGAGGAACTCGGCGCCGACGGTTACCTTTACGGTGAGGCCGAGTCGGGCGGCGAGAAAATCGATGTCGTCGTTCGCGTCGACGGGCGCGACCACCCTCTCGCGGGTGACACCGTCGTCATCACACCGAAGCCCGAGCACATCCACGCGTTCGACGTGCAGTCGGGGCTCCGCCTCGGTTCGTCGCGCGTCAAGCACTAGTCAGGTTCGACCGGGGTGGTTCGCCGCCCCGGTCGACGTTGTCGCCATGACCGCTCAGCCGACGTTCACCGGTCCCGTTCGGACCGACATCCTCACGCTCCCCTGGAACACCCCGCTCGAGGAGTGGCCGGAGGAGGTTCTGGTCGCGCTCCCGCGCGGAATTTCACGTCACATTGTTCGGTTCGTGCAGATGGGCGAGGACATCGCCGCGGTGAAGGAAACGACTCTCGAGATGGCGAATCGTGAGTTCGAGATGCTGCGCCAACTGCGACAGCGCGACGTACCGACTGTCAAGCCCATCGCGGTCGTGACGGATCGGCTTGACGATTCGGGCGAGGAACTCCCCGCCGCCCTCGTGACCAAGCACCTCCGATTCTCCATGCCGTATCGCGCGGTGTTCTCCCAGACGCTGCGTCCCGACACCGCAACGCGATTCGTCGACGCGATGGCGGTCCTTTTGGTTCGACTTCATCTCATCGGGTTCATCTGGGGTGACGTCTCCCTTTCGAATGTGTTGTTCCGCCGTGACGCCGGGTCGTTTGCCGCGTACCTCGTCGACGCCGAAACGGGCGAACTCATCGACAACGAACTCAGCCCCGGACAGCGCGCCAACGACATCGAGGTCGCACGTATCAACATCGCCGGCGAACTCCTCGACCTCCAAGCGGGCGGGAGGCTCGACGCGTCGATCGACCCCGTCGACCTCGCGAACAAGTTCGTCACGAGTTACGAGAACCTCTGGTCGGAGCTCACCGAGTGGGAGACGATCGAAAGCACCGAGACATGGCGCATCGCCGAGCGTGTCGAGCGACTCAACGCAATGGGGTTTGACCTCGGCGAAATCTCGCTCAAGACCGACACCCCAGGCAGCACGGTTCGCATCAAACCGAAGGTCGTCGATGCGGGTCACCACGCCCGTCGACTCCTTCGTCTCACCGGAGTCGACGCCGAGGAGAACCAGGCACGCCGACTGCTCAATGCGATGGACGAATACATCGCGCGCAAGGCCGCGGGAAAGGCGTTCAACGAGGAGCGCCTCGCCCACGAATGGCTCATTTCCGAGTTCGACCCCGTCATTGAATCGGTGCCCGGCGAACTGCGCGGCAAACTCGATCCGCCCCAAATTTTCCACGAAGTGCTCGAGCACAAGTGGTATCTTGCGAAGGCTCGCGGAGCGGATGTCGCTCTGCCCGAAGCCGCCGCTCTCTATTTCGCCGACGTGCTCCAACACCGACGCGACGAGGAAGTCATCGTGTCACCGCCGACGGTGACGATTTCTCTCCCCGTCATCAAGGACTGGCGCGACCTGGTCTAACGGCGGTTTTGGCGTCGCATCGCGATCTCATAGAGCGAGATGGACGTCGCTATTCCCGCGTTGAGCGATTCGGTGGCTGCTCCGATCGGAATGGACACGATCGCGTCGCAGTTCTCTGTCACGAGGCGGGACAAGCCCTTACCCTCGTTGCCGACGACCACGAGCAGCGGCCGGCCGGCGAGATCGAGTTCCGGAAGGGATACATCGCCGTCGCCGTCGAGCCCGATGACGAACACGCCGCGTTCCTTGAACGACTTGATGATCTGGTTGAGGTTCGACGCCATGGCGACGGGCAGACGCGCTGCCGAACCGGCCGAGGTCTTCCAGGCGGCGGCCGTCACCCCGACGCTGCGTCGTTGCGGGATAATGATTCCGTGCCCACCAAAGGCGGCGGCCGATCGGATGATGGCTCCGAGATTGCGAGGGTCCGTGATGCCGTCGAGCGCAACGAAGAGCGGGATTTCGCCGCGCGCTTCGACCTGGTCGAGCAGCTCGAGCGGGTGTCGATAGTTGTAGGGCGAGACAGCGAGAGCGATTCCCTGGTGTACCGCACCCTCGCCACAGAGGCGGTCGAGCTCGGGTCGCATCACCTCGAGGATGGCGATGCCCTTCTTCGTCGCGAGCGCAAGGGCCTCCTTGACACGGTCGTCGAATTCGACCTTGGCCGCGATGTACAACGTCGTCGACGGAACATTGGTGCGCATGGCTTCCAAGACGGAGTTGCGCCCGTTGATGATCTCGTTGTCGCTGTCTTTACCCTTGCCCGTTCCGCGCGATCGGATGGGCTTGGTACCGGTTTTGCCGTACTTCTCCTGTGCGGCTGCGAGGCGATCCTGCGCCATTTTGCGTTTGCCCGCGGGGTGCCACGTACGATCTTCCGCCTTCGGCGTCGGACCCTTACCCTCGAGCGCGCGGCGCTTTTGGCCACCCGTCCCCTTGGTGGGTCCCTTTTTGCCGCGAGCGGCTCCGGGTCGTCCTGGCTTAACCATCAATGCTCCATCGGGTTGTGTCGGCGCCATCGAAGAGGGTGATCCCCGCGGCGGCGATGTCGTCGCGGATACGATCCGCGGTGGTCCAATCCTTGTCGGCGCGCGAGCGATCTCGCTCCGCAACGAGTCGCTGGACGAGCATGTCGAGCGCTTCTCGGGTGGCGTCGTTCGCCCCTTCGTCGACCGCAAGGCCGAGTACGTCGATCATCGCTTTGACGTCGTTGGCGCGAGCCGCAGCCGCCACGGCGTCACCTGCGTCGAGGGCGGTGTTGCCGGCGCGCACCGTGTCGTGCAGCACCGCGAGCGCCGTCGGAACGGCGAGGTCGTCGTCGAGGGCCGCGGCGAACGCGTCGGGTACCGCACTGTGGTCGGTGACGAGGTCGGCGGTTCGACGAGCGAACCCACGGATGCGATCCCACGCGGCCGCGGCTTCGCCCAACGAACCGTCATTGACATCCATCGTCGAGCGATAGTGCGAGGAGATGAGAAAGTAGCGCGCGGTGACCCAGTCGGTTTGATCGAGCAGGTCGCGCGCGAGAATCACGTTGCCCACCGATTTGGACATCTTCTGCCCACCGACGGTGACGAGACCGTTGTGAAGCCACGTCGTGGCGAACTCGTCGCCGGCCGCGCGCGACTGGGCGAGTTCGTTCTCGTGGTGCGGGAAACGTAAATCGAGTCCGCCACCGTGAATGTCGAACCCCGATCCGAGATAGCGCGTCGCCATCGCCGAGCATTCGATGTGCCAGCCGGGACGGCCGAGCCCCCAGGGCGACGGCCACGACGCGGTGACGGGTTCGCTGTCCTTGCGACCCTTCCACAGGGCGAAATCGCGCGCATCCCGCTTTCCGCGCTCGGTGGCCGAATCGTCGGATTCGACCGCGTCGGGAGATTGTCGGGTGAGAATGCCGTATTCGGGCCACGACGCGACCGAGAAATACACATCACCTGTGCCGTCCTCCGTCGCATAGGCGTGGCCGCGTTCCATGAGGCGTTCGATGAGGGTCACCATGTCGGTGATGTGGCCGGTCGCACGAGGCTCGACGGTCGGCGGGAGAACACCGAGCGCCGATGCGGTGTCCGAAAATTCGCGCTCGATGCGGGCGGCGAGTGCCCACCACTCCACGTCTCCGCCGACGGCAAGGATCTTGTCGTCGATGTCGGTGACGTTTCGAACGAACGTGACACGAAGTCCGCGGTGGGTCAGCCAGCGGCGCCACACGTCATACGTCAGGGCGCTGCGGAGATGCCCAATGTGCGGCGACGACTGCACGGTCGGTCCGCACACATACATGCCGACCTGTCCGGGGACGCGCGGTTCGAGGTCACGCAGGCTTTGCGAGACGGTATCGAACAGTCGAATGGGCACCTGCCCATGCTACCGAGCGTTACCCAAGCCCGACGTGAGCGATGGCAACGGCCGTGATGCCCTTTCCTTCGCCCGTGAATCCGAGTCCGTCGGTCGTCGTGGCGCTGACCGAGACGGGTACCCCGAGAATCGCGCGGAGGGCGTTTTCCATGTCGTGACGACGCGGCCCGATCTTCGGGCGATTCCCCACGACCTGCACCGAGGCGGACAAGGGGCGAAATCCAGCCTCCGCGAGAGCGTCAATGGCCCCACGGAGGAATACGTCACCGCGTGCTCCCGCAAATCGGGGGTCGTCGGTTCCGAAGAGCCCTCCGATGTCCCCCAAACCGCCGGCGGAGAGCAGCGCATCGGTAAGCGCGTGCGCGACCGCGTCGCCGTCGGAGTGACCCGATAGACCGGTTTCGTTCGGCCATTCGATGCAGCCGAGCCAGAGCGGCGATGCGTCAGCGAACGCGTGGGTGTCGGTGCCGATTCCCACACGGGCCGTTCCGGTGAAATGGGCGAGGTCATCGGCGGTCGTCAGTTTATGGGCACGTTCATCGCCCGTCACCGTGCGCACGGTACCGCCAGCGGAGCGCCACACCGTCGAATCGTCTGTCGCGGCGGGGTCGGCGGTGGCGATGAGGTCGCGGTATTTCGGAAGAGGGAACCCCTGGGGCGTCTGCACGCGCGCGAGGCTCGCGCGGTCGGTCCCGTCGACAACGCGATCGCCCTCGACGACAACCACGGTGTCGGTCACCGGGAGCGTGGGGACAACCCCGTCGCCGCTTTGTGCGACCGCGTCGATGACCCGAGAGAAGACAACGGAGGGCGTCCACGCACGGGCGACGTCGTGAATGAGGACATTGTCGAGATCCGGCAGTTCGGCAATCGCTGCTCGAACGCTGTCGGCACGAGTGTCGCCACCCGCAACGATCTGCGCGGGGATGTTGGTGTGCGCCACGATTGCGCGGACCTCGTCGAGGTGGGTCGCCGGCGCGGCGATGACGATCGAATCAAATTTAACCTCGCGGGCGACGCCCAGGGCGCGTTCGAGAAGTGCCACACCATCGACTGTGACGAGCGCTTTGGGTATGCCGTGGCCCAGTCGAGTGCCCGAGCCCGCCGCAACGAGAACGAGACCGACGGAAGGCACGACGCGCCTAGGAGGCGAGAACTTGGTCGAGACGGTTCGACGCGCGTTCCTCGTCGGTCTTCTCGGCGAGGGCGAGTTCAGAGATCAAAATTTGGCGCGCTTTCGCAAGCATGCGCTTTTCTCCGGCGGAAAGACCGCGATCTTGTTCGCGGCGCCACAGGTCTCGAACGACCTCCGAAACCTTGATGACGTCACCCGAGGCAAGCTTTTCGAGGTTCGCTTTGTAGCGACGAGACCAATTGGCGGGCTCTTCGACGATCGGGTCGCGGAGGACACCGAAAACGACCTTGAGGCCAGCCTTGTCGATGACGTCGCGAACTCCGACGTCTTCGACCTTGCCCTCGGGGACCATGATTTCGAGGTTGCTCTGTGCGACCTTCAATTTGAGGAACTTCTGGAGTTCTCCCTGAAACTCGCGAGTCGTGATTTCGATAATCGTTGCGGCACCGTGGTGCGGGTACACGACCGTTTCGCCAACCTTGAATGCCATCTATGAATCCCTTTCAGCAGAACTTTCATTTTACCACACGGGTTGTACACGATTCAGTCGGGAACGGGAATCGCCGTTCGATAGACTGACCACGGAATTTTGGTTCGACTCTGAAGGATTGATGTGAACGTTCGCGCCCTCGCCGCCACCGCGGTTGCCGCTGCCCTGCTCGTCGGAACTGCCGGTTGTGGCGTGTTCGTTGACACCGCCACCCTCAAGCCCTACGCGGCGAGCGACGGCGTCAACGCGTCGGTCGGCGGTATCGAGTTGCGCAACCTCCTCGTCATCACCGACGAAACGGGTGACGGTTCGCTCATCGGCGCCGTCGTCAACAATTCGAAGGCAGCCGCGCACCTCACCGTCGAGCTCCGCGGATCCACCACCGTCACCGAAACGGTCGCCGTTGAGACGGGTGTGACTCTTCTCGGGGTGAAGGATGCGACCGCCACCATCTTTGCGGGCGCTGACCTCGTCGCGGGCCAGTACGCGACGATCTACGTTCAGTACGGCTCAGCTGATGGCGTCGAAATCACTGTTCCCGTGCTCGACGGTACTGACCCGCTGTACGCGCCGTACACACCGACGCTCCTCAAGCCGTCTCCGGCTCCGGTCGTCACCGAAACTCCCGCGCCGTAACGCGTTATTTTTTGCCCTGGTTGGCGACCGCTGCGGCACCTGCCGCCGCCGCCTCGGGGTCGAGGTATTTCCCCGGTCCGATGGGCGAGAGCGAATCATCCAGCGTGTAGACGAGCGGAATGCCCGTCGGAATGTTGAGCTCGGCGATGTCGTCATCGCTGATGCCCTCAAGGTGTTTAACGAGCGCCCTCAGTGAGTTGCCGTGTGCAGTGACGAGAACGGTTTTACCCGATTGGAGGTCGGGAACGATGTCGCTCGACCAGTACGGGAGAAGCCGGTCGATCACGAGTGCAAGTGATTCGGTGCGCGGCAGGTCGGCACCGAGTCCCGCGTAACGCTCGTCGTGAGCCTGCGAGAATTCCGAATCGTCGTCGAGGGGAGGCGGCGGAACGTCGAACGAGCGACGCCACAGCTGGAACTGATCTGCTCCGAACTCCTCGAGGGTTTGAGCCTTGTCCTTACCCTGCAACGCGCCGTAGTGGCGTTCGTTGAGTCGCCACGAGCGCTTGACGGGAATCCACAGGCGGTCGGCGACGTCGAGTGCGATGTTCGCGGTCTGAATCGCACGGGACAACACGCTCGTGTACAACACGTCGGGCTTGAGCCCACTTTCGGCGAGAAGTTCGCCGGCGCGCGTCGCTTCGGTGACCCCCTGGTCGGAAAGGCGGACATCCACCCAACCCGTGAAGAGGTTCTTCTGGTTCCAGGTCGAGTTCCCGTGGCGGAGCAGGATTAGCGTGTGAGTCATAATCACCAGCCTAACGAGCCACAATGGTGGGGTGGTAGTCGGCCGAATCACGCGCGGAACGACGGGGACGAATCGGCTCCGTCGGGCCGATCGTTGGCTTTCGCGCCACTCCCGATTTCGCGCCCTGGCCGCCCCACTCGTCGTCGACCTGGGGTTCGGCGCAACCGCGCACACGACCCTCGAACTCGCCGATCGGCTCGCCGCGGTGAACCCCGACGTGCGCGTCGTGGGCATCGAAATCGACCCGGATAGGGTTGCCGCGGCACAGCATAGCGCGACCGACCGCGTCGCCTTCCTCCGCGGCGGATTCGAGATCCCGCTCCCCCACGGTGAGCGAGCCGACCTCATCCGAGCGTTCAACGTGCTCCGACAATACGAGGAACACGAGGTCACCGGGGCGTGGCAGACCGTGTGCTCTCGATTGTCGCCGAATGGCCTGTTCATCGACGGCACCTGCGACGAGATCGGCCGCGTCGCGACGTGGGTTGCGCTCACTCCCGACGGGCCGGACTCGTTCACCATCGCCCTGCGACTTGCGGGGCTGGACCAGCCGAGCATCGCCGCCGAGCGACTCGTCAAAGCGCTCATCCACCGCAACGTGGACGGTGAACCGATTTACCGATTCCTCAGCGAGCTCGATCGTGCGTGGGCCGTCGCGGCTCCGCTGCAGGTTTACTCACCCGTGCAACGTTGGATTGCGACCGTCACCGCGATGAAGGCGACGGGCTGGCCCGTCCGGGACACCGCGAGCGCATGGCGCCTCGGAGAAATTACGGTCGACTGGGCCGCAGTCGCTCCGCAGCGGTAGCGCCGGCCGACGGTGGAACGATGACCTCCTGGGTCGCCGCGAGGCGAATTCCGTCGTGTTCGACCGTCAGAGTCGCATCCACGTCCACACCGCGCTTGATGACGGCGAGCGCGACCGGTCCTTCGTCGAAGTGCACGCCGGCCGTCGTCACCGTTCCGACCACGTCGCCACCTTCATAAACGGGGTCGCCGTGCGCGACGAACACGGATTCCGACCCATCGAGGTGGAGTCGAACGAGGCGCCGCGGCGGATGCCCCACATTGTGAATCTTGGCGACGGTCTCTTGCCCCGGATAACAGCCCTTGGCGAGGTGCACCGCGGTGCGAAGCCAGTCGAGCTCGTGCGGGAGCGATCGGTCGTCGACCTCGGCGAGCGCCGGCCGACCAGCAACCACACGAAGCGCATCCACGACGGTCCCGTCGACAACGTCGACCTGTGGTTGTTCACCCGCGGCAAGAAGAGTTTCGACCCACGTCCAGTCGGGGGCCGCCGCCTCGGAGTAGGTGTGGCCTCCCGGCGCGACCGCGGGCCACGGGTCGACCCAGGTGAGCGGCCCGACGGCGCGCGTTCCGCCCCACACCGAATAATCGGTCGACACGTCGGCCGGGTGCACGTCCTCGAGAAAAACGCGGGCATCGATCCACGCGGCAAAGTCGGCGCCGGACTGGCCGGGTACAACGAGGAGCGTCGCGTCATCGACCTCCCGAACGTGAACCACCCGCTGGATACGACCCTGCCCGTCGAGTTCGAGCGCTTCACGGGAGTCGCCCGGAGAGAGATCGGTGAGTTCCTGACTGAGAACGTTGCCGAGCACGAGGTGTCGGTCGGTGCCCGTCACGCGCACGACCCCCGCGGGGAGGGGAACGACGGCGTCCCCCTCGACCAGACGGCGCTGGTCGACGAAGGGGTTGGACATGTCCTTAGCGCTGACCGCGGAAGAGTCGAACGAGAACCGTGATGGCGGTCACGCCGATGGCGACGAACGCCAAACCCAAAAGGCTGAGGAAGAAGATTTCAAACCAGAAGTTCATGTCGTCAGCCTATTCCGTGAAGCAGCCACGACGTGGCGAGACCGACACCACCGATTGCGAGACTGACGGCGGTCGTGAGAGCGAGTCGATTGACGAGGCCCTCCTTGCGCTGAAGCGACAACTGAACAACGAACGAGATGACGAGCGTCGCACCCATCGTCACCGAGATGACCGTCGGCCACTGTTGTGCATCGGTTGTGACCGCGTAGATAGATCCCGCGAGCGCGACGATCCACGACGGGAGGGCGGTCGCGATTCTGCGGGGCATACCACCATGCTAAACCTCCCTAAACTGGAGCGAAACGTGGGGAGGAGGCTTGTCGTGTCCCGCATCCTTCTGCTCACCGGAGCATCGACGATCGTCATCCCCGCGCTCGAGCTTTTGCCTCACTCTCTCATCGTCGCTCCGCTCTCCCCGCAGTCGGTTTCGTCGCACCCCGACATCGACCTCATCCTCATCGACGGGGTGACGGATCTGGTCGGCGCGAAATCGATGTCGATAATGCTCACGAGCGCCCACTTGCCCGTTCCCGTGCTCCTCGTCGTTCCCGAGACCTCGCTCTCCGCCCTCGATTCGAGCTGGGGTGTCACCGACTTCGTGATGCCCTCGGCGACACTCGCCGAGATCGACGCCCGAATCAAACTCGCGGTCGCGCTGACCGCCACCGCTGGCTCTACGGGCATCAGTCATTCGGGAGTATCGATCGACGAATCGAGTTACCAAGCCACCGTGTCGGGTCGCCCCCTCGACCTCACGTTCAAGGAGTTTGAACTTCTCCGATTCCTCGTTGCGAACCCCGGTCGCGTGTACACCCGCGAACAGTTACTCTCTGACGTGTGGGGGTACGACTACTTCGGGGGCACACGGACGGTGGACGTGCACGTGCGTCGGTTGCGCGCGAAGTTGGGCGACCACGAATCGGTAATCGGCACCGTGCGAAATGTGGGGTACCGCTTCGCCCCGACGGGAGCCGATGAATCGTGACCGAACCGAACGAAATGTCGGGGTCGGTCGACGACGAGCTCGATGACGACTGGGATGACAGCGAGTACGTCCACGACGAAACGCTCCCCGACGGTCGTTACATCGACCGTGAATTGTCGTGGCTCGCGTTCAACCGTCGCGTACTCGAACTCGCGATGGACGACACGGTTCCCCTCCTCGAGCGCGTGAACTTCCTTGCGATCTTCGCGAACAACCTCGACGAGTTCTTCATGGTGCGCGTTGCCGGCCTCAAACGACGCATCGAGACGGGAATCGCCGTCGTCAACAACGTCGGCCGATCGCCGCTCAACGTGATCACCGACATTCACCAACTCTCCAACGCCCTCCAGGTCGAGCACGCCCGGCTCGCGACGGATGTCATCCGACCGCTTCTCGACCAGGCGGGCATCACCATCAGTTCGATGGCCAACCTCTCGCACGACGAGCGTTCCATCATCGACGAGGTGTTCTTCACCCGCATCTTCCCCGTGCTCACGCCCCTCGCCGTCGACCCCGCGCACCCGTTCCCCTACATCTCGGGACTCTCGCTCAACCTCGCCGTGCGCGTTCAAAACCCCGGATCGGGCGAGGAGAACTTCGCCCGCGTCAAGGTGCCGGCGATTCTGCCGCGCTTCGTGGAGTTGCCGTCGGACGATCCGAGCCGACTCCGGTTCGTACCGCTTGAGGACGTCATCGCCCATCATCTCGTGGCGCTCTTCCCCGGGATGACGATCCTCGAACATCACTTCTTCCGTCTCACGCGCAACGAGGATCTCGAAATCGACGAGGACGAGAGCGAGAACCTCATCAAGGCTCTCGAAAAGGAGCTGTCGCGTCGACGTTTCGGGGCACCGATTCGCCTTGAAATTTCTGAGGACATGGACGACGTGACCCTCGGATTGCTCGTTCGCGAGATCGGGATGGAGGAGAACGAGGTCTACCGTCTTCCCGGAATCCTCGGCCTCGACCAACTCTTTCAGATCTCAGGAATTCCTCGCGCTGACCTCAAGTACCCCAAACATGTTCCGACGACGGCCGCGGCTTTCCAGTCGGCCGAACCGGGAACTCCGGCCGATCTTTTCGCTGCGCTGCGCGAGGGCGAGGTGCTCGTGCACCACCCCTACGAGTCGTTCGCGACGAGTGTTCAGGCGTTCGTGGAGCAGGCCGCAACCGACCCCAACGTGCTCGCCATCAAGCAGACCCTGTATCGCACCTCGGGTGATTCGCCCATCGTGCGCTCGCTCATCACCGCCGCCGAGTCGGGAAAGGCCGTACTCGCCCTCGTCGAGATCAAGGCACGATTCGACGAACAGAACAACATCACGTGGGCGCGGCAACTCGAACGTGCCGGGGTTCACGTGGTTTACGGTCTCGTCGGGCTCAAGACTCACTGCAAACTCACGCAGGTGGTTCGCCGCGAGAAGTCGGGTGAGATTGGCTATTACTCGCACATTGGCACGGGAAACTACAACCCCAAAACGAGCCGCGTCTACGAGGATCTCGGGTTGTTCACGAACTCTCCCGAGGTCGGTGGGGAACTCACCCGCCTGTTCAACGAGTTGAGCGGGTACGCGATCGAAAAGAAGTTCAAGCGGCTTCTCGTGGCGCCGCGATACCTTCGCAGCGGACTCCTCAAAAACATCGCCCGAGAAACCGAATCGGCCCTCGCCGGAGAACCCTCGGGAATCCGACTCAAGATGAATGCGCTCGTGGATGAGACCATCATCGACGCGCTCTACCGTGCGAGCAGGGCCGGGGTTCCCATCGACATTTCTGTTCGAGGAATTTGTTCACTCGTCCCCGGCCGACCTGGTTTGTCGGAAACGATCCGCGTTCGATCCACCCTCGGCCGCTACCTCGAGCACTCACGCATCTATTCGTTCCACAACGGCGGCAAATGGTCGACGTACATCGGATCGAGCGACATGATGCACCGCAACCTCGACCGACGCATCGAGGTGCTCATCAAACTCGACTCCCCGGAACACGTTGACAGGGTCGCCGCCCTCTTCGCTCTCCACATGCGCGATGACGCATCGACGTGGTGGCTCGACGGTTCGGGAAACTGGACGCGCCACGAGACGAGCGCTGCCACGACAGCAGACATTCAGGAGATGTTGATGAGCGAATACACGACACGGAACGGTCGGGGAAAGAGCAAATGAAACAGCCCAACCGAGTTGTCGCCGCCGGAGCGGTCCCGTGGCGCATCGTCAAAGACAAACTTCAGGTGCTCGTCGTTTACCGCAAACAGCATCGTGACGTGTCGATCCCGAAGGGAAAAGTCGACCCAGGCGAAACAACCCCGCACACCGCGGTTCGCGAGCTTCTCGAAGAGACGGGGCTCAAAGTGACACTTGGCGCGCCTCTTGCGCCGGCCGAATACATCCAGCCGACCAACGGTAAGCCCAAGATTGTTTATTATTGGCTCGCCGAGGTTGGTCCGGTTGCCGAAGCGAAGTCGAAGTTCAAGTCCAACGACGAAATTTCCGACCTCGAATGGTTGCCCTCCAAAAAGGCGCTCGAGGCGCTTACCTACGAACACGACCGTGACCTTGTTCAACAGCTCCGGGCTATGCGTAAAGCGGGAGACCTCGTGACATTCCCCATCGTCATCGCCCGCCACGGAAAAGCCACTCCCCACGAGGACTGGGATGGAGTCGACTCGCTGCGCCCTCTCGTCGCCCGCGGCATGGAACAGTCACGGGACATCGCAGGCGGTCTCGCCGCCTATGGTCCGCGGTCGATTATTTCCTCGCCGGCCATGCGATGCATGCAAACCGTCGCGCCCCTCTCCTACAAACTCGGCATGGAAATCAAGGAATCGGGCAAAATCAGCCAAGACAAGTGGACGAGTGAGGGTGACCGCGTCACCGACTTCGTTGCCGCGCGACTTCGGAAAGCAGAGCCCGTCGTGATCTGTTCGCACGGACCCGTTATCCCACAGATTGTTCGGGAGCTACTGTCTCAGACAGGGTCGGCGGTTGGCGACGCTGCACGTCGCGCCGCGTCGCTGGGCACAGGAGACTTCGCGGTGTTCCACATCGCAAAGTCGGGCGCGGCCCTTCGCGTCGTCTCAATCGAAACCCACATCGCCCCCTAAGGGGTGTCGGACCGCGGATTACGCCTCTCGGCACGGTGTCGCTCGAAGCGACGATTATTTAATGGAACCCGGGGAATTCGCGCGGCCCGACGAAGACCAGTGTACGAGCGTTTGCTGTGCGCGCGCTAAGTGAGTCGATGAGCGCGGGCGAGCGCGGCGCAGGCGTGGAGATCCCTGGCGAAGTCGGCGAGCACAACGGCACGCTCGAGGGTCGCGCTGGTTCCGATTTCCGCATCACCGACCAGCGTGGTCACGCCGTGCGCCTCAATCCGGCAGTAGGCGGCGGCGCGGTCAAGCGCATCCGACAAATCGCCCATGAACGCACCGCGAAGAATGTCGTCGGCGAGCGCGCGGATGTCGTCCGGACCGGTTGGTTGACGAACACCAGCGACGACCGGATCGATCGTGTCGAGTTCACTCGCACCGCGTCGATACGCATGCGCGGTCATCTCCGGGTCGGCGAGGATGCTCGCGTGGATGACCCACAATCGCCACATCGCTCCCGGCAGGGTGTGAGCCGGTGCATCGGCCCACATTTCGGCGAGTTCACCGACGCCGTTCTCACGGGTGTAGGCGAGCACTCGCTCAACGGTGTCGGGATCGGTCGAAATTCGAACCCGTGAGAGCAACGCTCGCGCCGAATCATGAGCGAGTTGCAACCGCATCGCCGGATCGATCGCGCCCTCAAACGAGTCGAACGCCTGCGGGTCGAGGTGAAGGGGTCGACGGGGTTTACTCATCCGAGCCACCGATACGCGTCGGCGACGTGGAGATCGGCCCAGTCGACCCAGCCGTCGCCGATACCGGGAATCGTGACGTACGCGCGTTCCCGATCGGTGTGGTGGAGTTCGACCGCTCGTGGGCGTGTGAATTCGGTGACGCGCGGTCCGTTGGCAGTTCTCGCGAAGTCGGTTCCCGAGCGAGCAACAAATTGGGCCCTCGGAAACGTTGCGCCCACGTAACCCGTCACACCCGTCATGCCCTCGTAGACGATTCGGGACAATCGAGCGACTCCACGCCGTGTCGCGTCGTGTGTGCCGATGACGGAGATGACGTAGGTGGTTCCCGTCGCGCGAACAATCGCAACGTCGGAGTTCACAACGCCGGTTCGCGTTGCGAGAATGCCCGGCTTGCTCTCGACTTGCACGCCGGCGGGAACACCCGCGTGAATTCGCGAACGCCAGACCTGTAATTTGAGAAGTTTGTGAAAGTAGGCCGAATTCTCGGGCGAAAGCAATGTGCCCGATTCAAGCCGAACAAACAACTCGGCGAGGTCGGCGGTGGATGTTCGTTTACCGAGGTAATCGCCGCTGGAATCCAGCACAATCAATGTGTCGTCGAAGCCCTCCGAGTCGAGGCGGCGATTGATCCAATCATCACCGAGTGCTGAGCGAATGTCGGCGGCACAAAGGTTGTCGGATACGGTAATCATCAGTTTCAGGCAGGTACGCCAACTGACTCCCGGGCTAACGTTCGATCCGAGTCGAAGAGTCCCCCCGTCGACGCGATCCAGCACGAGCCACGCGAAGAAAACCTTAATCGCCGAGGCGGGCTCTAGCGATTCCCGGGCACCGATGTCGATTGAACGCCCCGCACCCCCGATTTCCCGAACCGAAATTCGGTAGCGCGCCGACGTTTCGGCGTCAATTTGGGTCTGAAGGTTCGCGGCAATCTGTTCGGACGTCAATCCGATTGCCTGAGCCGGGGCGTGGATGCCGAAGGTCGCAACCGCCACAACCGCGGCGACCGCGATGCGACGAAGAGCGCTTCTCATCTCTCCACTTTAACCCCGCTTCTGACGCGGTAAGGGTGGCATTGGGATTGGCCGAGCTCGCGCATAGTCTGGAAGGCATGACGATGACTCGACTTGGTTTGCTTCTCGGCCTTGCCGGCCCCCTCGCGTTAGCCGCCTGCGCGACGGGTGGTGGGGTGACGCCCGCGCCCATCGAGACCTCCACACACATCGCGGTCCACGTGTATTGGGCTGTGTCGAATCCGGATTCGATTCGCCTTATCGGCGAAGACATCGACGTCGCGCCGGAACTCGCCGACTCGGTCAGCTTGGTCTCGGCACTGGTGAGCGGTGACATCGCTCCCCTCGACCACGACTACACGAACCTGTGGGCGAACGGCACGACCGTGAATTCGGTGACCGTTGATGGTGACCTCGCCACAGTCGACCTCTCACTCCAACCGCTCAACGTCGGTGCCGAATCGGAGTCCATCGCACTCGCTCAAATCGTGTGGACCATCTCCGACGCTGATCCCTCCATCGACCGCGTGCAATTCACGGTGAATGGTGCCGTGGTGGAGAGTCTTGCTGGTCACGTTGACGCCAGCGTCCCGATTCAACGAGGAGACGGCCTCGACACGCTCACGTCCGTGACCATCGCCGAAATCAACGACGGCGTGGAACTCACCACACCCATCACCTTTCGGGGTGAGGCGTGCACTGTGGAAGCGGCAGTGGCGTGGGAAATTCTTCAGGGAACCGACATCGTCGACTCGGGAACAACCATCGCAGAACAAGCCTGCCCCGCGCGGAGTGAGTGGACCCTCGAGGTGAAGGATCTGGATTCGGGCGACTACACGCTCGTTGTTCGCGACCTCTCGCCCAAGGATGGATCCATCGTCGCTGAGGACAGCAAGAGCTTCACGGTCAAGTAGGCAACGAGCGAAGACGTCGCTGTTATTCTCTACTGAAACCCCTTCGCCGTTCAATTAAGAGGTCAACATGAAAAAGTCTGCTGCCGTTGCGATTATTGCGGCCCTGGTTGCGCTCGTGCCTGTCAGCGCTGCCCACGCCGTAACCTACGGAGTTCGAATTTTCATTTCGGCACCCGACGTGCAGGGGCCGCCCATGTCGAGCGACCGAACAATCGAGAACTTCGATGGCGTCTCGACGGGAGCATGTCCCGGTTCGATCACCGCGGGAACTATCACCGGAGACTGCAATGTCTATGACGCCGCCGACCACGGTGGTGCAAGTTCCGACAGCGGAACCCCATCCCCTGGTGGTGTAGGAACACGCTTCCCCGCAACAGACTGGGCGGGTGCGAACGAAATCACGATCACGCTGACCGAACCGCAGAAATACCTCGGCTTCTGGTGGTCGGCGGGAAATGCTGGGAACACCGTTGCCTTCTATTCGAACGACGAGCTCGTGGCGAGCATGGATACGTCGAGAATCATGAACAAACTTGCCGAAGGCAACCAGGTTTCGGTGGGCGGATCAACCTATCTGGGTGCCGACTACAACGGAAACCCCGTGAACGGTGCGGGAACTGAGGCATACGTGTTCCTGAGCCTTTACGCACAAGGCGGAACCAGCTTCGACAAAATTGTTCTCAGCGGTGGCGGTTTCGAATTCGACAATCTCACCACCTCGACAATCGAGCACACCCCAGATGACAGTCTGGTTGAGGTGGCTTTCATCGAGGGACTCGTGGTTCCCGAGGATTATGTTGACGACAGCTCCTCGGGAGGGTCGAACGAGAAACTCGCCGCAACCGGATTCGATGCCTCGATCGGAGTGCTGGGCGCACTGGCGTTGATCGGTTCGGGCGCAACGTTGGCGATCCGCCGACGCGCTCGCCGCTAAATCGTCTCGGCGAGCGTTCGTTCGCTTCGCCACACGACGAGGATTACGAACGACAAATACGCGACCTGACCGACCGCAATCGCGCGCTCCCAGAGCCCGACGAGCGGTTGGGCTGGGTCGGTCCACACCGACAAAAACGCGACTGACGCGACCGTGAAAACGAGGGTCGCGGTGATTCCGCCGGCCGGTCGGATGACCCACGGTCGCGAACGGTCGCGCCGAATCGAGAACAACGGCCACGCGGACATCAACACGAAGGTGATGATCGCGAAAACGCGGTGCCACAGCGACGATGTCGCTTGGGTGGGGGTGGCGAAGATTGTCAGACCGTAGGTCGTCAAGCCGGCAACGAATATGACAATGCGGCCCGGTAGCGCGAGCGCCCGGGCCTGCCATGCGCCGAGAAGCGACAGGGTACCGCCGAGGATAAAGAACGACGATTGGACCCACTTCACGGGCGAATCATCGGCAGCGAGGTCGCTGATTGTTTGCGTCATGGGGTCGTAGCCCGGCCACATCGCGCCGGCGATGAGCCAGCCGGCGACGGATTGGGCTGGCCCGATGATCGCGGCGATCAAGGCGAGGCGGCCAATGCCCGCCGTTGCCGGAAGTGCGATAAAAGCTGTCATGTCACAGCACTCCTATTCGTTCAAGCCGGCGACGCGCGGCGTCTTCGATCGGGCTTTCCGGTCCGATCGCAGTGCGGAGAACACTCAATAATGTTCGCGTCGTCGGTTGGATGAGCCACATCGGTGCTGACCGAAGTCCCAGCATTTGGCGAAAGCGTGGGCGAATCGACGCAACAGCCGCAGTAAAGAGGAGTCGATACACCGGTCGAGCCGCGAGCGGCAACGGTGGGGTTCGAAGGAACGAGACAATCGACAGCGTTTCCGTGGTGACACACAATTCACCTCGCGCGAGTTGATCATCGATGAATGTTTCCATTTCCGCCCGAGAACGCGGCACCTCCGACAATCCCAGCGGTTCGACCGAGCGGGCCCATTGGTTGATGTAGTTGTCCGCCCCCGTCGGCGCATCGCCCGCTGGAATCGGAGCGCGCGCGTACAACTCGTGTGCGACGAGGAACGATTCCATGAAGGCGACGTGAACCCAGGTGAGAAGGTCGGCGTCCGCGGCGCGATAATCGCGCGTTTCGCCGGAGCCAGCGGTGTAGGTGCCACTGACCCGATCGTGGAGTCGATTGACTCGATTACCCTCCTGAGCCACGGAACCCGCACCGCCAAAAGTGGTGACCGTCAACCATCGAATTGTGCCGGCGAGACGCCCGAGCGGATCCGATTGATATCGCGAGTGATCGGCAACCCCGCTCAGAGGTCCGGGATGAAGCGCTTGCATCAGCAACGCTCGAATTCCGCCGACCAGCGTTCCGAAATCGCGATGCACCACCCACGGGGCGTCGCTCGGCAGATACAACCCCGGCTCATCGCCCCGAGCGACGGCGTCGAGCCAGGGGGGCGTGCCGTCTTTCGCCCCCGATAACAGCGCGCGAAACCGCAACGAAAGCCAATTCTGTACCGCGTTGTTCACGCCCATAACTCTTTTACCCTAACCGTCTCGAAGGAACGCTGGTGCCGCGGTCCGTAGTGCGCCGAGCACCCTAGAATTGAACGAGCGCGTTCGCGCGCGGGCCTCTAGCTCAGTTGGTAGAGCAACGGACTTTTAATCCGTGGGTCGTCGGTTCGAGCCCGACGGGGCCTACTAACCCTGATTCTGTGCTTCGGCGTCGACGAAACGACTAGTTCTCGGTGTCGATGAAGGAGAAAGCGAGCATGTGGCA
>JAHEGC010000031.1 GCA_024639965.1 Micrococcales bacterium
GCCTCCTCGAGGGTGAGCGCCTCCTCGGGGTGCCAGGCGGGGCGTGTATCGGCGGTGCGGTCGACCGACATGCGAATGGTGTGCCACGGGTCGAGCGGCGCGACGGGCGCGTCGGAGCCGAGAACGAGCGGAACGCCCGCACGAAGGAACGACTTCATCGGGTAGGCGTAGTCGGTGCGTTCGCACCAGAGAACGTCGGCGACATCACGGTCGTCTACCGCGTGCGCGGGCTGAACGCTCGCGGTGAGGCCAAGACGTGCCATGCGAGCGACATCGTCGGGGCGCACCATCTGAGCATGTTCGATGCGGCCCGACACTCCGACCTTCTCGAACGCGTCGATGACGACGGTGTTCGCCCGGTCGCCGATCGCGTGGAGCGCGGGCGTGACCCCGTGGGCGGCGGCGGCGCGCACGAGCCGCTCCAACTCGACTTCGTCGGTGTTGAGCGCACCCACCACCTCGGTCCCGCAGTAAGGGTCGTGCATGTAGGCAGTTTTGGTGTTGATCGCCCCGTCGGTGATGACCTTGAGGTACCCCATCGAGACGCCACCGGCGATCGAGTCACCCGTTCGCAGCCCGCGGTCGAACGCTTCGTGGATGCGTTCGGGGTACAGGCTCGCGTTCACTTTGATGATGTCGAAACCGTTGCCGATGCGGCGATCCCAGTCGGTGAGGCTTTCCATCTCGAAACTCGTGACGCCCACCACACCCTTGGCGCGCGCCTCTCGAGCTGCGACCTCGATGAGCGCGTCCATTACGGCGTCGTCGATGTCGGAGAGGGCCGTGAGCAACGCGAAACAGTCGTGTTCGCGCACGATTCCGGACTCGCCCGCGACATCCACCAATCCGTGCAAGCGTGCCGCGACGGAGTTAATCCACACCGAGTGAACGTCCATCGAGAACGCGTACACGGGACGGGTTTCGCTCACCGCGTCGAGAACGCGAATCGACGGTTGGGTGGGCCACAACATGTAGCGCAGGCCATGCCCCACAATCGGTTCGATGCCGTCGGTGGGGTGGGTTCGGAGAATCTCGACGACGGCGTCGGGGTCATTAGCGGCGAACAGGTTGGCACGCGAGATGAACTGCGCCCAGGAACGGATGTGCACGTGCTCGTCCCAGAGCCCGGGGAGAACGCGGTCGCCCTCGGCGTCGATGTCACCCGAGTGGAATCCGCCGTTCGCCGGCAGAATCGCGTCGATGAGGCCGTTCTCGATCGCGATGTCGACGACTACTCCGCGGTGAACAGCGTTGCGGAGAATCACGCGGAAACCCCTTGACATTTCGGGCAGAAATAGAGTTTGCGCGCTTCCATGATGTCCATCACGATAGCCGTTCCGCACACCCGACAGGACTCCCCCGCCCGCCGGTAGACCCAGTGTCGATCCACGCGATTGGCGAGCGCCGCCCGCTTCTGGGTCAGTGTCAAACCGTCCATCGTCAACATTTGCCCGGTGTCGACCCCGATGCGAAGAAGCTTCACCCAGTCGTCCCACAGCGCGCGAATTGTCTCAGCCGGCAGCGCGTTCGCGGGTAGGTAGGGGCTGAGGCGCGCACGAAACAACATCTCGGCTCGGTACACGTTTCCGATTCCCGCAACGATCTTCTGGTTCATCAACGCTCGACCGATTGGTGTCGCCGTTCGCGCGATGCGGGCGGCGAACTTAGCGGCGCCACCCTTGTCGACGAGCGGGTCGGGTCCAAGGTCGTCGCGAATCGCCGTGACCCGCGCCTCGTCGATTACCTCGCAGACGGTCGGGCCTCGCAGGTCCGCGACCGCGTCATTCGTGAGCAATCGAACGCGCACCTGACCGACGGGGGCTGGTGGGAATTCGACGGGTGAGCCGCCGCGCGCTTCCGTCTCGCCAATTCGGAGGCGCGTTCTCCTCGGCGCCCCGATGGACGCGAGTGAATCCTCGTGGGAACCGACAACCGTGCCCTTGCCGCTCGTCTGGCCCATTCGGCCACCAGCGGAGGCGGCGGTGTCGTCGAGCGCGATGTCGCCGGCGAAATCCCATGCCCCGTAGATTCCGAGGTGAACGTGGAGGGTGAGTCCGGAGTCGAGTTCGAGGAAGAGGTGCTTGCCCACCGCATAGGAGCGCGCCAACACGGCGCCGTCGATCAGCCGCGCGTCACCGAACCGTCCCTGCGGGCTCGACACTGAGAGCGGTTTGCCGACGAAGTGGCGGTCGAATTGGCGCGCGATGCGGTGGACGGAGTGACCCTCGGGCATCAGACGATGTCGAAGCCGGCGATTCCGCCCGTCGTCTCGTATTCGAAAAGCTGTGCGATGCGGCGGGCGTGGCGTTCCTCACCCGGGAATGGTGTGCCCACGAAGATGTCGATGAGCCTGAGAACTTCGGCGGAGTCATGCTGGCGAGCGCCGATCGCACAAACGTTGGCGTTGTTGTGCTCGCGCGCGAGTGACGCGGTCGCGTCGCTCCACACCAGTGCCGCACGGATACCTTCGACCTTGTTTGCGGCCATTTGTTCGCCATTGCCGCTGCCGCCGAAGACGATACCGAGGGCCTCGGTTCCCACGAGTTCGTCGCGGCGAACGGCGCGTGCGGCGTTGATACAGAAGCTCGGGTAATCATCGAGTGCGTCGTAAGTGGTTGGGCCGTGATCGATCACCTCGTGACCCTGCGAGCGAAGGTGTTCGGCGATCTCGGCGCTGAGCTCGAGACCCGCGTGGTCGGTGGCAAGGTGGATGCGCATGGCTCAATCATAATTTGACCGGCGAAGGCTCGAACAGCCCGCCTACCTGCGCAAATAGGCTCGGTATGCTGTGTCATTATGGCAAAAACCATCGGAGCCGGCTCGCGTCGCGACATTCAGTTTCTTCGAGCGCTTGCCGTTGTCTCAGTTGTTCTCTTCCACTTCTGGCCCACCAAACTGGTCAGTGGATTCCTCGGTGTCGACGTGTTCTTCGTCATCTCGGGATTCCTCATCACCTCGCTCATCTTGCGCGAGGTCTTCACCACCTCGCGGTTCAGCATCACCGCATTCTGGGTTCGACGAATCAGGCGGATCTTCCCCGCGGCGATCACCGTCATAGCGGTCACCGTCATTGCGGTGTTCTCTACCGGGCTCGCCGACCCTTCCATGGCGATAGGTCGGCACGCGTTCGCATCCGCCTTTTCGGTCGAAAACTTGTTGCTCGGTCTCGATTCGGTCGATTACGTGCACCGCACCGACACCACCTCGCCGCTCCAGCACTATTGGTCGTTGTCGGTTGAAGAGCAGTTCTATTTCGTGTGGCCCGTCGTTGTACTTCTCGGACTCTGGCTCTCCAAACGCGTTTCGAGCGCGATCACACGAATTCTCGCAATCGCCTTGGCCGCCTTCGGAACTGGGTCGTTCGTCTACGCGGTGCTCGTGGCTCAGGGGAATCCGACCTCATATTTTGACCCGCTCGCCCGTGCGTGGGAGCTCGCACTCGGTGCCGGGGTGGCGCTCTGGGTTTCGGCGGGTCGAACCGAGCCGGGCAAGCATCTCGTCGTGAATCGCATCGCCTGGGTCGTCCTCGCCGCGTCGTTCGTGGTTCCCGGACTCGAATCATTGACGCCGGGCGTGGGAATTCTGCCGGCCGCCTTAGCCACTGCGGTGGTACTAGCAACCGGTCCGTTCGCTCCGAACCCCCGCTTCCGCATCGCGGAACCCCTGTTGGTCGCGTCGGAATGGGCGGGCGATAGGTCGTATTCGATCTACCTGTGGCACTGGCCGATCATCCTGTTGCTTCCCATGTTCCTCGGGCATGAGCTCGGTACTGTGTCGAAGTTGGGCGCGCTCGCCCTCACTTTGGTGCTCTCCGAGATTTCGTATCGATTTGTTGAGAACCCCGTTCGACGCTCGAAGCGCGCGTGGACGCGCAGCCCCGTTGCGATGGGCGGCATCGCGCTCGTGGCGTCTGCGGCCGTTGTGGCGGGTTCGTTCACATTGATTCCGTCGTTCGGAAAGCAGGAAACCGACACCGACCTCCTCGCGGTAATGATGTCGGAGCCACTGTCGCCCGAGAGCGCGGGGTACAACCCAGAATTCCCCTTCACGACTCCGTACTGCGACGGCGGTGGAGGTTCGGTGTTCGATTGCCCGGTGTCCAACACCGTGGAGTACGACCACTTCTCGTACCCGATTTCACCCCCACGTTCCGAAACGTGCAAGTACGAGGTGGAGACGTTCATCGAGGACTGCGTGATGGGCGATGTCACCTCCGATCGCCAGATCGCGTTGGTCGGAGATTCGCACGCTCGTGCGATGTGGGCGAGCCTCGACACCATCGGGAAGCGCGGTGGGTATGCGATCCACGAATTCTTGACCCCGCGCTGCGCCTACCGTTTGTATCACTTCGACTGGTGCACCAAACACAACCGGGACATCGAACCCATTCTCAATTCGGGCAGGTTCGACCTCGTCATCCTCGCTCAGTCGTCGCAGCAGAACACATCAGACGATGCTTCGGTTCCCAACCCGTTCGTCGAACTGTTCTCGGAGTTGCACGACAACGGCATCCCCACGGTCGTGATGAAAGACAATCCCAAACGCGGACCGCAGTTGACCGAGTGCGTCAAACTCCAGAGCGACCCAGGAACGTGTTCCAGGCCGTTCAGCCCACGCATCGACTGGGCGACGGAAACCGCACTTGCGGTGGGTCTTCCCGTTGTTGATTTCGACAACGTCTATTGCCCCGACGGCACCTGCGCCGCGGTTCGAGGTGGCATGCTCGTGTGGCGCGACAACGGTCACATCTCGCCGTTTTTCCACAAGAGCGCGTCGCCTTTGTTGTGGAGCAAGTTGATGGAGCTTGGACTCATCGAACCTCGTTAGTAGCGGGCGATTCGCTCGATTCGCGCGCGATTCGTGGGATAGTATGAGCGGGATGGTTTGGCGCGCAAACCGTTCCCCCTTTGGAGGCGTTGATGGCAGTTCCCGAAATCAAGCGGGCGTTCCGCGGTGTAGACACCGCGATGGTCGACCATGCCGTCGCCACTCTCCAATCACGCGTCGCCGCGTTGCAGGCTTCCGTCAACGAACGAGGCCGCGCGATCGCACGTCTCAAGTCGGACATCGCCGACCCCGAGACGTCGTCGCCGTCGTTCTCCGATCTCGGTTCGGCGTTTGAGGAAACCCTCCGTCGTGCCGAAGAACAAGCGCGCCAGTTGCGTACTTCTGCCCGCGACGAAATTGGCGACATCACCAGTAAAACCGACATGGAATTGCAGAATCTCCGTGAAAAGACGGGACGCGAGACGCGCGAAATCGTCGCCGTCGCAACCACCTCGGCCAACGAGGTACGGCTCCAGGTCGAACGCGAAGTCACGCAGCAGCGTCAACAGATTTCCGACGAGCGCGCCCGCCTCGAGGCCGTTGCATCGCGCGCGGAACGTTCCGCGTCGAGCATGATCAGCCAGGCTGAACAACAGATTTCCGACATGCGCGCCGCCGCGTATCGCGAGATCGCCGAACTCGAACGGCGTGCCGCCGACACTCTCCGCATCGCGTCCGAGAACAAGGTCGAAACCGAGACCCGCCTCAACCTCGAAATCGCCGATGCACAAGCGGATTCCACGGCAATGCACGACGAAGCAGACGCCTACGCTCGTGAGGCGCATTTCGCCGCCGACGCACACGTCGGAGCGGCGGTCGAGCGCGCGGCCGAACTCAAGCAGGAAGCCGATGAGCTTCTCGCGAATGCACAGGTTCGTGCGCGCGAGATTCTCCAAGATTCACGGTCGATGGTTCAAAAGTCACTCGCTGAAGCGATCGAGCGCTCGGACGAGATCTCGCGCTCGAGCGACGAGTTCTTCGCCGACTTCGTATACGACGCAGAAATTTCCATCAACGAGATTCGCCGCAACAAGATGGCGCTCACCGATTACGGCATCCAGATTCGCGGTGCGACGAGCGAAATCAACGTCGACGCTATTGAAGCTCCGGAAACAAAGGGTCGCCGTTCGATTCAGACCGCGAAGATCGTGGAGGGCGACAACTAATGAGCCTTCCCATGTTTGAACACTTCCCCCGCACTATTGGCGGTTACGACTCGAACGCCGCGCAGGCGGTTCTCGACGGCCTCCGAGCGACCATTGCTGATCTCGAAGACCAATTCCAGAAGGCGGATAACGAGGTTCGGCGCCTCGAGCGCAAGCTCCTTGAGCGCCAGCGTTCCCGCCCCAAGTTCGCCGAACTCGGTAGCGCGTTCGAAAACGCAATCCGTCTTGCCGAGGAACAGGCCACCACGCTCGTCAGCGATGCCGAAACCGAAACGCGCGCGCAACTCTCCGAGGTCAAATCCAACTCGGTCACGGCACTCGAAGCCGCGCGTCTCGATGCGCGCAATGCCATCGCGAATGCGAACCACGAAGCCGACCAGATCCGCCTTCGCGCCGACCAAGAAGCGGTGCACCAGCGCCAACTCGTGGCCTCGGAACTCAAAGAGGTTCAGGTCGAAGCGCAGCGCGTTGACCAAACCGCTGCGGCCGTCCTCGCGTCGGCGGAAGCACGCATCGCCGAGCTTCGCGCTGCGGCGAACGCGGAAATCACCGAAGCCATGCGCGAGGCGAAAGAAACTCTCCGCGAGGCTGAGGCGCGTGCCGGCCGTATTGATGCCGAAGTAGCCACTTTCGAGAAGAAGGCCAACGCCGACATCGCAACCATACTCAAAGACGGTAACGCGTATGCGACCGAGACTCGTCGTGACGCCGATGAGCACACGGAGTTGTCCTACAAGCGCGCCGACGATGTGCACGCCGAGGCGACGCACTACGTGACCGACACCCAGGAACGCGCGCAGAAGGCACTCGACGAAGCGCGTGCACGCTCCGAAGCGGCCCTCGCCGGTGCCGAGAAGATCACACTGGAAATTACTGAGCGCTCACAGGATTTCGTCGCCAACCTCACGCGCGATCTCGAAGACCGACTCGCCAAGGCGCGTCGCAACCTCGAGGACATCAGCGGTTTCCTTTACCAGATTCGCATGCTCACCAACGGTTTCGACCTGGGCGAACTCAGCGTCGCGCGCAACCGCGTAGCCAGCGAGAACGAAACCGTCTCCATCGCCGAGATTCTCGAGGACTAACACACTCTCCCAAGCCACGACGGGCACTAGATTGGTGACGTACGTGGCGTTGAAGGAGTTATTGTGCCCGGAGAGAATCTCACCCGAGTCGAAGCAATCGAACGAGCGGGCATCGTCCGCACCGAGTCCTACGAGGTCACACTCGATCTGACCACCTCGGCTACGACCTTCCGTTCGACGACCGTCGTGCAGTTCGAGGCGAAGGCAGGGGCGTCGACGTTCATCGACGCGATCACCGAAACGGTCCACCGCGTCACCCTCAACGGTGTAGACCTCGACCCCGCCGCAGTGTCCGACGGCGTGCGGATCCGACTTGACGACCTCGCCGCAAACAACCGGCTCGAGGTCGACGCCGACATGTTCTTCGTCAACACGGGTGAGGGGCTTCACCGTTTCGTGGACCCGGTTGACGACAAGGTGTACCTCTATTCCCAGTTCGAGGTCCCGGATTCGCGTCGCGTCTATGCCGCGTTCGAACAACCCGACCTCAAAGCCACCTTCGATTTCAGCGTGATTGCGCCCACTGACTGGGTGGTCGTGTCGAACTCCCCCACCCCCGAACCCGTCGTCGCCGACGGGGCGGGCACGTGGACGTTCCCCCAGACCCCGCGCATCTCGTCGTACATCACCGCAATCGTCGCGGGTCCTTATGTGGCGCAGCACGATTCCCTGACGTCGTCCGACGGACGCGCCATTCCGCTCGGAATCTACGTGCGTCAGTCACTCGCAGAATTCCTCGACTTCGACTACATCTTCGACATCACGAAGAAGGGCTTCGAGTATTTTGAACGCGAATTCGGCGTACCCTACCCGTTCGCCAAGTACGACCAGCTCTTCGTTCCCGAGTTCAACGCGGGCGCCATGGAGAACGCCGGATGCGTGACCTTCACCGAGGTGTACGTGTTCCGATCGAAAGTGACCGACGCCGTGCGCGAGCGCCGCGTCGTCACCATCTTGCACGAACTCGCCCACATGTGGTTCGGTGACCTCGTCACCATGAAGTGGTGGAACGACCTGTGGCTCAACGAGTCGTTCGCCGAATGGGCGTCGACGATCGCCACCGCCGAGGCAACCGAATGGACTCACGCGTGGGCCACGTTCCAGGCGATGGAGAAGACCTGGGCGTATCGACAAGATCAACTGCCCTCGACTCACCCCATCGTCGCGACGATCAACGACCTTGAGGACGTGCAGATCAACTTCGACGGCATCACGTACGCCAAGGGCGGTTCGGTGCTCAAGCAACTCGTCGCCTACGTCGGGCGCGAGTCGTTCTTCAGCGGGGTGACGAACTACTTCCGTGCCAACGCCTGGAAGAACGCGGAACTCGCCGACCTTCTCCGCGAACTGGAGAAGACCAGCGGTCGTGACCTCACGACCTGGTCGACGTTGTGGCTCGAGACCGCCGGCGTGAACACCCTCACCCCCGCGATCGAGACCGACGAGTCCGGCGTGATCACGTCATTCGAGATCGTCCAGACCGCGGTGGCCGAGTACCCCACCATCCGCCCGCATCGACTGGCCGTCGGAATTTATGATTTCCAGGGCGACGCGCTTGTTCGCGCCCATCGCGTGGAGCTCGACGTCGACGGCGAACGCACGGCGGTGACGGAACTTCTCGGCAAGCACCGCGGAGCGTTGGTGCTCGTCAACGACGACGACCTCGCCTACGCGAAGATTCGCCTCGACCCGAAATCGCTGGCGGTCGCGATTGATCACCTCTCGGACATCACCGACCCGCTCGCGCGCGCGCTCGTCTGGGGAAGTGCCTGGGATTCCACGCGCGATGCCGAGACGGCACCGAGCGACTACGTCGACCTCGTTTTGGGGAACATCGCGGCGGAGACCGAATCGACGACGGTTCGCACGACACTCGCGCAACTCGCGACGACCGCCCGCATGTACGTCACGCCGGCGAAGCGCGAAGCGACGATCCGTCGCATCGCCGACGCGATGCTCGTTCTCGCCGAGAACGCCGAAGCGGGATCCGACCAGCAATTCCAATTCCTACGCACCTTCGCGACGATGGCAGACACCTCCGAGCACGCCGACATTCTTCGTGCGATTCGCGCCGGCGACCGTGTGATCACCGGCGTGGTCGTCGACACCGACCTCTCGTGGGATTTGCTCGAGGGCATGGTGCTCGCCGGAGCCGCGGGGCACAACGACATCGCCGCTGCGCTCGCAGCGGATAACACCGCGAACGGACAGCAGGCTGCGGCGCGCATGCGCGCCACCATCCCCACTGTGGAAGCCAAGCGATCGATTCTCGAGACGATGCGCGATGACGACACCATCGCCAACGCACTCTGCGACCACTACGTGCGTGGTTACGCGCACGTCAACGACCCCTCGGTGTTCGAAACACTCGTGGACGACTACTTCAATGCGATCGAAACCGTTTGGGACTCCAGGTCGTTCAAGATTGCAGAGTACTTCGCCATCGGGCTTTACCCGTCTGTTTGGGCGACCGAATCGCTCGCGTCGACCACCCGCGAGTGGCTGGCGAAACACGAAGCGGCTCCGTCCGCTCTGCGCCGCATCGTGATCGAAGGTCTCGCCACCGTTGACCGCGCGCTCGCCGCACAGCGCCGAGACGAGCAGGCCGCGCGCTAGTGGTGTGGGACGACCTCGTCGCATTTACTGCCGCCAATGCGACCATCTTTCGCATTATTGCGATTGTAATTGGGGCGCTACTTGTTCGCGCCATCGTCGGGGCGACGTCGAATCGTGTAATCGCGCGCGTCGCCGCCGAATCCGTGCGGGACACCCCCTACAAGACCAAAGGCGCAAGCTCCTCCGCTGGGGTTCGTCTCGCGCAGCGAACCCAAACGCTGGGCACGGTTTTGCGCTCGTTCGCGAACTGGGCGATTGGCGCGGTAGCAACTGTTCTGGTGCTCGGTGAACTCGGGTTCGACACCGCCGCCGTCATCGCCAGTCTCGGAATTCTCGGTGCCGGTCTCGCTCTCGGTGCGCAGGACATCGTGCGCGACCTCTTCAACGGGGTTTTCATGGTGTTCGAAGACCAACTCGGTGTCGGAGACACCGTCGACCTCGGCGACGCCAAAGGCGTCGTCGAAGAAGTGACGATTCGCGTGACCAAGGTGCGCGACGCCAAGGGAGTCTTGTGGTTCGTTCGCAACGGTCAGATCCAGCGCGTCGCGAACTCGAGCCACACGACGTGACCGACGGATCGGTTTTCGCGGCGGTCGGCGGACACGCGACTTTCGTCGCCCTCGTCGACGCGTTCTACGAGGGCGTCGCGACGGATCCGGTGCTCCGACCGATGTACCCCGACGATGAACTCGACGGTGCGAAATGGCGTCTCACCGCGTTCCTCGAACAATATTGGGGCGGACCGACCACGTATTCGGAGGAGCGGGGTCACCCGCGTCTGCGGATGCGCCACCAAGCGTTCCCCGTGGACGACGTCGCACGCGATCGCTGGTTGACCCACATGACGGCCGCCCTCGACAGCCTCGACCTCGCCCCGCTCCATCGCGAGGCGTTCGTCGATTATTTCGATCGGGCGGCACACGCCATGGTCAATACCATTGGCGACGATGACCGGGGCGGCCGAACTCTCCTCTGACCGGAGCTATTTGTCGATGATGACGTCGGTGCGCTTTGCGACGATGTCGCCTCGTTCACCCGAAACGCGAACCCACGGGGCGTTCGACGACACCGTGAACGTCTTCTCACCGAAGAAGCCGAGCGCTTCCGCAGCGAGCGCAACGCCGGCGGGCAGGCCGAGCGAACTGTTGATGGTGGTCCCCCACACCTGAGACCGGACCGAGCGAACGAGATATTCCTCGGAGGAACGACCCGTCTTGCGTTTGACGAGTTTCATGCCCTCGTTGGCAACAGACGAAAGTTCACTCGTCGACACCTTGCCGAGA
>JAHEGC010000018.1 GCA_024639965.1 Micrococcales bacterium
GAACAGGTCGGAGACGCTCTCGAGCGTCGGCCACACCTCGACGGAGTCGAAACCTTGGTGTGCGACGGTCATCGCGCGGCGCATGTCGGCGAGAGCGGTTCGAGCAGCGTCGACGATCATGCGCGATTGGCGGTCGAGCGCTTCTTGGTTCTTGAACGACGCGAACGCGGTTCCCTCGGTGCGCGAGACGAGTGTGACGAGATCGCGCGTGACGATTGCCTGATGCTCGTGGATGATGCGAAGGCGGTCGGCGAGTTCGGCGACGCGCAACGCGAGTTCGGCGCGACTTTCCCCCGACGCATCCGCGTTCGATGAGAATTTCGAATCGATCGACGATTTGTCGCGTGAGCGCCGGAATGAGAATGCCATTTCGAACCCTCTCATTCAACGGGACCAGCAATGGTGTTGAGGTGGCTCCCCGACTTGGACTCGAACCAAGAACCTATCGGTTAACAGCCGATTGCTCTGCCAATTGAGCTATCGAGGAAGGTGGTTTTACTATACCAAAAGGTCGACGGTCAGTAACCAGCGCGGGTGTCCACGAGGCCCACGAACTCGGCGTCGCCCACGAATGCCCTGACGTTGCGCTCGATACGCGTGGCGAGAAGGTGCTGGGTCATCAGCGGGGTGTCCGCCGAGTGAGAGGTAATGACGCAGCGCTCCTCCAACCAGAGCGAGTGATCGGCGGGCAACGGCTCGGGATCGGTGACGTCGAGTCCAACGCCCCAAAGCCGATCGGCGCGAAGAGCGTCGAGAACCGCGTCGGAATCGAGCAGGGCGCCGCGGGCGACATTGACCACAACCGCGTGTGAAGGAAGCAGCGCGATTTCCTCACGCCCCAGTAGGTGGTGGGTGTGGTCGGTCGATGCCGCGGCCAGCACGACGACGTCGGCGGTGGGCAGAACGTCTCGAAGCCCTTCGGTGGTGACAGTTCGTGATGCGCCGGCGAGAGGCGTTTCCGTTCGTCGCACGACGGTGACGTCCGCCCGGAACGGCTGGAGCAAACGGATCAACTCGATAGCGATGCCACCCGCGCCGACGATGACAACGTGGTTGCCGTAGAGCGAGAGCCCGGTGCGGTTTTCCTGCCAACGCGCCTGTCGGGATTTTGACGGAATCTCCCGCTGAAGTGCGAGAACGAGAGTGAGAGCGTGTTCGGCGACAGGTTCGGCATACGACCCCTTCGCCGAGGTGAAGACGGGAGCAGTCTCGTGGTCGATGGTGGCGAAGAGTGCGCGGAAGCCGTCAACGCCCGCCCACGGGAGTTGAACCCATTCGATGTGTGGGTGTGTCGCGAGAATTGTGGCGAGTTCATCCGAGCGCTTTTCGCTGAGCCAAATCAGGCCTCGCGTTGCCGAGGACAGTGGCTCGACCGTGGCTCCCCCGCGAACGGCGGCGTCGACGAACAGCGGAAGTTGTTCCGGCTCCACCGCAACCGATCCCGCTGTGGGTCGAAAGCGTGGACGCTCCGGTGACGAGCCGGGCAGGTCGTTGTGTTGGTTTGGACGATCGGGGGCGCTCGACACGATCACTCCTCCGGTCGGAGTTCGCGGCGGCGACGCTCGAGATCGGTGATGCGACGTTGAATGTCCTCACGCTCGGCGACATCGTCACCGTGTCGGCGCAGCATCCCGTGCAGTTCCTCGCGCTGTCGGGCGAGATCGGAATCGATGTGACTGCGGGCGACGTTGACGACGTAGGCCTCGAGGTTCTTGCGGGTGTCCGCATCCTCCTTGGCGACGCGTGTGGCCGCGCCCGCTTCGGATTCGTTCCACGGCTTCGCCCTCTGGACGCGATACACGGGAATGTCGACCATCGCGAATTCTGAGACGAGCGGTCGAATTCCCTCACCCGACGCCTCCTCCACCGCGGCCAACCAGCCTGGCTCACCGTAGTGCGGGAACGCGGTCACCATCGCGTCGCGAACTGCCGCGAGCGTGGGGTGCGTGACGGTGCAGGCGAGCACGTCAGCTCCGAGCCCCATGCCGATGACGTCGGGGTGTTGAAGCAGCGCGACGAGCGCGTCGCGTTCCGCCTTGTGCACGGGGTTGCGCTCAAACGAGGCGTAGGTGAGTGCGTCCCCCGTGTCGACGGCGACCTCGACGGTCACGGTGTTGTTCGCGCCGCGCATCGCCCCACGAATGTCATCGGGCTCGACGCCGATCCAGCCCGACACGACGCGCACGTAGCCTTCGACGAGCGAGCGGTCCTTGATGCCGAGGATGACAGGGGCGACGGCACGAGTGGCCTGAACGCGACCTTCCACGGTCTCCACGTCGAATCCTGCGATTGTTCGACGGATGATGAACTCGAAGAGCGGAGTTTTCGTCTCGATGACGGCGCGCAGCGCCGCGTCACCGCGTTGTTGACGGAGGTCGGACGGGTCAAGCCCCTCGGGGGCGACCGCCACGAACGTGTTGGCTTCGAACTTCGAATCCTCGGCGAACGCCTTCGAGGCCGCTTTCTGACCCGCCTCATCGGGGTCGAACGTGAAGATGACCTCGCCGCGACCGCGGGTGTCGCCCGTTTCGACGTCACCGAGGATCCGACGGATGAGCTGAACGTGATCGCCGCCGAACGCGGTGCCACAGGTCGCAACCGCGGTGGTGATTCCGGCAAGGTGACAGGCCATCACGTCGGTGTACCCCTCGACGACGACGACCTGTCGTTCCTTGGAGATGGACCGCTTCGCGAGGTCGATTCCGTAGAGCGCCTTCGACTTGTGGTACACGGGCGATTCGGGGGTGTTGAGATATTTGGGACCGTTGTCGTCGTCGCGGAGGCGTCGCGCACCGAAGCCGAGGGTGGATCCCGTCACGTCGCGGATGGGCCACGTGAGTCGACCGCGGAAACGGTCGTAGACGCCTCGTTCCCCGCGCGAGAGCAGACCCGCAGTTTCCAGCTCGACGTCGGTGAACTTCATGCCGTTGAGGTGCTTGCGCAGGGCGTCGAACGAGTTGGGGGCGTACCCGACGCCGAACTTTTCACATGCGGTCTTGTCGAACCCGCGGCCGAGAATGAAGTCTCGAGCGAACTGCGCTTCGGGGCTCGCGAGCTGTGCGATGAAGAATTCTTCCGCTGCACGGTTCGCCTCGAGGAGCCGGGCGCGCTGGCCGGAATCACTCCGTTCACCGCCGCCCTCCTCGTAGGTCAGGACGAAATTGATCGAGGCGGCAGCTTTTTCCACGGCTTCGGCGAACGTACAGACGTCCATTTTCTGAATGAACGTGTAAACGTCACCGCCCTCTTGGCAGCCGAAACAGTGGAACCGACCGGCGTGGGGACGAACGTGAAAACTGGGGCTCTTTTCGTCGTGGAACGGGCACAGACCCTTGAGCGAATCGGCGCCACCGCGCTTGAGCGACACGTACTGGCCGACGACATCGGCGATATTGACGCGGGTTCGTACCTCGTCGATATCTGATTTCCGTATGCGTCCCGCCACGAGCCCAGTTTACGCGGGGACCCGACACCTACGGTTGAGCGATCCGTTCGTGCCAGGCAAGTGCGCTCTGATCGGTGAGCGACGCGACCTGATCGATGATCGCGCGCATCGCTTCGGCCTCCGTCTGTGCCGCACGGAAGTCGTCAGCGAAACCTGGCTCGAGGTGGTCAGTGCCCGTGCGCGCGAGCGTGACGCAGAGTTCGTGGAGCAGTTCGCGCTGTCGGGCATAGATGGGTCGGCGCGATTCGTGGGACATCACGTTCGCGGCGACAATTCCCTTGAGCACCGCAATCTCGGCTCGCGTTTCGTCGGGAACAATCACGTCGGCCCCGAAACGAATGAGCGAGTCGCCGGTCGCGGCCGCGCGGGTCGCCTCCGTCGCGGCGCCCGCGAACCGGCCGATCAGAGTGGAGGTGAGGTTCTTGAGCGCACCCATCTCACGGCGCGACCCCGTCCACGACTCGATCCAGTCGGGAAGGCCATCGAGCCGGTCGAACGCGGCGATGAGCGCGTCGTGGGAGAACGCTCCGCCGATCCATTCGACCATCGAGTCGACGAGGTCGTCGTGGTCGACGCGGGACGAGAGCGCGCGAACGTCGATGTATCCGTTGACAATGGCGTCTTCGAAATCGTGCACCGAATAGCCGATGTCGTCGGATAGGTCCATGACCTGCGCCTCGACGCAGAGTCGGCGCGGTTCGGCCCCCTGACGGAACCATTCAAAGATGGGCTGGTCGTCGAGATAAACGCCGAACTTGGTGCGCCCGCCGGGCTCGTCGACTCCCTCGTCGGCCGTCCACGGGTATTTACACGAAGCGTCAAGACTCGCGCGGGTGAGATTGAGGCCGAAGCTCACGCCCGACCCGTCGAAAACCTTGGGCTCGAGCCGGGTGAGAAGTCGAAGTGTTTGCGCGTTTCCCTCGAAACCGCCAAAGGGAAGTGCCCAATCGTTGAGCGCCTTTTCACCGTTGTGCCCGAACGGCGGGTGGCCGAGGTCGTGGGCGAGGCAGGCGGTGTCCACGAGATCGGGGTCAAGCCCGAGCGACGCTCCGATCTCGCGACCGACCTGGGCAACCTCAAGCGAGTGGGTGAGTCGGTTTCGGGCGAAATCGAGACCCGCGGTGGGTGAAAGGACCTGGGTTTTTGCCGCAAGCCGACGCAACGCACTCGAGTGCAACAGACGCCCACGGTCACGCGCGAAATCGGAGCGGGCACCCTTCACGCCCTCGGGGATGGCCCGTTCGCAATCGAACGCGGAATACTTATCCACCCGAATGGCTCGATTCCGTGTCGACGAGTTCGCGCATGTCTCCGCCGGAAATCTCGCGGGATTCGAGCCAGCCGTCGGGAAGGGACGGACGCTTCGGTGAACCGGCGCGACCGCGCTGCCCTTCCGCGTCTTCACCCGGGTAGGGCGCGTCGCGTTCGATGCTGGCCAGAATTTCGTCCATCTCGTTCAGGCTACCGACCCGGGCCAACGCCGAACGGGTCTCTCCCCCGACCGGGTATCCCTTGAAATACCAGGCGACGTGCTTGCGGATGTCGCGACAACCGTGGTTCTCATCCTCGAGGAACTCGACGAGCAACTCGGCGTGACGGCGGAACGCGTCGGCGACGAACCCGAGGGTCGGGTAGACGGGCTCGGTGGACTTGCCGAACGACGCTTCAAGATCGGCGAAGAGCCACGGACGACCGAGACACCCGCGACCGACGATGACGCCGTCGCACCCGGTTTCGGCCACCATGCGGGCCGCGTCGGAACCGCTCCAAATGTCACCGTTTCCGAGAATGGGCAGGTCGGGGATTTCCGCCTTGAGAGTGCGGATCGCCTCCCAGTGCGCGTTGCCTGAGTAGTGCTGGGCGGCGGTGCGCGCGTGAAGGCCAATAGCCGCGACTCCGGCGTCGCGGGCAATGCGCGCAGCCTCGAGGTAGGTGAGGTGGTCGTCATCGATGCCCATGCGCATCTTGATCGTCACGGGCACGTCACCCGCCGCGGTAACCGTGGCGTGCAGGATCTGTTCAAACAGCGTTGTTTTCCACGGAAGAGCGGCGCCCCCGCCCTTGCGCGTGACCTTGGGAACGGGGCACCCGAAGTTGAGGTCGATGTGGTCGGCGTGATCCTCATCGACGAGAATCGCGGCGGCCTCCCCCATTGTTTTCGGGTCGACACCATACAACTGGATGGAACGGGTGGTCTCGGACGGATGATGCTGAATGAGGCGCATCGTCGTGACGTTGCGCTCGACGAGGGCACGCGCGGTGATCATCTCGGAGACGAACAGGCCACCGCCGTACTCGCGGCACAAACGTCGAAACGCCGTGTTCGTGATGCCCGCCATGGGGGCGAGGACGACGGGGACGTCGGTTTCGATCGGGCCGATTCGCACCCTATGCTCCGAGCAGTCGCTCCGCGAGGTACGCCTCGAGGCGGTCGAGTGAGACGCGCTCCTGCGCCATGGTGTCGCGCTCGCGAACGGTCACGGCCTTGTCGTCGAGAGTGTCGAAATCGACGGTGATGGCAAACGGCGTGCCAATCTCGTCCTGGCGACGGTAACGGCGACCGATCGCGCCCGCATCATCGAACTCGATATTCCAGTGACGGCGGAGGTTGTCAGAGAGTTCGCGGGCGAGCGGCGACAGGTCGTCGTGTCGGGAAAGCGGAAGCACCGCCGCCTTGACGGGTGCGAGACGGCGATCGAGTCGAAGAACGGTGCGAACATCGACGCCGCCCTTCGTGTTGGGGGCTTCGTCTTCGGCGTAGGCGTCGACGAGGAACGCCATGAGCGAACGGGTGAGACCCGCCGCCGGTTCGATGACGTAGGGAATCCAGCGTTCGTTCTTGCCTTGGTCAAAATACGAGAGGTCGGTGCCCGACGCCTTCGAGTGTGTGGCGAGGTCGTAATCGGTGCGATTGGCGATGCCCTCGAGTTCGCCGAATTCTCCCGACTGGAAACCGAAACGGTACTCGATGTCGACCGTGCGCTTCGAATAGTGCGAGAGCTTCTCCTGGGCGTGTTCGTAGAGGCGAAGATTGTCGGGGTTGATGCCGAGGTCGACGTACCAGCGCATGCGCTCGTCGATCCAGTACTGGTGCCATTCCTCGTCGGTACCGGGTTCGACAAAGAACTCCATCTCCATCTGCTCGAACTCGCGAGTGCGGAAGATGAAGTTTCCGGGGGTGATTTCGTTGCGGAACGACTTACCGATTTGGCCGATGCCGAACGGCGGCTTCTGGCGTGAGCTTGCGAGAACGTTGGCGAAGTTGACGAAGATGCCCTGCGCGGTTTCGGGGCGCAGATAGTGCATGCCCTCCTCATCCTGAACCGGGCCAAGGTAGGTCTTGAGAAGGCCCGAGAACTCCTTGGGCTCGGTCCACTGTCCTCGGGTTCCACAGAACCCGCACGCGATCTCGGAAAGGCCGTCCTTGGGAGCGCGCCCCTTCTTCTCTTCGAATTCCTCTTCGAGGTGGTCGGCGCGGAAACGCTTGTGGCACGAGAGACACTCGACGAGCGGGTCGGAGAACACCTCGACGTGACCCGACGCTTCCCAGACCTGGCGCGGAAGAATCACCGAGGAATCGAGACCGACGACGTCGGAACGCCCCTGAACCATCGACTTCCACCATTGACGTTTGATGTTCTCTTTGAGCGCCACACCGAGGGGGCCGTAATCCCACGCCGAACGGCTGCCGCCGTAGATCTCACCGGCTTGGAACACGAATCCGCGTCGTTTCGCGAGCGAAATGACGGAATCGAGTCGGTTGGGCTGAGCCACGCGGTCTCCTCAGGATAAAAGTGGGCGTTCCGCCATTTTATCGGGGTGAGGGGGCGTCGACCGCACCGCCGAACCGGCGGTCGCGATTGATGTACTGCTCGACCGCACGCCAGAGGCTCTCGCGGGAGAAGTCGGGCCAGAGGGTGTCGAGGAACACCATCTCGGCGTAAGCACTCTGCCAGAGGAGGAAGTTGGAGGTGCGCTGCTCCCCCGACGACCGGACGAACAGGTCGACATCCGGCAACGACGGTTCGTAGAGGTGCGACTGAATCGTCTTCTCGGTGATGCGCGACGGCGAGAGTTTGCCCGAGGCGGCGGCCTCGGCGATGTCCCGAATCGCGTCAACGAGTTCGAGGCGCCCACCGTAATTGACGCACATCTGAAGCGTCATCGTCGTGTTCTTCTTGGTCAACTCCTCGGCTTCGCGCAGCTCCGAAATCACACTCGACCAGAGCTTGGGCGACCGACCAACCCAGCGAACCCTCACGCCCCAGTTGTGCATCTGGTCGCGGCGGCGGCGAAGTACATCGCGGTTGAACCCCATCAGGAACTTGACCTCGTCGGGGCTGCGCCGCCAGTTCTCGGTCGAAAACGCGTACACCGAGAGGTGTTCGACACCGATCTCGATCGCTCCCGCGACGACGTCGAGCAGGGCTGCCTCACCGGCACGGTGCCCCTCGATGCGGGGCAGTCCCTTGGAATTCGCCCATCGGCCGTTGCCATCCATCACGATCGCAACGTGTTTGGGCACCTGAGAACGGTCGAACACCGGCGGGGTTTTACCCGTGTAGTTGAGCGGGAGGTATTCAGCCACTGCTCGTCCGATCGATGTGCCCGAGCGACCGAATCGACCGTTCGAGGTGGAACTGGGTGTACGCGGCGACGATACCACGCGCCTCGCGGCGCGCATCGGGCTCGCTCGCGTCGGCGACCTCCCAATTCCCCGTGACGAGCGCGCGCAGAAGTGCGATGCTCTCGGGGCGAAGGCGGGGCGTTCCGGGCGGAGCAACCGAATCCGCCACCACGCCACCGGCCGAGACGACAAACGCGGTGTGATCGCCCGCCTCCCCCGTCATCACACAGGTGTCGAGCTCAGGAGACCATCCCGCAATGGCGAGGGCACGAAGCAGATACGAGTCGAGAATAAGTTCGGCGTCATGGTCGCGGCCGGCGAGGGCACGAAGCCCACCCACGAGCAACGGATAGTGCCCGGCGACGTTGCCGTGCTCGGTGAGTTTGTCGGCGGTCTCCACCATCGCCGAGGCGCACGTGTACATCCCATAGTCAGCAACGATCTGTTTCGCCAGGGCGAATTTCGTTTCGACCTGTTGAACGGTGTCGAGGTTGCGCCCCTCGTACAACTGCACGTCGGCGATTTGAAAGGGCTCGAGCCGCGACCCGATTGAGCTCTGGGTCTTGCGAACGCCCTTTGCAACGGCTCGAATCTTTCCGCGCGACTTGCCCAACATTGTGATGATGCGATCGGCCTCACCGAGACGGTGCGTGCGGAGCACAACCACGTCGTCACGATAAGAGGGCATTCACCCATTGTCGTTGCGCGAATGGGCCTCGAGCCTCGCGACACGAGAGAATAGAGACGTGAACGAACTTTTCGTGATTCCGACGTGGCTCGACCTCACCGCTGTCGGCATCGGTGCGGCTCAGGGAGCGATGTTTTCCTCGCGTTACCGCGACGCCGAACTCGACCTGCTCGGCGTAGCGATCATCGGTATCGTCAGCGGGTTCGGTGGCGGAATCGTGCGCGACATGTTCCTCTCCACCGAAATCGCGGCGTTCCACTCCAACTGGTATCTCGTCACCGCGGTGCTCTGCGCGCTCGCCGGCATGCTCGTCTCGTCGCTTCTTCACCGAATTGAAATGGTCATCAACCTCTTTGACGCTCTCACGATCGGCATTTTCGGCGCGATTGGAACAACCAAAGCGCTCGCGTTCGGGCTACCCGTCGTGCCCGCGCTCTTCGTCGGTGTTGCCGCTGCCGTCGGCGGATCGATCCTTCGCGACATGTTGCTCGCACTACCAATGCAGATGATGCAAGTGGGTTCGCTCTACGCCGTGGCTGCAGGCCTCGGCGGGGCGACGATTTTGTCGCTCCTCGCCGCCGGTCAAGACGTGACAATCGCCGGCATCGCGGGAGTTGCCGTGACGACCACCGTGCGCATGCTTTCGGTGATTCTGGGCTGGCGCCTGCCCGCGCAACGCGGCGTGCCGACGGTGACCACGGTGATTCGGACGATTCGGCAGAAGCCGGGACGGTCGAAACGCCCGTAACCAGTCTGCGCCCAAGCGTTGAGTTTCAAGCAATGCTCGCATTACGCTTCGACCATGTTCTACGCCATCTTTTTCGTCGTTGCTTTCGTCATTTCTCTCGTCATCATCGCTGTCGGTTGGCGCAAGCGCCCTGCCACTCGTCCCGCAAAGGTGACGCCATTCGGATGGGCGACCCTCGGGCTCGGCGTCGGTGCAATTCTCTGCGTAGTCCTTTCGGTGACTGCGCCGTTCTCTATCCTCTTCGCCGGGCTCGGGCTCATGACCGGATCGATTGCGTTGATTAGCCGCGATACGCACCAGTTGACAATCGTCGGACAGTCGATCGTTGCGCTACCCGCACTCTTCTGGATCGTTTTCCTTGTCGCGGAGATCACATTCCCCCACGCGTAACGCGATCAAGCCCGGAGCTTTACTTTCGGCCGGAGACCTTCATGAACGCCTTCATGAGGTTGGGCACCACTAGATAGACGGCAAGCGGCACGACCACGAGCGTGAGCACGAACACCTTGAGGAGCGGGTGAGCCTCGCCCATCGCCGGAACGATTGTGACGAATCCGAGTGATACGAGCGGGAAGATGGCGAGCCAGGTGATAAAGGCGCGGACGTGAATTGAGGGAGGGTTCATGGTTCTGCCAACACTAACGGTTGTGAAGATCAAAATTGGTTCTGGTTTACTACGGATCGAGGGTTCTTTTGAATGAAGGGGCGAGCGAATCCTTTGAGCGGTGGCAGGAGGTTCACGGCGCATGAAATGCTTGTCAGATGAACAGCATCGCTCAGCTCACGACGTGCCTTTGGTTCAACCACAACGGGCGCGAGGCCGCAGAGTTTTATGTGGAAAATTTCCCGAACAGCCGAATGATCAGCAATTGGATCACCCCCGTCGAGACTCCGGGAAACGAACCACTCACCGAGGTCACGATTGATTTCGAGATTTTCGGGCAGAAATTCATTGCGCTGAACGGCGGTCCGCAGTTTCCGCACTCGGAAGCAGTTTCCTTTGTGATTCCCTGCGCGGACCAGGCCGAAGTCGACCACTA
>JAHEGC010000021.1 GCA_024639965.1 Micrococcales bacterium
TAGGCGGAATAGGCGACGCCGTCGGCGAACTTGACGTTACGCAGCGCGGTGAGCGGGATGACCTCATCCGTGGCAACCGGCGCCTGAATGACGATGAGGTTGAGCGACGCCGTGTCGACGTGCCCTGCGGAGTTCGTGGCTGTCACCACGAAATTGAACGAGCCTGATTCGGTCGGCTTTCCCGTGATTTCGCCCGACCCTTCACTGAGCGTGAGCCCTCGGGGAAGGGCACCGGACGTAATTGAATATTTCGGAGCCGGATAACCCGTCGCTTCCACCGACGCCGAAACCTGACCGTTGATAAGGGTCGTCGCGAGAGTTCCGAGTGTCGCCTTCGTCCATGTGGGCGCCTTGCGCACGATGATCGTGAGCGCCGGAGACGTCGTCGAAACGTTGCTCGTGCTCGTCGCGACGACCTTGAACGAGAACTCACCCGTCGCGGTCGGGCTGCCCGAAATCACTCCGTCAGCACCGAGACGTAACCCGGGGGGGAGGCCGGTTCCGAAGTCGGCGATGTCCCAACCACCGGACGTCTTGATTTTGCCGCGGAACGCGACGTGTCCCGAATACGACTGACCGTGAATCGCGTCCACCGGAAGGTCGGCAGAGTTGTTCCAGATCGGCTCGCCGTGGACAACGAAAGTGTATGTGCGCGTGCACGCATGACGTTCAAAAATCTGCGCGCACACCTTGAACGACTTCGTCCCCGCGGCCGTCGGTTCACCCGAGACGGTTCCGTCGGACTCCAGCGCGAGACCGCGCGGGAGTTCACCGTCGATGTAAAAATCTGCGGTCGGGTAACCGCTGAAGGTCGGCTTGGCGCTGTACGGCACATCCACGAACACGCTCGTGTCGATGTCGTCCGAGACCACAGCGGGGGGCGACGCGATGACGATTCGTTGCAGGCTCGTCGTCGCGCCGTTTCCGACACCGTTGTCGGCGTGAATGCGGAACGAATAACTGCCGGTTGCGGTGGATGTACCCGTCACGCGACCCGTCGAACTATTGAACGAGAAACCGGGTGGCAGAGCGTTCAGGCCTTCGACGATCGAATACGTGGCGTCGGGGAACCCCAACGCCTCAATCTTGGACGAGTAGGAGGTCGTGTCGTTGACGAACGCGTGCCCGGCGAGGTCGCTGTAGTCAGATGGGAAGTAGGCATCCTTGTTAACCGTGATGGTGAGCGTTTGGCTAGTCGAACCTGCCGCGTCGAAGGTATTGCTCGCGGTCACGGTGAACCGGTGAACGCCCTGGTCCGTAGGGGTTCCTGAGATCACACCCGTCGAGGAGTTGAGGTGAAGACCGTTCGGCATCACTCCGTTGCGAATAGTCCCTGCCGAATCTGTGTAATCGGTGACGGTGTAGACGGGGATCGGGAACGCGGCGGGGTCGCCGAGGTCGATCGGTGTGATGGCCTGGTCGTGAAGGGCGGTGGTGTTGAGAGTCTTGGCACTGACGTCGGGGGCATATCCCGCAATCACCGTGATGACGTCGGTGGTCGTTCCGTCAACCGAGTTCTGGCCGCGAACACGGAATCGGAAGACTCCCGTCTCGGTCGGCGCGCCCGTCAGCACACCAGTGGTCGAGTCGAGCGCCATCCCTTGCGGTAGCTGGTCGTCAACATCCACGGTGTACGTCGGGGCGGGGTAAGCGTCTGAATCAGAAATGTCACGAGGGGCGATTGCAACACCCGGTGCGGTCTTGACCGTGAATCCAACCGACCCGATTCGCGGCTTCTTTCCGACCGTCAACGTTTGTGTCGACGTCGTCGACGAACCGAACCCGTTGTCCGACGCACGCACCGTGAATTCAAAAATGCCACGTTCGGTTGGTGTGCCGGAAAGCAGACCTGTGCTCGAATCGAGGGTGACGCCGGCGGGGAGATCACTGTTGTTGACGAGCGAATAAGTGGGCGCGGGGTACGCGTCGAGGTCGGCGTAGGACTTCGACACCTCGTCGACGCTCTCCGTGACGGAAAGGTCCATCGATTTACGGCTGATGTCGGGCGCGACACCAACGACAAATCGCAGCGACCCCGTGCTCGACGTTCCCATGGCGTTTTCGGCGGCGATGACGAGGGTGCGCGTTTGTTTTGCGGTCGGGTATCCGGAAACGATTCCAGTCGACGCGCCGAGCCCGAGCCCCGTCGGCAACGTTCCCGAGTCGACGGTGTACGTCGGGACGGGGTAGGCGTGGTCGTCACCGAGACTCAGCGGGGAAATGGTCGAATTCAGGTCGAGGTAAACGGTACGACCCGTCGAATCCAGCACCGGTGCGTAGCCGACGATGAGTGTGTTCGTCAGAGTGCTGGTCGCCCCAAGTTCGTTGTCGCCCGTAATGATGAAGTGGAAGATCCCCTGGGTCGTCGTCGAGCCCGAGATGATTCCCGTTGTCGGTGAAACGCTGATGCCCTCGGGGAGAACACTGCCGTCGGCAAGGAGGTACTCGGCGTCGGGGTACGCGTTGGAATCGGCGACGGAGGTCGGGTTGATTGCGACGTCGGGTTCGGTGAGGATGCTCACTGAGGTGGAGGTGAGGCGCGGTCGTCGCCCGACGGTGAGGTTGAGTTGTGTCGTGGTGGACGTTCCCAGCGAATTCGTCGCTTGCACGGAGAAGTGAAACACGCCGCGCTCCGTCGGGGTTCCCGAGAGTGAGCCAGTAGTTGCGTTGAGGCTGACGCCTGCGGGCAACGCATCGCCAACGACGGAATACGTCGGCGCTGGATAAGCACCGCTGTCAGCGAACGACGTTGTCGTAATCGCGTTGTTGATGGTGACGGCTTGTTGCATGGTAGCGCTCGCGACGTTCGGCGCAAGGCCCACCGTGATGGTCAGGCTCGGCGTCGGAGAACTGTCAATCGCGTTCTGGGCGGTGACGACGAAGGTTTTGACCTGCTTCGTCGATGGCGTTCCTGAAATGACGCCGGTCGACGAGTCGAGACTGAGGCCGGCGGGAAGCGTTCCGGTCGACACGGAGTACGTCGCGGATGGGACTGCCGACTCATCGGAAAGGTCAATCGGCGTGATCGGTTGACCCACCGTCAACTTCGCGTTGAGCGACTTCCCCGTCATCACGGGAGCTTCGCCGACGGTGATGCTCAGGGAACCGGTTCGTGCTGTCGACGAGGTGTCAACTCCCGTCGCCTCGATTGTGAACGTATATGTCCCATTCGTCGTTGGCGTTCCGGTGAGGGCGCCCCCCGAACTGAGACTCAGCCCGGGCGGGAGCGCTCCCGTTTTGATTGCGTAGGTGATGGATCCAGTTCCCGTTGCAACAACGGCGTCCGAGTAGGCTGAGCCGCGAGGAACGTTGGTGCGGAGCGTCGTGTCGGCACCGACGCCGGTGAAATCAACCGGAGCGCTACCCGCTTGGTCGAAGTTTGTTCCGTCAACCGCGGCATATGTGCCGTTCGAGGACGTCGCCGAAAAGAGCTGCGCGCAGGCGCCGCCACCCCATTCGTAAAACCAGTAATCGATGGGGTACCAGGTGTTCGCTGTGAAAGTGAACGAACCCGTGTTGGTGAAACCGCAGCCTTTGTCTCCCCAATCGTTGACGATTTGCGTGTCGTTGATTGAGAGCCACGATCCGTCGTCGGCGAAACTCCGAAAGTACATCGTCTGCGAGGTCGGATTTTTGATGTATCCGTACCAGTGGACAAGGATGTAATCGCCACCGCAGGAGGCCGAACCCATGACATTGCCACTGCCCCAGTTCGTGTTGATGTCGGCGACCGTGCCTTCAGCACATTTCGTGTACGACGACGTGTTGACCCCGTTCGCGGTCGTCGGCACAGGTGGGTGCGCGGAACTCGGGAACCTAAAAGCCTGATATTTCAACCCCGCCGGGCTCGCATAGGCCGGTTCGTCCATCGCCAAAAGTGTCGGGGTGATGGCTCCTGAGAACAGGACAGCCAGCACCCAGACGAAGAAAATTCGAAGGGCTTTCATGTGGGGGTGGGGTGAAGCTTAACCAGCGTTGATTAGTCACCGATTTTACCGCGCAAAGCAAGCGATTTCACCCCGCACAACGGGAGGAATTGAAATCCTTTTAGTTGCTAATTCCCGCGCGGAAGGTGCGATTCAATCGCCGAAACGACCGCCGGGTCGAGCGGGGTCGTCGTGGGGCGAAACCGAATCACCTCGAGGTCGGGGGTGACAACGAATTTTTCGAAGTTCCAACGCACGTTACCGGCCGCTCCGCTGTCGTCTTTCGCCTTCGTCAATTCGGTGTAGAGCGGTGCGCGGTGACGACCGTTGACGCGAATGCGGTCGAAGATCGGGAACGTCACGCCCCACTTCGTGGTGCAGTATTCGGCGATCGCCTCGTTCGACGATAGCTCTTGAAGGAACTGGTTCGACGGGAAGCCGAGAACGGTAAACCCGCGGTCAGCGTACCTTTTTTGAAGTTCCTCAAGCTCCGCATATTGCGGGGAGAGCCCGCATCGCGACGCCACGTTGACGATGAGGAGCACTTTGCCGGCGTGCTCGCGGAGGGTCGTTTCACGTCCGTCCGCGGTGACAACGGGAATGTCAAGAAGAGTCATCGGTCTACTTTCTGAGTCGGGATGCTGGAGGTGTCAAGTGCAAGATCCGCTTCGACCGCACGGCCTTCGCGCGCCGATTGTGCGAGTACGACGCCCACGAGCACGACCCCCGCCCCGATGAGTTGAACGGTGTTGAGGGTCTCCCCGAGGATGAGCCACGCGGCGAGGAAAGCGAAGAGCACCTCGCTTGTTGCGACGATTCCCGAACGAGTCGCCTTCAGGATACTGATCGACCACAGGCCGAGGGCGAAGGTTGTGAACGTTCCGAGCACAATGACGAAGGCGAGCAACACCCACGCGGGGCCGATGACTCCGGCGGGGTCAGCGCTGAACGGGATTGCGGTGGCGAGAACCGACGGGTCGACGCGCCACCACCCCGAGAGGGCGGCCCAGAAAACGGTTGCGACGGACATCGTCCAGAATCCGACCGCCATCGGGTGGAGTCGACCGGTTTGATGTTCGCCCAAGACGAAGTAGGTGGTGAGCGAGGCGGAGGCGCCGAGAGCCCAGAGCACGCCCTCGACATTCAGAGTGGAATTCCAAATCTCCGCGACGGTCGCGAGGCCGATGAGAACCGCCGCGATGGCGATCCAGATTCGCGCCTTGATCGCCTCCTTGAAGAAGAAACGTGCGATGAGGGCAACGAACAAAACTGCGGTGTATTCAAGGAGCAGGGCGATTCCGACCGGCAACATGAACACCGCTTGCGCGTAGGTGGCTTGAAGGGTGGCGAGACCGAACACGCCCATCGTGACGATGGGCAGGATTTGCTTTCGGGTGATCGCCAGTGCGCGGCGGTCGCGCAGGAACAACACGAACCCCATGAGGAACGCTCCGCCGAGGACGCGGAAGAACGTCACCTGGAAACCGTCGAGCCCGGTGCCGTCCATCAAGAGTTTGATGACCACGCCGTTCGTGCCGAAGATGAGCGCGGCGACAGTAGCGGCGAGGTAACCGACCGCGGGTTTGGGGACTGTCACAACCAGTTGTCCACGAGCTGGTGAATCGCGTGCGGCTCGATAGCGGCAAGTTCGTCGTCGGTGAGTGGAGCGGCGTGGGCCGCCACGAGTGAATCCTCGAGTTGTGCCACGGAGCTCGCACCGACGAGGGCACTTGTCACCGCGGTGTGACGCATCGTCCACGTGAGCGCGAGCTGAGCGAGCGTCTGACCTCGACCGCGCGCCACCTCATCGAGTGCGCGAGCGTGCTCGCGGTACTCGGGCGTGATGCGCGATTCGTCGATCCAACTCGCGGTGCGAACGCGTGAATCACCGGGAATCCCGTCGAGGTATCGATTCGTCGCGAGGCCCTGGGCCAGCGGGGAATACACAATCGCACCAACCCCGAGGTCGTCGAGGGTGTCGAACAGTTCCGCTTCGGGGCGTCGATCGAAGAAGTTGTAGCGCGGTTGGTGAATGAGCAGTCGCACACCCATGTCGGTAAGAATCGCGTGGGCACGTCGAGTCTGTTCCGCGTCGTAGTTCGAAATCCCCACATACAGCGCCTTGCCCGACTGGACGGCCGTCGCCAGCGCACTCATCGTTTCCTCGAGCGGGGTGTCGGGATCGAAACGGTGCGAGTAGAAGATGTCGACGTAGTCGAGCCCCATCCGCGAAAGGCTCTGATCGAGCGATGCGAGAAGGTATTTGCGCGAGCCCCATTCGCCATAGGGGCCGGCCCACATGTCGAACCCTGCCTTCGACGAGATGATCAACTCGTCGCGCCACGGGCGGAGGTCGGAATCAAGGATTCGTCCGAAGTTACGCTCGGCGCTTCCCGGCGGCGGTCCGTAATTGTTGGCGAGATCGATGTGAGTGACACCGAGGTCGAACGCGCGCAACACGATGTCGCGCTGAACCACGTGGTCGCGGTCGTCTCCGAAATTGTTCCAGAGTCCGAGTGAGATTCGCGGAAGCAGAATTCCGCTTCGGCCGCAACGCCTATACGGCGTCTTCTCGTATCGGTCCGATGCTGCTTCGTAGGCCATGGCACTCAGCCTAACCCCTGCGGGTAGGCTGACTCCGTGATGACTTTCTATCTCGCCGGTGGCTGCTACTGGTGTCTCGATGCCGCGTACCGCGTTCTCCGAGGAGTCGAATCGGTGGTCTCCGGATTCGCGGGCGGGCATGTCGTCGCCCCGACCTACGAAGCCGTCTGTACGGGATCGACGGGCCACGCGGAGGTCGTCGAGGTCACCTTCGACGAGAGCGTGATTCCGGCCGAGGTCATTCTCGACGCGTTTTTCACGATGCACGACCCTCGCCAGCTCAACCGTCAAGGGAACGACGTCGGAACCCAATACCGGTCGGCGATGTTCCCGACCGATGCGAACCAGCGGGAATTGTTCGTCGCCGCGCGCGACCGCGCAAACGAGACGTGGGGCGGCGGGGTGGTCACCGAGATCACCGATTTCACCGAGTTCTTTCCGGCCGACGACTACCACCAAGACTTCTTCGCGAAGAACCCAACTCAGGGTTATTGCCTCGCGGTTGCGGTGCCCAAAGTCAACAAAGTTCGCGCCGGATTCGCCCAGTACCTCACGGTCTAGTTCTCCACGGCCGTCGCTCGGTGGCAGTTCTCCACGGTTTCGCTGTCGCGACATTCGGAGAGTCGCGCGCTCGCGCATCCTCGGGGGAGACGCCTTTGCGTCGCCGAAACCGAAGGAGAAAACATGAGCGACATCATCACCGTCACCGGTCTCATCGCGACAACCCCGCGGCACGTCGTCACGGGGGAGGGGCTGCCGATCACGAGCTTCCGGCTCGCGTCGTCGCAGCGCCGTTTCGACCGTGCGAGCGAGAAGTGGGTTGACGCGTCGACCAACTGGTACACCATCACCGCGTTCCGTCAACTCGCGATCAACGCTGTTCCGTCGGTCTCGAAGGGGGACCGCATCGTCGTCTCGGGCCGCTTGCGGGTGCGCGACTGGCAGAACGACGACCGAACCGGAACGAACGTCGAGATCGAGGCCGAGGCGATCGGTCACGACCTTTTCTGGGGGACGGCTGTGTTTACCCGTACGGTCAGTCTTCCGCCCGAGAACGTGGCCGGCGAGGCGCCGGCGGTCGAACCGGTCGACGCCGAACCCGCCGCGGTCTAGCCGAGGCGTGCGCCGTAGAATGGCGGGGTGAGCCTTCGACCCCCGCCATTCCTCGCAATCGCGTTCGTGGCGGCATTGACCCTCGCGGGGTGTTCGACATCACCGACCTCGGGGCCGACGGCAACTCCGACAACATCGGCACCCGCCACAGACCCGACTCTCGTGTTCCTCCCCGAAGGAACGGCTTTTGACAACAAAGCGTTCTTCGACCAGGTGCTCCGCCCGGTCGCCGAGGCGAGCCACCCTTCGCCCAGCCACGCGATGGTGGACGCGCTCGTCGCAGCGGGATTTCTGAAGAACGCGATGCAAGCCACACCCGACAAGACGAAGACGGGGCTCGACGCCGACTCGGTGTTCGTCGCGGTGAAGATCGACAAACTGTGCCTCGTCGCCCAACGAACCAGTGGCCGAGAATTCACGTCGTCGGTCGAATCGGCCCTCAAATCGGGCGATTGCCTCATCGGCAACACCCAGAAAATAGACTGGTAACACAATGGCTGAATTTATCTACACGATGGTGCGCGCCCGCAAGTCGGTCGGCGACAAATTGATCCTCGACGATGTCACGATGTCGTTCTTCCCCGGCGCAAAGATCGGCATGGTCGGCCCCAACGGCGCCGGAAAATCGACGATCCTCAAGATCATGGCGGGCCTCGATACTCCCTCCAACGGTGAGGCATCTCTCTCGCCCGGCTACACCGTGGGAATCCTCATGCAGGAACCGGAGCTTGACGAGTCGCGCACGGTCCTCGAGAACGTGCAAGACGGCGTTCGCGAGATGTACGACAAGATTCAACGCTTCAACGAAATTTCACTTCAGATGAGCGAACCCGACGCCGACTTCGACGCTCTGCTCGCCGAGATGGGTGAACTTCAAGAAGCCATCGACCACGCCGATGCGTGGGATCTAGACTCACAGCTCGAGCAGGCGATGGACGCACTGCGGTGCCCGCCGTCGGATAGCGCCATCGGCGTCCTTTCGGGTGGAGAGAAGCGGCGCGTCGCGCTCTGCAAGCTGCTCCTCGAGAAGCCTGACCTGCTGCTGCTCGACGAACCGACCAACCACCTCGATGCCGAGAGTGTTTTGTGGCTGGAGCAGCACCTCGCCAAGTACCCCGGTGCGGTTATCGCGATCACTCACGACCGGTACTTCCTTGACCATGTCGCCCAGTGGATCGCCGAGGTGGACCGCGGTCGTCTCTACCCCTACGAGGGTAACTACTCGACCTACCTCGAAAAGAAGGCGGAACGCCTCGAGGTGCAGGGCAAGAAAGACGCGAAGCTCGCGAAACGTCTCGCCGAAGAACTCGACTGGGTGCGTTCGAATGCGAAGGGTCGCCAGGCGAAGTCGAAGGCACGTCTCGCTCGTTACGAAGAGATGGCGACGGAGGCCGAGCGCACGCGCAAGCTCGACTTCGAAGAGATTCAGATTCCACCGGGACCTCGCCTCGGTGCGATTGTGCTCGAGGCCCACGACTTGAAAAAAGGTTTTGGCGACCGCGTTCTCATCGACGGGCTCTCGTTCTCGCTGCCGCGCAACGGCATCGTCGGCATCATCGGACCGAACGGTGTGGGAAAAACCACGCTGTTCAAGACAATCGTCGGAATTGAAGAACTCGACGGCGGCTCACTCAAAGTTGGCGAGACGGTTAAGTTGTCGTACGTCGACCAATCGCGCACCGGAATCGACCCGAACAAGAACGTGTGGGAAGTCGTTTCCGATGGCCTTGACGTCATTCAGGTCGGCAATGTCGAGATCCCGTCGCGCGCGTACGTGTCGACGTTCGGTTTCAAAGGGCCCGACCAGCAAAAGAAGGCGGGGGTGTTGTCGGGTGGAGAGCGCAACCGCCTCAACCTCGCACTGACGCTCAAGCAGGGCGGAAACCTTCTGCTCCTCGACGAACCGACCAACGACCTCGATGTCGAAACCCTTTCGTCGCTCGAAAACGCGCTCTTGGAGTTCCCCGGTTGCGCCGTGGTCATCACCCACGATCGCTGGTTCCTCGACCGCATCGCGACGCACATTCTCTCCTATGAGGGCACCGA
>JAHEGC010000012.1:0-3342 GCA_024639965.1 Micrococcales bacterium
GCCGATGCGTTCGCGGAATTGTTCGCGGGCGTGGGAGTCGATGCGTCCGAGGGGCTTCGCGACGCGGGGTCGACGGCCGACGTCATTTCGACCGATCCCGTCATCGTGCGCGACCTCGCCTTCCGGTCGATGTGCGAACACCACCTTCTTCCCTTCCACGGCGTTGCCCACATCGCCTATGAACCGACCGACACGGTCGTCGGCCTCGGCCGCATCGCCCGCGTTCTCGAGATTGTGTCGTCACGACCACAAGTTCAGGAACGAATCGGCCTCGAGGTGTGCGCCGCGCTCACCGACACCGTCGGAGCGTCCGGGGCGCTCGTCGTTCTCGATGCCCGCCATGATTGCGTGGCCGCGCGCGGCGCGCGCCAATCCTCCGCCTCGGCGGTGACGGTTTCGGCGGCCGGCCGATTCGCCGAGGAACCCACCCGGTCGGCGCTCCTCGCCCTCATCGGGAGGGGAGATGGCTAAGCGCCCGCTCGTTTTCGGTGTTCTCAACGTCACCCCCGACTCGTTCAGTGACGGCGGATCGTGGGAGAAGCCTGAGGTCGCGCTCGAGCACGCCCGCGCGATGATGGCCGCTGGTGCCGACGTCATCGACGTCGGTGGCGAGTCGACGCGTCCTGGCGCCGAGCGAATCGACTCCGCCACGGAGCGTCGCCGCATTGAACCCATCGTCCGTTCGCTCGTGGAGGACGGCGTCATCGTCTCGCTCGACACGATGCGCTCCGACACCGCGCGACTCGGAATCGACCTCGGGGTGACGTACATCAACGACGTGTCGGGCGGCCTCGCCGACGAGGGGATGTTCACCGCCGTCGCCGGCACCGACTGCACCTACATCGCCATGCACTGGCGGGGCGAAAGCGACATCATGGACGGACTCGCCACCTACGACAACGTCACCGCGGATGTTGTCACCGAATTGCTCGTTCGCATCGACGCGGCGCAAGCGGCGGGAATCGACAGCACGCGGTTGTGGGTCGACCCGGGTCTCGGGTTCGCCAAGACCGCCGAACACAACTGGCAGATCCTTCGCGAGATCGACCAGGTCGTCGCGCTCGGGTTCCCCGTGCTTCTCGGTGCATCGCGCAAAAAGTTCCTCGCTCCGTACGGCGAAAGCCCCGAAGAGCGGGACGAAGCGACCGCAACCATCTCCGTTCTCGCAGCCGACGCTGGTGTCAGTGCGGTGCGTGTGCACAATGTCGAAGCCACCGTCGCAGCCCTGTCGGTCTGGGAAAACTGGAAGGACGCAGGCGCGTGAGCGACGAGATTCGCCTTCGCGGTTTGCGCGGGACCGGACATCACGGAGTGTTCGCCGACGAACGCACAAACGGTCAGGAGTTCGTCGTCGACGTCGATGTTCGCCTCCCCCTTGGTGACCTCGCCGACGACCTCGCGAAGACCGTCAACTACGGGACGCTCGCGGTCGATATTGTCGCCGCCATCGAACGTGACCCCGTCGACCTCATCGAGACGCTGGCCGAGCGCATCGCCGAACTCGTTCTCGCGCACGGCGCCCATTCCGTGCGTGTCGAAGTGCACAAGCCGAGCGCACCGATTCCCGTTCCCTTCACCGACGTCTCCGTCGTCATCGAACGGAGTTCGCGATGACGCACGCGGTGGTCGCGCTCGGTGCGAACCTCGGTGATCGCGCCGCCACGCTCGCCGACGCCGTCACCGAACTCGCCGCGACTGACGGGGTCACCGTCGTGGCGGTGTCGCCCGTTTACGACACCGTCGCTGTTCGCGAGGACGGTCCGGACGCGTCGCACCCGCAGTACCTCAACGGAGTGGTCGTGATCGACACCACCCTCGCTCCCGCCGCGCTCCTACTTGTTCTCCACGAAATTGAAACGCGGCACGGTCGTGAGCGGCACGAGCGCTGGGGCGATCGAACACTCGACCTCGACCTCATCGTCCACGGCGAGCACATCGAGGATTCCAACCTCGTCGTTCCTCACCCTCGAGCGCACGAGCGCGAATTCGTGCTCCGACCGTGGCTCGATGTCGAGCCCGATGCGGTGATTCCCGGTCGCGGCCGGGTAGCTGACCTTCTCGCGGGGGTGGAGTCGTGAAGCGCACGAACCCGTTCACGCTCATCGGGCTCACCCCATTCGGTTTTGGTGTCGGGTTCGGCCTCGATTGGGTGTTCGTCGCGAGCGGCCGCCCCGCCGTCCAGGTGCCGTGGTCGCTGTCGATTTGTCTTGTGCTCATCGGTGTCGCTGTCGTGTTCCTCGGCTACCGCGTTCGCTGGGCGACGAAGCCCGAGCCCGGCCGTCGCATCGACCCGATCACCGCGGTCACGATCGTCAATCTCGCCAAGGCCTCCTCGGTGACGGGTGCGCTCGTGTTCGGCGGAACGGTCGGCCTGCTTGCGTACACCTTCAGTCGACCCGTCGTCACGTCGGTCAGCGTGCCCGCCAACGCCGGTGGTGTGGTGTCATCGCTGCTTCTCGTCGTCGCCGCGCTCGTCGCCGAGTGGATGTGCATTCTGCCGCCGCGCGATCCCGATGGAGACCCCGCATGATGACGCCAGGCCGCCTCGAGGTCGGGCTCGTCGGCACCGCGCCGGAGCTGGCGATTCTCGGCCTTGCCCTCGCGGGCGCCGGCCACTTCCCGTGGACGATCACCGAGCCCGCCCCCGCCGATCGCGAACGTGTGGTCTCGCTTCTCCGCGGGGTGTCGATCCGGCCCGCCGCGGAGGTGCTTGCGTCCACCGAGCTCGTGATTGTCGGAGCGGGTGAGGGCGAAACCGTAGCCGAACTCGTCGACGCGCTCGAGGGGCACTGGAAGCCGGGTCACATCGTTCTTCACACGAGCGCGGAACATGGCATCGGCGTGCTCGACACCGCAACCCGCGCCGGCGCTATCCCGCTCGCGGTGCACCCCGTTCTCGCCTTCACGGGAACGTCCCTTGACCTCCACCGGCTCAAGGGTGCGTACTTCGGTGTGACCGCACCGAACGTGGCGCTTCCCATCGCACAGGCGCTCGTCGTCGAGATGGGGGGCGAACCGTTCGTGGTCGCCGAGGACGACCGACCCGCCTACGCCGATGCCGTCGGCGCGGTCGCCGAATTCTCTCGCGCGATCATCGACAACGCGACGTTCCGCCTCAGCGAAATCGGTGTCGAGCGTCCGGGCGAAGTGCTTCGAGCGCTCGCCCATTCGACGGTCGAAGAGGCGTTGCGGGAATCCTCGGACGGTGCCGTCGATCCGATCGAGCGCTTCCTCGACGTCGACCCCGACGATGACTGACGTCGCGCTCGTCCCGACGATGGGCGCGCTTCACGAGGGTCATCTCGCGTTGGTTCGACGTGCCCGGGAGCTCGCCGATCGCGT
>JAHEGC010000012.1:3442-26053 GCA_024639965.1 Micrococcales bacterium
ATCGACAACATGCCTCTCGGCATCCCGCGCGTTCGGTAACCTTGACGGGTAACGGAAAGGGCGTCATGACCGAGGAGACCGAGCTGTCGGCCGACGACATCGTCGAACAAAAAGCCGTCCGCATGGCCAAGCGCGAAACCCTCCTGGAATCGGGTGAGGCGTACCCCGTCAGTGTTCCCATCACCGACACGATCGCCGCCGTTCGCACCGCGCACGAGGGGCTCGATGTCGATGTCGCCACGGGCGTCACCGCCGCCCTCGCCGGTCGTGTCGTCCACTCCCGAAACACGGGAAAACTCTGCTTCGCGGCGTTGCAGTCGGGCGACGGTGAGCGCATCCAGGCGATGATTTCGCTCGACGCTGTCGGCGAGGAGTCGCTCGAGAACTGGAAATCGCTCGTCGATCTGGGCGACCACGTGTTCGTGTCGGGCGAGGTCATCACGTCGAAGCGTGGCGAGCTCTCCATCATGGTCTCCGAGTGGCAGATGGCCGCCAAGTCACTTCTGCCGTTGCCCAACCTGCACTCGGAACTCAACGAGGAGACGCGGGTTCGCCAACGCTACCTCGACCTCATCGTGCGCGACCAAGCCCGCCAGAACGTCGTCACCCGTGCGACCGCACTCGCGTCGCTCCGTGAAACGTTCACCAAGCACGGTTTCCTCGAGGTCGAAACCCCGATGCTCCAAACCCAACACGGCGGCGCGGCGGCGCGACCGTTCGTCACGCACTCCAACGCGTTCGACATGGAACTCTTCCTTCGCATCGCCCCGGAACTCTTCCTCAAGCGCGCCGTCGTCGGCGGCATCGACCGCGTCTTCGAGATCAACCGCAACTTCCGCAACGAAGGTGCCGACTCGACCCACAGCCCCGAGTTCGCGATGCTCGAGTTCTACCAGGCCTACGGTGACTACAACACGGTCGCTGCGCTCACCCAGGAACTCATTCAGAACGCGGCGCTCGCCGTCGCCGGTTCTCACGTGGTGACGTGGAACGACGGAACCGAATACGACCTCGGCGGCGAGTGGAAGCGCATCTCGATGTTCGATTCACTCTCGCAGGCCGTCGGCTCCGAGATCACCCCCGAGACCCCGCTCGTCGCTCTCGAGAAGATGGCGAAAGCCGTCGACCTCGAGGTCAAGCACCCGACGCACGGCAAGCTCGTCGAGGAGCTGTGGGAGCACCACGTCAAGAGCGATCTCGACAGCCCCACCTTCGTCATGGATTTCCCGCTCGACACCAGCCCCCTCGTTCGCGAACACCGCGCAAAAAAGGGCGTCGTCGAGAAGTGGGACCTGTACGTTCGTGGTTTCGAACTTGCGACGGGGTATTCCGAACTCGTCGACCCCGTGATTCAGCGCGAACGCTTCGTCGAACAAGCCAAGCTCGCCGACCGCGGTGACGACGAGGCGATGCGCGTCGACGAGGACTTCCTTCGCGCCCTCGAACACGGCATGCCGCCGTGTGGTGGGCAGGGCATGGGAATCGACCGACTCCTCATGGCGCTCACCGGCCTCGGAATCCGCGAAACCATCCTCTTCCCACTCGTCAAGTAACCCGACCTACACTGAGACCGTGATCAAGGATTTTTGGGCCAACGCCATCTTTTCGGTGACACCGACGCTCGTGATCGGTCTTATCTTCTGGTTTGGGCTTCGCTCGATCATTCGCGCCGATCGCACGGAGCGCCGATCACTCGAGAAGTACGAAGCCGAGGAACGTGAGCGCCGCGGCCTTCCGCCCAAGGCCTAGTTAGACCTTCGCCTCGGGAACGGCGATCCGCCAGAGCAGCTTGGCGGGGACGAACGTGGTCAACCACACCGACGATTCGGGGCTGGTGCGGCCGACGGGCTCCCGCAGTTCTTTGGTCTCGATTTCGAACAGCGCGAGGGGAACGCCGCGCCGGTTTCCGACCTCGACCGCCCGCATCGGGTCCTCGGACAGGTGGATGTAGAGACGCTTCTGCGGCAGCAGACCTTCGCGGCGGTCGAGAATCGCTTCGAGGTTGTACTCCGGCGTCGCGTGATACAGGTATTGGGGTGCCCGTTCGGTGTCGATCAATTCGATGTTCACGTTGGGCTGGCTGTGGCCGTAAAACGCCCGCGCCTTGGTTCCATCGATCGACAGTTCAAAGCGGTCGTTTCCCCCCGGACCGACCTCGCGCACAACGTCGTCGACGGTAACCTCAATGCCGTCCACGGCCAAGCGCGCGACGATGTCCTCGAGCGGAAGCCACCCCACCGAGTCAACCTCGACGTCGTCGGCGTGACGAAGGATGAAGGCGATGGCGCCTCCGAGGCGTTGAGTGTTGTTGCGGGACATTCTTCGATCGTACGGCGGCGGCCAGAGTTCGACCCACGACGGCGTGTTTTGCCCTCGGCGAAATCGCTGATTTCGCGTCATTCCCGTCGTTACCCTCGAAGTATCGGCGCAGGACTCTGCGCGAAGGAGATGACGCACATGTTTGAACGGTTCACCGATCGGGCCCGCCGCGTGGTGGTGCTTGCCCAAGAAGAGGCGAAGCAACTCAACCACAATTACATCGGCACGGAGCACATCCTGCTCGGTCTCATCCGCGAGGGCGACGGCATCGCCGCGAAGGCACTCGCCGAACTCTCCATCGCCATTGAGCAGGTGCGCGAACAGGTGCAAGAGATCATCGGGCAGGGCCAGCAGGCACCGAGCGGCCACATTCCCTTCACCCCGCGCGCGAAGAAGGTTCTCGAGCTGAGCCTCCGCGAGGCGCTTCAACTCGGTCACAACTACATCGGCACGGAGCACATCCTGCTCGGTCTCATTCGCGAAGGGGAGGGCGTAGCCGCTCAGGTGCTCGTCAAGCTCGGCGCCGATCTCACCCGCGTTCGCCAAACCGTCATTCAGCTGCTCTCGGGGTACCAGGGCAAGGAGTCGGCGGTCGTCGGCGGAACCGAGACGGGTCAGGCCGACAAGGGTTCGCAGATTCTCGACCAGTACGGGCGCAACCTCACACAGGCCGCACGCGACGGAAAGCTCGACCCGGTGATCGGCCGCGAAAAGGAAATGGAACGCGTCATGCAGATCCTTTCCCGCCGAACCAAGAACAACCCCGTGCTCATCGGTGAGCCGGGCGTCGGAAAAACCGCCGTCGTCGAGGGCCTCGCCCAAGCGATCGTCAAGGGCGAAGTTCCGGAGACGCTCAAGGAAAAGCAGCTCTACACACTCGACCTCGGAAGCCTCATCGCGGGAAGCCGTTATCGCGGCGACTTCGAGGAGCGCCTCAAGAAGGTGACCAAGGAAATTCGCAACCGCGGTGACATCATCGTGTTCATCGACGAGATTCACGCGCTCGTCGGTGCCGGTGCGGCGGAAGGTGCGGTCGATGCGGCCAGCATTCTCAAGCCGATGCTCGCGCGCGGAGAACTCCAGACCATCGGCGCAACCACGCTCGACGAGTACCGCAAGTATTTCGAGAAGGACGCCGCTCTCGAGCGTCGCTTCCAGCCCGTCACGGTCAACGAACCGTCGGTCGCACACACGATCAACATCCTCAAGGGACTTCGCGACCGTTACGAGGCGTTCCACAAGGTGTCGATTTCGGATGACGCGCTCACCGCGGCCGCCACTCTGGCCGACCGCTACGTGCAGGATCGATTCCTGCCCGACAAGGCGATCGACCTCATCGACGAGGCCGGGGCGAGGCTCCGACTCTCCATCCTTTCCTCGCCGCCCGAACTGCGTGAATTTGATGACAAGATCGCTGCCGTTCGCGCGCTCAAAGAGGGATCGATTGAGGAACAGGATTACGAGGGTGCCGCGAAGCACCGCGACGAGGAGAAGCGTTTGCTCGGCGAACGCCTTCGCCTCGAGAAGGAATGGCGCAAGGGCGACAAGGGCGAGTCGGGAACAGTCGATGAGGGCATCATCGCCGAGGTTCTCGCCCAGGCGACCGGCATCCCCGTCTTCAAGCTCACCGAGGAGGAGAGCGCTCGCCTGCTCATGATGGAGAAGTCACTCCACCAACGCGTCATTGGCCAGGAAGAAGCCATCGCGGTCCTGTCCAAGACCATCCGCCGCACGCGCGCCGGACTCAAAGACCCCAAGCGCCCCTCGGGCTCCTTTATCTTCGCCGGTCCCACGGGTGTCGGTAAGACCGAACTCGCCAAGGCGCTCGCCGAATTCCTGTTCGACGACGAGGACGCCCTCATCTCGCTCGACATGTCGGAGTACGGCGAGAAGCACACCGCCTCGCGCCTCTTCGGCGCCCCTCCGGGGTACGTCGGTTTCGAAGAGGGCGGGCAGCTCACCGAGCGCGTTCGCCGCAAGCCGTTCTCCGTCGTGCTGTTCGACGAGATCGAGAAGGCACACCCCGACATTTTCAACTCGTTGCTTCAGGTGCTCGAAGAAGGCCGCCTCACCGACGGCCAGGGTCGTGTCATCGATTTCAAGAACACCGTCATCATCATGACCACCAACCTCGGAACGAAGGACATTACCGGTGGCCCCGTGGGATTCACTCTCGAGGGCAACTCCGAGCAGTCCTACAAGGCGATGCGCGCGAAGGTCGTCGAGGAACTCAAGAAGCACTTCAAGCCCGAATTCCTCAACCGCGTCGACGAAACGATTGTCTTCCCGCAGTTGTCGCACGACGAGCTGCTCCAGATCGTCGACCTGTTCGTTCGTCGTCTTCGTGAGCGCATGCTCGACCGCGACATGACGCTTGACGTCACCGACGCGGCGCGTAAGCAGTTGCTCACGATCGGCTGGGACCCGATGCTGGGTGCACGACCGTTGCGCCGCGCGATCCAGCACGAGGTCGAGGACATGCTGTCGGAGAAGATCCTCCACGGCGAACTCCTCTCGGGACACCACGTCAACATCGACTTCGTGGACGACGAGTTCACGGCGACGATGACGGGGGAGATCGCCGCTCCCGCGGAAGCGCCTGCTGTCTCCGCGATCGAATCCGATGCCCTCGAGGGCGAGACGAGCGACAACCCCGCCGAATAGGGCTCGCCCTAGAATGGCGGAATGTCGACAACAGTTCGCCCCGCGCGCACGGCCGATGTTGAGGCGATCGAGTCGCTCATCGAGCCGTACGTGAAGGAACGCATCCTGCTCGGCAAAGACGCGGTCGTGTTCTACGAGGCAATTCAACAGTTCGTCGTCGCCGAAGACGCGGGTCGAATTGTCGGATGCGGGGCACTCCACGTGATGTGGCGCGACCTCGGTGAGATTCGCACGGTCGCCGTCGCCGAATCGCATCGCGGCAAGGGCGTGGGCCGCGCTATCGTGACCGCGCTCGAGGAATCGGCGCGTGAACTTGGCCTTTCCCGACTCTTTTGCCTCACCTTCGAGATCGACTTTTTCCGCCACCACGGGTATGAGGTCATCGGGGAGGTGGGCCTCGACACCGAAACGCTGTCGATTGTGAGCCCCGAGGTTTACGCGGAACTCGTGCGATCCCCCGACGAGGGAGTCGCGGAGTTCCTCAACCTTGCCCGCGTGAAGCCCAACACCCTCGGCAACACGCGCATGCTCAAGACGCTCTGACGAATCGGCGCGTCACCGCGAGTGAGGCGCGCGTCACGCTTACCCTGAATCCATGACGTTCATGCAACCCGGTGGCTCGCTTCCCCCCTCGGTTTATTGGCGTCGTCGCGCCGTTGCGCTCGTCATCCTTGTCGTGGTCGTCGCGGGTATCGCGACTCTCGTTACCGCACTGTTCGGTGGCGGAGCCCAGACCGCAACCCCGACCCCCGGCTCGACCGATAGCGCGGTGCCCGCCTGCAATTCGAAAGACATCGCGCTCGCCGCGAAGACGGATGCCGATTCCTATGCCGAGGGTGAAACCCCGCAGCTGTCGATGACCATCACCAACACGAGCGACGCGGCGTGCACGTTCGAAGTCGGTTCGGACAAACAGAAGTACGTCATCATGAGCGGAACCGACATGATCTGGGATTCGACCGCCTGCCAGTCCGGCACCGAGCCGTACACCGCAACCCTCGAGCCGACAATTCCGGTCGATTTCCCCGCAATTCCGTGGGGGCGAACGCGCAGTGACGACTGCGCCTCGGGAACTCCCGCGGTCGGTGGCGGTGCGTCGTATCAGCTTTCCGTGTTTGTCGGCGACGTGGAGTCGGCCGAGCCCAAGCAATTCATGCTCTACTAGGCAGTTCGCACCTAGGCTGGGGAAGTGAGCGTTCTCCCCGCCATCTCCCGCCTGGTCACCGTTGCCCTCGTCGCAACGAGCGCCCTGGTTGGCGGAGCGTCCGAGGCTTTGGCGGCCGTGCCGCAACCCGTGGTCGTGCCACACGACGGACGGATCGTGGGTGGGCGGGAAACCGCCATCAAGAAGGTGCCGTGGCAGGTGTGGGTTCGTCGTGATGCCCACGACGGGCTGGGTGGTTTCTATTCCTGTGGTGGCTCAATCCTCAACGCCCACTGGATCATTACCGCCGCCCACTGTGTGACGCTCGATAACGGCGATGTCGCCCCAGCCAGTGACATCGAGGTCTATTCCGGAATCGTCGACGTTCGTCAATTCGTCTACCTCCAGTTCCGGTCTGACCCTCTGGCCATTGTTCGCCACCCCGATTTTTCTGAGGACGTCTACGGGGTCTACAACGATGTCGCCCTCGTCTATCTCGACAACGCCCTCGAGTGGAATGCCAACCGTGCGCCGATCGCCCTCCCGTTCGACGTTGACGGTGAAGAATGGCCGCGCAACGGCACGTCTCTGACAATCTCGGGTTGGGGAGCGACGCGAACCGGTGGGGCTATCTCGTACCGACTCATGTCCGCCGTCATCGCTGCCAAGGGTTCCCCCACCGACTCGTCACAGTGTGGCAAGTGGAGCGTCTACGGGCTCTACGACCCAACCCAGAACATTTGTGCGGGAACGCCGACGGGTGGCAAGGATATTTGCCAGGGCGATTCGGGCGGACCCTACGCCGCCAAAGTCAACGGCGTGTGGACGCTCGCCGGGATCACCTCGTACAACATGGGGAAGTGCGGAAGCACGAAGTGGCCCGGTCTCGGGGTACGTGTGACATCGTTCCAGGACTGGTTCGTGCCTGCCCCTCCGAACAACGTCACCTGGTCGTACGCGGGCAGCAACGCCACGGTGACCTGGAACCCGAGTACTGCTGCGACGGCCTGGCCGGTGACCGACTTTGTCATCTATCGTTCGGTGGATCGTGGCGCGGAGTGGACGGCGGCCGGTTCGGTCGACGCGTCGCTTCAAACCTTCACCAACACCTGCCCCACGGGAACGGACTGCATCTACCGCGTCACCGCGGTGAGTGGAGTGAACGACGTCGACGGACCTTTCCGTTTCCGTTCGATTCCTTCGGCGCCGCAAAGCCTGTCCGTTTCCAAAGTGACGGGTTCGACGGTGACGCTCTCGTGGAAGCCACCCGCACAACTCAACGAAGACCCCATTCAGGATTACCAAATCTTCTGGTCGACCTCGCCCGATTCGGGTTTCGCCCCCATCGATTACGGCTCCAACATCTCGACCAAATTGACTTTCCCGCGCCCCGCGGCGGGACGCGTGTACTTCACGGTTCGAGCGCGAAACTTCGTGAACATTCCCGGGGACGATTACGGCCCCGATTCGGCGGTTGTTTCGGTCGGCTAGGGTTTACTGATTCGGGCTCAGCACCTATCGTTGAAACATGAATCTCAAATCACCGTCCCCTTCCACTCTTCGATGGATCGGAATCGCGGTGACGTTCGCACTCGGGTTCTCACTGTCCACCCCCGCCGTGGCCGCTCGACCCGAAAAGATCATCGGCGGTTCGACCATCGACATCACCGAAGTTCCCTGGCAGGTGGGGCTCATCAACCGCAATCAAAACACCGGAGACGGAACGGTTTATAACGGTCAATTCTGTGGCGGCTCCATCATCAACGAGCAATGGGTCATCACCGCAGCCCATTGCCTCTACGACTACAACGCGTCGTTTCTCGGAGTGTTCGCCGGCAACGATGACCTCGGAGTCCCCGGTGGTACCGATGTCTACACGGCCGCGTCGTGGAAGGTCCATCCCGATTATTCGTCGGGTCCCGACCGAGACGTTTGGTACAACGACCTTGCGCTCGTCAAGCTCAAGGTGGGCCTCGACTTGACCGACCCCGCCATCGACACCATCGCGCTTCCCACTGCGGTTCAACCGTCCCAGGCTCCCAGTGTCGGAGACCAAATCGGCGTGTCGGGCTGGGGGGCAACTTCCGCGAATGAATCCAGCCCTGACTACCCCGAATTGCTCCGAGCTGTCACCCTCGATGTAATTTCGAACGGCGCCCCGAACGATTGTGGAGATTACACGTCGTCCGAGTGGAACCCGAACTATGAGATTTGTGTTGGCTTCACGGGCGGCGGCAAAGACACCTGCTGGGGCGACTCGGGCGGACCGTACGTGGACGACATCGACGCGGACGGCGACGGCACCACGGAACCGACGCTTATCGGCGTGACGTCGTGGGGAAACGGTTGCGCCCTCGCCAACTATCCCGGGCTCTCCACCCGAGTTACGTCATACCTTGACTGGATTGTGCCCCGTTCGCCGAACCCCTCGGTGAGTGTCTCGGGATCCAACACGACCGTCTCGTGGACCGCAACTCCCGATCAATTTCTTTCCTACGGCGTTTCGGGTTACCGAGTGGAATATTCACTCGACTCGGGAGAAACCTGGCAGTTGGGCGGCACGACAAGCGCCAAGAAGCGTTCCCTCAAGGTCACTGGAGTCACTGGGGCCGACTGGCGAATTGCGGCGATCAACGCCGTCAACGCCGCGGGAGGTCCCTACCTCTGGGCAGGGGAAACCGACACCGACACCGCACGCGCGGTAGACGTTCCCGATGCACCGCAGAATTTTGACTTTCTCTATCAATACCGAAGCACCTATTACTTCGCGTGGGAGCAGCCCGATTCCGTTAACGGTTCTGCGATCTGGGACTACCGCATCTACCAACAGCGTGGAATTGGCGCACCCAAGGTGGTCGAGAGCGGCCGTTCACAATGGCCCGAAGCGACGATCAAAGCGAAGTTCGGATACGGAACCTATTGGGTGGTCGCCGTCAACAACTTCGGTGAGTCAGTGGCATCGAACACGTTCGTGCTCGCGCCGTAGCAACGGGCCTCGCGCGGGAATAATTCGCCTTCGACGAAAGTTTCGAACATTCGTCGGGTTCACGGCGTGTCGGGTTCATTTCGTGTCGCCACTCGGTGGCACACTGAATCTCCCGCACACCGCGGTTCGCACGGTTCACAGCCGACGGATTCGCCGTTGGCCCGTTGAGAGGAGAAAGCTATGCGCAATTCAGCCGGGTTCATTCCCGTTCAACTCCCCCAGTTCACCTGGCCCTCCATCGACAAACGCCGAAATACGTCGACCGTGCCCGAAGCGGAATCACCCCCCATCGAATCGGTCGATGAAAACCTCACCTCAACCGCGATCGATGACGCGGCACCGGTTGACGCTCCGCCCACGACAGTCGCTGATACGACCGGCGAGGAGGCTAACTAATGTCCGATGACAACCCCACCGGCGGATATCCCCCCGAACCTGACGATGGCGACTTGTGGGACCGGTTCGACGGCGGCGGACCCGCCGACAAGATCGAGGCACTCAAGGAACTGGGCGATCGCGAACTCAGCCGGCGCAAATTTGCGTCCGCGCGAGCCCTCTATGAACAAGCGCTCGAAATCGCGGTCTCGGTCAATCGCCAGATCGACCGTTACGAATTGCTCGCACGTGTCGCGCGAAGCATGTCGGCGCTCGGTGAGTCCGACGCCGCTCTGCAACTCATCGCACGGCACGAGCCCGAGGCGCGATCACTGCTCGAATCGCGGGAATTGAGCTTCTACTATCGCGCAAAGGCGTTCGTGTACCAGGATTTGCGCCTTGCGCTGGAGGCGCTGGAGGCGTTGCGCGCAAGTGAAGCGCTCGCCCGTGACGCGGAGGATTGGGACAGCGTGGCGTTCGATGTCGGAGCCCAGGTTCGCCTTCTCATGATCCTGCGCGACCACACCACGGCAGTGGAACTCATCGACCGCGCGCTTCCCGAGGCGGAAGAGAACGCCTACATCTACAGCGTCATCCAACTCATGCACACCCGCGCCAGGCTTCACATCGAAATGCGCGAATACGCGGCTGCGGCCGAGATCATGCGCGAAGCACTCCTCGTGGACGATCATCCGCCGTTTCTCAACCATCGCATCGCGATGGAGATAACTTTGGCGACTGCTCTGGTGCACCTCGGGGACCACGCCGACGCCGAAGCAACTCTCGACCGCACCGAAGAATTTCTTGGGAATGCATCGCGTCGCTACAAGGTCAAGGCAGGCATCCTGCGCGGGCAGATCTCCCACGGCGCTGAGGCGACGACGCATCGGCAGCGCGCCCGTGCCCGCGCTCGTCGCGATGGGATGCACCACCTCGGGAACGTCTGTGACATCAACGACGCGATGCGACTCGTGCACGCCGGGAATTTCGCTGAGGCGGAGCGACTCCTTCGGCTCGCAATGAGCGACGCCGAAGAGCACGGGGACACCAACCTCGTCTATGAAGCCCGCATCCGACTCGCAGCGGTTCTCGTGGAGGTTCGACGTGCCGACGAGGCGATGGCCGTTCTCGCAGACCTCAGCGAGGCCCACTTCGGTGACGACCTCTTCCTCGCGTGGCGTTACCGCACCGTGCTCGGGTCCGCACTCGTCGACATCGGGGACCTCGACGCCGCGGTCGACGCGGTCTCGCCGGTGTTTGCGGTCGCTCCAACGCTCGAACACTACGGGCTTCTTGCGGATGCGCACTATGTGCTCGCTCGCGTTGAGGAGGCCAATGAGGGGCGCAGCGGAAAATGGGCGAAGCATCTGGGGAAGAGCGTGGCTTACCTTCATCGCGTCGGTGACCTCGTCAACGCCGAACAGCGCTCAGAAGAGTTCCTCGACGACGATGCGAACCACCCCGAGCGAATCCTCGATCAGGAGGAGGCGCTCCGGGCTTTCCACGACCGCACGATCAACGAAGCGAGCGACGAATAGCATCTGCGAGGGTGCCCGCGGTGTGGTCGACGAGCTGGGAGAACCCCAGTCTCGTCGCCTCCGCGGATCGCAGCGCATGAGACGTGACCTGGCGGATGTCGCCGGAGAGTGAAATCTCGCCCGTCGCGATGAGTTCGCCACTGAGGGGAGTATCGCGGGCCGCACTCGCGAGGGCGAGCGCGATGGCGAGATCGGCCCCGGGTTCGGTGACACGAATTCCCCCCACGGTGGAGACATACACGTCGGCCGACTGGAACGGAATCTTCGCCCGGCGTTCGAGCACAGCGAGGAGCATCGCCACTCGCGAGGAATCGACCCCGTTGGTCACGCGTCGGGGTTGCGGGGCGTTCGACGGCACGATGAGTGCCTGAATCTCCACGGGAATGGCGCGACGGCCCTCAATCGCGATTGTCGTGCACGTGCCACTGACGGGACTCGGTGCGTTCGATCGGAAGAGTGCCGAGGGGTCGGGAACCTCGTTGATTCCGGTGCCCACCATCTCGAAGCACCCGACCTCGTCGGTCGGTCCGAATCGGTTCTTGAGGCTGCGCACGAATCGAAGTGATGTCTGGCGATCGCCTTCGAAGTGCACGACGACGTCGACGAGGTGTTCGAGCATGCGTGGACCAGCAATCGTGCCGTCTTTGGTGACATGACCGACGAGCAGAATCGCGATGTTCCGTTCCTTGGCAACACGAACGAGTGTCGCGGCGACTTCGCGAACCTGGGCGACGCCACCGGCGAGCCCATCGACGGTGTCCGAGGAAACGGTTTGCACCGAGTCGACGATGACGAGCGTCGGCTTCACCTGATCGATTTGGCCGAGTACGGTGCCGAGATTGGTTTCCGCCGCGAGAAACAGCTCGTCGACGAGTGCCCCGGTTCGTTCCGCACGCATCTTGACCTGTCCGACCGATTCTTCGGCGGTGACATACAAAACCGGGTGTCCGTTTTGTGCAACGCGGCTCGCGACATCGAGCAACAGCGTCGACTTTCCGACTCCGGGTTCGCCCGAAACGAGCACCGCCGCCCCCGGAACGATGCCGCCGCCGAGGACGCGATCGAATTCGCCGATACCCGTCGGTTGGTGTTCTGATGCGGTGGCCGTGATCGCGGTGATGGGAACCGCCGCGCGCGACTCGGGAACGCGCGTCGCCACCGTTCGACCACCGACGGGTTCGCCGCCGACTTCGCGCACGGTGTCCCACTGCTGGCACTCGCCGCAACGGCCGACCCACTTGGTGGTTGTCCACCCGCACTCAGCGCACGCGAACGTTGCGGTTGTGCGAGCCATGACTCCAGAGTAGGTGAGAGCACCAACGTCACCCCGTTTTTCTCACACATCGATTCGCGTGTAGAATTTTCCACGGTGCCGTGTCCGAGCGGCCGAAGGAGCATGTCTCGAAAACATGTGTGGGTGCAAGTCCACCGTGGGTTCAAATCCCACCGGCACCGCCAACGAAAACGCCCCCGGAATCTCCGGGGGCGTTTTTCTTATGACGACGCGCGTTTGACCGCGGGTTTCTTGGCCACTGGTTTCTTGACCGGAGATTTCTTCGCGGCGGGTTTCGCGGTCGCCGGCCATGTCGTGGGTGGCTCGCCGAGAACGCGACGCGACGCTGTGATGACAATCCAGGCGGCGCTCTTGCGTGCGGGGTTCTTGATCCCCGCGAGTTTCGCCACAACGCCAAGCCATGTCAGTTTGTTGGCGTGCTTGTTCGCGAAGTTCACGACACCGGCAACGAGAGCCGCAGCGGCAAACCTTTTTGAAACGATGGTGAGAACCCACCCTCCCACCTGGGCGACTGCTCGGGCGGCGCCACTGTTCGCGGCGAGAACGATGTTGATCAGCGCGACCCGACGACCCTCATCGCGAACCTTCGAACCGTAAATTTCGTTGAGCGTGAGTACATAGTTAGCAGCGGAAGCGGTGAATTCGGCCGAGGTAGCCGAAGCGCCCTCCTCGGCACTGGTGAATTCGGCGTCGAGAGCCCCGATGATCCCCGCGGGCTTCGAGGACGGGCCGGCCTTGCGAAGGCGAGCGAGGGTTGCGATTGCCGCCGGACGCGTTTTCGCAAGCTCCTTCGCCAGGGCCTCTCGGGTTTTGGCGTCAACAAATTTTGCGGATTTTTTGGCGAACTCCGTGGTGGATGTGGCAACGATTTTGGCGGCGTCGGCGGTAGCGCCGGCCGCAACCTTCGCGCCCTTGTGAGTCGCGACGGCCGCCTTCTTTGCGCCGTCCACAACCGCGTGAGCCGCGTCTTCCGCGATTCGTTGTGCGTCGCGCGCCGCCTTAGCGGCGGCGGTTGCCGCGGGGGAAGGTTTCTTTGCTGTCATTCCCTCAGTTTAATCGGCGGTGTTGACAATCCCGAAAAGGTTCAGCCCAGCGCGCCTCGATTAAAAGAAATGTTCGCCCCAGCGAACATTTTGTGTATATACTGAAAGTGACCTTTTCGAAGGGGGTCCGTGAGTCGGCGCCAGTAACTGGTGGCCGACTCACGTTTTTAACTTCAGTTGGCCTTACGGTAGCAAACGGTTCGGTCCGCGGAACAGATAGGTCGTTTCGCGAATCGACGGCAAGCCGAGCAAGAGCATAAGGAACCGGGCGAGTCCCATTCCGAATCCGCCGTGCGGAGGAACGCCGTGGCGGAAGAAGTCGAGATAGAACTCGAGCTCCTCGGGGTCGAGCCCCTTGTCCTTCGCCTGGGCGGTGAGCACGTCAATCCGATGTTCGCGCTGCGCTCCCGTCGAGATCTCGGTTCCGTTGAAGAGCAGGTCGTACGAGTTGGTGAGCTCCCCGTTGCCCTCGTGACGCATGTGATAAAACGGGCGAATCGACGTGAAATAGTCGGTGACGAACACGAAGTCGTGGCCGAACGCCTCCTTGACGTGCGCCGAGAGCTGGCGCTCGCCCTCGGGGTCCAGATCGCCGTCGGCGCGGGGAACGGTGTAGCCACGGCCTTTGAGAATCTCGTGAGCCTCGGCGAGCGGTATGCGCGGGAACGGCGTCGACGGAACGGTCACGGCCACACCAAACGCCTCCTCAATCGCGTCGCCAAACTTCTCCTTGACCGCGGTCAGGCCGGCGACGATGACGGATTCGTGCATCGCCATGACGTCCTCGTGCGATTCCACCCACGACATCTCGGCGTCCACCGACGTGAACTCGGTCGCGTGACGCGAGGTGAACGACGGGTCGGCCCGGAATGCGGGAGCGATCTCGAAGACCGCACCGAAACCGGCGGGCTGCGCCATCTGCTTGAAGAACTGCGGGCTCTGCGCAAGGTAGGCGGTGGTCTCGAAGTACTCGAGTTCGAAGAGCTCGGCACGTGATTCGGACGCGCTCGCCATGAGTTTCGGCGTGTGGATCTCGATGAAACCGTTCTCGACCCACCACGACCGCATCGCGTGTTCGAACACGGTCTGCACGCGGAAGATGAGGTTCGCTTCGGGGCGGCGAAGGTCGAGGAAGCGCCAGTCGAGACGCTTGTCAATCGACGAGTCGTCGGCAATGGGGGGCTCTGGCTCGGCCTCGGCGATGACCTCGAGCGAGTCAATCTTCACTTCGAGTCCGCCGAGCTTCACACGCTCGTCGTGGGCGAGTTGACCGGTGACGCGAATGAACGTGCCCGCGTTGAGGGTTCCAATGAGCTGAGTGAGTGCGAAGCGCGCTTCGGAATCCGGAACGTCGGCGTCGATCTCTCGCACCGCCTTCGTGACGAGCTGCACGGCACCGGTTTCATCGCGCAGGATGACGAACTGAACCGCCTTCTGGTCGCGGACGGTATCGACCCACCCGGCAACGACGACCTCGCCGTCGGCGAGTGCGGACAGGGATGCGACTGTGGAGCGTTTCACCATAATTACCCAGCGTACTGGGCGACGTTGCCCTTAGTTTGCGCGGATACAATCGGGAACGTGACTGCCGAACGGGTTCATCTCGTGCGCCACGGCGAGGTGAACAACCCCGGCGGCGTGCTCTACGAGCGACTTCCGAACTTCGGGCTCACCGAGCGAGGCGCGGCGCTCGCGAGATCGGCGCTCGACCTCGTCGACCTCGACAGCGTTTCCGCACTCGTCGTCAGTCCGCTTCAGCGGGCCCGCGAGTCGATGCACCCCTGGGAGGCCGCGACGGGATTGATCGCGACCGTTGACGAGCGCGTCATCGAACCGTGGAACGAATTCCGCGGAATTCGGCTCGACGGCGGGCGTGCGTTCCTCACCAACCCCCGCTTGCTTCGATTCGTCACCAACCCGTTCCGCCCCTCGTGGGGTGAGCCGTACAACGACATCGCCGCGCGGATGATTGCCGCGATGGGCGATGCGGCGGATGCGGCGCCCGGCGGTGACGTTGTCATCGTCTCCCACCAACTTCCCATTTGGACCGCTCATCTCGCGATTGAGGGGAAACGCCTGTGGCACAACCCGAAAATTCGCCGATGCTCGCTGTCGTCGGTAACGTCCTTTCGCGTCACCCCCACGGGTTTCGTCGAGGAGGAATACCGCGAACCCGCCGATGCCGGACGCGCGATGGATTCGGGGGCGGTGTGACGAAACGTATTTATAGAGTCGCCGCACTTCTTGCTCTCGCGTCGATCTCGGTGCTCGCGGGCTGCACGTCGAGCGAACCACTTGCGGATGCATCGGGTAATTTCACCTCCGCCGATGGCGCCGTCGTCGAGATCACGGCGGCGAACCGCACGTCTCCAATCGAGTTCACCACCACCGCAACGACCGACGGTTCGACACTGTCGGCCGCCGACCTGCGCGGTCAGGTCACCGTGGTCAACTTTTGGTACGCGTCGTGCCCGCCGTGCCGCGCCGAAGCGTCAACGCTGGCGGGCGTCGCCAACGAATACGCCGATCGTGCCCACTTCTTCGGCGTCAACGTCTACGACCAGTCCGCCGTCGCGAATGCGTTTGAGGACACCTTCGGAATCCCCTACCCCAGCGTGCTCGACGTGGACAAGGGTGCGGTCCGACTCGCTTTCGCGACGGATTACGGTCCGAACGCCGTACCCACGACACTCGTGCTCGACGCGGACGGTCGTGTCGCGGGGCGCATCTCCGGTGCGATTGTCGACGAATCAATCCTCACAGGCATGATCGACGGCGTGCTCGAGGAGACGAAGTGATCGCCGCCGCGAGCGTCGGCGAAATCGTCACCACCGGTGACGTGTGGTTTGCCACCGGGCTGTCGTTTGTTGCCGGATTGCTCGCCTTCCTTTCGCCCTGCGTGATCCCACTCATCCCCGGATACCTCGCGTATGTCGGTGGTTTTGCCATCTCGGGCACTCCGACCCCCACCGACCGCCGGCGTGTGCTCGTGGGCATCCTCGGTTTCGTGGCGGGCTTCGGGGTCGTCTTCGTTACTCTCTCGGTGCTGTTCGGTGCGCTCGGGTTCGTTCTCGCCCCCTACCTCGACGTCACCCTTCGTGTTGCGGGCGTCGTGTTGATCCTCATGGGAGTGATCTTCGCCGGAGGCATTCCCGCACTCCAGCGCGACCTGCTCCCGACGTGGCGAACCCGCACGGGAGTGTGGGGCGCACCGTTCCTCGGAATCGTCTTCGCACTCGGCTGGGTGCCCTGTGTCGGGCCGACCCTCGTCGCTGTTCAAACCCTTGCGCTCGATTCACATTCGATCGCGCGCGCCGCCCTGCTCGGTGTGGCGTATTGGGCCGGGCTCGCGATCCCGTTTGTTCTCGTCGCGCTGCTACTCGGTCGCGTCGCTCCCGCGCTCGCGTGGGTCAAACGTCACATCCGTGCAATCAACGTCGCGGGGGGCGTCCTTCTCATCGTCATCGGTGCGCTCATGGCCCTTGGCCTGTGGCGCGCCATCATGTCGTGGGTGGGGGTGACGTTCGTTGGTTTCACGCCCGCCCTCTAACCCGAGACGCCAACCCGAGGATCTGCTCGAGTCGGTGACCGAATTCGATTCGCCCGATGCACCGCGCAAGAACCGCGTATCGGCGCCGATTCGTGGAGCGAAACTGGGACCGGTGGAGTTCCTTCGATTCGCGTGGCGACTTCTCACGTCGATGCGCACCGCCATCATCCTGCTCGTTCTCGTCGCGATTGCCGCGATTCCGGGGTCGATCGTTCCTCAGCGTTCGTCCGACCCGAACGGAGTTTCGAACCTCTATTCGTCCGATCCCGACCTCGCGAAGCTCTACGACCAATTCCAACTCTTCGACACCTTCACCTCGGTGTGGTTCTCGTCGATCTATCTGCTGTTGTTCGTCTCCCTCATCGGTTGCATCATCCCGCGCATCATTCACCACTGGGGAGTGCTTCGCGCGGCACCCGCCGAAGCGCCCTCGTCGTGGGGTCGCCTCACCGAGCGTCGCCTAGAACCAGCAACCGGTGGAATCGTGGCCTCCCTCGACCGTGCCGAACGCGCACTGCGCGCCAAGCGGTACCGCGTCCTCCGCGACGGTGATTCGATCGCCGCCGAATTCGGTTACCTTCGCGAGACGGGCAACCTCGTCTTCCACGTCGCGCTGGTCGGAATTCTCGCGACTCTCGCTCTTGCCAGTGGCTTCGGCTGGAATGGGCAACGCGTGCTCGTCGAGGGGCAGACCTTCACGAATCAGCTCTCGTCATACGACACATTCCACCCCGGCGCCTGGTTCGCAGAAAGCAACCTTCAGCCCTACGGGCTCACACTCAACTCGTTCACGCCGACGTACGTGCACGATGACGTGAAAGACGCGTGGATGCCGGTCGACTTCACCGCCGATATGACGGTGACGGATTCGACGGGTATTCACGACGCGACACTCAAGGTCAACGATCCGCTCGTCGCGGGAGGCTCGTCGATTTACCTGCTCGGCAACGGCTTCGCCCCCGTCATCACGGTAACGAACGGAGCCGGCGATGTCGTGTTCGATCAACCGGTCGTCTTCCTTAGCCAGGATTCCAACCTGACGAGTGTCGGCGTCGTCAAGATTCCCGACGGAATCGGTGACGGGCTCGGAATGCAGGGGTTCTTCTACCCGTCCGCGGTGAAGCTCGATTCGGGAGCGCTCGCCTCGAACAGTCCCGAGCCGACCAACCCGACGGTGACCTTCAACGTGTACACGGGCGACCTCGGACTCGATTCGGGCGCGAGCGCGAACGCATTCCAGTTGCCCATCGACACGCTGAAGCAAATCGCGGGCCGGCACACGGGTGTCGAGGTGGTCCTCACCCCCGGCGACACATTCACTCTCCCCGACGGCCTCGGTACGGTGACCTTCTCGAGCCTCTCCCGCTTCGTCGGCATCGAGATTCGCCACGATGCCACACAGCTCGGTGTCGCTCTCAGCGCGTTCTTCCTCGTTGCCGGACTGCTCGCCGCACTCGCAACGCGTCGTCGCCGCGTCTGGGTCCGGGTCTCGGGAACCGCTCGTAACCCGAAACTCGAGTGGGGTGCGATGTCCCGCGGCGACGACCCGCAACTGGATGCGACGGTCAACGCCCTCGTCGCATCGGCTCGTCAAGGTCCGAACGATAAGGTAGCCACCGTATGAGCTCGCTCGAAAACATCTCCCTCATCGCCACCTATTCGGCGATGGCCGTGTACACGATTTCTTTCATCCTTTTCGCGGTCGACCTCGCGGGTCGCGCCGAGTCGATGGGAAAGCCCGTCCCCACGCGATGGCTGCGCAGTGCGATGGCGACCCTCGTTCTCGGTTGGACGATCCACGCGTTCGCCGACATCACACGCGGAATCTCCGCGCACCGCGTGCCCTGGGCAAACATGTACGAATTCGGGCTCACCGCCACGCTCGTTCTCGTCGGCGTTTTCCTCGGCCTCAACCTCTGGCGCGATGTTCGATACGTGGGTGCCTTCGTTTCGGGCTTCGCACTCCTCGCTTTGGGAATCGTCACGGTCAACTTCTACGTTTCCGTCAGCCCACTGCCGCCCGCCCTGCAGTCCTACTGGCTGGTAATCCACGTGTGCGTCGCGGTGCTCGGCACCGGCTTCTTCGCCACGGGAGCGGCACTCTCCAGTGCGCAGCTCTTCCAACACGCCCGCGAGGAAGGGAAACTCGGCGGTCGATCGTGGCGATTCCTCTCCGCGTTCCCCGCCTCGGACGCGCTCGAGGCTCTCGCCTACCGAATCCTCGTCATCGGATTCGTCTTCTGGACCTTCACGGTGATGGCCGGTGCGATCTGGGCCGAACGCGCCTGGGGGCGTTACTGGGGATGGGACACCAAGGAGGTGTGGAGCTTCATCATCTGGGTGCTTTTCGCCGGCTACATCCACGCTCGCGCGACGCGCGGTTGGCGCGGCCGACCCGCCGCGGTGCTCAGCCTCGTCGGGTTCACCGCCGTCGTTTTCAACTTCACGATCGTCAACCTCTTCTTCAAGGGGTTGCACGTTTACTCCGGGCTCTAGAGCAGCGTAAGGCAGCGGGCGGCGCGCTCGCGCCACCAGGTAGCGCGTTCCGCCGAAACGGTCTCGTCGCCCGTGAAGAGTCTTTCCGTTGCGAGCCCGCAGTCGTAGTCGAGGTGCTCGATGCGTCGGGCGAGATCGAACCCAGCCGCCAATCCGACGGGTGACTCGAGTGCGCTGGACACAACGACCGGCAACCCCGCTTCGTCAATGATGTCGAGCGCCCGACGAACCCCGCCGAGCGGAGCAACCTTGACGACGAGGATGTCGGCGGCACCCGCCCGCGCGACGGCGACGGGGTCGGCGGCCTTGCGGACACTCTCGTCGGCGGCGATCAAGATTCCCATTCCGTGAACGCGTCCGCGAATTTCGTAAAGTTCGTCGATGGTCGTGCAGGGCTGTTCAACGTATTCGAGATCGAACTCTTCCAGTGCCCGAATCGCGTGTTCCGCCTCATCCACGTTCCACGAACCGTTTGCGTCGATTCGCACCCTGCCCGAGTCGCCGACAAACGCCCGCGCGGCGCGAACCCGGGCGATGTCGTCGGCGAGAGTCTGCCCCGGTTCCGCTACCTTCACCTTGACGGTGCGGAACTCGCCGAACCGCTCCAAGATGGCGGGCACGGCCGCCGCGTCCACCGCGGGAAGGGTGGCGTTCGTCGGCACCTCGTCGCGAAAGAGCGGGCGCTCCTCGATGGACGGTTGTTGCTCCCACGCCTGTTCGATGGCGCAGGCGAGCCAGGGTGCCGATTCAGCATCGTCGTATTCGGTGAACGCCGCGAATTCACCCCAGGATTCGACCCGGCCCGTGGTCGCGCGGATCATCATCGTCTCGCGAACGTCGAGTCCACGGAACCGTGTACGCATCGGCAGTGCGATAACGCGCACGTCGGCGAGCAGTTCGTCGACGTCGGGAAGCCTCATGATTACAACCTAGTCGGGCGGTTGTAGCCTGAACACATGACTGCCGTGAGCGAAACATTCGATCCGTCCGCGTGGGTTGTGGTGCCCGGGTTCGAGTCGTTGACCGACGTCACCTACCACCACTCGATCGACGGCCGCATCGCCCGAGTCGCGTTCAACCGGCCCGAGGTGCGTAACGCTTTCCGCCCGCACACGGTCGACGAGCTCTACCGCGCGCTCGACGATGCTCGCTTGAATACCCGTCTCGGCGTGATTCTTCTCACGGGAAACGGTCCGAGCGCGAAGGACGGCGGCTGGGCGTTCTGTTCCGGTGGCGACCAGCGCGTTCGCGGAACCGACGGCTACAAATACGCTGACGGCGAGACCGCCGACACCGTCGATTCAGCCCGTGCCGGGCGCTTGCACATTCTCGAGGTGCAGCGACTCATTCGCTTCATGCCCAAGGTGGTCATCGCGCTCGTCGGAGGGTGGGCCGCCGGCGGAGGGCACTCTCTTCACGTCGTCTGCGATCTCTCCATCGCGAGCCGTGAATACGCTCGCTTCAAGCAGACCGACGCAACGGTCGGTTCGTTCGACGCGGGATACGGTTCGGCGTACTTCGCTCGCCAGGTCGGCCAGAAGTTCGCTCGTGAGGTGTTCTTCCTCGCGGACGAATACGACGCCGAGCGGGCGCTCCAGATGGGCGCGGTCAACTCGGTCGTAGCCCACGCCGAACTCGAGCCAACCGGCATCGAGTGGGCGCGCACGATTCTCGCGCAAAGCCCCACCGCCATCCGCATGCTCAAGTTCGCGTTCAACGCGGTCGACGACGGGCTCGTCGGACAGCAGATCTTCGGGGGTGAGGCGACCCGCCTCGCCTATGGAACCGACGAGGCGGTGGAGGGGCGCGATGCGTTTCTCGAAAAACGCGATGCCGACTGGGACCCGTTCCCCTGGCAAATTTGATGCGCTCGATGCATCACGAGACTAGAGTGAGCGAACGTCGTTGAAAGGTGAACTGATGAACAAGGTTTTTGTGAGTTGTGTGACGGCAGTGGCCCTGTTCTTCGGTGTCGCAACCCCGGCGAATGCCGCCGCGACGTGGCCCGCCGCCGATGTGATGTGGACCGTCAACGACGTCACCGGGAAGTTGACTGCACGAAATCCAATAACCCACGTGGTGACGGAAACAATCAAGGGCTCGAAAGCCATTCACAACGACGTCATTGGCGGCACGTGGGACGCGGTTCACGCGCAATTCATCCTCGTCGACGGATGGACGTACCATTTTGGACGCGATAACAATTCGGGCCTCGCCATATACAAACCGAGCACAAGGAAGTGGACGCGTTACGCAATAGACCTCGGTTCGGGAAACACCAAGGGATATTCAGTCCGCGATATCGCAGTCGCTCTCGACGGAACCTTGGTGCTCTTAGTCGAGCGGAACGCCGACAACCAAGTGCAGGCGAATTACCTCGTGACCGTGACCAAATTGAACAAAAAGAAGAAGAAGGCGACAGCGAAGTTCTCCGACAGTTCAACGGTTCATCTCGCCGAGGTCGACAACATCTTCAATTCGATCGTGTTCGATCCCAGCACGCCCGGGGTGCTTTACGCAGCGGATTATGGCTACCACTTCCATTCGATTGATTCGGGCAACGGCACCAGAAACTGGGTACACAGTATTTTCACGGTCGCCACCGAATCGTCTCAAATGGATATCGATTCAACGGGGCACTTCTGGGCTTACGGCGATTACGGAAACGAACTGTCCTACGGCCTGATCGCCAACGGTTCGCAGAACGAAGAAGTCGAGGCGTCAACGGGGTTTACGAATACGTTAAACGTCTTCATCATTCAACGCGGATAACAGACCACAATCGGAGAGGGTGCGGTGTCAAATCAGGCGTCGCGTGATTCGAACGACTCTCGGGAGAGCGCTCTGGCGGAAATTCGTCGCGCACTCACCGACGGCATCGTCGTCGAAACCAGCGGATCCACGGCACGGCCCAAGCGGGTTTCACTCTCGGCGGAAGCCCTTCGCGCTTCGGCGCGGGCAACCGCCGATGCGATTGGCGAGGGCAATTGGGTGCTCGCACTCCCGCTCACGTACATCGCGGGAATCATGGTTGTGGTTCGCGCGCTGGAATCGGGCACCGATGTCGTTGACCTTCGTGCCGAACCCTTCGACGCGATTGAATTTTCGCGCGCGGTTTCCGAACTGCCCGAGGGGCCGTGGTACACCTCGCTCGTCCCCGCACAACTCGCGCGACTCGTCGATTTCGCCGAAACGGACGAAG
>JAHEGC010000012.1:26153-37309 GCA_024639965.1 Micrococcales bacterium
CACCGCAGTGGCCTACCAGGCGCGACCAAGCTCGTCGCTCATTCCGCCAAGGCGACGGTGACGGTTCGCCCGGCCCGAATCGGCGATTGGATCTCGGCCGCCCGGCCCGCGACCCTTGGCCTCGCCCTTGCGCCCGTCATTCTCGGCTGGGCCATCGCGATGCTGGAGTTGTTTCTCGCGGAGAAGGATGCGTGGAACCCTGCGAACCTCATCGCCACGGGCCTTGCCGCACTTCTTGCCATCACGCTGCAGGTCGGCGTGAACTTCGCCAACGACTATTCCGACGGTATTCGCGGAACCGACCAAAACCGGGTTGGTCCGAAACGCCTCACCGCGTCGGGCGCTGCCCCCGCAGCGCGCGTCCGTCTCGTCGCATTCATCTTCTTTGGAATCGCGGCGGCACTGGGCACCGCTCTGATCATCTGGTCGCAGTACTGGTGGATGTTCGGTGTGGGCGCTGCGGCCATCGCTGCCGCCTGGTTCTATACCGGCGGAAAGCGCCCCTACGGCTATGCCGGACTCGGTGAAATCGTGGTGTTCGTCTTCTTCGGGCTCGTCGCGACCACGGGCACGACGTTCCTCCTCACGGGAACGTTCTCGACCGAGTCCATCGTGGCCGGCGTTGCGATGGGGTGTTTCGCAGCCGCGGTTCTTCACATCAACAACGTGCGCGATCGCGCCACCGACATCGTCGCGGGAAAGCGCACCATCGCCACCCGACTTTCCCCTTTGTTCGGGCGAATTCTTTACACCGTTCTTGCTCTCGCCCCCTACGGCCTACTCGTTGTGCTCGTTCTGACGCTCGCGACGACCGGGTACGCCTTTTTCGCTTTGTGCCTCACGCTTCCCGCGATTCTCATCACGTGGACCGCGAAGACACCGGCCGAACACGTTCTCGTGCTCAAGCTCACCGTGTGGTCGAGCCTCGTCTATGCGATCATCATCGCGTGGATCATCGCGTTCTGACTCAGCACTCGATGACGTTGACGGCGAGACCGCCCGCCGAGGTTTCCTTGTACTTGTGGGACATGTCGACCCCCGTCTGACGCATTGTCTCGATGACGGTGTCAAGGGAAATCTTGTGGGAGCCGTCACCGGCGAGTGCGAGACGAGTTGCTGCAACGGCCGTACCCGCGGCGATCGCATTGCGCTCGATGCACGGCATCTGCACGAGTCCACCGACCGGGTCGCAGGTGAGTCCGAGGTTGTGTTCCATGGCGATCTCGGCGGCGTTCTCGATTTGATGAGGTGTTCCTCCCAGCACGGCAGCGAGGCCGCCCGCGGCCATCGAGCACGCCGAACCGACTTCGCCCTGGCAGCCCGCCTCGGCACCCGAGATCGACGCATTGCGCTTGTAGAGCGTTCCGATCGCTCCCGCGGTGAGCAGATAATCGAACTCGATCGAATCCGCGGAAACCTTCTTGAAGCGCTGCGCGTAATACCCGACCGCGGGAATGATGCCCGCCGCACCGTTCGTCGGAGCGGTCACCACGCGCATTCCGGCAGCGTTCTCTTCGTTGACGGCGATTGCAAACGCCTGGAGCCATTCGTTGCCGAGTGTCGCAGCATCTTCGGTTGAAGACTGGTCCTCGAGGTGGCGGGCGAGTCCGGCCGCGCGGCGCTGAACATTGAGCGAACCGGGCAGCATGCCGTCGTGGGTCAGGCCGGCCTCGATGCAGCTCGTCATCGCCGCCCAGATTTCGTGAAGTCGGGCGGTCACGGCCGCTTCGCCGTAGACCGCGACGCAGTTCGCGTGGGCGATCTGCGCGATCGTCAGTCCAGTCGAGTCACAGAGAGACATGAGTTCCACCGCGTTGTCGAATCGATAGGGTAGCTCGACCGACAGAGAGGCCACGGCTTTGCCGAATTCGTCGTCTGATTCGATGAACCCACCGCCGACGGAGAAATAGGTGCGCGAGAAAATCACGGACCCATCGGATCCGAGGGCTTCGTAGGTCATCGCGTTGGAGTGTTGGGGCAACCGCGTCATCGGGCGCAGGTCGAGGTCGGCGGGCTCGAAGGTGAGGGCCCTGCCGTTGACGGTGATGAGACCGGCCAGCGCAGCCGAGTCGAACGCACCGATGACCGCGGCGGGGTCGCACGTTTCGGGTTCGGCACCTTGGAGACCTGCCACGATCGCGTTGGTCGTGCCGTGGCCGACACCCGTCGCGCCGAGCGACCCGAAGAGCATGACGTGGATGCGTGACGTCGCGGTCAGTTTGTCGGCATCGACCAATTCGGTGACGAATCGACGGGCGGCGCGCATCGGGCCTACGGTGTGAGAACTCGACGGACCGATTCCGACGGTGAAAAGGTCAAGCGCGGTGAGGATGCTCACGGTTCATTTCTACTATCTTCTGGGACTGTTCGTAAGAGAGCGCCTGTGAGCCGACGAATCGACCCACAGGCGCTCACGGGTGTTACTTGTGCTCGCCGTGAACCGCGTAGCGCTCCTCGGGGGAGAGAACGAGGTTGTGGCGACCGATTGCCGCGAAGTACGCCAAGAACAGCACGTACACGATGATGATGGCGTAGATCGCGGGGAGGAACGCGGGGTTCAACAGGAACCCGACGAACGCGAGTGCCGCGATCAGACCGGACACGGTTGCGCCGAAGAGACCCCACGGCGAACGGTAAGGCCGTTCGAGTTCGGGGTGCTTGACGCGGAGGATGATGAACGAGACCATCTGCATGAGGTAAGCCAACATGGCTCCCCACACTGCGATATTGAGGATGATCGCACCGGCCAAGCCACTGATGACGCCCGTCGTGTCGGTCGCCGTCAGGTAATCGAGCAATACGAGTGCCGCAAAGCCGATGACGCCACCGACGAGGAGGGCGAGCCACGGGGTCTTGTTCTTACCCGTTACCGACAGCCCCTGGAAGTAGTAGCCCGCGCGCGACAGCGAGTACATGTTGCGACCGTAGGCGAACATGATTCCCTGGAGCGATGCGAGCAGACCGATCAACGCGAAGATTCCGAGAACCGCTGCCCAACCGTCACCGACAACCGCACGGAAGCCATCGAGCAGGGGCTCACCAGCCGAACCGGTCGCCTCCGCACCGAGGATTCCGGTGTTGATGAACATGACGAGAAGACCCGTGACGATGAGCGTTCCGCGAGCCCAGAATCCGGCGCGAGGAATGTCACGCGACGGGTTGTGAGATTCTTCTGCCGCGAGGGGGAGTTCTTCGATTCCGAGGAACAGCCACACGCCGAAGGGGATGGCGAAGAGAATGCCCATGATGCCGTGGGGCAGGAACCAGCTGGAGCCGGCGGCAGCCGGGTCGGCGGGGATGTTCCACAGGCTTGACCAGTCAATCTGGCCCGATGCGAGAACCATCACCGAGAACAACACGATGATTCCGAGCGAGATGATCGAGACGACAATCGAGAATTGGAACGAGATGCTCGAACCCAACGAGTTGAGCAAGATGAAGATCGCGTACAGAACGACGTACCAGACCCACATCATGTTCGAACCGTCAGCCGACAGATCGAGACCCAGCAGTTCTGACGTCACACCGTTGAGATACGCCGCGGAGAAGAACACGACTACCGCGGTCGTCGCGACATATTCGATGGTTTCGGCGAGTCCCGTGATGAAACCACCCCACGGCCCCATCGCCTTGCGGGCGAAGGAATATGCACCACCGGAGTGGGGCATGGCGGAGGACATTTCACCGATTGCGAACATGAGTCCGTAATACATGACGACGAGAATGGCGAAGGCGACGAGAAGTCCGCCGAAGCCACCTGCACCGACACCGAAGTTCCATCCCGAGAAGTCACCCGAGATGACCGCGGCGATCGCGAGACCCCAGAGTCCCCAGACGCCCGCAGAACGCGTGAGTTGTCTCTTCTCGAAATACTCTTTGCTTTGTTCTCGGTAGGTGACTCCCGAGACTTTCAATTTGTCAGACATACGACGTTGTAGTCCTTTCCCGTCGCGAATTCACGCGAACCCACGACATTGTGTTGGCTAGGTAACCCCGAGCATAGACCCGGGCGCGATCGAAAATCCAACCTTTAAACAAAAAAGTTTCCGATTCTTCATCTGCCCCGAATCGTCTTGATCAACGAATTTTCGCGATTTTTCGGCGCGTTGTTGACAAACCCGCCATCCGTGGTGTTGTCTAAGGGTTGAAAAACCAACCTCAACGAAGAGGAAAAGATCATGGCCACCAATCAAGGTTTGCTTTCCGTCCAGGAGCTCGAATCGAAGGTCTCCGCCGGAGACATCGACACTGTCATCCTCGCGTTCACCGACATCCAGGGTCGACTCGTCGGCAAGCGCATGTCCGCGCGCCTGTTCGTCGAAGACGCCATCAAACACGGCGCGGAGTGCTGCAACTACCTGCTCGCGGTGGACGTCGAGAACAACACGGTCCCCGGTTACGAATTCTCGTCGTGGGAAAAGGGCTACAACGACATGGCGATGGTTCCCGACATGTCGACACTTCGCGTCGTTCCGTGGATTCCGAACACCGCACTCGTCATGACCGATCTCCAGACAACCGACCACGAGCCCGTGCCGATGGCACCCCGCTCGATCCTTCAGGCTCAGATCGACCGGCTCACGGCGATGGACCTCGTCCCCTACGTCGGTACCGAACTCGAGTTCATCGTGTTCGACGACACCTTCCGCGAAGCGTGGGCCAAAGGGTACGACAACCTCCGACCGTCGACCGACTTCAACGTCGACTACGACCTGCTTGCGAGCGAGCGCGTCGAACCGCTCCTTCACGACATCCGCGTGAGCATGGACGGTGCCGGAATGTACTGCGAGGGTGTCAAGGGCGAATGCAACCTCGGTCAGCAGGAAATCGCGTTCCGTTACGACACCGCGCTCATCACCTGTGACAACCACTCGATTTACAAAAACGGCGCGAAGATGATCGCCGACAAGCACGGCAAGTCGCTCACCTTCATGGCGAAGTTCAACGAGCGCGAGGGCAACTCGTGCCACATCCACATCTCGCTGCGCGACTCGAAAGGCAACCCCGTGTTCGCCGACGAGAAGGCCGACCGTGGCATGTCGGACACGTTCCGACACTTCCTCGCCGGCCAGATCGCACTGATGCGCGAATTCTCGCTGCTCTTTGCCCCGAACATCAATTCGTACAAGCGATTCTCCGAGGGCTCGTTCGCCCCGACCGCGATCGCGTGGGGTGCCGACAACCGCACGCTCGCGCTCCGCGTCGTCGGTCACGGCCACGGAATGCGTGTCGAACACCGCGTTCCCGGCGGTGACGTCAACCAGTACCTCGCCGTTTCGGGGCTCATCGCCGCGGGCATCTATGGAATTGAGAACAAGCTCGAGCTCGAGGACATCACCCTCGGAAATGGCTACCAGGCGGACAAACCACACGTTCCGACGACGCTTCGCGAAGCGGCCGACCTGTTCGACAAGTCGGATCACGCACGCCGCATCTTCGGCGATGTCATCGTCAACCACCTCGTCAACGCCGCGCGCATTGAGGTGCGCGCGTTCGATTCGGCAATCACCGACTGGGAGCGAGTGCGCGGGTTTGAACGCCTCTAAGCCTCCCGTCATCGGCGTCACTACTTACCGGCAGCAAGCGAAGACCGGTGTGTGGGATGTCGATGCGGCGTTCCTCCACTCGTCCTACATCGACAGCGTGACGAATGCCGGAGGCATTGCGGTGCTCGTTCCGCCGCAACCCACGTCACGGGAGATCGCTGCCCGAGTGCTGGATGGCATCGACGGATTGCTGTTCGCGGGAGGTCGTGATGTCGACCCTTCACAGTACGACGCGACGGCCGCACCCGAGACCGATCAACCTGACCTCCGACGAGACGCGTGGGAATTCACGCTTCTCGAGGAGGCCCTCGGTCGACGCCTCCCGATTCTCTTCATTTGCCGGGGGGCGCAGGTTCTCAACGTCTCTCGCGGAGGCACCCTCATTCAGCACCTCCCCGACGTGGTCGGATCGACCGCATACCAACGTGGCAACGCCGAGTTCACGACGATGGAATTCGACGTGACCACGGGCTCGCGACTCGAATCGATCGTTGGGGCGAACGTGTCGGGGAACGTGTATCACCACCAGGCGATAGACCGCGTCGGCGACGGCCTCACGGTCACCGCGCGCAGTGCCGACAACGTCATCGAGGCGATCGAGATCGACGACTACCCGTTTGGCGTCGCGGTGCAATGGCACCCCGAAGTCACATCGACAACCGACCCGAGACTTTTCGACGCGCTCGTCGCCGCGGCAACAGTGAAGGACAAATCATGAGTTACACGATTATCAACCCCGCCACGGGCGAGGAGATGGAAACAGTCGAACACGCAACCGTCGAGGAAACGGACGACGCGATCGCCCGGGCGAAATCCGCGCAGAAGAAGTGGGCGGCGCTCAACCCGTTCGATCGCGCCGAGGCACTTCGCGCTTTCGCGCGTGCGGTCGAAGACGATGTCGAAACCCTGGCACTGCTCGAGGTGCGCAACTCGGGTCACCCGATCGAACAGGCGCGCTGGGAAGCGACCCACGTACGCAACGTGCTCGATTACTACTCGGCTGCCCCCGAACGACTCCTCGGAAAGCAGATTCCCGTCGCCGGTGGAATCGACGTCACGTTCAACGACCCGCTCGGTGTCGTCGGCGTCATCACCCCCTGGAACTTCCCCATGACAATCGCGTCGTGGGGGTTCGTGCCGGCGCTCGCCGCGGGTAACGCGGTCGTGCTCAAGCCGGCCGAGTGGACTCCGCTCACCAGCCTCCGCCTCGGTGAGCTCGCGACACAGGCCGGGCTTCCCGACGGACTGTTCCAGGTCATCGCGGGTCGTGGCTCGGTAGTCGGCGATCGATTCATCACCCACCCCGACGTTCGCAAGGTCGTCTTCACCGGCTCGACCGAGGTGGGCAAACGTGTCATGAAAGGCGCTGCCGACCAGATCAAGCGCGTCACTCTCGAGCTCGGCGGAAAGAGCGCGAACATCGTGTTCGCCGATGCCGACGTCGAGAAGGCGGCCGCGACCGCTCCGTATTCCGTGTTCGAGAACGCGGGCCAGGACTGTTGCGCGCGAAGCCGAATCCTCGTGCAGCGTTCAGTACTCGATTCCTTCATGGAGCGATTTGAAACTGCGGTCAAGAACGTTGTGGTCGATGACCCGACGAAGGATTCGACCGAGGTCGGCCCGCTCGTTCACCGCACTCACCTCGAGTCGGTCAGCGCGTATCTCGACAAGGCCGACATCGCGTTCCGCGGAAGTGCCCCCGAAGGCCCGGGTAACTGGTTCGCGCCGACGGTCGCGCTGTCTCGTGGTCTCAACGATCCGTGCATGACGGAGGAGATCTTCGGACCGATTGTGACGGTCCACCCGTTCGACGACGAAGCCGACGCGGTCGAAATCGCGAACGCGACCGAGTTCGGGTTGTCCGGTTCGATCTGGACCCGTGACGTCGGACGCGCACTGCGCGTTTCCCGCGCGGTCGAGAGCGGCAACCTCTCGGTCAACTCGCACTCGTCGGTGCGTTACAACACGCCTTTCGGCGGGTTCAAGCAGTCGGGCCTCGGCCGCGAGCTCGGACCCGACGCCCCTCTTCACTTCACCGAAGAGAAGAACGTCTTCATCCCCGCGGACTAACTCCCCAGAAAGGAACCATCCATGTCCATCGAAAAAATCGACCTCACCCAGCGCCTCGCGGGCAAAGTCGCCGTCATCACCGGAGGCGCGAGCGGAATCGGTCTCGCCACCGCGAAGCGCATGCGCGCCGAGGGCGCGACCATCGTCATCGGTGACATGGACCCGAAGACGGGTCAAGCTGCTGCCGACGAACTCGAGGGCACGTTCATTCAGGTGAACGTCGCCGACGAGGCCCAGGTCAACAATCTCTTCGACGAGGCCGCCCGCATTCACGGCTCGGTCGACATCGCCTTCAACAACGCCGGAATCTCGCCGGCCGACGACGACTCGATTGAAACGACCGAACTCCCCGCGTGGCAAAAGGTGCAGGACGTCAACCTCAAGAGCGTTTACCTTTGCTGCCGTGCCGCGATCCGTCACATGAAGAAGCAGGGTTCGGGCTCTATCATCAACACCGCGTCGTTCGTCGCGGTGATGGGAAGCGCGACCTCGCAAATCTCGTACACCGCGAGCAAGGGCGGCGTTCTCGCGATGAGCCGCGAGCTCGGCGTTCAGTTCGCTCGTGAAGGAATCCGTGTCAACGCACTCTGCCCGGGCCCGGTCAACACGCCGCTCCTTCAGGAGCTGTTCGCGAAGGACCCCGAGCGCGCCCAGCGCCGCCTCGTGCACATCCCCATCGGGCGTTTCGCCAAGCCCGAGGAGCTCGCTGCCGCGGTTGCCTTCCTCGCAAGTGACGACGCATCCTTCATCACTGGTTCGACGTTCCTCGTCGACGGCGGAATCTCGGGCGCGTACGTAACTCCCGTGTGATCCCGATGGAACAGGGCGTCTCGGAATTCGGCGGAGAGGCAGCGGCGGTCAGAATCGACCGGGCGCTGCTCCTCAAGCCGATTCGTGGCGGTAACACCTACGAGGAAACGGTCGAACGAATCCTCCAGACGATTCGCCTCGGCCTGATTCACTCCGGCGAGCAGCTTCCCCCCGAGCGCGAGCTTGCGACGATGCTCGAGGTGTCACGCGACACCGTGCGCGACGCCATCGCGTCCCTCGCACAGGCGGGTTACCTCGCGATCCGACGCGGGCGATACGGCGGCACCTTCGTTGCCGATGACGTCCCCGCGGGGCCCATCGTGATCGGACGTGACGGAGAGGTTCTCGAACGTCACCACTTCACGGTGTCGGAAATCCAGGACGTGCTCGTCCTGCGCGGAGTACTTGAGCCTGGTGCCGCGTATCAGGCGGCGGTCTCCGAACTGACCGGTGAACTTCGGGAGCGGTTGTGGACCGCACACACGGAAACCGCCGAAGCGACGGTGGAAGATTATCGTCGCCTCGACTCGCGCCTCCACCTCATGATCGCCGAACTGACCGGCTCTAACTCGCTCGTCAACCACGTCGCTCAGTCACGGGTGAAGGTCAACGAACTCCTCGACGAGATTCCGCTGCTCCCGCCCAACATCGCGCACTCGAACGAACAGCACGAAACCATCGTCATGGCGATCCTCACGGGACGGCCCGATGATGCCGCGGCCGCAATGCGTGATCACCTCGAGGGTTCGGCATCGCTCCTGCGCGGATTCTTGGCCTAACGGCCCTTGCCGTTGTCGACGATTCGGTCCTCATTGGCCATGTCGTCGTCATATTCACCCTGACCTGCACGTCGTTTGAGTCCGCCGATTTGTGCGCTCGCCGCGCCCCGAAGTTTTCGAAGGGCGAATAACGAAAGAACCAGCGCGGCCGTGGTGGCGATGAGCGCACTAGTGACGATTTCGACACCGATTACAACCAACGCGACGAAGGGCACGACAAAAAAGCCGATTCGAGCGAGAGTGTATTTCGTCAGCGGACTCATGGCTCAATAGTAGGCGCGAAAGCGCACGCCTAGAATTGACTTCGTGCTCACGAAATTGCTCATCGCCGGGGCGTTCATCCTCATCGGCGTCGTCATTTATTTCATCGTGCGCGCCGTCATGAACCGAGGCATGAAGCCGGACGCGACCACAAAACCTCCTGTGGACATCGTCGACCGCTCGCAATCGCCGTCGCCGACCGGGCACAAGTATGAGACCCCCGACGAACGCATCGCCCGAATCGAAGAGGAGTTGCGACGACTCGACGACGAGGATGACACACCGCCGACGAGCGGCTCGTGACGAAGTCGACGGCGACCGTCTGGTCCGTCGCGTTCCTCCGCGCGGCGGTCGAGAACGGGGTCACCGACATCGTCGTCTGCCCGGGTTCTCGTTCTCAGTCGTTGGCCCTCGCGGCCGCGGAACTCGCCGACCTCGGTCACGTCAGGCTCCATGTCGTCCTCGATGAGCGCGCCGCCGGATTTCTCGCCCTCGGAATTGGCATGGATTCGGGACTCCCCGCTCTCGTCATCACGACCTCGGGAAGTTCCGTTGCGAATCTGCACCCCGCAGTGTTGGAGGCTTTCCATCAGGGAACGCCGCTTGTCGTGGTGACGGCCGATCGACCCGAGGCGGTTCGCGCCACGGGGGCGACGCAAACCGCCGACCACGTGGGCATTTTGGCGGGCTCGGTGGTATTCCAACAGACCATCTCGACCCACAACGATCAGCACGGTGCGAGCGTCAGCGGAATGATGATCGGCGATGATGCCATCCGCAGCGCGGTCTTCCTCTGCGGCCCGGTACACATCAACCCCCAATTCGAGGAACCGTTGTCCTCACCCATCCCGAATGACGCGTTCGACGACCTCGCGTGTGCAAACCCCGCCCGCCCTCGACCGCCCAAGAATGTCCTCACCGTAGAGGCCGAGGCCGGAATGCTCGTCATCGCGGGAATCGGTGCCGGGGAGCGCGCCGAACGTTGGGCACGTGAACTCGGCGCACCGCTGTTCGCGGAGGTTGTCAGCGGCGCGCACTTCGGTCCGCACCTCGTCACCGACTATCGCCATGTCGCTACAGAGCCTGAATTCCTCGACCGCCTGCGCACGATCGTCGTTGTCGGACGTCCGACGCTCGCCCGCGTGGCCGACGCCTTGTGCACCCGAGACGACGTGCGCGTCATTGTCGTGACGAACGGCGAGGGCGTTCCCTATCGACCTACCGCCGACTCTGAACTCGTCGACTCACTTGACGTCGTCGGGGACGGTGATGTTCACGCCAAGGAATGGGCCATCCAGTGGGCGCGGCGATCGCGCATGGCCATCGACGCGCGGATCGGCGATCCCGCGGCAGACGTCGCGGGAAGCCTCGACAACGACCACGCGGCCCGAGCGAATTTCGCCCGACGCGAGGCGGCGATTCAGCGCGAGCCGCTCACCCCCAAACTTCTCGTCCGAATGGCGTGGGACGTGACGTGGCCACACGATCGACTCGTGTTCGGTGCGTCGAGTCTCGTGCGCATCGCCGACGGGGTCGTGCCCGGGAAGCCGATTCGCGTCTTTTCCAATCGCGGTGTCGCGGGAATCGACGGTAACCTCGCGACGGCCCAGGGAATTGCGATTGCAGCGCGGGCGACCGATGAGAGCCGCGCGGGTGTGACCCGACTCCTTCTCGGCGACCTCGCTCTCGC
>JAHEGC010000012.1:37409-41119 GCA_024639965.1 Micrococcales bacterium
CAGTGCGGTTCGAGCGCGGAGACCACGCTCGTCACCGCGTAGTGATGTTCGTCGCGGTCCTTGGTGCTGGCGAGCAACTGGTCTGCCGCACGCGAATCCGATTGCGGATCGAGGCCACGGGCCGCGCTGCCCGCCAAAACCCGAGCGCTGACGCGCCGATCGACAACGCGCACGAGTGTTTCGGGGGAGGCTCCCCACAGCCCGTCGATGGCGAAGATGTGGCAGTCGGGGTAATCCGCCGCGAGACGAACGAGCGGCGCTCGCTCGTCGCCGGGAGTGACGACGCGACCGGTGATCGCGCGCGCGACGACGACCTTGCCGAATGTCTCGTCGAGCCGAGAGAGCGCGGTGCGCACGCGGTCGGGAAACACCGAGTCGATGTTCGGCCATTCAACGATCGGCCCAGCGCCGATTACTCGACGAACCGGCTCGAGCGTGGTGTGTCCGGAATCGAGCGTGACGGTTGTGACCTCGCGACCGCGCTTCACAATCGTGACGTGCGGGACGATGAGGGTCGCCTCGTCCTCGGGGTCGAATGCTCCGCTCCCCAAGGCGATGAGGTTTCCCCGGATCGACGGAGCGACCGTTTCGAGCACCTCGCGCCACCGAGCCGCAAGTTCGGTGAAACGGTGGGGTCCGCGCGCGGTGAGGCGCGCGTGTTCGCCGAGGCCGACAATTTCGATTCCCTCGGAGCGGAAATACAGCGGGCGAGCGGCGGGCGCGTAATCGAGAACGGGACCCACGCGGAACGCTGAGACGGTGTCGCGCGAGACCGAAAGGGGGTTCGCGCTGCTCACGAATCAAGGGTACTCACGCGCGGGTAGAGTTGATAATCGTGACGAGCGCAGACCTGGGCAAGGACCCCCGCGAGGTCGCTGCCATGTTCGACGATGTCGCGCCGGGGTACGACCGCACCAACGCCATCCTCTCCGTGGGGGCGAGCGCCCTGTGGCGCACAGCGACCGTTCGCGCACTCAACGTCAACGCGGGTGACCGAGTTCTCGACATCGCCGCGGGCACCGGCACCTCCAGCGCGGCCATCGCACGCACCGGCGCCCGCGTCACCGCTCTCGACTTTTCCGCGGGCATGGTTGCGGTCGGCCGGATCAAGCATCCGGACATCACTTTCGTCGAGGGCAACGCCGAAGCACTTCCGTTCGACGACGCCAGCTTCGATGCGGTCACGATTTCGTTTGGCCTGCGCAACGTGAACGACCCGCACAAAGCGCTCGCCGAGATGCGTCGCGTGCTCGCCCCCGGCGGCCGACTCGTCATCTGCGAATTCACGACTCCCCCCAACGGCTTCGTGCGCGGTGCGTACAACCTCTATCTCGCGCGCGTGATGCCGTCGGTCGCCAGGGTCGCCAGTTCGAACCCCGCGGCTTACGACTACCTCATGGAATCGATTCGCGATTGGCCGAACCAAGCGACTCTCGCATCGTGGGTGCGCGACGCGGGTTTCACCGACGTCGGTTACCGCAATCTCACGGCGGGAGTTGTCGCGCTTCACCGCGGAACCGCACCGCGAGGAGGAGCACGATGAGTCACGTTTCCGCCATTTCCGCAAATTTCGGATTGCTCGATGCGCTCTCCTCGTCGGCCGAGGAGCGAGCCCTCGTCAAGAGACTCGACGACGGGCTCAACGTCATTGAAAAGCAGCTCGAGACCAACCTGCACTTCGGTGATGCGCACACCGACACGATCGCGCGATACCTGCTCGAGGCCGGTGGCAAACGAGTTAGACCGCTTCTCGCGCTGCTCACCGCCGAGTACGGCGATGCAACGTGCGACAACATCACCATGGGTGCCCAGGTCCTCGAGCTCATTCACCTCGCGACGCTGTATCACGATGACGTCATGGACGACGCGGATCTTCGTCGCGGTGTCCCCACCACACACACCGTCTGGGGCAACTCCGTCGCCATCATCACCGGTGACCTGCTTCTCGCGCGAGCGAGCTCGCTCGCGTCGACGCTCGGTGACGACATGGTTCGACTTCACGCCGCAACCTTCGAACGTCTTTGCCTCGGCCAATTGCACGAGACAACCGGACCCCAAGGCGATACCGACCCGATCGAACACTATCTGCAGGTCCTCGCCGACAAGACGGGCTCCCTCATTGCGTCGAGTGCGGTGGTCGGAATCATGACGTCGGGCGCGCCGCGTGAATTTATCGAGCCGCTCCGCGAGTACGGCGAGAAGGTCGGCGTCGCGTTCCAAATCATCGACGACATCCTCGATCTCGATGGCGGGGACACGGGCAAGGAAAAGGGCAACGACGTGCGCAACGGCGTTGCGACCCTTCCGATGCTCCTCCTTCGTGCTGCCACAGACGACGCATCCATCGCCCTGCGCAATCGAATCGATGCGGCCGTCATCGCGGCGGACGACGACGCATTCGCCGCCGGTATCGACGAACTTCGCGCCAGCGAGCACGCGACCGCCACGATTGCCACGGCGCGTCGCTGGGCTACCGAAGCGGTGGAGGCGCTTGATGTGCTTCCCGACGGATTGTCCAAGCGCGCGCTCGTCCAATTCGCCAGTCGCGTCATCGAACGCACGAAGTAAGGAGTGCCCGTGAAACTTCGACTCGCCATCGTCGGTGCCGGACCCGCCGGAATCTATGCCGCCGACATTCTCCTCAAGCACGAGCGTGCGTTTGATGTGTCGATCGATCTGTTCGATCGCCTCCCCGCCCCCTACGGGCTTGTTCGCTACGGCGTTGCGCCGGATCACCCGCGAATCAAGGGCATCATCAACGCTCTCCGTGACGTGCTCGATGCGGGCGGAATTCGCGTCTTCGGCAACGTCAACTTCGGAACCGACATCACCCTCGACGACCTCCAGCGTCACTATCACGCGGTCATCTTCTCGACCGGTGCAATCGACGATTCCCCTCTCGCGATCCCCGGCATCGACCTCCAAGGTTCCTACGGCGCCGCCGACTTCGTGTCGTGGTTCGACGGCCACCCGGATGTTTCGCGCGATTGGCCGCTCACCGCGCGTGAGGTCGCGGTCATCGGCAACGGCAACGTCGCGCTCGACGTCGCGCGAATGCTCGCGAAGCACGCCGACGATTTACTCCCGACGGAAATCCCCGACAACGTCTATCGAGGGCTCGCGGCGAGCCCCGTCACCGACGTGCACGTCTTCGGCCGCCGCGGACCGATGCAGGTGAAGTTCACCCCGCTCGAACTGCGGGAGCTCGGCGAAGTGCCCGACGTCGATATCGTCGTGCACGACGAAGACTTCGCTTATGACGATTCCGCTCGTGAGGCGATTTCGTCGAACAAGCAGCTGTTCGTCATCGACAAGATTTTCACGCAGTGGCGTGAGCGTCCCGCGGGAACCGCTTCACGGCGACTTCACCTTCACTTCTACGCGAAGCCGGTCGAGGTGCTGGGCGAGGACGGTTCGGTCGTCGGTTTCCGTTACGAGCGCACCGAACCCGACGGAACCGGTGGTGTTCGCGGCACTGGCGAGATGCGCGAAATCCCGGTACAGGCGATCTATCGCGCGGTCGGCTATTTCGGTTCACCGCTCGCCGGCATCCCATTCGATTCGCGTCACGGTGTCATCCCCAATCACGAGGGACGCGTTCTCGACGACGACAACGCGGTCGTACCCGGCGTCTATGCGACGGGGTGGATCAAGCGCGGACCGGTCGGACTCATCGGACACACCAAGTCCGACGCGATGGAAACCGTCGC